>NZ_LWBS01000413.1 GCF_001652265.1 Rhizobium leguminosarum
GCTTCGGCCCGGCCGGTTACCCTGCCAAGCCGCTCGTCAGCTACCAGACCTATCGACAATTATCTGGGTGGAACCTTCCTCCACTGGTGTTACGCGCCGTCGGGGCGCACTGAGAGATGCGGGCTAGCGCTTCAGCCGCGCTTCGATCTCGCGGTCGAGCGCGAATTTCAGGTCGTCCTTGACGCCGACGGACATGGCGAGGACTTCGCGGGCTTTGAGGAAATCCATGACGCCGGTGCGGCCGACCGTCGGGCGCAGGAAGATATGCGGAGGGCGAAGCTTCAGCTTCAGCGAGATCGCCGTCTGCATCATCAGCTGGCCGGAACCGAAGATGCTCTCCATGCGGTTCGGAATATGGGTGCCGTCACCTTCCGGCGCGCCGACGACATCGATGCCGACGACGATGTCGGCAAGATCCATCAGGCATTCATAGGGCACCGGATTGCTGATGCCCCCGTCGATCATCACGCGGTCGCGCAGGCGCACCGGCATGAAGACGGCGGGGATGGCGGAAGAGGCTGCGAGTGCGGGAAACAGCTCACCCTGCTCGATGATGACTTCGCACTGCCCGTAATAATCCGTGGTGATGACCTTCATCGGGACCAGCAGATCCTCGAAGCGGGCCGGCAGCTCGGACGGCAGGAAGGCTTTCAGGATCCGCTCCAGATTGAACTGGCCGATGCGGATACCCTTGGCCACCGCATCGCGCACCGTCGCCGGCCTCAGGCCCCAGATGCGAGCGACGACCGCCGTCTTGTTGCCGACGGTCGTCAGCGCATGTTCGCGGATTTCGGCGCCCGACATGCCGGCCGCCATGCCGGCCGCCATGATCGCGCCGATCGACGAGCCTGATACCGCCACCGGGCGGATACCGAGTTCGTCGAGCGTCTCGATGACATGGATATGGGAAAGCCCACGCGCGCCGCCGCCGCCAAAAGCGATCGCGACCGTCGGCACATCGCTGATCGCAGGCAATTTCGGGCTGATGATCTCTGCCTGCTGCACGCCCGCCCCCGCTTATTGCGGCTGATATCGGAAGAAATGCACCCTCGTATCGCCAAAGATGCGGCTTTCGAGGAAAACATAGGAAGGATGGACGGAAACGACAACATCGGCGCGTTCTTCGAGCACCGCAATGGCGCCTGGCCGCAGCCAGCCGCCTTCGGCCGCCGCCGCCATCGCCTTTTCGCCGAGACCCTTGCCATAGGGCGGGTCGGCAAAGAGCACGTCGAAGGATTCGAGATTGCCGACGCTGCCGAGATCGGTCGCATCCCGGCGCAGGATGCGCGTGCGGCCGTGCAGGCCGAGCGCATCGATGTTCTCCCAGAGCAGCGCCCTGCCCTCGACGCTGTTTTCGACGAAGAGCGCATGGCGACAGCCGCGTGAAACGGCTTCGAGCCCGACGGCGCCGGTGCCGGCAAAAAGGTCGAGAATCCGGGTGCCATCGACGCATTCCGGATAGGCATGGCTCAATATATTGAACAGGCTCTCGCGCGTCCGGTCGGCAGTCGGCCGGATCTCGTTGGATTTTGGCACGGCGAGAGGCCGTCCGCGAAACTCACCGCCGACGATCCGCACCGCGCGTCATTCCTCTTCCTTTAGCACCACCTCTGGACGGCCCGCCCGCAGGCCTGTCGCCGCCCGGCCTGTCACCGCCTGGCTTGGCGCCTTTCGGCTTGCCGGAAAAATTCTTAGGCCCGCCGGGCTTGCCCGCGAAGCTCTTCCCGCGGGGCTTGTCACCCGCAGGCTTGTCGCCGAACGACCTTTCGCCGCGCGGACGCTCGGAGCGGCCCTCACCGGCAAAACTTCTGGCTGCCCGCGGACGTTCGTCACCGTCCTCGCGCGGCCTGCGATCACCACGCGGCTTGTCGCCGAAGGGCCGGTCTCCACGCGACGGACGATCGCCGAACGGCCGATCCCCGCGCGGACGCTCCGAACGGCCCTCACCGGCGGAGCTTCTCGCGGCCCGAGGACGCTCGTCACCGTCCGCACGTGGCTTGCGATCACCGCGCGGCTTGTCGCCAAAGGGACGATCTCCACGCGAGGGACGATCGCCGAAGGGGCGGTCGCCGCGCGGACGCTCCGAACGGCCCTCACCGGCGGAGCTTCTCGCGGCCCGAGGACGCTCGTCACTGTCCGCACGTGGCTTGCGATCACCGCGCGGCTTGTCGCCGAAGGGCCTATCCCCACGCGAGGGACGATCACCGAACGGCCGTTCGCCGCGCGCCGGGCGGTCGCCAGAACCGCGGTCTTCGCGGGCGGGGCGATCACCAAAGCCGCGCTTGCGGCCGAAGCCCTCGCCCTCATCCTTGCGGCGGGGCTCTTCGCTCGAGCGGATCCATTCGCCATCCTCTTCGCGCACGCGGTTCACCTGGGTGCGCGGGCGATCTTCGATGCGATCGAAACCAGTGCCTTTTGCCGGCGCCTGCTCGCCTCGTTTGCGCGCGGTCTGCGCATTCTTGGCGGCTTTCGCCGCTGCCTTTTCGCCGAGCGGCCGGGCGCCGGGCGCCATCCAGACATTGGCGCTGCGGCGCTGGCCGAGCGGCTGGGGACGCTTCGGCTTCTCGTCGTCCCTGCGGCCGCCGTCACGGCGATCGTCGTCTCTGCGCGCGCCGCCGTGGCGGTCGTCGCGCTTGGTATCGAGGCGGCTCAGCGCCCGTTCGCGCTTGTCCTCGTCGCGGCGCGGCCGTTCGCGCTTTTCCGGTGCTGTGGGCTCCGCCTCTTCCTCGGCAGCGACCGCCGCCGCATTGTAGATCGGCGCGTCGAAATTCGCCTTGGCTTCCTCGATGAGGCGCGGGCCGAGTTGGTCGCGGAGCGTGCGGCCGCGCACTTCGATGACATGGCCTTCCGGCAGGTCGCCGAGCTGGAACGGGCCATAGGAAATGCGGATCAGACGATTGACGTCGAGGCCGAGCGCGCCGAGCACGTTCTTGATTTCGCGGTTCTTGCCTTCGCGAAGACCCATGGTGATCCAGACGTTCGAGCCTTGCGTGCGGTCGAGCGTCGCCTCGATCGAGCCGTAGAGCACACCGTCGACGGCGATGCCGTCCTTCAGCTTGTCGAGCGCGTCCTGATCGATCTCGCCATGGGCGCGGACCCGGTAACGCCGCAGCCAGCCGGTCGCCGGCAGCTCGAGCGCCCGGGCGAGACCGCCGTCGTTGGTCAAGAGCAGCAGGCCTTCGGTGTTGATGTCGAGGCGGCCGATCGACATGACGCGCGGCAGTTCTTCCGGCAGGTTGTCGAAGACAGTCGGCCGGCCTTCCGGATCGGCATTGGTGGTCACCAGCCCGGTGGGCTTATGATAAAGCCACAGCCTGGTGCGTTCGATGCCGCGGATCGGCACGCCGTCGACTTCGATGCGGTCGGCGAGCGTGACGTTGACGACGGGGGATTCGAGAACCCTGCCGTTCAGCGTCACACGGCCTTCCATGATCATGCGTTCGATGTCGCGGCGGGAGGCGACGCCGGCGCGCGCCATCACCTTGGAAATGCGTTCGGCTTTGGCGTCGCTATCGGTCTCGGCGGCGATTGCGCGGGCGGCCGCAGGCTTTGCCGGCTTCTCGCCGTCCGCCTTCGGGCCGGCTTTCGACCTGATATCCCGTGAAAGGGGCTTTGCGCCCGGGCGTTTTGGCTTGTCTTTGGGTGTCATTTGTTGTTTGCCTGCCTTTTGGGCCTGTCTATCAGGTCACGCATCTGCGGTTAAGTGGAAATTCTTGCGATCGTGAAGACAAATCGTTTCATGGAGATGGCGCTCGAAGAAGCGCATGCCGCCGGAGAACGCGGCGAGGTGCCGATCGGCGCCGTCGTCGTTGTCGACGATATTGCCGTTTCACGCTCGGGAAACCGCACGCGTGAACTCAAAGACGTGACCGCGCACGCCGAAATCGCCGCGATCCGGCTCGCCTGCGAAGCGCTCGGGCAGGAACGTCTTGTCGGCGCCGATCTCTACGTGACGCTGGAGCCTTGCACCATGTGCGCAGCAGCCATCTCGTTTGCGCGTATCCGCAGGCTCTATTACGGCGCCGAGGACCCGAAGGGCGGCGCCGTCGACAATGGCGTGCGATTCTATGCGCAACCGACCTGCCATCACGCCCCGGAGGTCTATTCCGGTTTCAACGAGGTCCAATCGGCCGATATGCTGCGAAGGTTCTTTTCGCAAAGGAGAGAGGCGCCGTAGTCCAGCGCCTCTGCGCGGCGCCGTCATCCTTGCCGGCGCGCCGAACATGCTATTGCAGGAGGTTCCACCACTGCTTGCCGGTGTTGGCGACAGCTGCATCCTTCTTGCGCTTCTTCTGCTTCTTGAGCTCGGGCTCGCCGACATCGTCGAGCTTTGCCGGATCGTCGACGGTGCGGAAGCCGGGCGGCGGATCTGATATATAGCGGCGCTGATCGATATAGGAGCCCTTCTGCAGGGCGCGGGCTTCGCGATAGGCCTTGGTCTGGGCTTCCGTGGTGCCCCGGCCGCCTTCGATCGCAGAGCTTGCGAGCGGCGAGCGGTAATTCGGATTGTCCGAATTCGCGTCGGCTTCCGAAACGAGACGGGCGCGGGTCTCCTCCGGCGATTCAAGCCATTGCGGATTGTCCTTGTTGGCGACCGTCTGCTGCGGCGCAACGAGGGTCTCCTTCTGCGCCTGGGCCGGCAGCACCAGTGTCGGCCGCGGCGTGTACTTGACGCCCTTGTTCTTCGGGTCCGGTCCGGTCAACGACACGGACTGGCCGAGATCGTCGGTCAACTGTTCCATGGCGGTCTTGTCGGTGCCGTAGGTCGGGCTGCTGGCGCAACCGGACACCAGGGAACATCCCGCCACGACGACAGACAGGCAGGCGCCCATACGGAACCAATGCGTTGCTAACATGAAAACCCTTCCAGCCCTGCCGGTGCAATCATCGCCCAACCGGACAACCGTCCCCCTGACGCAAAAATCCGGCCATTTTCAGGCAGCTTTTACCGGATGAACCGCGAAAGCGCAATTCACCCGGCAATATTCTTCACGTGAGCGCGGCGAGTTCGCGAAGGGCGGCGGCGTCGCGAGCCGAAACATCGGGATATTCCGGATCAGAACCGACATCCCTGGTGATGCGCCAGGAGCGGGCGCATTTTTCACCCTGTGCAAGCTTCGGCACGACGCTGACCTCAGGCACCTCAGCCAGGCGGAAGGCTTCCGCTGGGCCTTCACCCGCCTTGATCTCGATTGCCGAGGTGATGCAAACTTCGGTGAAGTCCTGGCCTTCCAGCGCCTTCAGCAGCTCCGGATCGGCGATGTGGACAAGCGGAGCCGCTTCCAGCGAGGAGCCGATGCGCTTGTCCTTGCGCTCGATTTCCAGGGCGCCGGTCACGACCGAACGCACGGCGCGGATCTTCTTCCACTTCTCGGCCAGGGCATCGTTGCGCCATTCCTTCGCAACCGGGGCAAACTGCTCCAGATGCACGGACACGGCGGACGGGTTGCGCGACAGCCAGGCCTCCTCGGTGGTGAAGGGCAGCATCGGGGCAAGCCATGTCACCATGCAATCGAAGATCTGGCGGATGACGTGCAGGCTGGCGCGCCTGCGCAGGCTCGACGGCGCATCGCAATAGAGCGCATCCTTGCGGACATCGAAATAGAAGGCCGACAACTCGACATTGGCGAAATCGATCAGCGCGCGGGCGATCTTCTTGAAGTCGAAGGCATCGTAGTTCTCGCGCACCAGCTCATCGAGTTCGGCAAGCCGATGTAGCATCAGCTGCTCCAGCTCCGGCAGGTCGGAAAGCGCGATCTCCTCGCCCTTGTCGTGGGCGAGCGTGCCGAGCATCCAGCGGATGGTGTTGCGCAGCTTGCGATAGGCGTCGACATTGGTCTGGATGATCGTCTTGCCGACGCGCAGGTCGTCGGCATAATCCGAAGTCATGACCCAGAGGCGCAGGATATCGGCGCCGGCGTCCTTCATCACCTCTTGCGGGGCGGTGACGTTGCCTTTCGACTTCGACATCTTCTCGCCCTTCTCGTCCATGGTGAAGCCATGGGTGAGAACGGCGTTGTAAGGCGCACGGCCGCGGGTGGCCGCCGATTCCAGCAGCGACGAATGGAACCAGCCGCGATGCTGGTCGGAACCTTCGAGATAAAGATCGGCCGGCCACTTCAGATCCGGGCGGTCTTCGAGCGTGAAGGTGTGCGTCGAGCCAGAGTCGAACCAGACGTCGAGAATATCCATGACCTGGGTCCAGCGGGAATGGTCGTGGTCATTGCCGAGGAATCGCTCCTTGGCGCCTTCGGCAAACCAGGCGTCGGCGCCCTCATGTTCGAAGGCTTCGAGGATGCGGGCGT
This sequence comes from Rhizobium leguminosarum, assembly GCF_001652265.1. Taxonomy (GTDB): domain Bacteria; phylum Pseudomonadota; class Alphaproteobacteria; order Rhizobiales; family Rhizobiaceae; genus Rhizobium; species Rhizobium leguminosarum_D. Next base: position 6,306 of record NZ_LWBS01000413.1, read on the forward strand.
TGACGGCTTCATCTATGAGGACCTCGCCCTCATCGTCGGCGAAGACGGCGATCGGCACGCCCCAGGCGCGCTGGCGCGAGAGCACCCAGTCCGGGCGGCCCTCGATCATGGCGCGCAGGCGATTCTGGCCGGCGGCGGGCACGAAGCGCGTGTCGTCGATCGCACCGAGCGCGCGCGAACGCAGCGTCGTGCCGTCGGCAAGGGTCTTGTCCATATAGACGAACCATTGCGGCGTGTTGCGGAAGATGACCGGCTTCTTCGAGCGCCAGGAATGCGGATACTGATGCTTCAGCCGGCCGCGGGCAAAGAGCGCGCCGCGAGCGATCAGCTCCCTGATGACGCGGTCGTTGGCATCGCCCTTCTTGCCGTTGTCGTCGATGACGCGGGCGCCCTCGAAGCCGGAAGCGTCTGATGTATAGAAGCCGCCGTCGTCGACCGGGAACGGGATCTTGGTGTCGATGCCGCGCGCCTCAAGCGTGCGGACAGCCGACATCCAGGCGTCGAAGTCTTCGCGACCGTGGCTGGGTGCGGTGTGCACGAAGCCAGTGCCGGCGTCATCGGTGACGTGGTCACCGTCGAGCAGCGGCACGTGGAATTCATAGCCGCCGTCGAGACCCTTGAAGGGATGCGCGCAGGTCATCGCTGCGAAGTCAGCCGCAGAGACATCGCTCAAGCGCTTGTACTGCAGCTTGGCCTTGGCGAAGGATTCCTCGGCCAGCTTATCGGCAAAGATCAGCCTTTCGCCGGGACGCGGACCAAAATCGTTCTCGGCGGCCGTCACCTCGTAGAGACCGTAGGAGACACGCGCGGAAAAGGAAACCGCGCGGTTGCCGGGGATGGTCCAGGGCGTGGTCGTCCAGATGACCACGAACGCATCCTTGAGCGCGACCGGACCTTCGACCACCGGGAATTTCACCCAGATCGTATCGCTCTCGTAGTCCTGGTATTCGACTTCTGCCTCGGCCAGCGCCGTGCGCTCGACGACCGACCACATGATCGGCTTGGAGCCGCGATAAAGCTGACCGCTTGCGGCGATCTTCAAGAGTTCGCCGGCGATGCGCGATTCCGCGTGGAAGTTCATCGTCGTATAGGGATTGTCGAAGTCACCCTCGATGCCAAGGCGCTTGAACTCTTCCGCCTGGACCTTGATCCAGCCGGTGGCGAATTCACGGCATTCCCGGCGGAATTCGTTGACCGGGACCTCGTCCTTGTTCTTGCCCTTTTCGCGGTATTTCTCTTCAATCTTCCATTCGATCGGCAGGCCGTGGCAATCCCAGCCGGGCACGTAATTGGCGTCGTAGCCGCGCATCTGGAACGAACGGTTGATGACGTCCTTGAGGATCTTGTTCAGCGCGTGGCCGATATGGATGTTGCCGTTGGCATAGGGCGGACCGTCGTGAAGGACGAATTTCTCGCGGCCGGCGGCGGAAGCGCGCAGTTTCTTGTAGAGACCCATCTCCTGCCAGCGCTTGACGAGTTCCGGCTCCTTCTGCGGCAGGCCGGCGCGCATGGGGAAATCGGTCTCGGGCAAATAGAGGGTCTTCGAATAGTCAATCTTTTCGGCTGTGTCGGTCATGTCTGACAATCGTTTTCTGGCGGCCCAGGAAGGGGCGCAACGGGCGTGAAATAGCTGGTGACGGAAGCGCTCGTATCCAAGCGCCAAAAACCCGGACCTTCCGGCCGCTTAGCGCGCGCGGAAGGCCGGGCCGATAATTCGCATCATCATTGCCAGCCGATATTTCGTCATCGCGCCGGTTCATAGGCGTTTTTGCCGGGAAAAGGAAGAGAAGAATTCGCTGCCCGCGATCGGCATCATCGGCTGGAATCGCCGGTGTCCCAGCGACAGCCGCACTCAAGGCGACCTCAGGAAAAGCACAGTTTCCCATCAAGCGCACTGAGCGGTTTAACGCCGGCAAGCAGCGCCCTCGCCTCTTCCTCATCGCGTTTGATCTGGGCGACGAGCGGATCGAGACCGTCGAATTTCAGCTCGGGTCTAATATAGCCGAAGAAGGAGACTGAGCAGAGCTGGCCGTAGAGATCGCCGCTGAAATCGAAAAGATAGGTTTCGAGCAGCGGTGCGCCGTTTTCCGTCACCGTCGGGCGGCGGCCGTAGCTTGCGACGGCATCATGGAGCGTGCCGTCCTGGCGGCGGAAGCGGACGGCGTAGATGCCGGCGGCAAGATCGACCTCCGGCGGCAGGCGCATGTTGGCTGTGGGAAAACCGAGCTGCCGGCCGAGCTTTTCGCCGTCAATCACCTCGGCTTCCACCGTGTAGCGGTAGCCCAGCATGCCGGCAACTTCGCTGACGCTGCCCTCCTTCAGGAGCGCGCGGATATGGCTTGAAGAGACGACATCGGCGTTTTCGTCGCGGAAGGCATCGATCAAGGTAACGCCGAAGCCGTAGGTATGGCCGGCATTCATCAGGAAGGCGGGTCCGCCCTCGCGGCCGCGGCCGAAATGGAAATCGAAGCCGGTGACGACTTCGGAGGCGCCGAGCCAATCCTTCAGGATCGAATGGATGAAATCATCGGCCGAGCGCTGCGAGAATTCGTAGTCGAAGGGATACTCGATGACGGCGCTGAAACCCAGCGTTTCCAGGATGCGGGCCTTCAGCGGCGCGGGTGTCAGCCGGAAGACCGGCGCCTGCGGCCGAAAGACCGTACGCGGATGCGGCTCGAAGGTCAGCACCAAAGCGGGGATACCGCGCGCCTCGGAGATTTCGAGCGCGCGGCTCAGCACCGATTGATGGCCGCGGTGCACGCCGTCGAAATTGCCGATGGCAATGACGCCGCCCTTCAGATGGGCGGGTAGGGGTTCCCGGGTTTCATTGCGGTGGAAGACGGTCATCGGCTGGCTTCTCTTCATGCAAGGCGTGGCATCCACCACTTCGGCGCGGCTTTTTCCCGTTCGAGATAGGCGTTCAGGATCGCCTCGTCGGTTTCGCCGTTGAGGGTGTATTCCTTGGCGTGGATACCGCCGCTGATGTAAAGAAGGTCGAGGCCATAATTCAAGGCGCCGCGCACATCGGTCGGCATGCCGTCGCCGATCGCCAGCACGCGCTCGACGGGGAAATCGCCGCGAAGCTCGCGGGCAGCCGAAAGCGTCGCCTCGTAGATCGGTCGGTGCGGCTTGCCGGCGATGCGGGTTTTGCCGCCAAGCTGCTCGTAATAAGCAGCCATGGCGCCGGCGCAAGGGATGATGCGATGGCCACGCTCGACGACGAGGTCGGGATTGGCGCAGATCATCGGCACGTTGCGGGCTTTGAAATCGAGAAGCATGTCGGTGTAATCCTCCGGCTTCTCGGTCTCGTCGTCGAAAAAGCCGGTGCAGACCAGCGATTGCGCTTCGCCCGCCGGCCGGCGCTCGACGCCAATGCCTTCGAGAAGCGCCTTGTCGCGCTCGGGGCCGAGCAGAAAGACGGTCTTCGGCCCTTCGGCGATCAACCCGCGCGTGACGTCGCCAGAGGTGACGATCCTGTCATAGGCGCTGTCGGGAACGCCGATCTGGCGCAGTTGATCGACCACCTGCCAGGAAAGGCGCGGCGAATTGGTGATGAGGACGACGGCGACGCCACTCTCACGTGCCGCTTCAAGGGCGGCTGCCGCCTTCGGGAACGGATCGACGCCATTGTGAACGACGCCCCAGACATCACAGAGCACCACATCATAGTGACTTGTTATCTCCGAGAAGTTTTCTATCCGCTTCGCCATTCCGATTTCCCGATTTGCTTCAGCCACCGGTGACATTGCAAAGGCGCAAGGCGATGGCAAGGCATTTTCTTTGCTGCCGGCCAATGCGAAGATTTCGACCGGCGATCGAAGTGGATAGGCAAAGCTTGACGATCCCATCCCGAGGCGGACGAGTTCGGCTGCGCCGGGTTTCGGCCGCAATCTCGGACTATTCTCCAGCCTCTTCACAATTCCGGCGCAAAAATTCGTGATTGCTCTCATTGACTCCTTTCGGAGCCATCCCTAAATGCTCGTCGCTAGCACTCACCGCAAGGGAGTGCTAACACCTATCCATGTGGGCCACTCCGGTCCGCGAATGTCATTCGATCGAGGGATTAGACAATGGCAAGCACCAACTTCCGCCCCCTTCACGACCGCGTCGTTGTTCGCCGCGTTGAGTCCGAAGCCAAGACCAAGGGTGGCATCATCATTCCCGATACCGCCAAGGAAAAGCCGCAGGAAGGCGAAATCGTCGCCGTCGGCTCCGGCGCGCGCGATGAGTCCGGCAAGGTTGTCGCACTCGACGTCAAGGCTGGCGACCGCATCCTGTTCGGCAAGTGGTCCGGCACCGAAGTCAAGATCGACGGCGAAGACCTTCTGATCATGAAGGAAGCCGACATTATGGGCATCATCGGCTGATCGGCCGACCTGCTTTCCCGAAATGGCTGACGGGCTCTTTGCCCGAACAACTCGAATTCAGGAGTTAAGAATATGGCATCTAAAGAAATCAAGTTTGGCCGCACCGCGCGCGAAAAGATGCTGCGTGGCGTCGACATTCTCGCCGATGCAGTGAAGGTAACGCTCGGCCCGAAGGGCCGTAACGTCATCATCGACAAGTCCTTCGGCGCTCCGCGCATCACCAAGGACGGCGTTTCGGTCGCCAAGGAAATCGAACTCGAAGACAAGTTCGAAAACATGGGCGCCCAGATGGTCCGCGAAGTTGCTTCGAAGACCAACGACATCGCCGGCGACGGCACCACGACTGCAACCGTTCTTGCCCAGGCGATCGTTCGCGAAGGCAACAAGGCCGTTGCCGCCGGCATGAACCCGATGGACCTGAAGCGCGGCATCGATCTTGCTGTTGCTGACGTCGTGAAGGATCTCCAGGCCAAGGCCAAGAAGATCTCCACCTCGGAAGAAGTTGCACAGGTCGGCACGATTTCGGCCAATGGCGACAAGCAGGTCGGTCTCGACATTGCTGAAGCCATGCAGAAGGTCGGCAACGAAGGCGTCATCACGGTTGAAGAAGCCAAGACCGCCGAAACCGAACTCGAAGTCGTCGAAGGCATGCAGTTCGACCGCGGCTACCTCAGCCCCTACTTCGTGACCAACCCGGAAAAGATGATCGCAGACCTCGAAGACGTCTTCATTCTCCTTCACGAGAAGAAGCTCTCGAACCTGCAGTCGATGCTCCCGGTTCTCGAAGCTGTCGTTCAGACCGGCAAGCCGCTCCTCATCGTCGCTGAAGACGTCGAAGGCGAAGCCCTCGCTACGCTCGTCGTCAACAAGCTGCGCGGCGGCCTGAAGATCGCTGCCGTCAAGGCTCCCGGCTTCGGCGACCGCCGCAAGGCCATGCTCGAAGACATCGCCATCCTGACCGGCGGCACTGTCATCTCTGAAGATCTCGGCATCAAGCTCGAATCCGTCACGCTCGACATGCTCGGCCGTGCCAAGAAGGTTTCGATCTCTAAGGAAAACACCACGATCGTCGACGGTTCGGGCGCCAAGACCGACATCGAAGGCCGTGTTGCCCAGATCAAGGCCCAGATCGAAGAAACCACCTCCGACTACGACCGCGAGAAGCTGCAGGAACGCCTTGCCAAGCTCGCTGGCGGCGTTGCCGTCATCCGCGTCGGCGGCTCGACGGAAGTCGAAGTGAAGGAAAAGAAGGACCGCATCGACGACGCGCTCAACGCGACCCGCGCTGCCGTTCAGGAAGGCATCGTCCCCGGCGGCGGTATCGCTCTGCTCCGCTCCTCCACGAAGATCACCGTCAAGGGTGCAAACGACGACCAGGAAGCCGGCATCAACATCGTTCGCCGCGCCCTGCAGTCGCTCGTTCGTCAGATCGCTGAAAACGCAGGCGACGAAGCCTCGATCGTTGTCGGCAAGGTCCTCGACAAGAACGAAGACAACTTCGGCTACAACGCGCAGACATCCGAATATGGCGACATGATCGCCATGGGTATCGTCGACCCGCTCAAGGTCGTTCGCACGGCGCTGCAGAACGCTGCTTCTGTCGCATCGCTGCTGATCACCACCGAAGCCATGATCGCCGAACTGCCGAAGAAAGAATCGGCTGGCGGCGGTATGCCGGGCGGCATGGGTGGAATGGGCGGAATGGACATGATGTGATCGGCGAAAGCCATCACTGACTACCATTCCGGCATCCGGAACAGGAAGGGCGGCCCTCGGGTCGCCCTTTTCTTTTGCCCAAAGCGATTCGACGCCCGGCAGGCTCGATTGGCATGGCCGATGAAACATTTGCCTGGCTCCTATTGCCGGCCCCAAGGCGCGAAGCTTGCGCCAGGCTTGCGCTGCCCGCGTCTTTCTCAGCTTGCCGACATGCGAGAGATCACAGTGTTGCGGCAAGGTTTCCGGCCTGATGCGGAGTGAAAACGCTTCCAAAACCCTCAAAGATGATCTTCCGATGCTGTTTCTCGCGAAATCGCGCACAAATGCAGACATCCCGGGAAAGGCTGCGGATCCGAATACCCCTTAAAAAGCCGTTGCCGTTTGTCCAAAAGCCCCTATAAATCCGCGCTGCAATTAAAGCGCGCCCGGCGATAATTTTTCGCCAATAGACGAGGCCGGAGCGCGGAAGGCGATGCGTGAACGTTCGGCTTCGAAGGGCTCCGGTTACGGAGGCCAGATAGCTGTGGCAATCATCGCCGGAGGTAAGCGCGGGCATCATGCCCGCTGCTGCGTGATCCTGTTTCTTTGTGTTTGCCGAGCGTGCGGCGGAAGAGCCGCATCCGAACTGGGGAACGCCTTGTTTAAGATCGCCAGAGCCAATGCAGCCGCACCCTTGACGCCCGGCTCGCTTGATGACGCCAATCAAAACCATGAGATGTTGGCGCAGTTTTCCGTTTCCGAAGCCTGGACTGGAGATTTTTCGAGCGGGATGCTCCGTCTCGGCGAATGGAGCGCGATGCTGCACGGCCTTGCCGCACAGGAATGCGGGCTCTTAAGCCTGATCCGCTGCTACGACGCCAAGGAGCGCAGCCACATATTGGAGCTGTTTGAGCAGGCGGCGACGCTCTGCTCCTCCTTCTGTTTTTCGACGACGATCGTCATGCCGAACGGCTTCCGCCAGCCGCTGTTCTGCATGGGCGAGTCGAACGGGCTTGAGCAGAAATACAGCGGCAGCATGGTCGGCGTCTTCATCTTTCCGCGCTTCAAGCTGGAAGGCGCAAGCCAGATCACGACAGCGCCGCGCGTCTATTCAGACGCGCAAAGGACGCTGTAGCCCCTCGTTGTGCAGGAGTCGGCGATAGGCCGGAAGAGCAAAATCAACGGCCGCTCCCGACGTCTTCGAGGGCGGCCTTTCTACTTTCCAGCGATCTGTTGGTTACTCCGGCTTGACCGGGATGTTGAGGCCCCTGGCACTTGCCGGACGGGCGATGCAGCGCTCCAGCCAATCCGAGACGGCGGGGAATTTCGCATATTCGAGCACCTCGCGGCCGCCATAGAAGATATCGGCGCCGCGAACCCAGGTGAAGGTGGTGATGTCGGCGATCGTATACTGATCGCCCATAATCCACTGACGGCCCTTCAACCTGTCTTCGAGCACGCCGAGCAGCCGTTTGGATTCATCGCGATAACGCTCCACCGGGTAGGAATTGTTGGCGACCTTGTCGGCGGCAAATTTGTGGAAATGGCCGAACTGGCCGAACATCGGGCCGATGCCCGCCATCTGGAAAAACACCCACTGGATGGTTTCGTAGCGACCGGCGGCATCAGCAGGGATGAGCTTGCCGGTTTTTTCCGCGAGATAAAGCAGGATGGCGCCGGATTCGAAAAGGCCGATCGGCTTTCCGTCCAGACCGTTCGGATCGATGATCGCCGGAATGCGGCCGTTCGGGTTGAGAGATTCGAATTCCGTCGACTTCTGCTCGTTGGCGGCGAAGGAAACATAGTGCGGCTCATAGGCGAGGCCGAGCTCTTCGAGAGCGACCGAGACCTTCACCCCATTCGGCGTCTGCAGGGAATAGAGTTGGATGATGTCGGAATTTCTAGCCGGCCAGCGCGTCGTGATCGGAAATGCGGAAAGATCTGCCATCGGATTCTCCATGTTATCAGCCGACCATAGGAGACGAGGCTTCACAAAGGCAAGCGGGGGCAGCCAATGCATGTCGCCCAAAAGTGCGCAGCGGTTTTGGGACAACGACATGCACGACAACAAAAGATCCAAGCGCGTCGCATGAATCCGGTCGAACGCGACGCGCTTTGGAGATCGTTCCATATTAGTGAACGAAGTGTCCCCTTTCGTTTATCTTTCCACAACGCAAGAAAAGAGCGACATAGAGGCATCCGAGGTCGAACCGGTGCCGGGGCACCAAGATCTCCTAAGTCCTTGAAACGGAGACAACGTCCATGTCGAACAACGTCATCATCCTGATTGCCCGTATTCTTCTGTCCTTCATGTTCATCCTTTCCGGCTTCATGAAGCTCACCGATCCTGCCGGTACTGCGGGCATGATCGCCGGTGCCGGCCTGCCGGCAGCAACCCTGCTGGCCTATGTCGCAGGCATTTTCGAACTGCTGGCCGGCCTTGCGGTTCTCACAGGCTTCCAGGTCCGCATTGCCGGCTGGCTGCTCGCCGCCTTCTGTGTCTTCACGGGCATTGCCTTCCACCTGCCCTATGCGAGTGGCACGGAACTCGTGAACATTCTCAACCAGATCATGGTCATGAAGAATATCACGCTGGCCGGCGCGTACATACTGCTCGCCACCGTCGGTGCCGGCGCCTACTCGCTCGACGCCCGCCGCGGCGCTTACGCAGCTGCCTGACACCAGCAGACATCCTCCCAGAAACAGAGAAACCCGCCGTCATCCGACGGCGGGTTTTTATTGTGTCTTGACTGCCAAATTCAGAGGGCGGCGCGCACTGCCTCGATGATTGCCTGTACAGCGGGTTCGCCGGCATGGCTTTCCTTGCGGGCGCGCACGAGGCAGGCCTGCGAATGCAGGATGACGCCGTCCTGGAGCACCTTCAGGTGGTTGGCGCGCAGCGTCGAGCCGGTGGAGGTGATATCGACGATGATATCGGCCGAGCCGGACGCGGGAGCGCCCTCGGTGGCGCCCAGGCTTTCGACGATGCGATAAAGCTGGATGCCGTGCTGGCTCGAAAAGAACTGCTGGGTCAGCCGCCAGTATTTGGTGGCGATGGCAAGGCGCCTGGAGTGGCGGGCGCGGAAATCGGCGGCGACATCGACGAGATCAGCCATGGTGTCGACATCGAGCCAGATCTCCGGCACGGCAACGACGACATCGGCATGGCCGAAGCCGAGCCGGGCGCAGAATTCGACGCGCTTGTCGACCTCGGCAAAACCTTCCCGCATCAGATCTTCGCCGGTGACACCGAAATCGACGGTGCCGTTGCCGATTTCACGGGAGATTTCGGAAGCCGAAAGGAAGGCGATTTCCACATCATCCCAGCCTTCGACGCGGCCGCGATAGGAGCGATCGTTACCAACAGCCGAGATCGTCATGCCGGCACGTTCGAAGATCGCCGAAGCGTCCTCCTTCATCCGGCCCTTGGAGGGAAGCGCGATGGTGATGGTCATGCGGCTACCCTTTCGGTTTCGATGCGGTCGAGCCAGAAGGAGAAGCCGACGGCCGGGATGCGGTCCGTCGCACCGAGGAAGGTCAGGAGCCGGTCGAAGCGGCCGCCGCCGGCGAGCACCGCGGTCGAGCCTTCCACCGTCACCTCGAAGACGAGGCCGGTGTAATAGTCGAGCGGCCGTCCGAAGGCGGCGCGGTAGTCGAGGCAGGAAAGATCGACGCCGGCATTGGAAAGTGCTGCAACGCGGCCATTGAAGCGGGCGAGCGCGTTGCCGAGTTTCAACCCGGCAGCATCGGCGAAACCGGAAAGGGCCGCGGACGCATTAACCAGCGCCACGTCGAGCGACAGGAACTCTTCCAGCACATGGAAGGCCGCATCGTCGAGGCGCGTTTCGGACAGGATGAGCTTTTCCTTGAGCCTTCGGGCGATCGCCAGGGCCGAGCGGCCGGCATTCGTCGAATAGCCGGTCTTCTGCATCTCCCGCTCGAGATAGGCGACCAGCGCCTGCTCGTCGCCCGATGCGACAAGCCTGGCAATATCGTCGTCCAGCCCGGTGACGAATTGCGGGCTGACGAGGCTGGCAAGCAGTGCTTCCAGCTGCGTCATATTGCCGAAGGCGTGGATCAGGCGCTTCTGCCAGCCGAGCGGCAGGCCGAGCGCCTGGACGACAGCCTCGAACACTGCCTGGTCGCCCAATGTCACCGACAGGCGGCGGCCCGGCAGCAGGCGGGCGAGAATGCCGGTGGCATCGCCGATGGCGCGGGCGTCGGCGTTCGACAGGTCGATATCGCCGAGATCCTCGATGCCGGCCTGATAGAATTCGTTGGCGCCGTCGCGGCGCTGGCGGAAAACCTCGCCGAGATAGGCATAACGCTTCGGCGTGCCGGTCGCCGTCTCGATGTGGCGCAGACAGACGGGGATGGTGAATTCGGGACGCAGGCAGAGGCTGGCGCCGGTTTCGCTCTCCGTCATGAAGATGCGGCGGCGCAGATCTTCGCCGGCGATATCCAGGAAAGGTTCGGCCGGCTGAATGACAGGCGTATCGATGCGCTCGGCGTTGCGCGCGTCGAATTCGGCAAGCAGGTCGTTGGCAAATTCGGGGAGGTTGATCAGAGGCATTCGGGCCTCCGAACGATAGGCAAAGAGCGTATCGGAAATGCCTCAGACATTGCCGCCTGCCCTTTTCCGATCCTCGGCCTGCGCGGCAAGGATTTCCTTCACCTTGGCGACGAGGTCGGCTTCCGGCGCAGTCTCCTGCGCCACGCGCGCTTCGCGCCAGCTGGCATTGTCTTCGATCTCGCCGGAGAGCCGCTTGCCTTCGATCAGATCCTTGATCTGCACGACGCCTTCGGCGCGCTCGTCGCCGCCCTGGATGATGGCGACGGGGCAGCCGCGGCGATCGGCATATTTCAGCTGGTTGCCGAACTTCTTCCAATTGCCCTGGAACATTTCGGCGCGGATGCCGGCGGCGCGCAATTCCTGGGTCATCCTTTGATAACGGCCCATCGCCTCGACATCGCCGTCCATGACGGTCACCAGCACCGGCTCGATGACCTCACTAGCGCCGAGCTTGCCGAGGTTCTTCAGCGCCGTCATCAGCCTGGAGACGCCGATCGAAAAGCCGGTCGCCGGAACCGGCTGGCCCATGAAGCGGGAGACGAGGCCATCATACCGACCGCCGCCGCCGACCGAACCGAAGACGACCTTTTCGCCCTTTTCGTTGGTGACGTCAAAGGTGAGTTCGGCCTCATAGACGGGGCCGGTGTAATATTCGAGACCACGGACAACGGAGGGATCGATCTTGATGCGGTCAGGGCCATAGCCGGCGCTGGTGACGAGTGCTGCGATGAAATTCAGCTCCTCGACGCCCTCGCCACCCCTGGCGGTTCCCGCAACCAGCTCGGCGAGGCGTTGAGCGCTTTCGGCATAGTCCTTGATGCCGACGAAGAACAGCACCTTGTCGATCTGCTCCTGGTTAAGCCCGGCGCCCTTGGTGAAGTCGCCGGATTCATCCTTGCGGCCGGGACCGAGCAGCAGGGCCACGCCCTCCGGGCCAAACTTGTCGAGCTTGTCGATGGCGCGCAGCACGTTGAGCCGCTGGCCGGCCTTGTCGTCGCCGCCGAGACCGATCGCCTCGAGCACACCGTCAAGGACCTTGCGGTTGTTGACGCGGATGACATAGTCGCCGCGCTTGATGCCGAGGGCTTCCAGCGTATCGGCCATCATCATGCACATTTCGGCATCGGCCTGAACACCAGGCGCGCCGACGGTATCGGCATCGAACTGCATGAACTGGCGGAAGCGGCCGGGGCCCGGCTTCTCGTTGCGGAAGACGTAACCGGCGCGATAGGTGCGATAGGGCAGCTGGATCTCGTTGAAATTCTCGGCGACATGACGAGCGAGCGGCGCCGTCAGGTCGTAGCGTAGCGACATCCATTGCTCGTCATCGTCCTGCAGCGAGAAGACGCCTTCGTTGGGCCGGTCGCTATCGGGCAGAAACTTGCCAAGCGCGTCGGTATATTCGAACAGCGGTGTTTCGAGCGGATCGAAACCATAATGCTCATAGACTTCCCGGATCTTTGCCGTCATCTCGTTGACGGCGCGGATATCGCCGGCCGTTCGGTCGACGAAGCCGCGCGGCAGGCGGGCCTTGAGCTTTTGCGGTTTCTTCTGCTTGTCGTTCATTTCCGGGAATTCCACTGACTGTGACAGTGGCGGTTTCCTAGCGGATTGGGCGGGGAGCGGCAAGGGCGAAGGCCCTTGATCTCAAGACTGGAATCGATTCAACGAAGAGGCGTCCATCAGAAATGCGGATATGCTCATGATCACTGAGGCGCTTCTCTATGCCGCGACCTTGCCGCTGACCGGCAAGCCGCATCGAAAGTCCATCCGCTATTCCGTCAATCTCTGGTCGCGGGCCGGGCGCTGCGCGGCGGATTGGGCCGAGCATGAGGAGATGAGCCGAAAGGCGATCCTGGCGGCAACGGCCGACCTCAGGCAGAAGCGGACCGCCGTCGTGCTCGGCTCCGGCTTGTTGCGCGACGTGCCGATCGAGGTGCTGGCGCGAGATTTCGACACCGTCGTCCTGGTCGATCTCGTTCATCTCGCCTCGGTGCGCCTGTGGCTGTCGGCCAAGTTCTATCGGAATGTCCGGCTGATCGAGCGCGATCTCTCCGGCTATGATGAGCTTGCTGCCGGCCGCGAACCCGAACCGCTCGGCTTCCTGCGCGGCGTGCCCTATCTAGATTTCGTGGCTTCCGCCAGCCTCTTGTCGCAGATCGGTCGCGGCGTGAAGCGGCGCCATGAGGCCGAGGCCGGGCGAATGCCTGAAGACACGGTGGAAAGGCTGATCACGGCACATCTTGCCGGGCTTTCGGGCCTTCCCTGCCGCAGCTGCCTGGTAACCGACATCGCCTATGCCGTCATCGACCGCAACGACAGGACCCATGAAGAGGCTGACCTGCTGCATGGCGTTTTGCCGCCGCCGGCAAAAGCCGCCTGGACATGGCCGGTTGCGCCGCTCGGCGAAGAGAGCAAGGATTATAAGATCGAGCACAAAGTCATTGCCGCCTGGTGACCGGGATGTGACCGCCGGCTTGGCTTCTATCCGGCCTTCGCCTATAAAACAGCATGCGCACGCTCGCTCTCATCACGATGTTTCTCGGCTGGCTGGTCTACAGCGCCATGTCCGCATGGGCAGGCTGTCCGACATGTGCGTCGATGAATGCACCGGTTGCCGTCGAAACCGGCATGCACCACGAAATGCACGGCATGACTGCGTCCGAAGCGGTGAGCAAGACTGAGCCCTCGAAAGGCCCCTGCGCCAGCGGCAATTCCGCACCTATGCCGCTTTGCGTCGCCTGCCTGTTGCTGCCACCGGCGGTGACGGTCATGGCCAGCGGAAAGTCCATTTTCGGCTACCCCACGCCGGCGCCTGCCCGCGCCCTGGACGGCGACAAGCCGGTACCGCAGCCGCCCCCTCCCCGACTGTCCTGAGACAACGCCTATCCATGCAGAATGGGCGGCCCGGCCGCCTGGAAGACCTATTGTCAGACAGAGGAAGGAACTCTCATGTCTTTGAAAATCATCGCCCTCACCGCAATGCTCACCGTCGTCGCCGCTCCCGCCCTTGCCGAAGACAAGCCGATGGACATGAGCAAGCCGATGGGCAACCACGATACGGCAAGCCACGCCTTCAGCGAGGCCAACGCCAAGATGCACAACGATATGATGATCGACTATAGCGGCGATGCCGATGCGGATTTCGTCCGCGGCATGATCCCGCACCATCAGGGCGCCATCGATATGGCCAGGATCGAGCTTCAATATGGAAAAGATCCCGATATCCGCAAGCTCGCCGAAGCCGTTATCAAGGCGCAGGAAGCCGAGATCGCCGAGATGAACGCCTGGCTCAAAGCCCACGGCAAGTAATCGATCACTCGTGAAAAGGGAACGCCGGGAGATATCCGGCGTTCTCCAAGACTTATGTTGGTGACGTCAGTCCTTCGGCTCGAAATCGGCCGGGCGGCGGCCGGCGCCCTGTCGCGCCAGCATCCAGCCCGGATATTCGGGGGCAAGGGCGCTCACCTCGTCGAGCCTCTTCAAATCATCTTCATCGAGCTTCAGCTTGACGGCGGCAAGGTTCTGGTCGAGCTGGTCGACCCGCTTGGCGCCGATGATGACTGTGGAGACGAAGGGCTTGGCGAGGATATAGGCGAGCGCCACGGTGGCGACGCTGACGCCGTGCTTTTCGGCGACTTCGCGCATGACGGCGACGCAGGCCCAGGCCCTGTCCTTGTCGACGGGCGGGAAATCGAAACTGGCGCGGCGGCCTTCACCATTGCCGGGTGCGCCGGGACCATATTTACCGGAGAGCAGACCGCCGGCGAGCGGCGACCAGACCATCAGGCCGAGCTTTTCCTCCTGCATCATCGGCACGATGTCGCGTTCGAGATCGCGGCCGGCGATGGAGTAATAGGCCTGCACGGTTTCGAAACGGGCAAAGCCGCGGCGCTCCGACAGGCCGAGCGCCTTGGAAATGCGCCAGGCCTGCCAGTTGGAGACGCCGATATAACGCACGAGTCCACGGGACACGAGATCGTCGAAAGCGCGCAGCGTCTCCTCGATCGGCGTCACCGTATCGGTCGCGTGGATCTGATAGAGGTCGATATGATCGGTCTGCAGCCGCTTGAGGCTCGCCTCGACCGAATCCATGATGTGACCACGCGAGGCGCCGCGGTCGTTCGGCTTCTCGCCCATGACGCCGTAGACCTTGGTGGCGATGACGACATCCTTGCGTGGCACGTCGAGGTTCTTCAGCGCCTGGCCGAGCAACCTTTCGGACTCGCCGGTTGAATAGACGTCGGCCGTGTCGATGAAATTGACGCCAGATGCAAGCGAGCGCTCGACGATCCGGTCGGCGGCGTTCTGGTCGACGTCGGCGATGGCGCCCCAGGTGCTGCCCTGTTTGGCTTCGCCGAAGGTCATCGTGCCCAGGCAGATTTCCGAGACGAAAAGTCCCGTATTTCCGAGTTGATTGTAACGCATGGTGGAAAAATTCCTTTGTGTCTGCCGCAAGAGGGGCTTGCGAACTCAAGAACTTCATTTTTTGATTATTGGCCTGCATATGACAGGCGCAGCCGTGGCTGGCTGCAAGGTGAGGCGATTTTCATGTAGTGCGGCGGCGGCGCTTTTCAACGCCGTAGCTTGGCTCTGCGGAGGCTATGCCCTTGTCTCGACACAGGCCGCCGATAGATTGCCGGCCATATTTTAAGAGGTGCGCATATGACGACGCGACCACTGACCACGATCGGCTTCGATGCCGATGATACACTTTGGCAGAACGAACAATATTACCGGCTGACGGAAGCGCATTTCACCGGGCTTCTTGCCGATTTCGCCGAGGGACCGAAGATTTCCGAACGGCTGCTGGAGGCCGAAAAACGCAACCTTCGCCATTACGGCTTCGGCATCAAGGGCTTCACGCTGTCGATGGTCGAAACCGCGATCGAGATCACCGAGGGCAAGGTTCCGGCGAGCGTGATCGCCAAGATCCTCGATACCGGCCGTGACCTGCTTTCCCATCCGGTCGAGACCCTGCCGCATGTGCGCGATACGCTGGAGGCGCTTGCCGGCAAGTACCTGCTGGTGATGATCACCAAGGGCGATCTCTTCGATCAGGAGCGCAAGCTCGCCCAATCCGGGCTCGGCGACTTCTTCGATGCCGTCGAGATCGTCTCCGACAAGACGGCCGTCACCTATCGCCGCATCTTCGCCAAGGTCGGCGACGGGCCGGAGCGGGCGATGATGGTCGGCAATTCGCTGAAATCGGACATCGTGCCGGCGATCGCCGCCGGCAGCTACGGCGTCTTCGTGCCGCACGAACTGACCTGGGTGCTGGAACATGTCGACGAACCGACGGAAGCGCCACGTTTCCGCAAGATCGGCCATCTCGGCGAATTGCGCGAGCTGATCGACCAGCTCGGCTAAGCCGGGCGCACCCTCAGCCTCATTGCGGCTTCGGCGGGGCCTTCGGGAACAGCGAGGGGCGCTCCGGCTCGGCCGGCGGTTTCGGCTGCTGCGGGGCAGCCGCCAACGGCTCGATCAGGATGCTGAAGGGAGCGCCGAGACCGCGGCGCGGCGAGACCTTGGAATAATAGGGACGCAGCAGCCAGGTCGCGTTTTCCTTGACCGTCGTCTCGAAGCTCATGCCGTCCTCGTCGGTACCGAAGAAGGCCTCGTCATCCGGTTTCGACAGGTCGAAGATCGCCAGGAAGGCAAATTTGCTCTTGCTGGAAAAACTGATCTTCATGTGCTGGCCGGCGCGCACCGGCAGCGTATAGACATGGCCATTGCCGAACTTCGTCCAGCCCTTCAACTGCATGGTGACGGCCGGAAATTGCAGCTTCTCCAGCTTCTCGCCGGGATCGAGCTGCGGCGTCTGCGCCATGGCGGACACGGTCAGGAGGAAAAGGGCGGCGGCGGCGATCAATGTTCTCACGGAGTGATCTTTCATGGGCGAACCAGGGCGGTGCGCATCGCCTCGACCTCGGGCCGACAGAAGCAGCCTTCCAGATGATCGTTGACGAGACCCATCGCCTGCATGAAAGCATAAACTGTGGTCGGGCCGACAAAGGTCCAGCCGCGTTTCTTCAGATCCTTCGAAATGACCACGGATGTTGGCGTCGTCGGATTGGCGACGATGTGATCACGATCGACCACTGCCGGCCGCTCGTTATGGCCGGGTTCGTAGCGCCAGAAATAATGGGCGAGCGAACCGAATTCGTCCCTGAGTTCTATTGCACGCTTGGCATTGTTGATGGTCGAGACGATCTTGCCGCGATGACGGATGATGCCGGCATCGGCAAGGCAGCGCGCGACATCGCCTTCGCCGAAGAGGGCGACCTTCTCGAAATCGAAACCTGAAAAGGCGGCGCGGAAATTCTCGCGCTTGCGCAGGATGGTCAGCCAGGAAAGGCCGGACTGGAAACCTTCGAGGCAGATCTTCTCGAAGAGACGGACGTCGTCGGTGACGGGGCGGCCCCATTCCTCGTCATGATACCGAAGATAGTCGGGCAGATTGGCGTGCCAGTGGCAGCGGCTCCTGCCGTCCTCGCCGATGATGATGCCTGTCGCGCTCATGATCCTTCATTCTGCGGGGGTCCGCTTCGTTCTCCGGTCTTGATTCCGGCTTTACCATTTGCAAACCGTCTTTCCAAACCGAACGGTAACCCTGACGAAAAGTTTATCCGATCGGTCGGCTTTTGATGAATCGATCTTTACCATTCGCTGGCGGATTGGGTGGCAGCGTCTTCCCGGGCGGAATATCTCCGCCCGGGCGGACATGACCTGTTCAAGAACCCGACATTCCGGGCCTCCACCTTGGGCGGCACGCTGTTTCGCATTTGCGTCGGTGCCATGCCCTTCCTGACGCCGCTGATGCTGCAGCTCGGCTTCGGGCTGACGCCGTTCCAATCCGGCCTCATCACCTTTGCCGGAGCGATCGGGGCGATCACCACCAAGTTCATGGCAAAGCGCGTCTTCGCCGCTGCCGGCTTCCGCACGACGCTTCTCGGCGCCGCCATGGTGACGACCCTGGTGACTGTCATCACCGGCCTGTTCACGCCGTCGACGCCGCACCTCGTCATCATCGGCGTGCTGCTGCTCGGCGGCTTCTCCCGCTCCTTCATGTTCACCGGGGTGAATGCGCTTGCCTTCGCCGATATCGATGATGCCGAAGCCAGCCAGGCGACATCGATGAGCTCGGTGATGCAGCAGGTCAGCCTGGCGCTCGGCGTTGCGGTCGCCGCCGCGATCCTGGAGAGCTCGATCTATATCAGCGGCGAAGCGCTACAGGTGGCCGATTTCCACCTTGCCTTCTACATCATTGCCGGACTGACGGTTATTGCGACCATTCCCTTCATCCGGATGGACCGCAATGCCGGCGCGCTCGTTTCCGGACACCGCTTGAAGACGATGACGGCAGCAACTGTCGAAGCCGAACAACACGCGGTGAAATAGAGCATGTCGCGCAAAAGTGCGCAGCGGTTTTGCGATAACGACATGCGTAAAACAAAGACCAAAGCGCGAGGAGCGAGTCTGAAAGATTGCGCCGCGCTTTTGGCAGCCGTTACTCCGGGTTTTCGCAGACGGCAGAGAGCTTGTTGCCGTCGAGATCACGCACATAGGCGGCGTAGAAATGGGCATGGTAGGAGCGCAGGCCGGCCCTGCCCTCATCCACGGCGCCTGCCGCGATCGCTGCCGCATGGAAGGCGTCGACATCCGCCCGTGTTTCGGCTGCAAGCGCCACCATGGCGCCATTGCCTGAGGTCGCCCGGCGGCGATTGAACGGCGTCACCACCCAGAAGCGGCAGCGCGTATCGCCCTCGGCGGCATAGCCGATTTCCTCCTCCGAAGAGCGCTGGCGGCGATAACCGAGCACAGGCAGCACGGCATCATAAAAATGCCCTGCGCGATATAGATCGTTGGTTCCGAGCGTGACATACAGAAGCATTGGGATCAGCGGTTCAAATCCTCGCAGCGCCGCGCCACCTTTGAGACGCGCAAAGGACGCTGTGGCGCTTTCAATTGCTGCGTAATTTATCCCGACATCGATTCCGATTTAAGGAATTAGGCAGGCAATCGCCATCATTGGACAGGACCGGCCTGAAGATCAAGCTTCTTCTGCTTGGCCTTCGGCCTTGCGCCTTTTTGAGCCCTTGAACAGACGGCCATGTGGCGGAGTTCAACTCCGGACGACGGGCGCAAAGCCCGTGCTGCCGCGATCCACACAAATAAGGGCGACCATGTAAGCGAAGATCGGATCCAACGCTTTCTGATTGAACATGATGCCAAAGCTGCCCGTTATGACGTAGCTGCTGACAAGCAGAAGAGCGAGCGCAATCGCTAAGTCCCGGCCCGGTCCCGCTTCTTTTCTCCACGCGACTATCACGGGCGTCAGCAACATCAGCGAAAGCGCTGCAATGCCGAAAACGCCGGCGTCGATTCCAGCGGTCAGAAAGCCGTTGTGGACATGCGAGTAGGGCAACTGCGGCCGTATGTTATCGGGCAACTCTGCCAAAACCGAAGCCATCCGGTTTTGCGGGCCATAACCCGTCAACGGGTCCTTACTGATTGCCGATAGTGCGCCTTTGTACAATGCCAACCGCGCACTGAGCGACGTGATCTCGCCGTCGGTGCGTTCGAGCGTTGTCAGATCTTCCTGAAGCGCCTGGATGCGATGGAGGATCTGGCCACTGCCCAGGGCGATAAGTCCCGCCAACAGCAAGGAGCTGGTAATAGCAAGGCTGCGCAAACTCAGATGGAAGCTGTGTTTGCGGAAATACCAGAGAAAGATGACGATATGGACGGGAATGACCAGCCAGGCCGAGCGCGTCCCCGAAAGCAGAACACAGCCTAGACCGGCGGCATATCCCAATATCGCAATTCTTTGCTCCACGCTTCTGGGAGATTGAACGTTGAGAAGTGCAATGCCGCCGAAAAGAACCCCTATGATGCCCAGGAGTGCAGCGTTCGAAGTTCCAGCCTCTGCCCTTTCCATCAGAAACATGATCTGCAGGAGACTGAAAACAAAGGTGACAATCATACCGATGCCTGCGCCGAGGATAAAGAGCGGCACGAGACGGCCCTCGGGAGATTGGCGCATCCGCGGCAATATCAGCCAGACCGAAAAGAAGGGCAGGAGCCGGAATATCCAGTCCAGTTCTTCGGAGTAAGGCGGATTGATGAAGATGCTGGCGATCATCACCAGCGGGTAGATCGACATGCCAATGGCAACCAGCCGGTCGGATCTCGATAGGTTCAAGGCGAGGCTGCCCGTGGCCAGACAGTAGACGCCCCATACCATAGACCCGAGGAGGATGAAGGAGTTAAAGTTCGGCGAAAGCCCTGGAAGGATTGCAAAGGCAAAGACCGCAATGCGGTTGTTTCGGTCGAGGGCGCTTTCGGTCTCATTTCCGGGCTAAAACACTGCCATCTTGAGTTGTCTAAAATAATTCACTTTGCCGGTCCTGACCGTGGCGATACTGCCTCGCTAAGGATCGTGATCACGGCTGTCAAGCTGTGTAACTATGGCTTTACTCAACGTGGTAATCCAGCAACAGGATGTCTGGGCGGGTGTGTTGTCTAATTGATGGTGGGCGGCCAACGGGGTAAAGGCGCTTTTGACAGAAAACACGTCTGAAGTACGTGCTTGATTTAACCATCGAGCGATATGCTCCGCATGCCAGAAGTTGTTCTTCAGCAGTGGGTGGCTATCGCTGCTTGGAGCCGACATGAGCAAGATCGATGCTCTCGGGAGGCAGGCCGAAGTCCTCTGAGACCTGTGGACCGCCTGAAATAGTCCGTCTGGACCGGCTCGAAGATCAAGCTTCCTCTGCGTCGCCTTCGGCCTTGCGCCCCTTGAACCCCTTGGCCAACAGGAACATCTCGACCGATTCGGCGCGCGACGAGTTCGGCTTGACATGGACGACCTGGCGGAAGTTCTGCTTCAGCATGGCGAGCAGCTCGCGCTCGGTGCCGCCCTGGAAGGTCTTGGTGAGAAAATGTCCGCCCTCGCCCAGCACTTCGACGGCGAAATGTGCCGCGACTTCGCACAGATGCATGGTGCGCAGATGGTCGGTGCGGTGGTGGCCGGTGGTGGGTGCTGCCATGTCTGATATGACAAGGTCGGGTGTGCCGCCGACGGCCTCCAACAGCTTTTCCGGCGCGGTCGGATCGAGGAAATCGAGCTGCAGGATTTTGACCCCCGGCAGCTGGGTCATTTCGAGGAAATCGATCGCAGCCACGCGGATATCATCATCTGTCGAGCCGGTGACCTTGGCGGCGATCTGCGACCAGCTGCCCGGGGCAGCCCCCAGATCGATGATGCGCCTGGCACCGCGAAGGATATGATGTTTCTCGTCGATCTCCAGCAGCTTGAAGGCGGCACGGGCGCGATAGCCTTCGAGCTGGGCGCGCTGCACATAGGGATCGTTGATGTGGCGCTCCAGCCATTGGCGGGAGGAGGCCTTCATCTTCTTATTCTTGACGCGCTGGCCGAGCTTGCGGCCGGTGCGGTTTCCGGCGATCGGTGCCTTAGTCATGCTTTTCCCTATCTCGCGCGCTGGCCGCGGCGGTTGCGGTGGCGCCGCCACACGCCGTCATCGGCCATCATGTCGGTGAGCAGGCCTTCCCTCAAGCCGCGATCGGCAACGCGCATGCGCGGGCTTGGCCAGCGGCGGCGGATCGCCTCGAGGATGGCGCAGCCGGCGAGCACGAGATCGGCCCGATCAGGCCCGATGCAGGGATTGGCGGCGCGGCTTGCGAAATCCCAGGAGAGAAGCTTTGCCTGCATGGCGGAAACCTCGTCATCGGACAGCCAGATGCCATCGACCTTGCGCCGGTCATAACGCGGCAGGTCGAGATGGACGCCGGCAAGCGTCGTCACCGTGCCCGATGTGCCGATAAGGTGGAAGTCGCCGGTCTGGGCGACCTCGATCTCCGGGCAATCGAAGCTTCCAAGCATGCCTTCGACTTCGCGCACCATGCCTTCGAAAGCTTCCGGCGTGACGTCGTGCCCGCCATGGCGCTCCGACAGCGTCACGACGCCGACCGGCAGCGAGGTCCAGTGGGTGATGTGATTGGCCAGGCGGCTGAAGCGATTGTCGCCGATGCGGATGACGGCGATCTCCGACGAGCCGCCGCCGATATCGAACAGCACGACGGAACGCGTCTCGCGACCGACCAGCGAGGAGCAACCGGAGACGGCAAGCCGCGCTTCGGTCTCGCGATCGATGATTTCGAGCGCGAGGCCGGTTTCGGCAACGACCCGGCTGAGGAATTCCTCGCCATTGACGGCCTGGCGGCAGGCTTCGGTGGCGATCAGCCGCATGCGGCGGATCTCCCGGTTCCTGAGCTTGGAGGCGCAGATCCTCAACGCTTCGATCGCCCTCTCCATCGCCTCGTCGGACAGACGGCCGTTGGCCGCAAGGCCTTCGCCGAGGCGCACGATGCGGGAAAAAGCGTCGACGACGCGAAATTGTCCCGGACGAGTCGGCTGGGCAATGAGGAGACGGCAATTGTTGGTGCCGAGATCGAGAGCGGCATAGAGCTCCTCCGGCCACACATGCTCGCCGCCCTGGCGATCACTCTGATAACCGGGATTGATATGGCTGTCCTGGCGGCCCTTGCGGTTGGCGGCCGCGCCGTTCTGCGTTTCGCGCGGGACGGCGACGCGCGCCGTCTCTTCCGTGCGGCTTTCCTGCTGCGGGGCACCTGCTGGTTTTGCCGATGTCAGCGGCCGGCCCTGAAGACCGCGCTTGCCGCGATGCTTGCGGCGGTTGCGACGGCTCGGCGCCGAATCGCCATCGGGCCGGGCGGCATGATCTGCCACTCTGGCCTGTTCCAACACATGAGGTTGAGGTAAACCGTCCTGCGCAGCACCATTGCCGCCACGACGGCGACGCTTGCGCTTGCGAGCCGGATTGCCGGCTGCATCTTCTATCGGGCGCGCAGGCTGTCCGGCACCGCCGGAAGGCTCATGCGAAGCGGGATGAGCCGCGTTGCGGGATTGCCCGCCACGTTTGCCCTTGCGGCGCCTGGACTTCTTGCCGTCCTTGCGCCCTGCCGCCGACGCCCCGTCAAATTGCGGCTTTGCGCCGCCTTCGGGGTCTTCCACGTTGTTTTTCCATCGCGCCGCGCAAGTCCTGAGGTATGCAGCAGGCGCTCATTCGATTTTTGCGTTGCGGCAAGAATATCAGCGCCCGCCGAAATCGCCAAATTCTTTTTTGGACAAAGGCATTTGCAGCGATTTCACCTTTCCCCGGCAGCACCGATTTTTTTCAAAACAGCTATTTGCAATCCCCCGGCTTTTGGTTATAAGCGCCGCACCGCAGCCGACCGCCTGCCGGTTCGCTTATGCTGGGGAATAGTTCAATGGTAGAACGACGGACTCTGACTCCGTTAATCTTGGTTCGAATCCAGGTTCCCCAGCCAATTCTTATTCATCAGCTAAAATCAAATACTTATCGAATGCTAGATAAGATTTGCCAGAAGATTTTCCCGTAGAATCCGCGTCGGTGCGACGCTGGGAACTTGACAATATTCCATCTAAGCCCGTCGCTCCGTAAGAGGCCTTGGCTTGACCTGATGGTTACGGTCGGAAGCACACCTCGGCCTTTGAAACCTCGTGCATCGTCTATCTCGCCGGCGTGGATGGGTGTGGACGGGGGTTGCCTCTGGCTCCGCTGCGCTTGACACTGCGCTCTTCACACCATTACTCGTGAGTTCGGCTACTCAAGGTCAAACATGGTTTTCAGACGAAGCGGAAATTATTGGTTAAGCGGAGCGGCCGTAGCGGTGATCGCCGTCGCTGGTGTGGCGATTGCATTTCCTCGCGAGAAGGCAATTGCATTCGTCGAAAGCCCCAACGGCCCTCGCGAGGTGAAGCTAGAAGCTGGGATTTCGAAAGAGGATCTTGATTTCCTTCAATCTTTCCGTCGTCCGATCATTGATTCCAAAGTTGCCATCCCCGAATTGCGATCGATCCTACGCGATCAGATGACCAAAGATTTTCAAGGAGAGCGTTCATCAATCGACCAGCGATTCCCGCATCTGACCGAAAGCGAAAAGTTCATCCTTTTCCTAATGCTTCGTGCGAACGGCAGCATGCCTGTCTATAAGACCCGCGCTCTTCCATTGCTCACGTTTCCGGACATGCTCACCGCTCTCGACGGAAATTGTTATGACGTTTCGATCCGGCTATCTATTCTGCTCGAAGCGGTAGGCATCAAAAGCGCGATCATCACGATCTTTACTAACGCATTGCCTGGCCATGTCATCGTCAGTGCGTATGATGAAACCTGGCGGACGGCCTACCTGCTCGACGCGAACACAAACGTATTTCGCCACTGGCGCGACGTGGATTCAGACATTCTTACGATCCTATCCAGCGCTTCTCCGGATGACCGCAAGAAGTTATTTGAAGTAGGAGAAGACGTCGATCTGCCGATCTATTTTCGCTTTTACGCCCCGCCTCCTGATGTGGCGTTTTCACCCAATCCCGTCACAGCAGATTATCTGAACGAGGTGATTCCTGCGTCCAGAAAAAATGCATGGCGATCCACGTTCACCGATCAATTCGCACAACTGGTCGGATCGTGGCGCGGCACGGGGCTGGTTCCACGTACATTGACTGAGACCGCCAGTTTCTTCGCCCCACAGACCCCTACTGGATCACAGAATTTATCAGATTTTTCTCCACAACTCGGATTGGATCTTGCCAAAATCCGTACAAAACTTGGAATTGAAGCAAAGGGGACATTTTCGGAGGGAAAATTTTCTCTAGGCCCTAATCAATATTGGATAAAGACGCCGCCCGCACATTTGTAGGCCGTGAACGCCACAACACGCCGGATGTGACTTGCCCATGAAGCTGCTCCTTCGTCATGAAGTGCAGTTCTGCTGATATGAAATCCTGAAACTCAAAAACCGCGGCGCGCTTTAGGATGCATTTGTTTGCATCCACATGAAGTGACACAATCTCGCCCGCTATGCCTTCTTCGATATTGCTTGCTGGTTTGACGTCGTAAACCCCATTACGATTGCGGCGCTATCCAGGAAAGCAAAGGCCGCAACCAAGGGTAGGTTTTTAACGCCGAAAAGCTTCGTCAAGAAGCTCTTCCAACCGAAATTCGCCTGCACAGCTCCTTGAAGGGAATAAACCCAGATCAAAGGCGCGGGAAGATTGCGTTGAGATTCGACGTCTAACCCTGCCCTGCGCAGGAGCCCGGCCAGTCGCTCGAAATTATAGAGATTCAAATGCCGCGGGAAATAATATCCACCCCATGCGCCGCCCGCAAAGAGCCTTCTGTCCCAGCCGTCGGTATTGGGTGTTTCGATCAACAGCCGGCCATGCTTCGCCAAGGCGCAGACAAGGCGTCGCAAGCTCTGCTCTGGCTCCCAAAGATGCTCGATAAGCTGGAGCATGACGATGAGGTCAAACGGCTGTGCGGGCAATTCCGCCGTTTCAAGCGGGGCTTCGATCACCCCTATTCCCTGTCTCTCCAGAGAGCTACGCGTTTCGGTCGGAAAATGCCAATCCAGGCCGAAGAGTTCAAGATCGGGACGCGTTTGACGAAGTGCAATCAAAAGTTCGCCGTTGCCGCATCCCACATCGAGCACCCTTCCCCGCAAAGGAAGATGCGCGACAACGCTCTTCAGGCGCTTTCGATTGACGATCGTCTTTATTCGACCGAGAAGATTTGCACGGCCCTGAAATCTGTTCGAGAAGGTACCGTAGTTGGCTGGATACATCAGGGACAATTGACTGATGTCGGGTCTCGGATTGAGATAGAAATGACCACAGTCGTCGCAGCGAACGTATCTGAAGGTGTCTTCAGTGCCGTGATATATGTAATCCTGTCCGGTAGCCGCGACAGTGAAACCCTCACCGCCACAACCGGAGCATGTCGCCGACGTTGATCTTATCTGGCTTGGCACCTGAGAATTCATTTTTTTCGCGTGCGGCATCTCAGAGAGCCAACGCATCTTGAACCGAATCCGAGAAATCATCGTTCCTGCGATTTCTCGACAATCGGATGAATGTTACAAAACCGCTACGCTGCAGGCACCCAGGAAAATGCTCATAGAACCCTCTTTCGAAGAGGTGTCTGTGAAGCTTTGCAAGATTGTGCTGTGGGATGGCGGGGAAAAGGTGATGTTCGATGTGATAGTTGAAATTTGCCTGGTACATCAGCCATTTCTCAAACCAATTCGGCACCGTCGTTCGGGCCAGCGGCATCATAGCTTGCTCTCGAGCGTCCTTGTAGAGTGGATAGTCCTCAGGCTGATGCTCCGCAATGGTGCGCACGATATTCAGCGCGATTGCTACGGCTGCGATCGGATAGCCCCATAGGAGAATGTAGAGATACCAGCGACCTGTGACAATGCAGAGCGCAAATAGCAAGCCATTGAAGATGATAGTCACCATCGGGGCCAACCGGGGAGGCGACAGCGAGCTCCCCGATGCCGCCTTTCGGGCGGAACCACCATATTTATCTGCGGCCAACCACACTCCCATACCCCCGCTCAACGCCTTCACCAAGACCCAGGCAAGCGCCCGGAACCCCTTGATCGGCTCGCGATAGGGATAGCCATCCGCATCCTGCTCCGTACCCAGATGTGCATGGTGGCTCATGTGGCGCAGTCGATATGCGGCGACGGACATCCCGACAGGTGCCGCAAAGAACACATCGCACCAGATATCGTTCTTCCGGCGATCCGAGTAAAGATGGAAATGCGATGCTTCATGAACCCAAAGCAACATACCCTGCGTTACCGCGCAATTGATCAGGAATGGCAGCCATAGGAGCCACCAAGGGCCGAGGAGCGCGATCGCCCAAGAGATGATTATCTGAAGCCAAATCATCTCGGTCGTCACGACAATCGCGTGCGGTTGAGGCCGCTTCAATGACTCAAGGAAACTCGGGTCGACAAGTTTTCTTGCGACCTTCATGCATTCATTGAACTGCGCATCCATTCAGTGACCAATTCTCACAATTTGAAGATTTGAACGCATTTGCAAGCGCCAGTCCAACGGTCGATATCCCAAGCTGCTTAGGTCGCACGACCAAATCGGCGCAGCAAAGACGCTTCCCGACAACGCCGTCAGGCGGCTGTATCGATTACTTGCTGCTCCTGGCGCCGGATTAATACACCCACTGCAATTGAGATTGCAACCAAGTAGAAAGGGATTAGGGCGTTTGCATACCGAGTGTCGCCGACAGGAAACGAAAACGCCGCACCAAAAGCCACGGCTACCGCAAGGAAAAAAAGCATAGCAACGAATGGCAACCGTACGATCAAAATTAAAAATGCGACAAAACCGGAAGCCAGCCAAACATCCGGCGGCAAGGAACCGAGGCTGACCGGATCGCGAAGAAAGGAGGACGGAATTGAGGAGAGATAGGGTTGCCAAGCCCTCTTTATTTGCGCCGCCGCTATGCTGTCAAAAGGGAAAGGTGGAAGGTCAGACGTCGGCCCGAAGAAAGAATCGAGATAACGCTGATAATTTTCTCCGGATATCCATCCAAACCAGCGATAATAATAATTCTGATGGTCCATCATCGCCGCCATGGTCATTCCTCTGAATATCTCGCGATGAGAATCCCCAAGGCTATAAACCATCGTAGAGCCAAGGGAAGCGATGCCATAGATCGCGCGCCTGATTTGAATTTCAGGTCCATCATTTGTAAGAGCTTTTCCTAATCTTTCTGCACGGTCATTAATTGCTCCATCACTAAGCCCTACATTGCGCCAAAAATGGCCTATATCCAACGCAAGCCGCAGATTGAGTCCGTTGGACAAAATGGCCGATGCAGGCAGCGAGGGAGGAAACTCGATTCCGTCAAATGTCTCGCGCACTTTATTTGAAGGATTTGGATTGACCTGCAATCCAGTGATGAAGGAGTTCATACCGCCTTGCGGAAGAAAAAACTGCCCGGTTTGAATGAAACGATAGATAGGAAAAGCTGTCGCGGCGCCCACGGCAACAAGAAGCAACAGTGGCATCCACACGGATAAAATTAATTTTCTCCTCTGCAGGGCACAACATAACATTAAAGCAATCGTGACACCCCAATAACTTCGAAATTGTGTTATTATAAAAATCGCCAATAATGCAGTAAAAATATCGCGCTTTCGAATAGAGGGCTCGTATGCAATACGCAAACAGGCCGATAAAGCTATCAAAAAAATAGAAGAGGTAAGAGATTCAGTAAGCAAAGCATTGTGAAATGACTGATAAGTCGGGAGTAAGGCCAATATAGTTAAAGGCACCAAATGAAGCCATGTCGGCCAATAACGATTAATTGTGCAAAATGTAAACCACAGTGCCAGCGCTGCAATTGCGTGTTGAGAGATGGCCAAAACAGGCCAACGCCATGTCTCCTTAAAAATACTCAAGCACAACCATAATATCGACACACCAGGCTGGAGATGGCTAAACATCCAGCGACCGCCCTCGTGATAAAATTCTGCCATGCCCTGCGGCGATTTCAATGCTTCAGAAAGAGCGACATAAACGCTGCTGTCGATCCAGAATGTCGAACCAAACACTGCAAGTGCATAGATATGGATGCCGACAATTAACACCGCTGAAACACGGCCAAATA
This sequence comes from Rhizobium leguminosarum, assembly GCF_001652265.1. Lineage (GTDB taxonomy): Bacteria > Pseudomonadota > Alphaproteobacteria > Rhizobiales > Rhizobiaceae > Rhizobium > Rhizobium leguminosarum_D. The sequence continues at coordinate 34,493 of NZ_LWBS01000413.1, forward strand.
GTCGCTGAGACGGTTCCGATCTATAGAAATGAACTTGCCGATACCCTTCTATCCGCTCGGTAATTTCTCTAAGAAACATATTATCTAGGTTCCTTTTTGGCTCTTACTTCCAGCCATCACGTTCATACCACCACCTTCCGCTATCATCGCGCGTACTTTGCTGGCGTCTTCCGGTAGTTTTCTACCGGATGCCACATCTCCAATTTCGTAGCCGCCTTCCCAGAGAAGCTTCAACAATTGATCGAAGTTTCCGGGATTATCAGCATAAACATACGGAGCCAACTCAAGCATTATGCGCGGCTTGCATTCTTCAAGGGTCGCCTTAGCGCCGAGCAGAACCTCAAGCTCATTGCCGTCAACATCAAGTTTTATAAAATCAACCTTATCGACCCCAAGACCCCGAAGGGCTTCGTCCAGAGTATCGAGCCGCGCGCCCCGGGTCGACATCAGACGACCATGGTGTTCGCTATGCAGATCTCCTGCAACTTCCAGCGGCCAACTCGAATAGACCGCTTCCGGCATTGCTTCGGACGCACTTGCCATAAGCATCATCTGGTGAGCGTCGATTCGTTGGGCGAGCGTCGGGTTGAGCGAGATATTCGTCTTCTGTTTCGCAAATGCATGAGCCGTGGGCTCGAAGGAGATCACCTTGCCTGTCCCGCCCACCAGCTCGGCCAAAGGCAACGTATGAGAACCGACATTGGCGCCGATATCGAGGACTATGTCTCCATCCCCTACCAGCTCTTTATATCTATCGAGCGTTCGAACCTCGAATCCACCCAGCAGGTAGATCGCGAAATCGACACCGTCCCCCAGGTCCAGCGACCAGTTTATCCCGCGACGCTTCGCTAGAACGGTTGTAGGCAAGCGAAGGCAACCGCGGACGAACAAGACCGCCCTGGATAGATAACGAGCAATCAGGATTTTGTTGCTGGTAGATAACATCGTCCTCATGCCGCCTTTAATTGATATCGTGAGTGCAGGACGCTTTTCTTGCAACGATCAGATTGCAATACTGGCCCGCGTTATTTGGATCGAGGCGCCTATAATCGAAAACCGCGCCTGGCGGATCCGCTATGTTGTGGAACTCGAAATTCAGCATCTCAAGGAATTGAGTCAGTTCGGACGGGTCCACAAACGCCTTCGACAAGCCGTAAGGCCAGAATTCCATGAATATCCGTATGTCGTGATTTTCTCGCAGAACCCGCTCCGCACCCTGGAGAACGCTCAGTTCGTAGCCCTGAACATCGATCTTGATAAAATCGACTCGCTGCCCCGGCGAAAAATAATCATCCAGCTTTACCAACGGGACGTCGATGCTCGCTCGCCCGTCGCCACTATCAAATGTCCGGTGGTCCACATTCAGCTCGTTCGAGACATAAAGCTTTATGGTGCCGCTGCCGGCTCCTACCGCGGCATGCCGCAGCGATACATTCGACAAGCCGTTTACCGTCGTTTCAAGCTTCTCGAAGTTCGCTGGGGCAGGTTCGAAGGCATGCACATGGCCTGCCGTTCCCGTCAGGGAGGAGAACATCCGAGTGTATATTCCAATGTTCGCGCCTACATCCACGACGATCATCGCTGGCGAAATCATGTCGCGCATGAGCCTGCGCTCACGTCGTTCCGAGACCACCTTCCACAGGGAGTAGAGTGGATGGTAAATGGGATAACAATACCGATAGAGCCAGTCAGCCAGGCGAAGCAAGACCATCTTCACGCCTCGTCTCTTGAAGTGAGACGGGCTGTGAAGAATGAGGCGAACACCTTGGGCAAGGCACGACCCACTGCCTTATCAAACTTGAAATAAGGCTTATAAACCCAACCAGGCACAGGAAATCTCTTAGATATCCCGCCGGTCGCCATGTAGGAGAGTGAAGTGAAATAGCTGATACTTGTCTTATCGAGGCTGTAACAATCCGAAAGCTCAGCGAGCCAGTCTGGCCGCTGAAAAAAGATCATGTGCGGCATAGCCTGATTTGAGGTCGAAAGAGGCCCCTGTACGGTATCTAGAACTGGACGGCGGATACTGAGATCGACCGGCTCATGATGCAGAAGTTTGTACATCGGGTAGGACAGCCAAGACAGATAAGGTTCTGTCACATAGACCCTTCCGCCCTTTGCGAGCTTGCGTGTGGCGCCGCGCAGGAAAGCGAGCGGATCCTTCAAGTGATGTAGAACATTCGTCATGGTAATCACATCGACGCTATGGTCCGCAATGTCCGGAAGTCTCGCGATCTCGTGGCAATCGAAGACAATATCCAAATAGTCCAGCTTCAGAACATCGGAAGTGATGACATTTGGCAGGAAGCGCTTCAGAGGGGATGTACCGCTTCCGATCTCGAGGACGGTCTTCATGGCAATCTCCGGCTCCTGCCGAAACATCTCGCTATAAAGCTCACCGTACCAATGCATCAGATTCGAATTTGCGCTCAGCCGTTCACGATTTGCCAGCGTCTGGGCAAGGTCAGCCTCATAGAGAGCGCTTTCGGTTTCCATCGTCAGAGAAACTTTATCCGTCTTGCGGCAAAAACCAGCATGGCCAACAGAATGGCACCGTGGCGCCAACGCGAGATGTTTGTCTCACCATAGACTCGTTCGCGATAACCGATCGGAACCTCGACGATCTTAAGGCCCATCCGCGCTGCACCGAAGATCAAGTCGAAATCGCCGAAAGGATCGAAATCACCGAAGTAGGATCTGTTCGCCTGAAGCTTCAGATAGTTGGAGCGGCTGATTACCTTGGTCCCGCATAGGGTATCTTTGTACCTCTGGCCGAGAACGAAGGAGAAAGCCAATGCGAAAAACTTGTTGCCCAGAAGGTTGAAGAAGCGCATCGCCTCCTTTTCCATGGGATAGACCAAGCGAGTGCCGTTAATGAACTCACCTTTCCCATCCTTGATCGCATTGTAGAATTTGGGCAAATCCTCGGGCGGAACGGTCATGTCCGCGTCAAGAATCATCAGGACATCCTTTGTGGCGATGGAGAAACCCTTCCTGACGGCGTCGCCTTTTCCCTTGCCGTCCTGCTGGGCAATCAGGATGGACCGTTCGCTTCCATAACGCTGCTGCACCTCTTGGATCGCTTTCCAAGTCGTGTCCGTAGAATTGCCTTCGATAAAAATGAGTTCGTCATCCGGCCCCATATCCGGGAGCCGCTTGACGATATCCTCGATATTTCCAGCCTCGTTTCGCGCTGGAACTACGATTGACACCGAAGGCTCCGCCTTCGAGGCGGCATAGCCTACCGGCCTCGCAATCGCGATATTGAGAAGGCAGAGAGTTCGAAGGAGCGGAAGAGGAGCGAGGCAGCGATTAACGAAGCCGCTAATAAGCGGGAGATAGAACGGGATCAGGATCTTCTGGTCCAGTCGTATCAATTCAAAGTTTTCAAGCGTCAGAAGATTCTGGACGTCTTCATGGGCAAGCCAGTTTGATTCAGGAACCCGCCGGCGCAGACCGAACTTAGATGCGAGAGTCGCAAGCGGCCGCCACATACTACTGTAATAGGTAAGAACAAGGCGTGTCTCAGGCGAACACAATGCACGTGCCTGAGCGAACATGCTCTGTATGTCTCGTTCGTAATGGATGAGGCCGCTGATGACCAGGTAATCAGGTTTGGTGTCAGCGACGTCTTCGATCTTGACGACCTTGTGCTCGTCAAACTCCTTCACAGGTTCTGCAGGTTGCGTTCTCGAGCGAAACGTTATCTTGCCCTGAGGAAATTTACCAATCAGCAGCGGCGTCGTCGGATCGATCTCGACCACGGAATTCTGGCCCAAGACAAAGAGGCCAATGTACCTTCTCAATTGAGAATAGAAATAGTCCCGCATAAGTTACCTCGGCGCCAAACGGTTCAAGCGCCAATGTCCCAGAATGAGGGCTGCAGGCACAACATACACCACGAAAAAGAGAAAATGAACCGCCGTTGCCAAGAGCAACCCCTCCGACGGCGAACGCCCCAGAAGTACGAATGCCGAAACGACGGATGCATGGAAAGTACCGACCCCGGAGGGCGCTGCTGGAATCATAAGACCCAATCCGCCCGCGAATAATACGAACAATGACTCCTGATAACTCAGCGCGACACCAACAAATCGGGCGACGAAGATATATGCGAGCGAGTATGCAGAAAGCCACAAAACCAGCGTGAGAACCGCAGGAAGGATGGTCACGGAAAGAGATAGGCTCCGTGTCGAATTTCGAACGAGATAGACAATGTGACGGTCAAAAAAATCTTGCAGCCGCACGAGACCGAAGACGGGTCGCAGCAACGGGACAAGCCGATCGCCGAAATGCCTTATTAGAATTGCCGACAGGAGTATCGCGAGAATTGCTCCGAGCATGACGATCAAAAGAACATTCCGATATTCGACATTCAACGTATGGTTCAGCAAAACTAAAGAAAATATACCGACGGAAATGATGGTCACCAAGTCAACCACCTTTTCGACAAGAAGCCTGCCAAGAGCGTCGGCATAGGGGACAGTGGCAACGACACGGCTGTAATGCACGCGCAAAATATCTCCACCTCTCGCGGGAAGGAACATGTTAGCGCCCAGGCCGAGCAGCGAGGCCATCAGGGATGTTCCGTAACCAATCTTTCCATCCAGTAACAGTCGCCATCGCAGCGCGTAACCGACAGCGATAGCGAAGGTAACAAGCGAAAACCACAAAAGCGATGTTGCGGATATTCCGCTGCGGAAAATGCGGATAGCTTCCTCCCAATCCACGGCCCGAAGCAGAAAAGTCAGGAAGACAAGGCTTATCGCCGAAGCAATGAGCATCTGCAGGCGCTGATGATTGAAAAGGCCACGTATCACGTTCGTCTGATGTTCTCTTTCGAAGCGGCACCGTCTCTTGACCGGGAACGCCTTCTCTCTGCTCGGATCGCTGCCCCTAACATATTACAACAATCAGGGGCAACCCCGTGACTTCTCGCTTTTCACAGGAGCTTACAGTCTTGAGCCAGGTCCCTTGACCACGACGGCGATCACCGTCCCTAACCTTTGATCGACTTGTACCAGACGGCATAGGGCTGCGCGATCCACCATTTCAGAGGGACGCGGCCGTGATATTTGCGGACGACATCGATTGCCTCGCTATAGTGCCGCCAGCGCAGCCTTCGCGTCTTCGTCAGCTCATGCTCGCGGTTGACTGCAACGAACTCGTCGACGAAATGCAGCGGGCCTACGCGCTTGAAAAGCTTCCACCAAAGATCATAATCCATGACCATGTGTAGTCTTTCGTCGACACCACCAACAGCCTCCCATGCGGAACGCCTGATCAATGTGGCGGGCTGAGAAACGATGCACCGCAAGGCCAGGCGTCGCTCGCTGAAGGGCTCGACCCACACAGGCGTTCGCTTTCCGCTCTCCTCAACGATATTCCAGGCGCGTCCGTAGGCAGCCGACGCCTGTGGTTGATCCTCCAGCGCTCGGAGCAGAGCTTTCAACGCGCCGGGCAAAAGCCAATCGTCGCTGTTGAGCCAGCAGACATAAGGTGCTTGACCGGATGCTATGCCCTCATTGATAGAGGCTGCCTGTCCGCCATCCTCATGGCTGCGCCACCCGGCGAGCCTATTTTCCCATTTGCGGATGACTTCGACGGAGTTGTCCGACGAACCACCATCAAGGACAAAGACCTCGACCGGTATATCCTGCTCGAAGATTGTTGCCAGCGCCTTATCGAGAAAGCGGCCCTGATTGAAGGAGGGGACGGCGATCGTGACAAGCGGTTCGGTCATGTCTCAGGCAATATGCGACTGGAAATCGGCGTAAGCTTTCGCTATGCCGTCGACAAGCGATGTGCGAGCCTGCCAGCCGAGCGCCTTCATGCGGTCGACATTCATGAGTTTGCGGGGCGTGCCGTCGGGTTTACTGTGGTCATAGACAATCTTTCCCTTGAAGCCGACAATCTCCATGACCGTCTCGGCCAATTGACGGATCGTTACGTCCGCACCTGTGCCAATATTGAAAAGTCCCTCGCTGATTTGATTTTCCATCAGGAAAACGCAGGCATCGGCCATATCATCAACATACAGAAACTCGCGCATCGGTTGACCAGAACCCCAGACAACCAATTCCTTCTCGCCGCGAATCTTCGCCTCGTGCGTCTTGCGGATCAAGGCCGGCAGGACATGGCTGTTGTTGAGATCGTAGCTGTCGTTGAGACCATAGAGATTGGTCGGCATTGCCGAGGCATAGCGAGTCCCGTATTGCCTGTTATAGCTCTCGCAAAGCTTGACCCCGGCAATCTTCGCGATCGCATAGGGTTCGTTGGTTTGCTCAAGCGGCCCGGTCAGCAGATAGTCCTCCCGAATTGGCTGCGGACAATCCCGCGGATAGATGCAACTCGAACCCAGGAAAAGCATGCCCTGCACGCCAGCCTGCCACGCGGCGTGGACGATATTCGTCTCGATCATGAGATTCTGATAGAGAAATTCGGCACGATAGGTGTTGTTGGCGTGAATGCCGCCGACCTTGGCCGCCGCCATGAAGATATAATCGGGCTTTTCCTCGGCGAGAAACCGCGCGGTCGCGGTCTGATCGACCAGATCCAGATCCGCGTGGGTTCGCGTAATCACATTCGTGTATCCCGCCGACGCAAGACGACGCAAGATCGCCGATCCGACCATTCCTCGATGACCTGCGACATAAATCTTCGACGTCTTGTCCATCATATCACTCGTGATAGTCATAGGCCGAAAACCCGTGCCGCTTAACCAGTTCATCTCTTTCGGCTGATTTGAGATCTTCCCGCATCATTTCGGCGACGAGCGCATCGAAGCTGATCTGGGGCTCCCAGCCGAGCTTTTCTTTCGCTTTGGACGCGTCTCCAAGCAACGACTCTACCTCGGTCGGCCGGAAATAGCGCGGATCTACGGAAACGATGCATTTGCCCTTGGCATCGAACCCTTTCTCTTCGATCCCCGTACCAACCCAGGTGACCGAAAGACCGATCTCACGAGCCGCTGCATTCACGAAATCGCGAACACTATATTGGATGCCTGTCGCGATGACAAAATCCTCGGGCTGCGCCTGCTGCAGCATGAGCCACTGCATCTCGACATAGTCCTTTGCGTGTCCCCAATCACGCTTGGCATCGAGGTTGCCGAGATAGAGGCAATCCTGCAAGCCGAGTTTGATACGGGCAAGTGCGCGCGTGATCTTACGCGTAACGAAGGTCTCGCCGCGCACCGGGCTTTCGTGGTTGAACAGAATACCGTTGCAGGCATAAATGCCATATGCTTCGCGGTAATTTACCGTGATCCAATAGGCATACAGCTTGGCGACGGCGTAAGGGGAGCGGGGATAGAACGGCGTCGTTTCCCGTTGGGGCGATTCCTGAACGAGGCCATAAAGCTCCGACGTCGAGGCTTGATAGAAACGAGACTTCTTTTCGAGGCCGAGAATACGGATCGCCTCGAGAATGCGCAGGGCGCCTAGAGCATCCGAGTTTGCCGTATACTCGGGCTCTTCAAACGAAACCGCCACGTGCGATTGCGCAGCAAGGTTGTAGATTTCATCCGGCTGGACATTCTGCATGATGCGAATCAAGCTGGACGAGTCGGTCATGTCACCATAGTGCAAAATGAGACGTCGCCGGTCTTCATGTGGGTCCTGGTAGAGATGATCGATGCGATCGGTATTGAAGAGGGAAGCACGCCTCTTTATTCCATGGACCTCGTAGCCTTTGCTGAGAAGAAGCTCAGCAAGATACGAGCCATCCTGCCCGGTTACACCAGTGATAAGCGCCTTTTTCATATTCTATCCATTCTTTCGTAAGGAGGCTTCAAAAGCTGCGTCAGCCAGCCTATGTTGCGAAAGATACGCCCAATGAAGCACGATACGTCGCACGAAGCTCATATTTTTACTACCATAACGCAACCGAAGACAATTCATCTCTCCAGCACCGCGAACAAGAAAGTCAGCCTGCGATTTCTGATTCCTATGCACGCGGAAGGCACCAAATAGTCCTGGTAAATGTCGGAAAACCGCGCCAGCATGTATAAAACGCAGAAGCAACTCCCAATCCATAGCGAAGTGGAAATCGGTGTCGAATCGTCCGCCAACCCGTTCCCATATGCGGCGGCGCCAGAACATCGTCTCCTGTGGGACATAGTCGATAAAGGTCAGGATTTCGGAATTGTGCTCCGGCAATACCCAACGTCCGACTTCCCTGCCAACCTCGTCGACGATCAGACGATTGCCGTAAATTACGTCGACCGAAGGATTGTCGCGAAAATAGCGGCCGACCAACCGCAGCGTACCCGGCAATAAAAGGTCATCCGAGTTGAGATATCCCATTATCTCGCCGTCCGTATGCGCAAAGCCCTTGTTTAACGCATCTGTCTGTCCATCGTCAGTCTCGATGCGTATATCAATGTTTCGTGTCGCGTATCTACCCAGGATTTCTTGCGTGCCATCGGAGGATAACCCATCCTGCACGATATATTGCAGCTTGGGATAGTTCTGCCCGAGAACGCTTTCAAGTGTCTTCTCAACGAAATGCGCTTGATTGAATGACGGCGTCACCAGCGATATCATCGGAAGTCGGTCCTCGTCGCCTACATGCTTGACAGCGGCTACAGAGAGCTGGCGCGGCCCATATTGATGAAATCGACCCAACCGGACGCCGAGGAGGCGTCGCAGCGCGATACCAAGGCCTAGCGACGAAAACCGCGAGATCATCGCAAACCATGCTCTCGCCGAAACCATGAAACATAAAGAGCAAGCCCTTCCTTCCACGGAATACGTGGCTGCCAGCCCCAAGCAAGCGCCTGCCGAATATCTGCTTGGTAATCACTTGGATCGCCCGGTCGAACCGTGCCGCAGAACTCGGCCTGATCCTTGTGGCTCATCAAAGCAAAAAGCTCGGCTACCACGTCCCTGACCGTGATGGCGACGCCCCCACCACCATTCACGACCGGGCATTGAGGCGATGCGTAATCTGCGGCGCGAACCATCAAGTCCGCCGCGTCGGAAACATGGAGCCAATCCCGCGTCTCGCTGCCCGTCCCAAAGAATTCGTACTCGTTCGCCATGATCCGGCGACAAGCATCCCATAGCAACTGCTTGCGGAAGCCTTCGCCATAAATGGAAAAGAGGCGCACGACCGAAGCATTCAGACCGAACAGGCGGGCATATTCCCTGATAAGTTCTTCGGCGCTCCTCTTGTGAACTCCGTATGGAGATGTTGGCCGCAGAGGGGAATCTTCGGACATAGGAAAATTGTCGGCGACTCCATAAACCGCGGCACTCGATGGATAGACCAAAGCAGCGCCGGGGCAATCGAGCCGGAGGAATTCCAACACAGCCGCGGTTGGCACAACTGTTCGCTGAAAATCGATATACGGCTCAGCGACCGAAGCTCCAACGGAACCACTCCCCGCACAGTGAACGATCAGGGACGGCCGAACCTTCAAGGACTTCAGTCCATCAAGGCTGATATCCTCCTGATGCCAGGCCGAAAGGCCCCATTGCGATAGCTGGTCTCGGCTCCACTCTCCATGGCCAATACCGTGCACCGACCAGCCGCGCTTGGCCAGCGCCGATGCAACATGGCGGCCGATTGAGCCGTACGCGCCGGTGACCAACGCAATATTTTGTCCGGTCAATTTTAACCACTCTCCGTCATTGACGGGTCCGTTACACTACTTGCTCCCGACAGCGCAAGAACCCGACAAGCCCGAAAGCAGCTTTTCCGCAATGACCTCGTAGGTTTTAGCTGCGGAATGAACACCATCGACGGTATAATGCCTCTGCCCTTCGACCTGTTTGATTTCCATGCTGATATCAAAAAGCCGAGGCTGAAGACATCCTACCCCCAAGACCTGCATTCATCATCCCGACGACGGTCGGACGGCTGCCAAGGCAGGCGTTGATTGTGCTATCGCGAAGAACCAGCGCGCCTTCCTCGAGGAGCTGCGGCAAATGTCAAAGAATCACGATTTCCCGAATATTGATGTGCGGCTCGCCCGAAATCTAGAAATCGCGCCAGAGAATAGCGTAATTCTGCGTGCGAACTCGCAATTACGCATATTCGCGTGCCAGCTCGGCAACAGACTGTTTTTCCATATGGATGCGAACCCAGCATTCGAGCAACACCAGCTTGTAAAGGAACGGAAGATCAAACTCGCCAAGCCCGGTACGGGACTTGTTTGCGTCAACCAATCCCTGCCTCACCAGCGCGCCGTCCGAAACAAGAGGCAGAAAGCGTTTCACAATTCCACTCATCCATTCTCGAACGGGCGGCGTGAACCCTTGTTTCTTCCGAGCCAAAACATCGGCGGGTAAAACGTCGCGAAGCGCTTCCACTAAAAGCCACTTGTGGGGCTTGCGCCAGTCCTTCAGTCCATCGTTTCGCATGCCGGTAACACGGTCCACCAATTCGGAATCTAGCAAGGGCAAACGTCCTTCGACCGAATGCGCCATCGTCATCCGATCCATTAGCGCCAAACAGTTGGAGCGCAACCAGGTGCGGTTCAGTAGATTGGAGACGGCAAGATGAAGCGGCTGGGATAGATCCAGACTCGCGCCATCCAGCCATAGATGCTCGGGCAGCCGCTCCCGCTCCTTTTCCGGCATGAGCTTGCGTGACCAGGCGTCACCCTTGCGTAAATCGGCATGAACGCCGAAGAAATCAGGCTTCTGCGCAATCTGCTTGCCGGCCAGACGCTTCCACCAAGGCGATTTGACCGGTGTTCCGGCAAGCAGCGCCTCGTTTCTCGTCATGGCGTCACGTACCCATTCGTAACCCCAGAAGAATTCATCCCCTCCAAGTCCGGACATTAGGACGGGATAGCCGGCCTCCCGAGAGGCTTTTGCAACGGTGTAGTAGCCAAAGGCTGCGATATCGCCAATTGGCGTATCCATAGCCGACATCAACTCCGGAAAAGCGTCGACAACCGTACTGGTATCCAGTTCCACTTCTGTGAAACCTATTCCGAGTTCCTTTGCCAGGGTTGCCGCGAAACCGCGCTCGTCGGTATCAGGCCGCCCCTTGTAGCCGATGGTGAAGGCATGCAGCTGACCCGGGAAATGGCGGACAGTCAGAGCCGCCACGAGACTGGAATCGATTCCCCCCGATAGTGCGACTGCAACTGGCACGTCCGCCGATCCCATAAGGCGGCAGGCGTTATCCAGTATGTCTTCCGTTACGGCTACTGGATCTCGTGAATCTTCGTGAACATTCAATGTATCCCAATAGGGCTGCGGCAACGTCTCCAAGGCATCAGGCTTCACGACCATGTAATGTCCGGCAGGTAATTGCTCCAGACCTTCCAGAACTGGTGCCGGTTCGGGCACATATTGAAATGTCAGAAAGAGATTGAAGGCCTCCGGCGCCAGCTTCAGCGGCTTCGGCATCACCGTTGTCAAGCTGCGAATTTCACTTGAGAACCATAAATGACCTGCCCCATCTCTGTGGAGGTAGAGCGGCTTTTCGCCCATTCGATCCCGTGCGAGCAGAAGAACGCTCTTCTTCGCATCCCAAAGGGCGAAGGCGAACATACCGCGCAGTTTTGCGAGACATTCAATCCCGTATTCCTCGTAGGCGTGAATGATCGTCTCGACATCGCTCAACGAACTGAATTGATGCCCTCGCGCGCGAAGGTCTTCTCGCAACTCATTATGGTTGTAGATCTCACCGTTGCATATAATGACGATGTCGCCGGTTTCATTGAAGAGCGGCTGCTTGCCACCGGCAAGGTCGATGATCGAAAGACGACGCATCGCCAGCATCGTGTGTTCTGCAGAAAATATGCCTTCCGAATCAGGTCCGCGATGCTCGAGCAACCTATTCATCTCGCGCACGCTCGAGGTTTCAACCTCTGTCAAAGGCGCAAGAGAAATCACTCCGCTGATACCGCACATATCTTCCGTTCCTTTCAGACTGTCCGGGAAAAGGCCGCCGCCTCCTCCACAATCGCTACAAACTTGCGCGCCGCCTCGATGCGCACAGAATTTCTTCGCTTGACCGCTTCTTGCTCCAGATCTAGCTGCGGTCCGGGCGTCAAGCTAGGCCACAGATCAGAGATCGCGTCCGCGAGATCCCCGGCATCCGAGGTTTTGAAGAGACGAGCGCGGTCAAGCCCTTCGACTTGCTCCGCATGAACAGCAATATTGGATACAATGATCGGTCGCCCCAATGCCTTAGCATCTTCGATCACTGTGCTCCAACCCTCGAATTGTGAAGGCTGCACTACCGCCGCAGCCACCCTAAACAATTCGACCTGATCCTCGCGCGGCACGACCCCCAAAAACCGCACCCTGTCCTGAATGCCCCAGGCTGCAAGACCCTGCATCAGAGATTCAAAATGGCCGGGATTGCGCCTGTCCGCCTGGAGGCCAGTACACACAAGGAAAATATCATTCCCGCGGTCGCTCAAAAGCTTCAACGCCCTGAACGCGGTCTCATGATCCTTATGCTTCCAGAAGTGATTGGCAATATAAAGAAACTTCTGCGGCAAGCCGTAACGCTGGAGAACTTCCCGATGCCTATCCTGTGATGCCGGCTCCAGGCTGCTGCAAAATGACCATACGCGCGGCATGACCATGGCTTCGGGATAGAACCTTCGAAAGTCGCTCAAAGCGGCGTTGCTGGAAAGCAACAACAAGCCTCTCGAGCCGGCGATGTCGGCCATACTTTTCGTTCTCAGCCCCAGTTCACGCGACTCAAAGAGTGCCGGGAAGTGAAGCGGCTGGAAATCCGGTATCCAATAGAGATTCTTCCTCCAGCGCTGCGCGACGTCGAACACGGGGAAATACACCTCGTTTCCTCGTGTTCGGAAAAACCGGCCGACCCACGGCCAGCGACGATTGGATGCCCGATGAAGCCGGCGTAATTTGGCAACCCAATCAGAATATGAGGCTCTCGGTTGGTTTTGAACTACCACCGAGTGGGCGAGCAGCCGCTTCGCAAGGGTCGTTTTCGACGACGAAAGGAAGATGAGACGAACAGGAGGGCGCTGATCCGGAGGAAGCACGGACAAAGCGGCTAGCAGGTTGTCAATATAGATCGAACCGCCAAGCCATTGGCTGTCTTCATGGAATTCAACACACAGGGTCGACATTGGCTCTGCCCGTTTCCCATGCCTGCCGCGCTATCTCACAAAATTCCCGCGCGGAACTCAGCAGCAAGTCCCGCGTTTCCGTGCGTGCCTTCTGTTCGATCCCGGCATCCGGACCAGGTCGAAGTTGCTCCCACCTCTCCGCCAGCAGAACCGCCAATTCTTCATCCGACTGCGCTTCGAAATAAAAACAGTGCTTCGGTGCTTGCTCTCGATGAACAGGGAGGTCTGAAAGAAATATCGGTCGGCCTATCGCGCGAACGTCTTCGACGACGGTACTCCATCCTTCGAACAAGGATGGCTGCACGACGGCAGTGGCATAGCGGAAAACCTCGGTCTGGTCCTTTCGCTCGATCAATCCAAGGAGATGCACCTGATCCGACAAACCCGCATCCTTGATGAATTGCTCCAATCCCATGAAATGAGCCTCATTGCGCCGATCCGATTGAGCGCCGGTGCAGACCAAGGGAATCGTTAGACTACGATCCCGCTTGAGACGCGCCAGCGCTCGCAGAACAGTGATATGATTCTTGTGGGCCCAGAACTGATTTGGCAGATAGAGGTACTTCTCGGGCAGTTCAAACCGGTCGATCGCAGCCCGAGACGCTGGCTGGCCGGTATCGAGCCGGGAATGGAACCGCCATACCCGAGCTACGGCACGGTGATCGGGGTAGAATTTTCGGAAATCGGCGGCTGCCACCTCGCTGCTCAGCACGACGACACCCGGCTTTGCGGCTATCTCACCGATTGAGCGATCACGTGCTGCAATCTCTTCGGCAGAAAAGAGATGCGGGAGATAACGATGCTGGAAATCGGGGATCCAGCGCACCGTCACAGCGCCCGAAACCTCGGAACCAAAGCCGGGATAGACCACGTCAACCGTAGCTGCACTTTTCTGCTCCCAACCCAACCGGCGCCGAATTCGCGACGCGAGACCTGCAGCATCGGCCTCGAAAATCGTCCGGTCGCCATACCCATCAAGAAACCGTTCAACGACGTGAGCCGCGCCGAGCAGTCGCACTGTCGGGCGTTCGCTCTCGGGCAATTGGGACAGACCGATAGCAAGATTACGCAGATAGAGCATCCCGCCCATCCAGGCCGGATCGTCGATAAGCTCAATTCCAATACGCAACCGGTTGGATGAGCTTCTCATTCGGCCACTCTCGTTTTTCGCATGGCCATATACCAGGAAAACGTGCGCCCCACCTTGGCAACGGGGTTCCATGCATTCCTGCGAAGCCGCTTCAATTGTATGGCTCCAGCGTCACTGCCAAAATTGACGGTGTTCAACGCATACCATTCATTACAGCGAGTGTGACGCACAATGCCTCTTTGCAGAAGTTCGTCAGCAACCAGCCCATGTTCTTCTATGTGTTCACGCTTGAAAGGTCCTGGTGCCACGGAGAGGTAGACCGGCAGCCGAACAATGCCTGGGATCAGTTTAGGTTGGCAAACGACATTCACTCCATCTTTGCGGATAGTTGTGGCGAAGCGAGAGAATGCTCTTTTCTGGCCTTTAACGACGGCCCATGTTCTCCAGGGCAACGTCAGGAGAATGTAGAGGGGGAAGAAGAACCATCTCGCGGGCGTCCGCAAAGTGAAATCAGCAATAACACGTTTAACCAGACGAAATCGAATACGGTTACGATACTCGTTCGGCGCATGACGCGCCACGAAACGCCAGTGATCCCAAAAATTGTTCATTGAGCGGCGCGAAAAAACCTCGTGCCAAATTCTTCGAAAACCGGAACTTCCACTTGTCGGTATGATGCCGGTTTCTTCTATATGGGCCATAATTTGAGTTTCGTATGAGACCCCCAACCGGAATCCCTGCTCCTTAAAACGGCAGAAGAATTCATAATCAGCTAGGTAATGCGGAAGCATACTTGCATCAATATTTCCAACGGTTTGTATCATACGTAGAGGTATCAGGCTTCCGCGACCAGGCAACACATCCACATCATCGCAAAAGCGCTCTCCGTCATTAACGGAGTGTCGCACTGAAAACGTATAGGTTGCCCAATCGATATACTCGCCAGCATCAAGTACACGGGTTGTGTCGCGGCTGTCGACAATCAGCGCGCCGACTGCTGCATCATGCAATTTAGATGCCGCAACCAATTTCTCGACATAGTCGGCCGGAAATTGCGTATCATTGTTCATCATGAGCACGTAATCATCGACACTGCTGCTATCACGCAAAACATAGTCGATCCCCATGGCCATCGAGCCGCTCCACCAAAGCTCTGCATCGGCGGGAGAGAGGACCATTACATCGGGGAACTCCGCACGGATAATATCCCGTGTCCCGTCAGTGGAACCGCCGTCGGCTATGATGATCTGAAGTGGGATATACGTTTGCCCTTTGAGATGCCTGATGCATTCGCGAGTAAAGTGCAGACGGTTGAAAACCGGAATAACTGCATACACAGTTGAATTTTGAAAATTTCTGCTTTGAATCTCGGCATTGAGTTCGGAGGTGTTCGAAATTAGCCGACGGTCGCGAACAACAAAGGCAGCTTCCTCAATAGACGTTCCTCCGCCTATGCCCTCCAATTCGATACTGAATACCTCGCCAGATGGAACCGCTGTTATATCGACCTTTGCCGAAACCCAGTTTTTGTTACTGACCGGATAATTTCCGACGGCCACGCCATTCAGCATGACTTTGACAGCTTCAACACCTGAAGAACCATCAAGAGGTAACGAGATATCAAAAGCAAGAATAGGCCGCTCAGAAGGGCTCTGCATGAACCAGCGCCCGCGCCGATATGCTGTGCGGGCGTGATGATACTTTTGCGGGCGCCGCCAGCCGTTCAGCAGCTCAAATTTACTCCCCTTATCTCCCGGAAATGGCAGATCAACGTATTTTTGGGGCATCATTGGCGCGAGCTTCCTGACCGCGTTCGACGCGGAACTCATCCATGATACATATTCATGTGCAGACAACACTCCGTTCATCTGTACCCGAGCAGGGTCAGGCCAAACGTCCTTGAGCCGCACTCGCATTGCAATGGACCCACTGCGCTCGGCAAGCATCGGCCCATCCTTTTCCAGATTCCAGTGTTTTAGATGCGTGATCGTGCCGATGTCAGGCGCGTCATAAAGAACATGGGTCAGCAGCTCGACGTCTAGAATCTCTGGGTGTCGCTTGAGCGTAGATATGAAATCGGAAAATCGCGGAATGCCCTCATTTACGCCGAGCAGGACCGCGGGATCCCTGTCGAATATCTCAAGCTCCAAATCATCGCCCGATGCACTAGGCCTAAATGAATCACAGGTCGTGATCAAAATGCCATTCGGCCGCAAAACACGCAAAGCCTCGGAGATCGCGGCGGGGATGTCCCGCATATGATGTAAGGCGGCGTTACAAAATACAGCATCAAAGCTTGCGCTCTGGAAAGGCAGACAATGGGAAAACCCTCCAACCCAGCGGATATGAGGAAAATTTTTCAGTCCAGATTCTGCAAGAAGCGGAGAAAATTCCAGCGCCGTTACGTCAGCACCAAGCAGCGAGAGCCGATGGCTGTCGAAACCTAACCCAGCCCCGACATCGAGGACTTTCAACCCGGCGAGAGATACATCTCGAGTCAGATAACCGACCTCCGACCACTCTCCATATCGATTCATAAAATATGGCGTTTTCTCCGGCGGGACCTGTCGAAGAAACGCCTCCTTGTCTGTCGCTTGATCATACGCAAGCAACAGAGCTTCCCATTCCTCCACAGCACTTGGCGTTATGCCAAAATTATCACGATTTCCGACATTGGCTGCGATTTCGATCAAGCCGAGAAGGTCTTCTTCTTCATATTTTCCGAAGAAAGGCAGACCCAAGACTTCTTCATAGACACGAGCGCAGTCAACACACGCAAAGGCAGTGAATTCACCTTCACCCGTTGGCATAACGCCGCTGTTGCACGCCACACATCGTATATCGCTCAGATCAAAGAGATGCATCAACTTAACCCTTAATAAATCGACGCGCTATCACCCTCACCAGCAACCGCGAAGAGTCTTCGTCCGAAGAGAGTAGACTATGTTCATATTCTGGACCTCCGCCTTTGCCGGAGCGGCTGTGCCGAGTCTTGCTTGATTAAGAGCTGTGCTCCCACCGTCTATTTATCGCCATCCAGAGTACGATGGGTGAACTCCGCATCAAAATGCATGACCGCATTCGGCTCGGAATAAAGAAACTGGTGTCGGGGGCTCAGGACAACCACATGCGCACACTTCCACCAAAGGAAGAGGTGCGTACCGACATGCTTGCTGACGACAGAAACGTTGAACGCGTAAGCGCCCGGACGGAAATTCTGATCGGGAACTCTAATCTTGAAGACGTATTTTCCGGGCTGCAGCATTGGGATCGGCGATCCCTGCTCATAATTATCCAGCGTCACTATGTTTCTATAATGCACCGCATCCAAAACAACACGTAAGATGAAGTTTTCGATGGGGCGGATAACAGTGACATCGACTTCGATTGCGAACGGCTGCAGAAACTCCAGTTCCGAAACTCGTTCGTTACCATCGATTGTAAGCACCCGGAAATCCGTGCAGGTCACATCTCCTGTTCCGGGTTTTTTTTCAGATTTTTCCAAAGGGCCCACGGTGCCAGCTTGCGGTTTGGCAATCTGCTGCGCATGAGCTTCCGCTTGGGAGAACTGAATGTCCGATTCACGCGCGTTCTTCGAATTCTGGTCGTCATAGGCACGAATCACGTCCTCAATTGGCCCATCGACGTGAACCCTTCCCCGATCCAGGAAAAGACCGCGGTCGCACACAGCCCAAATGGCGCCTGGGGCATGTGAAACGAGGATGATCGCTGTGCCGTTGCGCTTCAATTGCAGGATATGGTCATAGCACTTTTTTTGGAAGTTAAGATCGCCGACCGCGAGAACTTCGTCCATTAGCAGGATGTCAGGGCGGCTCATCGCCGCGATGGCGAAGCCGAGACGCACGAACATCCCGCTCGAGTAATTCTTGACCGGAAGATCGATGAACTCGCCAAGCTCTGAAAAAGCGACGATCTCGTCCATCAACCCGTCAATCTCCTTGGTTGACAAGCCAAGCAGTGCGCCGTTCACGTAGACATTTTCGCGGCCGGTCAGCATCGGCGCAAAACCTGCACCTGCAGCGATCAAGGCGCCCACACGCCCTTTTACCTCGACATGACCCTTATCGGGCGCGTAGACGCCATTCAGAATCCGCAGGAGCGTGGTCTTGCCGCAACCATTGACACCCATGATCCCGAGCGCTTCGCCGGGGTGCAACTCAAAACCGACGTCATTCACCGCCCAGAATTCGCCTTCGCGCAGTACGTCGGTCGTACTTGAGCGGCCAAAAAGCTTACGGCCCACGTCCCTCATTCCATACTTCATGGATTGACGCAGGGTAAGGCCGAACTTCTTGGAAACACCTTCAGCCCGAATGGCCCATTCACCAGCACTCATAGTCGTTCTGCTACTTTGTCTTTAATGAGATAAAAAGCGTGGACACCGAGCCAAAGTACCAGGATTGAAAAAACCGTCGCAAATACATAGCCCCAGGCGTCCGGAACGGTGCCGAGTACGAACAGGCTTCTCGGAGTGTCGACGAGATAAGTGAGCGGATTCCAGCGAACAATCCGCTGCAACGTCAGGTTCTGAAAATCAGCAGTGTAGACGACCGGTGTGACATACATCAGCAGATTGATCAGGGTGGTGAACATCCCGGTTACATCGCGCGCAACAGCACCGATGACCGAAAGCATCAGTCCTATTCCAACACCCAACATGACGATCGGCAAAACAGCCAGAGGATAAAGCAGGGCCCACGCCGACGGCATACGGCCGAACACGGCCATAAGAAGAGCCAGGACGAAGAGATTGACCAAAAGGTTATAAAATATCGACGCCAAGCCCGTAATCGCCAGTCCAATCTTCGGAATATTGGTCCTCATGACCAGATCGGTATTGCTGATCAAACCATTTGCAACAGCCATCAGGGAGCTGACGAAAACACCCCAAATTGTCGTGCCGACGAAAACATAGATCGGATAGGGAAATGCAGTATCGCCTGGATTGAGAATACCGGTCAGCTCCATGAAGACGAAGCTGGCGATGCCGAGCAGGGGCACGAGAACAATCCAGAGATAGCCAAGCAGCTTCTGTCGGAAACCCGCAACAAAATCGCGCACGAAAAGATGCCAGAGAATATGGCGCGACCAGTAGAGTTCGCGGCTTGCAAGCAAGACCGAGCGAACCGGGCCTAACACTTCGCCCTGGGCTTCATACCTGCGGACGAGCTTGGCTGGTTTCCGGCTATCGAAGCTATTCTGCAGCATCAATGCTTTCCACCGGTTTCGGCCTTGATTGCGACAAAGGAATAAAGTCGCCCCGGCGTATTGTCTCGGTCGTTGATGGTAGAAACCAGCATTTTCATCAGCGTCCTGCCGAGCACGTGGCGCTGGCTGAACACCACGTTCGTCAACGGCCTCCCAATAATATCCGCAACTGGGCGGGTGCAATGAACGAAACATTGCTCGGGCGTCATTGGGAAATAGTTGATCGGCGAATCGAGCGGCGCCATGACCTTGTCGAGATGCAAACCAGCACCTTTTATCGCCGACATATACTCTTCCAGGAGGAAAGCATTTTCCCCGCCGTAGAATTTATGAAGCGAATGAGCATTCAGAAATGCCTGGAGATCCTCTTTCTTGCTCAGCACGTGCTCGCGAGTCGCCACCATGACGCCGCCGGGCTTCAGAACACGGAAAATCTCGCGGCAGGTCTGTGGCAGGTCGCGCGCGTGATGAAGAACCTGACGGCAATTGACGACGTCAAATGTGTTTTCGGCGAAAGGCAATTGCTCGGAAAATTCGCTGACGACAGCAATCTCCAAGCCACTGACGCGAGCAAGTGAATGGATAGCGGCAGCACCGACCAATTCACTCGGATCAGGTTCCAACGCGGTCACATTCCAGCCGTCGCGAGCAAGCGCGTAGCTGCTTATTCCACGACCCGCGCCGAGATCAAGCGCTTTTCCGCCATTCGGCTGGGGAAGCAATGCCGCGATCGCTTTCCATTCAGCACTTTGCCAAAAACGCTCAGCCGCCTTATCAAGCGGATCGTCGAAGTAGCACGCTTGGACGAGAAATTGTTGGTCGGGTTGATCTCGCAGCCAACGTACGGATTCTTCCCATGTCATCGTGCTCATACGTAATCCTCTTTAGCCATCGGCTTTGGCGGTGTCCAATGTGCGTAAAGTTGTGGTCTGTCCACTCTTAACGTCCACAACAGGAACATCGATGATCTCAAGCCGCCTCCGTTGCCCGCCGAGAAAGTTCAGCTTTCCGTTGGAATCGCGGGAGTCTCGAAAACGCGATTCCACGTATGCATTAACCGCGGATGTGGGCTTCAATCGGCCAAGCCGGTCTTTTCGCACGAAAAACAGATTGTTACCAACCGTATTCGAGCCCATGAAAGCATATCCTTTCTGCCCGGCCAGATACTCGAATGCAGCGATGGATGCACCCCAGAATAGATTGGAATAATGGGCTTTCTCCCTCTGGAACTTCGGAT
>NZ_LWBS01000414.1 GCF_001652265.1 Rhizobium leguminosarum
GGCGGAGCCATGCCTTCTGCCGCTATGCCGACGACTGCAACGTCTATGTGCGGTCGCGGCGGGCGGGCGAGCGGGTGATGGCCCTGCTGCGGCGCCTCTATGGCCGACTTCACCTGACGGTGAACGAGGCCAAGAGCGCCGTTGCCAGCGTCTTCGGCCGCAAATTCCTCGGCTACGCCTTCTGGCGAGCCGGGGGGATGGTCAAGAGACGGGTTGCCGACAAGGCAATCAAGGCGTTCAAGGATCGC
>NZ_LWBS01000415.1 GCF_001652265.1 Rhizobium leguminosarum
CTCAAGCTCGACGATCCGTCCTTCACGGCTCCGGTCTATGCCTCCCTCGTCCAGGGCGACAAAGGCGAGCACAAGCTCATCTGGTCACGCTGACCAGAACCACGGCGCTCCGCTCACAGCGGGGCGCTACCCATCAACCCCCGGAGTTATGCGGAGTAAAATCCACCGCAAACACCGGCAAAACCAGTCTTCAGCGACCGATACTCCGCATAATCCCGCTCTCTGCATAATCGACATTGCCGGCGTAGATGCGGAAGTGCGGGCCCTTGTCGGAGGGGCTGTCGACGCGGGCGATGCGGGCCTTGACGTTGAGTGCGAGGGTGCGGATCGAGCCGGTGAAGCCGTTTTCGTTTGCGGTGAAAGTGCCGATGGTAGCCATTGTCTGTTCCTTTCGGTTGTTTCGGGCCGCGCCCTTCGCGGCCTCGATGGCTGTCGTAAGGATCGGGGACGATCGGACCGCACCTGGAAGGCCGTAATGAAATGGAGGGCGGTCGGGAGAAACTTTGTTGTCGCGCGAGGAATGCGAACGCAGTTCGCAGGGGAAGAAAGTTGCGGACGGCCGTTGCGGGAGAACGATCGAGGCGAAGCCGGTCTCCGATCAGACATGCCTCATCGAGGCCGCGGAGGGCGTGGCCTATGACAGCGGTGGAAGGAACTTGATCATGGCCCTCGCCGTGCGTTGCCCCGGCAGAACAGCCCGGCCGCGAAGCCGTTCCCCAGTCTCTAAAGCATAGCGTCGGCTTCCGATGCGACAAACTCGGCCGCCCGGGCAGTTGCCTCCTCTCATCAACGCAATATTGTCGGGCCGCGATTCGTCGCCTGGAGGATCTATGCTTCAGCAGACAAAGCCGTTTACCGTCGAAATCAAGCAGTCCCGAAAGCTGAAAGCCAACGATCGGAAACCATCGATCTGGGGGAGGCTGGACCTCACGTCCGATGAGCACGCGCTCGCGGAGAGAGCGCCGAAAGAGCTGTCGGCCGTTGCGGGTGACAACGACCGACCTTGACGTTTCCTACGCGGCCGCTCTCTCGTCGGCCTGAATGGGCTGGAGACCGTGCAGGAAGCTGACGGCACGCTGGGCATGCGCCGCGGCTTGGAAGATGGCCCGCTTGTCGTCGGATAGAACCTTCAGCCACGAGCCGAGGTACGACGCATGGTCCGGCCGGGGCTCCAGCTCCGGTGCGATCCCGAGATCGGCGCATAGGAAGCAACTCCCGAGCTCCGCAATCAGCTCTTCGCGAGCCCGCTCGGTCTTGTCCTTCGTATAGCGGCTAAGATCGCGATCGACGCGATCGGGGCGCGCAGTCCAATGGCAACTTTCGTGACTGAGCGTGGCCACGTAGGACGCCGCGTCTCGGAATGTCTCGAACGGCGGCATCTGGATGTGGTCCGTGACCGGCGAATAATAGGCCTGCGCGCCACGATGCCGAATGACAGCGCCCGTGTTGCGGAAAAAGCGATCGGCGCGCTCGATGTGCTCGATCGCATCGAGCACCGGGGTCGGTGGGTGATGATAGTGTTCGGGCAGTCCGTCGATCTGCTCGATGTTGAACACTGTGTAAGCCTTCAAGAATGGGATTTCCCGATCGACTTCTCCACCACTGCCGTCCGCCTCGGGCTTGGTGAACCGGCTGGCGAAGACGACCGTCGAGCCGGTCTCGCCCTTTCGCACCGCCGCCCCCAGTTCAAGCGCCTGCTTGAAGGTCATCCACATGGGTGAAGTGAAGCCGCGCGCCATCCCCTCCGACCATAACAAGAGAATGTTCATGCCCGAATAGGGCTGACCGTTGTGGCGCAGCGGCCGGGTAATCCGGCCCTTGGTGTTGGCCGCATGCCATGGCTTCATCCAGGGTTTTACGCCCTTTTCAAGGTCGGCGACGATTCTATCCGTGATCCGCGCATAGATGTCGGCGCGTTCGCCTTCGGCTTTCCTGCTCATGTCCTTATCCTTCGTTTGAGGCCGCGCCATCGCGACCCCGTCGCGGAGGTCCGAAGGCAGGAGCGATCAGGCGGCTCGCGGCACCGGAACGGCCAGAACGGAGTGGAGGACGGCAAAAGCCGTTGCGGCTGACCGCCGGCTCCTGCAGGACCGCCGACCGGGACGGGGCCGGCGTGGCGGGCAGAGTCCTTGTCCTTCCTTTCCTTCCCCTGACATGGAAAAGGCCGGTCCCAAAGGAACCGGCCCGAGAATTAAGAGAGAGGGAAATGGGCGAGCCGAAGCTCCGCCAAACGCTGCTCAACCGAGAGCCGCCAGCTGCGCCTCGGCCGCCTTGCGGTCGAGCGAGTGGCCTGGATTATCGACTGGGCGGTCGAAAGGCTTCCAGGCTTCGCCAATGACTTGGCCGTAGGCTGCGACGGCACCCTCCGCGGCCATCCGCAGCGCGTGGGACTGAATGCCCATGTCGGCCGCGAACTCGCGTTTTCGCTGGGCAGCACTATCGTAGCCGACCGGGCCATCGAGATCCTCGTCACGGGCATCGTTTGCCGACTTGGCGGTTGCGTCTCGCGCCTCGGAGACTGCCCGGCTGTAGAACTGGCCGGCTCCGTGCGCCGAGCCGACATAGGCTCCGACGATGCGCTGGAGATGGATCTGCATCGCCTTCTCGCCGAGGCCGTTCGAGAGGCTGTCGGCGGTTTCGATTATCAGGCGCTCGTGGAGTTCACGGATGCCATCGCTGTCGACCACCGCGGTCCCGAAACTCTCGGCGATCAGCATTGCCTGCGCGGTGTCCGGGCAAGTGAACCTGACCATTTCGAGGGTGGCGCCCTTGCGGAGCGGCACGACGCGGGCTGCGGATCGAGTCGTTACGTGCTTGGCCATGGGATCTTCCTTTCGTGGTTTCCACCGAAGCGGCTCCGGCCCCTGCCGGTCTGCCCTTCGATGCGGTCGACAGGAACCGGCTGAGGACGGGTGCTTTCACAGGTCCGGGACGGCTGGAAGAGCGAAACGGGTTTGCGGACAAGCGGGGGTAAAGCCCTGCGAAGGGCGCGAACCCGTTTTGCGAGGAAGGCTGCACCGGCCGCTCCGCGGCGCGCCAGCGGCCTTGAAACGACCGGCCGCCGGTTCAGACCGCAGCGAAAACGAAGGGCCGACCGGCGGGAGCCGAGCTATGACTCCGAAACCCCGGGGGGAGAACCCCTTGCGACCGACAGCCCGCATTCCTCCTCCAGCACATCAGCTCGCACCAAAAACGCCCCCGCATGGTCAGATCTCCGGCCTCAGATTCGCCCCGCAAGCGACGCCATCATGGAATCCCATCGGTCGCATCCTTTTCGAGACGGCACATGTCGCCATCGACCTCGACCGCACAGATGCTGTTGCGCAGGTTTCCGCCGATACCGCCTTCGGTGGTGGCGGATGCGATCAACAGCTGCTCGGCGGCGATGCGGCGCATGAAACCGCGATGCCATTCGCTGTCGGCGCCGTGTTCAACGAGGCTCGACAGCTTGATGTGATGCATGGCGAAGACCATGGCGCTTGCGGCGCAAACCTGGCCGAGCAGCGAGCACAATTCGGCGATCTCGGTGATCGAGGCGGATTCGCCGCCGAGATGGCGCGGCACCTGGATGCCGAGCAGCCTTTCGGCCTTCATCGCGTCGACGGCTTCTCGGGGGAAACGGGCCTCGGCATCAACGGTATCCGCGTGTTTCGCCGCGATTTCGGCGACGCGGGCCACCCTTGCGACAAGACCGTCCTGCATGATCTTGACGGGAAAATTCATCACGCGACCTCCCCGCTGTCCCGGATGAGATCGACGGTCCTGGCGATGGCCGAGATGCTCGCGAAGGATTTGCGGTCCAGGAGATTGTCGGGAAAATCGATGTCGAAGGCCTCTTCAATGCCAAGCATCAACTGCACAGAAGCAAAGGATGTCAAACCTGCCGCATAAAGATCGGCGTCGTCGGCGACCTGGTCGATCGACACAGGAAGCTTGCCGAATTTGGCTACGAGGTCGCGGATTGTCTTTTTCATCTCATCACTCCAAGATTCTCATGATCCCGAACCGGCGTTCATCGGCAATCTTTCGCCAGCGACGCAAAGTTCGTATTTGCAGCGTTGTGCCAGGAATCAGGTCGGGCCGCTTTGATTTCGGTCAATCATGCGCCGGAAACATCAATAAAAACAACCGCGCCTAGCACACTCCTGAACCCCCGCATCACAAATGATTGTCGGGCCACCGGGCTCTACTCTCAAGATCCATGCCAAATCGGCTGGCTTTATTGAAATGTCATCAGTTCCAGCGGTTTCGACGCAAATGCAGCTCCCCGGGATCGCCCATTGTGTGGCGCGGGTCCGACAAATCCGACACAAAGTCGGCACATTTGCTCATTGGTGGCAGACAGAACATACCCTCCATATTGGCCGCGAGTATAGTGAGCTGCGGGATCGGTTGTCGCGTAAGGTCGGGCTAGCCGAGCGGGTCTGGTTTCCCTCGATCGAGGTCCTTGATCTTCAGCTTCAGTTCGGCCGTTGTAGAACGTCGCGTTAGATATACCCGATCGGCCTGCGATGCCCCGGCTGCTCCAGAACAAAGGCGAACTGCGCGGGCGGGACGTGACGTCGGACCAGGCGACAATCGAGCCGAGCGGGGCAAGATCCTAAATCAAGGACGCAGACATCTTCGTTCTCCTGTTTTGAGTGTGGAAACAAAGCCGCCGCCGGTGATGGCCGGCGGCGGTATCGGTCGAAATGAAGTGAGGAGATTGCTACTCGGCGGCGATCCCGTAAGCGGTCTCGAGGCCATTGGCGCTGGCGTCAGCGTCCGCTTCGTCCAACTCTTCGTGCTCGGCGTCCGCCGCGTTGCCGTCGTCCTCGGCTTCCGGAACACGCGGATTGGCCTCCGCTTCGTCCTCGACCGACGGCTCAGCCTCATCAACGGCGCCGTCCTCGATGCCGCCGACCGGCCCGTCGGCGGGGGCTTCGCCGTCCTCGCCACCATGTTCCATGTTCTTGGCAAGCCACTCGGCCAGCTTCGCGTCATCGGGCGCGAAGAGGGCAGACTGATGCACGAAGCGCTCTTCCTTGAAGTGCTCGACAAGGGCAGCGCGGGTGTCCCGGACGCGCGGGCAGGGAACGACACTCGTGCCGCCGCAGGACGCTTCCAATGCCGGGCGAGAGAGGCACGTGAGGAACTCCTCCGTGCCCATGTTCGGAAGATAAGCGTCGGCACCGATGGCATCGCCGGCGACCCGGACAACGACGCCGCTATCCGAACGATTGGTGCGGGCCGACAGCGCGTCGATCAGGGTCAACCTCACCACGACGCGAAGCGTATCCATGTCGAACTCCAGCTTGCCGCTTTCACCGATCAGCCGGACGACGTGCCGGGCGAACCGCCTGGACCCATAGAGATGCCCGGAGACTTCGGAGCCGGAGTCGACCGAGACGTTCTGCCCGGCAAACGCAAGCACCAGCATTGCCATGAGCGTATCGTCCTCGATCGGAGCCCGTGCCAGCGCCTCGTGCAGCGCGTCGGTGCGGAAATCGCCGATCATGTCGATGCCGTTTCGGGTCACGTCCGGCCGGGTCTTGGCTGAAACGTCGATGGCCTCGTTTCCGTCCTCGCCGCCGGGCGCGGTCGGATCGCCCTTGCCTTTCGCTTGTCTGGCTTCCGGCATCCGAAAATGGGCAGACTGCACCTTGCCCTCGCGATCGAGATACATGGCGGTGCAATCGCCTTTGCCGGGCTTGCCGTAGAGACGCTCCGCCTTCGGCGGCAATTGCGGATGGCCCCAATTGTTGACCTCAACGATGGCGCCCTTCTTCGGGAGATTGCTGCTCATCCACTCCTGCTGCGCACCGAGGAATGCTTCGACGTTCGTCGTGTAGCGGTTATCCTCGTCTGCGGGTCCGAACAGGTCTTCCGCCCACTCGATGCCGTAGGCCTGGCGAAGTTCGTCGCCGAAACTCGCATCGCGCGCAAACATGCGGGTCTTGGTGAGGCCGTTTGCGATCGCCCACCAGGATGCTGTGTCACCCTTCTTCGGCTTGTGGGCCTTCCAGACTTCCTTCTGCTCGTCGAGCGACGCCGCGGAAATCGTGCGAAGCTGCTGCTCGTTCGGCATGTCGCCCTTGGCCATGTGGTCGAGCATCGCCGGCAGGACGTTGGCGAGCAGTAGAAGCTTGCGGATCTGTCTGACCGGCAGGGCCAGCGCGATCGCGATCGCCTCCTCGGTCCAGCCGAGAGCAACGAGGCGCTCGATGCCGCGCCATTGGTCGACTGGGTTGAGCGGTTCGCGCGCGATGTTTTCGATCATCGAGCGCATGGCGCCGTTGTCGTTGGCCGCCTCGACGACGATGACATCGATTTCCTCGATGCCGGCGGCGATGGCCATGCGGGTGCGTCGGTGACCGGCTTCGATGACATAGCCGTTGCCGCCAGTTTCCGCAAAAATCACGGGCGGCTGGATCACGCCGACCGCCTTGATGGTCGCAAGCAGCAGCGCGTCGGCCTGGGGCGTCGACTTCGACTGGCGCGTATTGTCGGGATTGTCCTTCAGCGCACGCGGATCGACCTTCATGAGTTGCATGGGAGTGTTCCTTTTCGGGAATGCGGACGCGGCCCTCTGCCGGTCCTTCCTGTCTTCATTTTTTCCTGAAGACACCTCCCGGACCGCAAAGCGCCCGACCGGCGCAACTGCGGGCGAGCGGCCCTGCCGCGAAGGATAAGCGGGGCTAACAGCCCTGCGAAGGACGAGTGGCCGGGATGCGTAGGCCGCGGTTGAGCGCCAGCGGCGACGGGAGGACCGATCTGCGACCGGTTTTCCTTTCACCCTCTTTTCCTGTTTTTTCAGACGGGCGATCCCATGCGTAGGTCAGAATTCGGGTTGAGCGGGAACAAAAAAAAGGGCCGTCGGAAGAACCGAGGCCCATGAAGTGTGAAGGTTATTTAACCTCCAGAGGGGAACAGCTGTTGCGGCGGCACTGGGAGGAGACCGCCATGTGCATCAGCTGTGTGCACTATGATCATTTTTTGATCAGATGGAAAACATTTATTGTGCAATGCACCTATGCACATGCTGCACTGCTTCCAAAATCAGGCTACCTTCCTGGCAGAGGCCCCTGCCTCGCGCGCCTCGGCCGCGAGTTCCGCCTCAACCTCCCGGAACTGGCGACGTTTTTCGGCCAGTTCCCCCGCGAAGGCAAAGTCACCACCCTGACGCGACTGGTAGGAGCCCAGGCGGCGACGCGCCTCACCCAGCCGCTGGCGATAGCGTTCCCGCTCGCCTTCGAAGTCGTCAAGCCGGTGCTCTAGGCGGGAGACGGCGCCGAGTGGCGTCACTGTCACGGCCAGATCGATCTCGTAGTCCGCGCCCGTGCGCTGGAGCATGGTGGTGTAGCGATAGCCGTCAGACCTGCCGAACCGCTCGCCATCATAGACGAGATCGAAGCCGCCAACGGAGGCGATTACGATCTCGCCCTCCTGCTGCAGTTGAACGAGAGTGAGAATTTCCTTCATCAGCGCACGGCCGGCATCCTTTCGCTCGTCGTATGACGCACCCGTGACGGTCATCGTAAAGGCATCTCCCGCAGTCGGAATTAGCCGCTCGATGTCCTTGCCAATCTCGGCGAGCCGCCGGATTGATACCTCGATGTCGCGTTCGGCGTCCCCGACCTGTCGGCGCACCGCGAACAGGTCGTCATCATGGGCAGCGCGTAGCCGCTCGAGACGAGCGATGTCGGCTTCGAGACCAGCCTTCTGCATCAGGCGCTCGTCGCCCGAGGCAATCGCCTTGGCCATGGCGAACTGGTTGGCCTGGCCTTCTCTGAGATCGTCCAGCCTGCGTATCGAGGTGTCGCCGGATAAAGCCGCGGCAATGAAGCGGGCCTTGCGCTCATTGTTCTGCCACATGGCAGCATCAAGTGACCCTTGCGTGGCGTAGGCGAAGATATCGACGACATCATGCTGATTGCCTTGGCGGACGATGCGGCCCTCACGCTGCTCGATCTGCGACGGCAGCCACGGCACATCGAGGTGATGCAGCGCCTTCAACCTGAGCTGGGCGTTGACGCCGGTGCCCATGGTCTCAGACGAGCCGATCAGAAAGCGAACCTTGCCCGAACGGACGTCACCGAACAGACGTTGCTTGGCCTCGGTCTTCTTAAAGTCCTGCATGAACGCGATTTCCGACGCGGGCACGCCCAGGCGGATCAATTCGTCGCGAATCCAGCGGTAAGCGGAAAAGCCACGCGTCTTCTCGACATTGATGGTGCCGAGATCGGAGAAGATCATCTGGGCGGCGCCCGGCAGTTCATGGGGCTTGCCGTCCGGACGAAGATAGGTGTTTTCGCTCGTTTCCTTCCAGATGCAAAAGGCATTCTCGATGAGGAGATTGAGCTTGTTGTCCGGCTCGTTTTCGTTTGCCGGAATGACCAGGCGCAGGTCGATCGCCGCGTGGCGGCCGTCGGTGATGACGGACAGCAGGATATCGTCGCCGGGTTGAGCCGGCCCCTCCCGCATCTCGATCGCCTTGATGCGGCTGTCGAGGATTTTCTGATAGAGTTTGAAGGCCGCCGTCGGCTGCGCCGTGAGTATCTGCCGCCGACCGGTCGAGAGGTCCGGAACCTTGACATATTGCTTCAGGTCCTGCGGCATCACCACGTCGGCGAACGAGCGGAACATGGCGATCAGTTCCGGCACGTTGACGAAGCTCGCAAACCGGCTCACCGGCTTGTATTTGCCGGACGGCTGGATTTCCAGTTCGGTCGTCGTGTCGCCAAAGGTCGAGGCCCAGGCGTCGAATTCGTGAAGCCCACGTTCGCGGAGCGCCTCGTGGCCGAGCAGGCGCTGGATCGAGAACATCTCACCGAGCGTGTTGGTGATTGGCGTGCCGGAGGCCAAAATCAGCGCGCGGCCGGGATTCTTGGTCTCGATATAGCGGGACTTGACATAGAGGTCCCAGGCCCGCTGCGACCCGTTCGGGTCGATGCCTTTCAGTGTCGACATATTGGTCGCAAAAGAGAGTTTGCGGAATTCCTGCGCCTCGTCGACAATGATCTGATCGACGCCGATTTCCGAGATCGTGAGAAGGTCGTCCTTGCGGGTTGAGAGCGCTTCCAACCGCTCTTGCAAACCTTCCTTCAGGCGCTCGAGCCGCTTTCGCGACACCCGATCCTCACTGTCCGCCTTGGTCAGCAGATCCTCGTAGAGCTCGAGCTCGTCATGGATCATTTGGCTCTCGAACGCCGACGGCACGGCGATGAAGCTGAAAGCGGAATGGGTGATGATAACAGCATCCCAGGTGGCGGTGGCGGCTCGCGACAGGAACCGTGCCCGCTTGTCCTTGGTGAAGTTGGTCTCGTCGGCGACGAGAATGCGGGCATTCGGATAGAGAGCGAGGAACTCGCGCGCCGCCTGTGCGAGGCAATGGCCCGGCACGACCAGCATCGCCTTGGCGATCAGGCCGAGACGGCGCTGCTCCATGATTGCGGCGGCCATCGTCATCGTCTTGCCGGCGCCGACGGCGTGAGCGAGATAGGTGGAGCCTGCAGAAATAATCCGCCAGATGCCGCGCTTCTGGTGCCCATACAAAACAAAGGCGCCAGAGGCGCCGGGCAGCTTCAGATGGGAGCCGTCGAATTTTCGCGGCGCGATGTTGTTGAAGCGGTCATTATAGACCCGCGCAAGCCGGTCGGTGCGGTCGGGGTCAGTCCAGACCCAGTTCTGAAAAGCTTCCTTGATCTTTTGCAGCTTGTCGCGGGCTGCTTCCGTGTCGACGACATTCAGAACGCGACGTTCACCGCCAACGTCCTTGAACACGTCGAAGATCTGCGGCACCCGGCTGTTCAGCGCATCCGCCAACAATTCACCGGCGTGACGGCGGCTCGTGCCCCATTCGGAGGTTCCAGCGGCGTTGTAGCCAAGCTGTCGCGCCTCCACCGTCCATGACCCAAGCTCCGGCAGGTGGTGGATCCGAATGTCGGCATCCATCGTCTCCTTGACGAAGACGACGACATCGGCAGCTGGGATCCATGGCGCGCCGAGACGGGCGGTGATATCCGAAGGCCGGAGGTCCGCAGGCTGGACGTCCTGCAGCGCTCGGACATTGCGCTCGTATACTGGATCGAGCGACGCGGCTGCCTCGGCGACCGTGAGCTTGGTGCGGACCGAACCGGAGAGATAGGCGTCGGACGTCAGCCAGGAGCCATCGGCGGGATCGCGGAAGATGGCGTCACCGAGTTCGTCGATCACAGCATCCGGATCACGGTGCAGCAGTTCGGCAGTATGGTCTGGATCAACGCGGCCACGCTCGTTGAGAACGACGGCGAGCGCGTCGGCTGCCGAGGTTATGACCGGCGCCGCGGGCAGCGAGATCACCCGCTCGGTGAAGATCGGACCAGGCTTCGCCGTATCGGTTTCGAGATCGTAGTCCTCGATCGAGGCCACCAGCCAGCAATCGGGATCGTCCAGGAACGGCAGGAGATTCGGCCGGCGATGGGTTTCGCGGACCTCGCCGCTTTCCTCATCCTCCGAGATCGAAACCGTCGTATGGTTGATCGGCCCGAAGTCACGCACAAAACTCGACCAGGCGATACGCAGCCGAACCTGCAGATCCCGCCACGGCTGATCGCGTTCCTGCGCTTTCAGCACCTCGCGCACGGCGTCGCGGATCGGGATCAGCTTCTTGATGATCCGGACATGCTTTTCGGACAGGCCCTCGCCGGTGCGGCCCTTGCGAACCTGGATCGAGACGGGAACGCCGTCGACCATCTGCATCGGGCCGTGCCTGACGTCGATGAAGAAGCTGCCTTCGCGAACCCTGTCGTTGCTGGGGCGGAGATCGACCATCTCGCGCAGTTCCTCTTCCAGATCGATGTCGATCTGCGACGGCTCGCCGTCATACAGATCCTCCGGAAGAAGAGCGATCACGGCCTTAAGTGCCGTTTCGAGATCTTCACCGGCGCGTGGCCGGCACGTATAGGTCTCGCCGAACGGGCCAGACGTTAGGGCATGCTCGCCGAGCACGAGATCCGGGTGCCGCGCGAACCAGCGGTTCACACGGATCGCCCCCTCGTCGGATGTCGCAGGACGCACCTCCTCCAGATCGAGCCACGACAGCTCGCCCTCGGGCTCGGCGACCTTGCGCTTGCGAAAAAACAGGATGTCCACGACCACATCGGTACCGGCGTCGCGGCGGAAGCTGCCCTCGGGGAGGCGGATCGCTGCGATCAGATCGGCGGCCTTCGCGATATGCTCGCGAGCTGTGCTGTCCGCCTTGTCCATCGTGCCGCTGCTTGTCACGAACGCCGCGAGTGCACCGGGCTTCAAAAGATCAATCGACCGGGCAATGAAGTAGTCGTGCAGCCGCAGACCGAGCCGACGGTACTGCCGATCCGAGCGAACCGTTCGATCGGAGAAGGGCGGGTTGCCGATGGCGAGATCATAGATCACATTGAGATCGGTGCGCGCGAAGTCGGCGTTGATGATGCGCGCCTTCGGCTGAAGAAGCCGGACAATCCGCGCCGTCACCGGATCGAGTTCGATGCCGGTGACATAGCTTGTGTCTCGGAGCGCCGTTGGCATCAGCGCCGGAAACAGGCCCGTGCCGATTCCCGGCTCCAGCACGCGGCCCCCGCGCCATCCGAGCCGCCGCAAGCCCGCCCAGATCGCCCGGACGATGAACTCGGGAGTGAAGTGAGCATATTGGGTGCAGCGCGCGAGCGAAGCATAGTCGGCGTCGGTGACGGCACTTTCCAGCGAACTGCCGAGGTCATCCCAGCCTTCCCGGAAATCGACTTCGCCTGGACGCCGGAACATGCCGTTCGCGAGTTCCGATGCGCCAAAACCGGTGAAGCGGATCAGCTTCGCCTGCTCGTCACGGATGGCGGGTCGATCCTGCTTTTCGATTTCGTTGGCGGTCAGGATGGCTGCAAGATTCGCCTTCGCCCTTTGCTTCCAGTCGATCGCAAGTCCACGATCGCCATCGTCGAGATAGAAATTAGCGCACGCACCTTGTCTCCGCGGTGCCGGCCGCTTCGCAGCTGGCAGATGCAATGCCGGCGTCGGGGAGAGCGGCGACGGATCGGGATCGTCGTCGTTGGCGGCGAAACCGCCAAACGCGGTGACGCCCAAGCCAAGCCCGGACGACAATGCGCTGCTGCCTGATATATCGAGGGTGAAGGGATCGTTGGACATGGAAAACTCCTTTTCGAGGATGTGCGTCATCGCCCACGGGACAGGTCCCGCGGCTGTGAAGGCGGATGAAAATGAGGTGAGGGATGGACCTGGTTTCGGCTGTGCAGCGATCGCGCGCTACAAGCGCGTGATTACGGAGACCTGCATGGTTTCCGGCGCAAACTGCGCCCGCAGGTGCGACGCTTCCGGGTTTGTGAAAAGCAGTGCTTCCAGGTGGTTGCGGGAGAGGGGATCATCTGCGGCTCCTTGCGCGTCTTCGAACTGATATGCGGCGCCGTCCTCTCGACCTCGCCATCTTCTTCAGTTCTCCATGACCCCTTGCCTGCCGCCGGCATCGCGACCGGTCGGGTCAAGGGCCGGCTCAGCCGGGCGAAGCCTCCCTTGACGCGGGCGGCGGGAATGCGGCACGCCTCTTTCTCTTCGTTCCCTCATTTCCTTCTCCCTGATCTTCAGGGTCTCGTTCCAGTCCTCCTCGTGCGGGCGCAGCCGCGACCAGTCGCAGCCGGCATCCTCGGCAAGCGCCCGCAACCGCTCGGCAAACAGATCGCCTTGTGCATTGGCGTCCGTCGCAGCGACCAGCCGGGCATCCTGTCGGGAGGCCAAGTCCCACAGCGCGGCCTGCGTGGCCGGCGACCACCCGCCGCCGGTGCTGAGATAGAGCGTGCCTTCCCGCATCCCCTCGATCGCCGCGAGACTCATGGCATCGATCGCAGCTTCCGTGACGGCCAGGCGCGACGCAGTAACCGACCCGAGACGGAAGAGAACCTTCCTTCCGCCAGAGGAGAAGCCCCGGTATTGCGGCCCTCGTGCTTCCCAGCCGGTCACAGCTCCGGTCTTGTCCGTATGAGCTGCCCATATGCTGCCATGCGGGCCTTCTCGAAGAAGGCCGCCTTTGATCGCGGTGCGGAGTAAAGGCGACGGCAGGCAACGCTCGCCATTGAGATAACGCCATGTCGCCGATCCGGGCCATGGGCGGCGGCGCGCCTGCCAACGATCGGGGAGGGAGAGGTCGTATCCTCCATCAGGCTCCAACGACTGCCACTCCGGCTCGGTGATCGTGAATCCCACGAGATCCGCGACCCTTTCGGCGCCTTCGCGAAATCCGACATGATCGAGATGCTCGACAAGCCCGAACACATCGCCTTTCGCATCACTGAGCGGATCGAACCATCCACGCCCTTCATGCGTGACGATGATGATTTCACCGCCACGGCGAAACTTGATCGCCCGCCGGGTGCTTTCCTTGATGTCGATGGCGAAGCTCGCCTTTTCGAGAACGGCCGCGCAACTGACCCGTTCGCGCAGCGCTTCTATGTCTCTTCTCTTCATTTTATTTCCGATCGCCCGGCGATCGGCCCTCGTTGCCCGTCCCTGCCCGTTGTTTCGCGGACACTTCCTCCCGCCGCGAAGAGCAAAGGCTGCAAGGGCGCGGCCGGCAACTGTCGGATCATGCAATGATCTGCCCGGTCGCGGCGAAGCCTCCCTTGCGGCATGCGGCTCGCTGGCGGCACGCCAAAGGCAAGGCCGCCTCCAATGAGCCGGCCAGGGAAAGGATTCATGGACGATCTCAAGGTCGTCGTCGGCATCGATCTCGGCAGAGGGAAAGACGCTGTATTCACCGTCGACTTCAAAGACGGTGACCGGACCATGAGGTCATGGGAGCTGGAAGGAGCGGCACTGTGCGCGGGAAAGACCGAGCGACTTTAGAGAGGCACCAGCGGGAGCCGGCCAATTCCCGCTCGATGGCTTCTCAAAGGCGTGGGACCTTACAGCGGGGAAAACGCGGATTGGTTTGCTTTCGTGGCCACCTCGGTTCGGCTACGTTCCGCACCGACCGCTGGAGCCATTTCAAAACCGATGGCGCGACCTTGCTGCGCCTGACGTCGCCAAAAACGGTGCATTTACAAGCAGCATGCAAGGTAAGGTGAAAGTGTCCGGCGCCCGCCACCATGATGCGATCAGTCTGATCGCGTGAGCTTCGCTTTCTCAAGCGCCTGTTCCAATGATTCGGCGTTGAGCGAAGTAACCGCACGCTCCACGCACGCCTGAATTTCAGCGGTATCCTTTCCCTCGATCAACGCTATATCAGCCACACTCCAGCCTCTCGATATCCAATGGAGACAGGTTCGTTCAAACGGCGAGAGCATTGCTATCTTCATGACGCGCTGGTCCCACTCAGCTAAAGCCCAGCAGGTTTCCGAGCGGAAAACATCGACCATAAGATTGGAGAACCTGTGCAAATTTGATCCAAGATCACCATGCCTGCTTGCCTCGAAAACCTTTAGTCCACTTCAGGCACAAGCCGACCTTTGTGCTCAGCATGCTCATGGCCTTTGCGGGTTCCGCAAGCGGAAGCTTATTCGTCAGAGCGATCGACGCGGCCATTGCGCGCGTGGCTGCCTCGGCAAGGCAGCGCCCCGACCAAAGTTGAGCTCGAGACCGTAGATTGAAGCGAGTGACAGCCGAATCGAAGCGACGGCAATTTCGCGCTTAGCTCGATTGAATGTTTCAGGGACATGTCGGCGTGGTCGGACAAGCCTTGAGCGACTGTGACGACGAATTCGGAGTCCGGGGCGCGCAAACCGCACCGAAGGCAGCGAAGTCATTCGCTAAGCGATCGAGCAATCCGGCCGCAGCTTCTGGAACTTCGTCGATCTCTCGGCGCATGTTCGTTTGCATGGTGGCCTGCATGATAGGATCCTGTCTTGCAAGAAGAGGGGTTAGTTTTCGAGAAAGGTGAGCTCGCTGACGAAACCTTCGGCATCGCCTCGGAAAAGAGAGCGGGTGAATTCGATCGCGCGGCCCGAAGCAAGATAGGCAACGCGTTTTGTCAAAAGACCAGCCGTTCCGACCGCGACGCCAAGCCTTGTGGCGTCCGGATCTTCGATGTTAAGTGCGAAAGTGCGCTGGATCGCACGAACGGGTCTAAAGTTTGCGTCCGCGAGTGTGTTGCAGATGGAACAGGTAACGGTACGAGCGTCGGGCAGGAACTCGGAGGAAATGCATATGCGTTCAATCGCAAGCGGCTGGCCCGCCGAGCTCCGCAAGAGGGTGATGCGCACGACGCGACTGTCGCTTGACAGGCCGAGTGACATCATCTCCTCTGGTGCGGGATGGGACGTGCTGCGCTCGATGCACTCGACTTTCGTGCCCGATCCAAGCCAGGAAATGCCACCCGTCAAAAGGTTCGCGCGTGACGGAGGCTGATCTGCGCGGACCGCCGATCCGGCTACGAAGGTTCCTGAGCCGCGCCGGCGAACCAGAAATCCGTCTTGGACGAGATGGTCGATTGCTTTGCGGACCGTTACACGGCTAACGCGGACATGTTCAGCGAGGTCTCGTTCGGGATAAAGAACGTCGCCCTCTTTGAGTTTACCCGACACGATCGCCTTTTCAAGCGTCAGGCGAAGCCTTTGATAGAGCGGACCGGCGCCCTTGATGTCTGTGCCCCATCCTGGAAGCATGGCCGCAAGCCTGTCGCTCATTCGATCGCTTTCAGATGCCCGAAGCGCGACACAGCCAGGGCCACGGCCCCGCTCAGTGCATCGCCTTCGGGCGTTACCAATAGACTTTGATGCCGTGCAGCGATCCAGGACGAATACAGCGGCCCCAATCCCCCCGAGCAGGCAAATCTTCTGCGTTCCTCGCGCGACTAGACGATCAAGTGCTTCGTCAACTGAAACAGCGGCTTCTTGCAACAGGCGCGCGGCGACGGCATCGCCCTGTTTCATGTGCTCGAATACGCGCGGCGCATAGCGGCCGAAGGCGCCGGGCTTTGCCTGCCGCGCAAACTCGACGATATTGCCTGGGTCATTTTTGAATTCCGCAAGGACGGAGGCGGTCATCGCGGACATGTCGTGGATGCCGTCATATGCGAGCAGCGTTTCTTGCAAAAGCGCATGTCCAATACGAGCGCCGCTGCCGAGGTCGCCCACAGTAAAGCCCCATCCGCCGACGTAGGTCACCGTTTCGCAGTGGCGGGAAATGTAGATCGTGCCTGTTCCTAAAATGGCGACGGCTCCGTCTTTATCACCAAGCGCGCCTTGTAGTGCGATCAGCCCGTCTGACTCGATGTCCGCCTGGGCGAAGGGTAGCCTGTTTTTCACGTAGTGAACGGCCTCGCCGACATTATTGCCCGCGACCCCAAGTACTGCACGCGCCGAGGCGATGCTACGCGCATTGATGCCAGCTGCGTAGAAAGCCGCGTGGGTCGCACTGGCAATGTTGTCGAGGGCCGTATCCGGATCGGAGAGAATGTTGGCTGGCCCGGCTTGAGCCCGCGCAAGGATACTCCCGTTCGCACCGGCGACTGCAGCACGGCAGCTGGTGCCACCGCCGTCGATTCCGATTAGGTAGACAGTCATCCGCGCGTTCCTTCAGGAGGTCATCTGACACAGCGTCGATCGCGTTCGGGCCGCACCAGCTGCGCGCACTCTGTTTGTACGTACGTCGCACAAACATAGTGGATTGTCAACTGGAAACCGGCTGGAGAGAGTATGGGGCGACCCAGCTGAAGGAACCCGTAAATGCCTTTCGACCTGAATCCTTTCCCCGTCGCGAGTAACCGGCATGCAATTTGGAAATGCTCGTGCGCAAAGACGTCGGCGGCTTCGTCGCCCAGGATTGGAAGATCTTTGCTCCGTCGTTCAAGTTTGAAGGATTCTGCGGGACGGCCTCGTGTCGAGGCAGGCGCTTCCAAAAACAGCCATGGCACCGAAGCTTTGATCTGGATCAACTCGCGGTCCCGGCGAAATTGGTAATCATCAAGCCGCGCCGGAAGAAATCGGGATAGCCGAACCCGCAATCACGGCGTAATCGTCTGGGGTATGCCCAGCATGCGCAGCCACATCATGGCACACGCGGATTTTGAAGGGATCAGGAAATGGACGTTGCACGCAGTAAGGTTTCCTACGCCGGCACTCCCGTCGCTTGCGCTTCCT
This sequence comes from Rhizobium leguminosarum, assembly GCF_001652265.1. Classification (GTDB taxonomy): domain Bacteria; phylum Pseudomonadota; class Alphaproteobacteria; order Rhizobiales; family Rhizobiaceae; genus Rhizobium; species Rhizobium leguminosarum_D. The sequence continues at coordinate 17,079 of NZ_LWBS01000415.1, forward strand.
GCCAAGCGCGGCACGGCGTCGTCTGCGGCGCGCTGTGGAGCGGCCAGCTCCGGGAGCTCGGCCGCCAGTCGCTGCGCCGCACGGTCGATGCCGGCAGCGAAATCATCGCTCAAGGGTCGGAAAGCTCTTTCTATTCGAACATCATGCGCGGGGTAGTAAAGCTCTGCAAGGTGATGCCGGACGGGCGCCAGCAGATCGTCGGCCTGCAATTCGCCCCCGATTTCGTCGGCAGGCCCTTCGTGCCCGAAAGCATGCTGTCGGCTCAGGCTGCGACCGACGCCGAAATCTGCGTCTTCCCCCGCGACCTGCTCGACCGCATGATATCGGAGACGCCGAAGCTGCAGCGCAGCCTGCACGATCAGGCGCTGAAGGAGCTGGACGCCGCGCGCGAATGGATGCTGACGCTCGGCCGGCGCACCGCCGAGGAGAAGGTCGCAAGCCTGCTCCACCTCATCGCCACCCACGCCGAACCGCAGACCGCCACGACCACCTCTTTCGACCTGCCGCTGTCCCGCGCCGAGATCGCCGATTTTCTCGGGCTGACCATTGAAACCGTCAGCCGCCAGTTGACCAAGCTGCGCAAGAGCGGTGTCATTCGCATCGAGAACTTTCGACATATCATCGTCCCCGACATGGATGAGCTGGAGCGGATGATCAGCGCATAGAACGGGATCAGCTGCCGAATTCGGGGTCAGCGCGTGATCACGACGCGGGTATTGGCGAGGCCAGCCTGTGCGCCAGCGAGAAGAACTGGGCGGCATTGTCGGAGTGCAGGCGAACGCAGCCATGCGAGGCCGGCCGGCCCAAGCGCTTCAGGTCGAAGGTGGCGTGAACGGTCTAACCGCCGCTGAAGAACACGGCGTACGGCAACGGCAGGAAGCTGTGCCCCCGCCTGGTACTTCGCGACGAAATCGCGACTGTAGAGATGGTCAAGCCGGCTCCGCATCGAAGATGTCGGTCCAGTCGCTGTTATTGTCGGCCCAATTGCTCTTGGTTGCCTCGATGATATCCTTCACGGGATCAATGATGTCAGTGGCATGGCCGATGCCGGAAAAGGCGATAAGGCTTGCGATAACAACGACGATTGTCTTCATGGTCGGATGTCCGGATCGGCAGATCGAGGCGGACACCAACCAAATTCCAGCACTTGGCAATGGCGGGAAAAATGCATTGTCGAGCCCCCTGCAGCTTTGCGTTCCCTGATCACAATGCTATAGCGCTCCTCATCGCATCACCCACCCGGGACGCCGGTGCCCATCAAGCTCGAACGAGGCAGATACATGAACAAAATCAAAGTCGCCAATCCCGTCGCCGATCTCGACGGCGATGAAATGACGCGCATCATCTGGCAGCTCATCAAGGATAAGCTGATCCATCCGTACCTCGACCTCGACATCGACTATTTCGACCTCTCGGTCGAAAACCGCGACGCCACCAACGACCAGGTCACCGTCGATGCCGCCAACGCCATCAAGAAGTACGGCGTCGGCATCAAGTGCGCGACGATCACGCCGGATGAAGCTCGCGTCAAGGAATTCAACCTCAAGGAAATGTGGAAGAGCCCGAACGGCACGATCCGCAACATTCTCGGCGGCGTCATCTTCCGCGAGCCGATCATCTGCAAGAACGTGCCGCGCCTGGTTCCCGGCTGGACCAAGCCGATCGTCGTCGGCCGCCACGCCTTCGGCGACCAGTACCGCGCCACCGATTTCAAGTTCCCCGGCAAGGGCAAGCTGACGATCAAGTTCGTCGGCGAGGACGGCACCGTCATCGAGAAGGAAGTCTTCAACGCACCGGGCGCCGGCGTCGCCATGGCCATGTACAACCTCGACGAATCGATCCGCGAATTCGCCCGCGCCTCGATGATGTACGGCCTGATGCGCAAGTGGCCGGTCTATCTGTCGACCAAGAACACCATCCTCAAGGCCTATGACGGCCGCTTCAAGGACATCTTCGAGGAAGTCTACGAGACCGAATTCAAGGATCAGTTCAAGGAAGCCGGCATCACTTACGAACATCGTCTGATCGACGACATGGTCGCCTCGGCGCTCAAGTGGTCCGGCGGCTACGTCTGGGCCTGCAAGAACTATGACGGCGACGTCCAGTCCGATACCGTCGCTCAAGGCTTCGGCTCGCTCGGCCTGATGACCTCGGTTCTGCTCACGCCCGACGGCAAGACGGTCGAAGCCGAAGCCGCTCACGGCACGGTCACCCGCCACTACCGCCAGCACCAGAAGGGACAGGAAACCTCGACGAACTCGATCGCCTCGATCTTCGCCTGGACCCGCGGCCTGGCGCACCGCGCCAAGCTCGACGACAATGCCGAGCTCGCCCGCTTCGCCTCGACGCTCGAAAAGGTCTGCGTCGACACCGTCGAATCCGGTTTCATGACCAAGGACCTGGCGCGGCTGATCGGCCCCGACCAGCCATGGCTCTCGACCACCGCCTTCCTCGACAAGATCGATCAGAACCTGCAGAAGGCCATGGCGTAAGCCGGCCTTTCCAAGATAACTTCGAAGCGGCGGGGATTTCCCCGCCGTCAGATTGCTGACAAACCCCTGGCCTTAGCTGCGGGTTTATGATTCAGTGGGACATGTTGAAGAAACCCGCGCCGCAGCAGAGGGCTCTCGAGATGGTGACGCTCGACAGCTAGGTTCCGAAGGATCACCTGCTTCGCAAGATCGACGCTGTTATCGACTTTTCGTTCATTCGTGATCGTGTTGCGGGACTTTACTGCCCCGACAACGGCCGCCCTCCGCTCGACCCGACCTTGATGTTCAAGGCACTGTTCCTCGATCTCTATGGCATCCGCTCGGAGCGGCAGCTGGTGCGCGAGATTGAGGTCAATGTCGCCTATCGCTGGTTTCTGCAGTTGAAGCTGACGGATGGAGTGCTCGACGTCTCGACGCTCAGCCCAGAACCGCCGCAGTTACAAGGATACATCGGTTGCCCAGGACATCTTCGATCACATCGTCGAACAGGCGATCGGCCACGGGCTGGTCGACGGCACCCCATCTGAAGGCCAATGCCAACAAGGGCAAATACGATCTTGCGATGGTCGAAAAGCCGCGCGCCGACTACTGGGCCGATCTGGATGCGGCGATCGAGGCCGAACGCAAGCTGCACGGCCAGAAGCCCTTGAAGGACAAGGAACGCCGGCCGGAGGTGAAGAGACCAAGGTCTCCCGCAGCGATCCAGACAGCGACTATATGGTGCGCGACGGCAAGCCGAAGGGCTTCTTCTCTCTCGATCATCGCACGGTGCACGGCAAGCTCGCCATCATCACCGATGCTCATGTTACGCCGGCCAATGTCCACGACTCGATCGTCTATCTCTCAAGGCTCGACCGGCAGCAGACCCGTTTCGGCTTCCGCCCCGGAACTGTTCAAGCGTCAACGCTGCTACCTTTGTCACGACATAGTGGAGAAATGTCGAGGGTAAGCGCATTCGCCATCACGTGCTTTTCCTCTCGCGCGCCTCGGCGACCATCTCCTCGAGCCTAACAGCAACACTGTGAGCGCGGCGATAGTAGGCGGATTCTGGAATCCCATACCGGTCCATCGGCGTCTCGAAGTTGAGCGGAGTCTGATAAGGAGTTGCGGCGATCGCCGAGGCGATCGTGTGCCAATCTAATCGTCCGTCGAATGGCAAGAGATGGTTATCCATTGCTCCGAAATTGTCGTGAATGTGAGTAGCGATGAGGCGATCCGCGAAACGCTCAAGCACGCTGAGCTTGCCTGGCTCGATCAGTTCCCAGTGGCCACAATCGAAGCAGACGCCGATGAACTCCTTGCCGTATCGAGCGAACAATCGATCATAGAGGTTGAGGAAATTCTGGGCGTTGGCGCAAAGGAGAGTTTCCGCGGCAATCTGGACGCCCTTTTCGACGCAGTAAGGCCTGATCTCGTCGAGAGACTGGTAAAGGGGGTCGAAGAACGCTCGTTCGGCGGCTTCGCTGCCGAAGACGTTGTCGTTGATATCTATGTGCAGAACAATATTTGGGGACTGGAACGCGGCCGCCAAGTCGACACGGTTACGCAACAGCTCTACTCCGCTGCGGCGCTGCCATTCATGCGGCGACAGGAAGTCCTTGCGCGTCTCCATCGCGAAAGGGCCCGGGTTTTTGTGGCCGATCTCGGTGATAGGATTGCGGCCATTGCTGCCATGAACCGAGTGCACTTTCAGCCCAGCATCGGCCACGATCCTGCTTGTAAACTCAATCTCGGCGTCGGCCAGCCAGTACGAACTGCCGGAGTCAGGATTCCAGTTGATGTGTGTGAAGCCAGCTTCCTTGATGAGGGTCAGCGAGTTGCGAATGCCTTCGTCGTACCAACGCTCCTGGTGCGGCCAATGCCAGACGGTGATGCAGGTATCCAATGGATCAGTCTCCGGTTCTACAATGTTGTGGTTTCTGGACCTTTGCCAAGGCCGATGCGCTCGGCCAACAGAATGATCGCCAGTGAAAACGCCATGATCAGAGTGACATAGACAAGATTGAGCGCGGCCTGCTCAGGATCGACAGACAGCGCGCTGTCTACGATTGCAATCGGCAGCGGTTTGTTGTTGACGTTGTATAGAAACGCCGACAGGGGGTATTCCGACAGGAGATCGTTGAAGGCCATCCCGGCGACGAGGATTACAGTCGGCGCCACTATCGGCAGAATGATGCGGCGATAGCGATAAAGACCAGTGGCGCCCATCGAGCGGGCCGCCTCGTTATAGGCCGGATCGATTCCTACGAAGGCTGCCCGCAGGAACCTCACCATAAGCGGCAAGGCGACGATGGCATAGCCAATCGGCAGGAGCCAGTAGCCGCCGAGGAGGACTGCGTTTCCAACGAGCGGGTTTGGCGTGTCGAAGGTGACGATCAGCCCGACAGCGAGCAGAATACTAGGAACTACCCACGGCAGGAAGAAAGTGATGTCCAGAAGGCGCGTCAGCCAACTGCGCCGGCCAAGAATAACCGGGACGGCAAACAGTGTAACGACGAGCGCCGCCGATACCGCGACAAGGCTCATCACTATGGAGTTGAAGAACGGAAGAAAGGCGGTGCCTTCGGTAAAGACGCGGGCATAGTTCTTTAGTGTCAGGCTGGATGGGATCACTTCGACGCCGATGCTCGCGGCCGGGGCGAAGGAGAAGAGTACGACAAGAGCGATCGGCACCGCATAGATAGCCACGAGAAGATAGGCAAAAAAATGTAGCACTGCATTGCCGATCGGGCTGCAAATTTTGCGTAGCTGGATGGGCGCAGTCGCTTTCGCGCCGCCGACATAAGAGCCGCGCGCTTCGTAATATTGAGACAGCAGGATAAGCGCCATGAGACACAGTCCCATCATAAGCGCCAGTAAGGCGGCCATGTCGGGACGGCGCAGGCTGTTTAGAGTCAGCACCATCTGGCTCAGCATGTGGAAATCGCGACCGCCCAGCACCTGAGGGGCGGCGAAAGAGCTGATCGCGGTGTAAAGGGTGAGAAGGGTGACAGCGAGGAGCGTCGGCATGATTGTGGGCAGTACCACACGCCACAGGATCGTATATTCCGAGGCACCCATACTGCGCGCGGCTTCGATGGTTGCGTAGTCGACGCGGCGCATCGCAGCACGCAGAAAAAGATAGTAAAAGTTGGTCATCAGAAAGGTATGCGTGAAGAGCACGCCAAACCAGCCGATGAACCAGTCTTGCGGGAGACTGGAAACGATCGCCTTCACCAGATGTGTCACCGCACCACCGGGACCATAGGTGAAGTTATAGCCCGCCGCCGCAACGACACCGCCGAAGACCAGCGGCGTTGCATAGGCGATTTTCAAGAGTGCGCGACCGCGTACGTGAAAATATTCAAGGACGACCACCTGGAAAATCCCGACAATGGTCACCGTGACCATGGTCGCTGACGTCATCCAAACCGTGTTCCAAAGGGCAGCTCGCACTCTTCGTGATCTTGAAAGTTCGCTTACGATCTGGCCGACCACCAGGCTGCCGTCCTTGAAAAATGCCGCATGAAGTGACGCGACGAGCGGCAGGATCAGGAAGGTCACGACGATCCAGATCAGGACCGCCAACCCCATCCAATAGAGTACCCGCTCGACGGCAGCCGCGCGGTTCATCGGTCCGCTTCCTCGAAGATATGCGCCGCGCCCGGTCGGATCGTCCAGGACACGGTCTCACCGATTTCAGGTAACTCGTGCCCCATCCTGGCGGCCGAAATGAAATGTCCGCCGGCATCCAGGTCGATGCGGCTGTGGGCGCCAAGAAATTCCACATGGCGGACGGTCGCCGGCAACCCGGCTTCCACCGCTTTCCCGACGAACACATCTTCGTGGCGGACAAAGATGCGCCCCCGAATGTCGCGGCCCAGAATTTGCGCAACAACCGGTGCGAGCAGTTCGTTGGCGCTGCCGATAAACTCGCAGATGAACGGCGTCGCGGGCTTCCGATAAAGAGTACGTCCGTCACCGATCTGTTCAACGCCACCGTTCGCCAGCACGACGATCGTGTCGGACATGGTGAGTGCATCTTCCTGATCATGCGTGACAAAGACTGCCGTGAAGCCAAATTCCTGCTGGAGCCTCTTGATCTCGCGGCGCATCGTCACTCGCACCTTGGCGTCGAGATTGGACAATGGTTCGTCGAACAAAAGCACCTTGGAGCCCGCGACGAGCGCGCGCGCAATCGCGACCCGCTGTTGTTGCCCGCCTGACATGGTCGCCGGCTTCTTGTGCAGCTGCTCCGTAATCCCGGATGTTTCGGCGATCTGGGCGACGCGCTTGTCAATCTCGCTCTGCGGCATCTTTGCCACACGCAAAGCAAAGGCTATGTTTTCGAACGCCGTCATCGTTGGAAACAGCGCATAGTTCTGGAATACCATGCCGACATTGCGGCGCTCCGGAGGCTCGTTGGTGATATCTTTTCCTTCAAGAATAATCCGCCCGCTCATGACCGGATGAAAGCCGGCGAGGGTCCTTAGAACGCTGGATTTGCCGCTGCCGGAAGCCCCGAGCAGAGCAACGAACTTGCCTTCGTGAATCTCAAGCGAGAGGTCGCGGATGACAACCTTATCGCCGTAGCCAATATGCAGTTTATCGATGATGAGGATCGGGGTCGGCATGATCATACTCCTGTGAAGCCTGGCGATCTGCGTCGCCCGGTCCTACATCCTCACCGGATTTCAAGCTCGATCTTCTGCAACCAGCCATCCAGTTTGGGCGCGACGGCATCCCAGTCGATCGGCTGCGCCTTGACTATTTCCGCATTCGCCTGCACCTCTGGCGGCGATTTAGCCAGCGCCGCCGGCAGCACCGGAACCTGACCGAACTTTTTGGCGTAGCCGGCCATGACATCGGCAGAGCCGAACCAGTCGACGAATGCCTTTGCCTGCTCCAGCTGATCGGTTCCCGCCATGATCGCCACGCCTTCGGAGATGACGGGCGTGCCACCTTCCGGGTCAATGACCTTGACTTGCATGCCGAGCTCCTTGGCGTCTTTGATGACGCCGCCGAACCAGTTCAGATTGATGATCGCACCGCCCGATTTGAAGGCTTCTTTGCGCGCATCGGCGTCATCGACAACGATCGCGTTCGCATAGAATGCGCCAAGAAAATCCCATCCAGTCTGAGTGACTTCGCCCTTGTCGTCGAGGAACCGGGCCAAGATGCCGGCCAGATAAACCCTTGTCGTCTGCCAGGCGGTGTTGCCGATGACGTATTTGCCTTTGTATTCGCCCCTTGTCAGGTCCAGCCAGCTTTTCGGCGCCCGCTCAGCGGCAAGCTTGTCGGGATCAAAGGCGATGACAACCGGTGTGCTCCAGAATTTGTAGACAATGCCTTCCTTGTCCTTGTATTGCGCAGGGAGGTCCGCCGCCCAGGCTGGTGTGTATGGCTGGAACAGGCCGTTCTTTTTGAGCAGAGCCATAGACGTGTCGACCATACCGAGTACGACATCGGCCTGGGGGTTGTTCTTCTCGGCGACCAGCCGATCAAAAAGTTCTCCTCCGGGTGCGCGCAGAAACTGCACATCGTGACCGGCCGCTTTAGCCTGGTCGATTATCCACTGAACGTTCTCTTCTCCCTGAGGTGAATAAACGACAAGACTATGGGCCAAGGCCGGAGAGGTGACCGCGATCAGCACGGCTGCGAGGGTCAATAAACGTTTGATCTGATGCATGGTGTTCCTCTCGTTTCAGTTTGGCCGGTCATCCCCGGCTTGGCGCCTTCTTAGTGGAGCTTCATGACGGTTTAATTACATTGCGTAATTTAATATATATTGCAATAGCTCTTTGGCTACTATCGATTTGAGGGCACTCTTGGAACCAATGGACCTTTCACGGAACGAACGACGACTGGTCGAACTGATTTTCGTCGGCAGGCAGATTGCGCGCGTCGACCTGGCCGAACGATCCGGCATGACAGGCGCTTCCGTCACTCGGCTGATAGGTCGCTTAATTGAGATCGGACTTCTGATCGAGGTAGTCGAGCGGACCGGCGCCCAAGGCCAGCCACGGCGCTTGCTGAGCTTGCGGGCTGACCGGTATCTTTCCGCGGGAATAACATTCTCGGTCTCCCGAATGGAGGTAGCAATTGTTGATCTAGCGGGTAGGATTCTTACCTCCCGCTCAGCCGACATCGAAACCAGCACAGCTTTGTCTGTGGCGGAGGCGGCGCAGGCGGCTATCGCAACGATGCTGGCCGACCTTGGCACGCCTAAGGATCGTCTTCTCGGGGTCGGGTGCTCGGTACCCGGCAATTTCGGCACGATGTCGAACATCCTCAAGGCCCACAGCTTCTTCCCGGCTTTCGATGACGGTGAGGCGGACCAAGCCTTTAAAGCGACTTTCGAAGCGCCCTATTACATCGAGAATGATGGAACATCCGCAGCGCTCGGAGAGTATGTGTTCGGCGGACGCATCCCACAGCCTGATCCGATGTTCTTCATTCACATCGGACACGGCGTCGGGGGAGGGGCAGTTATCGACGGACGACCGTACCGCGGTGTCAATGGAAACGCCTGCCTGCCCGGAGTTCTGTACCCGTACGACCAGCCGCGCCCGTCCGGCCAAGACCTCTTTGCCACCCTCAACGATGCCGGCTTCGCCATCCACGACTTCTTCGATCTCGAGCGGTTGCCAGACAGCGCCGAAGCGGCGTTAGAAATCTGGGTTGAACGCGCCGGAAAGCAGCTCAGCGAGACGGTACGTGTAGCAACGGCGATGTTCGACCCCGCGCTGATTGTCCTGGGGGGACGGCTGCCAGAACTAGTGACAGACAGGCTGGTACGCGCAATTTCCAGTCAGCCAATCCTGGGCCCGTCGCGGGGCTTGGAGGCTGCCGCAGTCGAGGCCTCCCGACTTGGCCCTCGCGCCGGCGCGATCGGGGCGGCCTGCATTCCGTTCTTTGCCTCTCTCTTTTCCGCCGCCGTCGCAGACGATGGCAGTCCTTACCTTAACGGTCGCAAGCCCAAATCCCGACCTTAGAAGATTTGATTGCGCGCCTGATTCTCTTTATGAGGTCTACCGGGGCAGGCTCAGGCGCGAACCGCACCTTGCAGGTCCCCAAGCCCTTCCTTGCAGATTGGTGCCGCTACAAAGCCTCAAATGACCAGCTTGAGGTGGCTGGATAAAACCAGACCCGCGGCGCCACGCAGAGCCGTATGGCCTTCGCCGATACCATTCACCGTGATCGATATCTCCTGACCAGGTCTCTTCACCACTAGCTGCTCAACATGCTGCCTGATCAGTTCTGCTGCCTTCATTCCGCCTCCGGCGACGTCTCCATGAAGGACATAGGAGTTGAGGGAGAGTGTTTGCTGTAGGTTGACGATGCCGAAAGCCACGTTCCGCGTATAACGGTCGAGAAGCTCCTCTGCCGCCTTCGACCCTTCGTCTGCTTCCTTGACAAGCCTGGCACAGGTGACGCTCTTGGGATGCGAAAAGCTCAATCGGGCGGCTTCTTTTCGTAACCAAGGAAGGGCAGCGACGGTCTCCCAGCAGCCGTGCTTTCCGCAATTGCAAAGGGCACCATCGATCTGCACCACGCTGTGACCGAGCTCGCCTCCGGATCCGGCGAGTCCACGATAGACCTTACCATCGATGAAGAAGGCGCCGCCCAGAACCTCACCGGTATAGACCGCCGCAAAATTTTGTTGGCCACGTCCAGGTCCAAACCATCGGTCACCGACAAGCAAGGCGCGGGGGTGATGATCGATGACAACCGGGAGAGAGAAGTGTTCCTGTAATATGGCTACAAGTGGAAGTCCCGTCAGAACGGGAGCAAGGTTGACGGTAAGAATGGTTCCATTGTCACTGTCGATCATTCCAGCGGATGCCACGCCAATGCCGAACGGTGCCTGCTGGGCCTGAGACAGTGTGGCAGTAAGCGTGTTCGTCATGACCGCGATGAATGCTTCTGTGTCGCCATGCGTATCAAACTCAGCTTTCGTAACGGCCTTGATCTCACCGGTTAATGCGACCAGGCAGGCCTGTATCGTGCCGGGCAGAAGGAGTACTGCGCCAAGCATCGGTGCATCAGGGTTGAAATAGAGCGGACGAGCCGGCTTGCCGCCTTTGACGTCGGAAGGCGATGCATCTCCCTCAATAAGAAGCTGGTCTTCGATCATCGGCTGCACAATACCGGTTATCGTGGTCCGGTTGACGCCTGCAAGTCGAGCGAGATCTGCCCGGCTTTTGGGTCCGTTGTCATATAATGCTTGAAGGACGCGACCGCGGTTTATCGCGCCAAGTGCCGATTGGGAGACAAGTGTCACGTTGCCGCCGTTCTCGCCGGCGGCGACTTCTCTGCTGGCAGGGGTGCGCTGGCCCAACGAATAGGACGGCTGGCTCTCAAACTTCAATTCTCTTCTCCAATCTACCGGATCCTTTTAGCCCGTACATTATCGAACGGCCATACAACATAAGGCCCTTTCCGGTGATGCAAGTAGGACGTCGAAGACAACCGCGGTACGGCGCGGAAATTTTCGCCGCGACAACTTCTTGACACTAACATAAGTTTGTGCGAGGTACAAACTAACTGCTTACAAAAAGCACATTAGGGTAACAATCTCAGTATCGACAAGCGGAAGCCCAGGGCTGCGCTGAAGGGCCGGGGTTGGGATACGAAGCAACTGAGGAGGCTGTTTATGACAATCGATATCGGAAATATGTCGCGACGTGACCTGCTGAAAAGCGCTTCCGTCGCAGCTCTTGTGGCTGGCGCGGGATCGTTGGCCATTCCACGGCGAGGTGCCGCGCAGGATGCGAACACGGTTCGCGTCCTGTCCGTTGAAGACCCATTCTTTTTCTCAATGAAGGCGCTGGTGCCAGAATACGAGAAGGAAACCGGCATCAAGGTGGAACTGGAGAGCCTGTCGTATGACGCCCTTCAGTCTCGCCTCGTCTCTGCTTTTGTCGCCAAGACCTCAGACGCCGACGTCATCGTTGTCGATCAGATGTGGCTCGGGCAGTACCTCGACAATGGCTGGATCATCTCGCTGAATGATTTTATTGCCAAGGACAACGAATTCGATCTCTCAGACTTCATCCCGGAGGTCCTTTACTCTTCGAATATCTGGCGCGGCCAGGTCGGCACATTGCCGGTCGCCGCCTATGCTCAGGGGGTTATGTACCGCAAGGACGTCTTTGACGAACTCGGCATTGCAGCACCGCCGACCGAGACATCGGAAGACTGGACCTGGACGAAATACGTCGACACCCTGAAGTCGATGGAAGGCAAATCATTTGGCGGCAAGCCGCTCTTCCCAACCGTCGTTTGCGGTTCCCAGCCGTCGCCGATCGTCCACATGTTTACGCAGGTGTCGGCAAGCCACGGCGCGAACTGGTTCAAATTGTTCCCGGCCGCTCCGTGGGATTTCTCCCCGCAACTGACAAGCCCCGCCTGGATCAAGTCTGTCGAAGTTTACAGGCAGCTCTACAAGTTGTCTCCGCCTGAAGCCATCAATTATGTTTGGTTCGATGCCGGCACCCGTTTCGCCAAGGGCGATATCGGCATGTTCTACTGGTGGACCCCGTACTTCTATCTGATCAAGAATTCCGGTTACATGACCGGCAAGAAATCGGACGTCATGGAGAAGTATGCAACCGCAGCCTTGCCAAAGGCCGAGGGCGTGCCTCAGACGGTCAGCCTCGGCGGCTGGAGCCTTGGCATCCCGTCCAGTTCCGAAAGGCAAGAGGCAGGCTACGCCTTCATCAAATGGGCGACCTCGAAGGCCACACAGAAGAAGATGGCTCTTTGGCCGGACCTCAACTACCAGTTCTCCGACTTTGCGCGCGTTTCGCTCTACGAAGACGAGGAAGTCAAGGCGATCTATCCTTACCTCGATGTACAGTATGCGATGATGAAGCAGGGCAACGGCAAGGTCACACGCCCGCCTGTACCTGGTTACACGGCCATCGAAAGCGTGCTGGGCCTCACATTGAACCAGCTCTTAACCGGTAGCGAAGAGCCGAAGACCGGCCTTGAACGTGCCAACAGCCTGTTCGAGAGCATCCTGAAGGGCAATCTCATGATCCCTTATCAAAAGGATAGCTACGCAGATACTCTTGACGGGGCCAAAGCCCTGATCGCCAAGAAGTAACAGAGTTCTCCTCGGGCCGGCGCGACAGCAATCGCGCCGGCAGCCACTTGAAGAAGAACTGGATCTGGTAATGCACACGACTATTGTTCGCTCTCCGCGAGCCTTTGGGCCTGCACGGAAGAGTTTTATCCGACGAAACCTGCCCTACTTTCTGATCGCGCCTTCGGTCGTGATGCTGCTCGCGCTCATCGCCTACCCCTTGCTGTTTGCCCTAAGATCGAGCTTCTATTTCTGGAACCTGCAAATCGGCCCGGAGCCGCTCCAGTTCGTTGGCTTCGAGAATTATGTGCAGGCGTTTAACGCCTTCGATTTTCGCGCCGCACTCACCAACACCCTGATCCTGTCGATGCTTGGCACGACACTTGAGTTCACGTTTGGCCTGGCGATCGCGCTCATCCTGCTCAAGGCGCTGCCTGGCATGAATGTTGTGCGTGCCCTGCTGATCCTGCCCACCACGATCGCGCCCATCGTCGTCGGTTTTTTGTTCCGCTACCTCTATGATCCCGGCGGTGGACTGTTGAGCTGGCTGTTGCAGTCGCTCTGGCTCCCCGTTCCCGCAGAGGGAATTCTTGGCTCGCCATCGACAGCACTCGCGGCCATCCTCTTCGTCGACATCTGGCAGTGGACGCCGTTCTTTGCAATCGTCCTCTATGCGAGCCTGCTGGCCGTGCCCGACGAGATTTTGGAGGCCGCACGACTGGATCGGGCGTCTGCGTGGACGATCCTGATGCGGATCAAGCTGCCGCTGATCAAGCGCACCGCGATCATCATCGTCATGCTGCGCTTCATGCAGATCTTCAACACCTTCGACACGGTGCTCGTGCTCACCCGCGGCGGACCGGGCACGTCGACGCGCACCCTTGGATACTCGCTGTACGAGCAGGGCCTTGTCAACTTCAACATAGGCCTAGTCAGCGCAATGACCTGGATCACCGTGCTGATCGTCAATGTCATCGTTACCCTCTACATCTTCTTCGCGTTCCGAAACGAGGAGTGGTAAAATGTCCCGTCGCCACACGAGCTTCAACACGGCACTCACCTACGCCGCCGGCCTCCTCTTCCTGGCAATTTTTGTCGGGCCGATTCTGTGGTTCATCGCTCTTGCGATCCGGCCGGCCGAGACGGCATTCACCATGCCGCCGCAACTTACCTTCGAGCCCAATCTCGATGCTTTCCGGCATATCCTCGTCGATCCCGGTACCAACGCGCCGCAACTGGTCAACAGCCTCATCGTAGCGATCGGTGCTGTGCTGCTCAATCTGCCCTTTTCGGTCCCTGCTGCCTACGCATTGTCCCGTTTCAAGCTCCGCGGCAAGAAGAACATCATGTTGTGGTATCTCGGGCTGTTGATGGCCCCGCCGGTCGCGTTTCTGATCCCGTATTTCATCCTCATCACGCGCATTGGTCTTCAGGGTTCCTACTTTTCGATGATCCTGGTCCTCCAGACGCTGACGATCCCGTTTTCCGTCTGGTTGATGAAGAGTTTCATCGATGAGGTGCCGGTGGAACTGGAGGAAGCTGCCCGGGTGGACGGCGCCCGTTGGTACACGATCATGTTGCGGATCACGCTGCCGATCGTTCGTCCAGGCATCATTGTCACCTCGATGTTCGCCTTCGTGTTCGCATGGAACAACGCCGCTTTTCCGCTGGTGCTGAGCTCACGCTCGACCGCCACCCTTCCGATCGGAACACTTGGATATTTCGCAACGAGCGGAGTGACCTGGAACTACATCGCCGCCGCCGCGGTGCTCGCGATGATACCTCCGATGATCATCTTCCTTGTTTTCGATCGATACGTCGTACGAGGCCTCACCTTTGGTTCGGTGAAGGGCTGAGCTTTCCCTTTATGAATGGAGTAATGAAATGAGCAGACTGCGAATGGGCGTCATCGGCGCCGGTCTCTGGGGCGGCAATCACGCCCACACCTTTAATGTCTTGCCGGAGACCGAGCTGGTCGGCGTCTGCGACCTCGATGAGGGCAGGGCGCTGAAGATGAAGGAAACCTACGGCGCAACGCGGGCCTTCACGGATTATCAGAAGCTGATCTCCAGCGATCAGATCGATGCGATCTCGGTTGCGACACCCGACTTTACCCACACGCCGATCATCCTCGCCGCTCTGAAAGCTGACAAACACGTGTTGAGCGAAAAGCCGCTTGCGACGACGGTGAGTGAAGCCGAGGAAATTGCCGCGGCTGCCGCAAAATCCAAGGGCAAGCTGATGATTGATTTCCACAACCGTGTGAATCCCATCCTCGCCCAGGTTCGCGACATGATCCAGGACGGTCAGATCGGCTTGGCCAAACACGGGACCGCGCGTCTTTCGAATACGACATTCGTTCCGTTCGAAATGCTGAGCTGGGCTGCAAAGTCTTCGGCACTCTGGTTCCTGGGCAGCCACCTCGTCGATGTCCTGCGTTTCATACTCGCAGACGAGGTCGTGCGTGTTTATTCCGTCGCCCGCTCTGGGACACTGTCTGCCGGCGGCGTGGATACGAAAGACTTCCATGCGTCGATCCTTGAATTTTCCAAGGGCACGGTCGTGACCATGGAGAACAGCTGGATCCTGTCGCGCGACAATCCTTCGCTCGTCGATTTCAAGGTTGAGTTCGTTGGTGAAAAGGGCCAGATCCAGGCGGACCCGACCCATAGCGGCGGCCTGCGCCGTATCGTCGACGGCGGACTGAAATACAATGACTACATCGGCATAACGCCAACCGGCGCGACGCGCATCGGTGGCTTCGTATTGGAATCCATCGCTCGCTTCGTCGATAGCGTGGTGCGTGATGCTCCTCTGCTGGCAGATGCACAGGACGGTCTGGAAAACACCAAGATCCTGGCGGCGATCGAGGAATCCGTCGCGACCGGCAATGCTGTGAACATCGGCTAATGCCGGAACCAAAAGCTCGGGGCAAATCCGTGCGGAACAGTTCGGCTTGCCTCGCCCAAAAATACTGGGAGTAAATAAAAATGGCGTCCATGACCTTCGATGGGATAGGCAAGACCTTTCCGGACGGAACCGTTGCCGTTGCGAATGTAAGTTTTTCGGTCGGGGACGGAGAATTCGTCGTGTTGGTCGGCCCGTCGGATTGTGGCAAGTCAACCTTGTTGCGGATGGCAGCGGGTCTTGAAACGCTCAACAGCGGCCGGCTGCTCATGGATGACGCTGACGTCACGGAGACAGAACCCCAGGACCGGGATATTGCGATGGTTTTTCAGAACTACGCGCTTTACCCTCATATGACTGTCTACGACAACATGGCTTTTGGCTTGCAGCAGCGCAAAATGCCCAAGGACAAGATTGACAAGCTGGTGCGCGATGCAGCCGAAATGCTTGATCTCGCGCGCTATCTCGAGCGCAAACCGGGGGCATTGTCGGGTGGTCAGCGCCAACGCGTGGCGATGGGTCGAGCGATCGTTCGCCATCCCATGGCCTTCCTGATGGACGAACCGCTTTCCAACCTGGACGCCAAGCTCCGCGTGCAGATGCGCGGTGAACTGAAGCTGCTTAATCAGCGGCTCGGCGTCACAACCCTTTATGTGACCCACGATCAGGTCGAGGCGATGACCATGGGTGATCGTGTGGCTGTACTGAAGCCCGTGTTTAACGGGCAGGAGAGTAATCTTCAGCAGATCGACACGCCGCAGATGCTTTACGACAAGCCGTCCAATCTGTTCGTCGCGGGGTTCATCGGTTCGCCCGCTATGAATTTCGTACGCATCGGGCTGACAGCGGAAGCCGGGATGCTGAAAGCTGCGGTTACCGGGACGAAGATATCCTTCTCTATTCCCGCCCAGCCAGCATTGTCGACCTTTGCCGGGCGACAAGTCATTGTTGGAATTCGCCCGGAGATGTTCAAGGTTTGTCCCGAGGCCGAGGCGTTGTTCAATGAGCAGATCCCTGTTGCCGAAGCGCTTGGAGCCGACACTTTCGTATTTTTCGACATCGCGTCACCGCCGGTCAATATCAACGATGCTGAGGATACCGAAGACTTTCCCAATAAGGGTAAGAACCGGCTTGTGGCGCGCATACCACCGGCGCTGACGCCACGACCAAATCAACTGCTGCCATTGACTGTCGACCTGGAGAAATTGCACTGGTTCGATCCAGTAACCGGGACTGCGATCCGCGACTGACAGAACGTGCACGAACTATCGCCAGCTAGGGTTTCAACTCATTTCTCCTGCCCTCCCAGGCAACTTGGCTGTCGTCGATTACGAGGTCGACGGCAGCCATTTTTTTAAGACTCGAGACATCAAACCATCAGAACCTGAACATCCATCCGCCGTAAGTGACACCGAGCTAGAGGAGTGGCCTGTGAAACACGTTTCCATTGTCGGTAAGTTCTTTATCATCATGGCCGTCTTTGGCATCATGGCACTCGGCCTGACGTTCTACCAGAGCCGGCAAATGCTGAAGGTTAACGACAGCTATCAGGAGCTTCTCGACAGAGATGCATCTGCAGCACTTCGCTTGACCCAGTCGAACCGAAGTCTGGAAACAGCGCGTGCCAGCATCAGCGACATGGTGATGACGCGGTCGAAAGAGGCGAGGGTGCGCGCAGAAGCTGGCTTGAATGACGCACAAGAAAACTTCGTCAGGTTCATGGATCTGGCGATCGCTGCCGTTCCTGAGCAGAGCGAACTGCCGATGTTGAAGGCGGATGGATTCTCCGTCCTGACCGATACGTGTGGTGCAGCCATCGCAGTTGGTCGCGGCGCAACCAGTGAAGCCGAGCTTGCCATGGTCCAGCAACTCTATCTCACTCTTTGCCAACCCGCCTTTGCTGCCATCTCACCGAGATTCACATCCGTCACGGAAAAACTCGCTTCGGACGCAGAGCAAAAGCGTGCTAACGTTTCGAGCGTTGTCCGTGACACGTCCGTGCTGAGTTTGGGAACAGCTATTGCGGCACTCTTCGCTGTCTCGTGTTTCGGCTTTCTCGCAATTCGCGCCTGGTTGGTCAAACCGATCAAGCAGATGGTTACGACGATGAAGGTCATAGCCGACGGCGATCTCACTTCGACTGTCGAGGGAACGATTCGCCGCGACGAGATCGGATCGATGGCCCGGGCAGTACAGATCTTCAAGGACAACGAATTAAGGGCGCGCGATCTCGGAAAGGATGCAGAGACAAGTCGTGGCGCAAATGAGATTGAACGTGCGCGTCTCGCCGAGACCGAGCGTCAGCGAGCGCGGGATATGGCGGAGGCAACGTCCGGGCTTGCAGAGGGCCTAAGGCATCTCGCCGACGGGAACCTCGTGTTCAGCCTCGACGACAAGTTCGCCGAGGACTTCGAACCGTTGCGGGCGAACTTCAATGCTGCTGTTGCCCAACTCGCTGAGAGCTTGAGAGCTGTGTCGAACGCAACTGAATCGATAGATGATGGCGCTCAGGAAATCAGTTTGAGCGCGCAGGACCTGTCACGCCGCACAGAGCATCAGGCTGCTTCGCTGGAGCAAACCGCCGCCGCGCTGGATCAAATTACCCAGAACGTCGCCAGTTCCTCAAAGCGCACAGCGGAGGCGCGACATGTTGCGATCGAGGCAAACAAGTCGGCGCGCCACTCCGGGGAAGTGGTCTCCAGCGCTGTCGCGGCAATGCAACGCATCGAACGGTCATCCTCGCAGATCTCCAGTATTGTCGGGGTCATCGACGAAATCGCGTTTCAGACCAATCTTCTGGCGCTCAACGCAGGCGTCGAGGCGGCACGATCCGGCGAGGCAGGAAAAGGTTTCGCGGTTGTTGCCCAGGAGGTGCGGGAGCTTGCTCAACGCTCTGCGCATGCAGCAAAAGAGATCAAGGATCTTATCCTCAATTCGGTTGACGAGGTCAGCAGTGGCGTCAAGCTGGTCCGCGATACCGGCGAGGCGCTCAAGATCATCGTGGACCAGATAGTGCTGATCAACACTCAGCTTGATGCCGTCACGGCCGCTTCCAACGAGCAGTCCGCAACTCTTTTTGAGGTCAACCGGACAGTCAATCAAATGGATCAGGTTACGCAGCAAAATGCAGCCATGGCCGAGAAATCCACGGCTGCAAGTACGGCACTTGCCATCGAGGCAAAACAGTTGCGCGGGATTGTGTCGGAGTTTCAGATTGACGCGGGCGACAAGCTGCATGGCAGCGTCATTCTCTTCGATAGAGAGCCACTCGCCGAGATGACGCTGACACGGGCCGACAAAGACCCTTTTGACGCTCCCCGTAAAGTCGGTTCATCCGTCAAAGGTGGATAGCAAAATAGCCTTCACTGATAAAATCGGCGAGTGCGGCTTGTAAGAAAAGCGATGGGTAATGTCCGGTATTACAGGCGACCCGCCTTGAACCCTTCCTTTATTTGTATGCTAATGGCCAAGGCAGACCGTCAGTTACCCTAGACGCCCATCTTTTTCTACGACCGGCCTTGGGCCGGCGTTCCGTCTATCTCGCCAAGATCGCAGCCGAGCGCGGAGCCGGCTTCGACGATGAACATTTTGTATAACGACGGATTGCTTTAAGGAGCCTCGATGAGAACGCTCGACTTTTATTTCGACTATCGCAGTCCCTACAGCTTCCTGGCCCTGTCCCAGGTTCGCAAGATGGATGTCGAGATCGCCTTCCATCCTTTAGAAATCGGGGACCTGATGAAACAGGTGGGGAACGTGCCAACGAGCATCACCTGCGCACCCAAGGGTCGCTATGTGATGACCGATATTCAGCGGTGGGCGGTCCATTATGGGGTATCGCTTAACTGGCACCCCCAGCTGTTGGAGATCGATGCCAGCCGGCTATTGCGCGCCACGCTGGTGGCTGGGCAACTGGGCGCTATGCCCGCGGCGGTAGAAGCGATCTTCAACGCGATATGGTCGGCTCCGGCACCGCTGGCGACGGCAGCAGAGGTCGCCGCCGTGCTGGGCGCCGCCGGTCTCGACGCCGAGGAACTTGCAGAGCGAATGGACGAGCCGGCGGCGCAGGACCTGCTGGACGAGGCAACCGCAAACGCGGTGTCGCGCGGCGTTTTTGGCGCGCCGACCCTATTCGTGGGTGACGAGATGTTCTTCGGCAATGACCGCCTGCACTTCGTGCAGGGTCATCTGGCGCGCGCCGCATGAACCCGCTCGTTATCATCACCGGGGTGGGGCCAGGTACCGGCTCGGCAATGGTTCGGCGGTTCCATGACGGCGGCTACCAGGTCGCCATGCTAGCCCGCACAGCCGAACGCTTGAGCGATCTTGAGAGAGAACTTCCAAACGCTTTTGCAGTCCCCTGCGATGTGGCCGACCCTGCAGCGCTCGCAGCCGCCCTTGAAACCATCGAGCAACGCGCCGGCGCACCCAAGGTGGTGATCCACAACGCCGTGGGCGGGGCCTTCGGCAATTTCCTCGACATCGAACCGGAAGTCCTTCAGCAGAATTTCCAGATCAACGTCATGGCACTGCTACAACTGGCCAGGTGGGCTGCACCGCGAATGGAGGTGGCAGGGGGCGGCGCCTTGCTGGTGACTGGCAACACCGCGGCATACCGCGGCAAGGCCGCCTTTGCCGGCTTTGCGCCAAGCAAGGCGGCGCAACGCGTTCTGACGGAGTGCATTGCCCGCGAGATGGGCCCGCGGGGTGTACATGCGTCCTTCATGATGATCGACGCGGTTATCGACTTGCCTTGGACCCGCGCGCGGTTCGCGGACAAACCAGATGACTTTTTCATACGGCCATCAGACATCGCCGAAGAGGTCTGGCACGTCACCCATCAGCCGCGTTCGGCCTGGTCGTTCTTGACGGAATTGCGGCCCTTCCGCGAGCCTTGGTGACCGGAGGGCTCAGCATCAGGTAGGGGGCTGCAGACCGGTACGGGCAAGGCGATGACAAAGTCTACAAGTGACGTCGCCATTGTCTGCTTGATGCGCCGAGTTCAATCCCGCTTATCCGGTTCTCTTGCCGCCGCCATCCTCAAGGTAAACATTAAATATCAACTATTTACCGCGAAATTTGAGGGTCATTTTCGAACTGGTCCGCTTCTTGCGGTACTCATGACAGAGCCGGGATGTCATCCTGAGCGATGTGATGGGGATGGGACTGCTGGAGGAGCAAGATGGCAACTGCCGAGACTTTTTATGACGTCATTCGCCGCCAGGGGATAACCCGGCGCAGTTTCACCAAGTTCTGCAGCCTGACGGCCGCGAGCCTCGGTTTCGGCCCGGGTGCGGCGATCGCTATGGCGGAGGCGCTTGAGACCAAGGAACGTGTTCCGGTCATCTGGATGCATGGCCTCGAATGCACCTGCTGTTCGGAGAGCTTCATCCGATCGGCCCATCCGTTGGTCAAGGACGTCGTGCTGTCGATGATCTCGCTTGACTATGACGATACGATCATGGCCGCGGCCGGCCACCAGGCAGAGTCGATCCTTGCGGAGACCAAAGAGAAGTACAAGGGCAAGTACATCCTCGCCGTCGAGGGCAATCCGCCGCTCAACGAGGGTGGCATGTTCTGCATCGACGGTGGCAAGCCTTTCGTCGAGAAGCTGAAATGGATGGCCGAGGACGCCATGGCGATCATCGCCTGGGGCGCCTGCGCCTCCTGGGGCTGTGTCCAGGCGGCCAAGCCGAACCCGACCCAGGCGACGCCGATCGACAAGGTCATCCTCGACAAGCCGATCATCAAGGTACCAGGTTGTCCGCCGATCGCCGAGGTGATGACTGGCGTCGTCACCTTCATCACCACCTTCGGCAAGCTCCCCGAACTCAACCGGCAGGGCCGGCCGAAGATGTTCTATTCGCAGCGCATCCACGACAAGTGCTATCGCCGTCCGCATTTCGACGCCGGTCAGTTCGTCGAGGAGTGGGACGACGAGGGCGCGCGCAAGGGCTACTGTCTCTACAAGATGGGCTGCAAGGGCCCGACTACCTACAACGCCTGCTCAACCGTGCGCTGGAACGGCGGCGTTTCCTTCCCGATCCAGTCGGGCCACGGCTGCATCGGCTGCTCGGAGGATGGCTTCTGGGACAATGGCAGCTTCTATGACCGGCTGACCAACATCCACCAGTTCGGCATCGAGGCCAACGCCGCCAAGGTCGGCATGACCGCAGCCGGTGTCGTGGGCGGCGCGATCGCGGCACATGCCGCGGTGACCGCCGTCAAGCGCTTGACCACCAAGCGCGAAAAAGCTGACGCTTAACATTCTGGGCGGGAAACACCATCATGACGATTCAAACTCCGAACGGCTTCACGCTGGACAATTCCGGCAAGCGCATCGTCGTCGATCCCGTCACCCGCATCGAAGGTCACATGCGGGTCGAGGTCAATGTCGATGAGAACAACATCATCCGCAACGCGGTGTCGACCGGCACGATGTGGCGCGGCATCGAAGTGATCCTGAAGAATCGGGACCCGCGCGATGCCTGGGCTTTCACCGAGCGCATCTGCGGCGTCTGCACGGGAACGCATGCGCTGACCTCGGTGCGCGCGGTCGAAAACGCGCTCGGCATCACCATTCCGGACAATGCCAATTCGATACGCAACCTGATGCAGCTCGCGCTTCAGGTCCATGACCACGTGGTGCATTTCTATCACCTCCATGCGCTTGACTGGGTCGATGTGGTCTCGGCGCTCTCAGCCGATCCGAAGGCAACCTCGGCGCTCGCACAGTCGATATCCGACTGGCCACTCTCGTCGCCGGGCTATTTCAAGGACATCCAGACGCGGCTCAAGAAATTTGTCGAGTCGGGCCAGCTCGGTCCGTTTAAGAATGGCTACTGGGGCAACGCATCCTACAAATTGCCGCCCGAGGCCAACCTGATGGCGGTGGCGCACTATCTCGAGGCGCTCGACTTCCAGAAGGAGATCGTCAAGATCCACACGATCTTCGGCGGCAAGAACCCGCACCCGAACTGGCTCGTCGGCGGCGTGCCCTGTCCGATCAACGTCGATGGCACCGGTGCCGTCGGCGCGATCAACATGGAACGGCTGAACATGGTCACCTCGATCATCGACCAACTGATCGAGTTCAACGACAAGGTCTATGTCCCCGACATCATGGCCATCGGCTCGTTCTATAAGGACTGGCTCTATGGC
Source organism: Rhizobium leguminosarum (assembly GCF_001652265.1). GTDB lineage: Bacteria > Pseudomonadota > Alphaproteobacteria > Rhizobiales > Rhizobiaceae > Rhizobium > Rhizobium leguminosarum_D. The sequence continues at coordinate 39,708 of NZ_LWBS01000415.1, forward strand.
GGCGGTCTCTCGGGCAAGAACGTGCTTGCCTATGGCGACGTGCCGGAACATGCCAATGATTATTCGGAGGCGAGCCTCAAGCTACCGCGCGGCGCGATCATCAACGGCAACCTCGCGGAAGTCTTCCCCGTCGATCATGCAGATCCCGAGCAGATCCAGGAATTCGTCACCCACTCCTGGTACAAGTATCCCGACGAGTCCAAGGGCCTGCATCCCTGGGATGGCATCACGGAGCCGCATTACGAACTCGGCCCCAACGCCAAGGGCACCAAGACGAACATCGAGCAGCTCGACGAGGGCGCCAAATATTCGTGGATCAAGGCGCCGCGCTGGCGCGGCAATGCCATGGAAGTCGGGCCGCTGGCGCGCTGGGTGATCGGCTATGCTCAAAACAAGGCCGAGTTCAAGGACCCGGTTGATAAGGTGCTGAAGGACCTCGGCCTGCCGGTTACGGCGCTCTTCTCGACGCTTGGCCGCACGGCGGCCCGCGCGCTGGAATCGCAGTGGGCGGGTTACCAGATGCGCTATTTCCAGAACAAGCTGATCGCCAACATCAAGGCCGGAGACTCGAACACCGCCTTTGTCGACAAGTGGAAGCCGGAAACCTGGCCGAAGGAGGTCAAGGGTGTCGGCTTCACCGAGGCGCCACGCGGCGCGCTCGCGCACTGGATCAGGATCAAGGACGGCAAGATCGACAACTACCAGTGCGTTGTCCCCACCACCTGGAATGGTAGCCCGCGCGACCCGACCGGCAATATCGGCGCCTTCGAGGCGTCGCTGATGGATACGCCGATGTCCAATCCCACCCAGCCGCTCGAAATCCTCAGGACCATCCATTCCTTCGATCCGTGCTTGGCGTGCTCGACGCATGTCATGAGCCCGGATGGGCAAGAAATGGCCAGGGTCCAGGTCCGATAAGGGAGGTTCGGTCATGACTATCCACGAAACACTCGCCGCCGACGCCCATGGCGAAAAGGCCATCGAGCGCCAGAGCGTCTATGTCTACGAGGCTCCGGTGCGCATCTGGCACTGGATCAACGCCTTCTCGATTCTTACGCTCGCGCTGACCGGCTACTTCATCGGCTCGCCGCTTCCTTCCGTGCCCGGCGAGGCGAGCGCCAACTTCCTGATGGGCTATATCCGCTTCATCCACTTCGCGGCGGGGCAGCTCCTCGCCGTGTTCCTGATCCTCAGGGTCTACTGGGCCTTCGTCGGCAACGTCCATGCCCGGCAGATCTTCTACGTGCCGTTCTGGAGCGGCCGTTTCTGGAAGGAATGGCTGCATGAGGTGGGCTGGTATACATTTCTGGTGCGGCAGCCGAAGAAATATGTCGGCCACAATCCGCTCCCCCAGTTCACCATGTTCCTGATGTTCACTTTGCCGCTCTTGTTCATGGCGATCACCGGCTTTGCACTCTATAGCGAAGGTGCCGGCCGCGACAGTTGGGAATATTCGCTCTTCGGCTGGGTGTTCTCGATCTGGCCGAACAGCCAGGACATCCACACTTACCACCATCTCGGCATGTGGGTGATCCTCGTCTTCGTGATGGTCCACATCTATGTGGCGGTGCGCGAGGACATCATGAGCCGGCAGAGCATCATCTCGTCGATGATCTCGGGTGAACGGCTCTTCAAGGACAGGGAGGATTAGATGACCATCCCGTATCCCCTGGCACCTCCGCCGGCGCCTCGTATTCTCGTGCTTGGCATCGGCAATATCCTCTGGGCCGACGAGGGTTTTGGCGTGCGCGCGGTCGAGGCGTTCCACAAAGCCTATGAACTGTCCGACAATGTCACCATTCTCGATGGCGGCACGCAGGGGCTCTATCTCGTGCAGTTCGTCAACGAGCACGACCGGCTGATCGTCTTCGATGCGATCGACTACGGCCTCGAGCCGGGCACGATGAAGGTGGTGGAAGACGACGAAGTGCCGAAATTCACCGGCGCCAAGAAGATGAGCCTGCACCAGACCGGCTTCCAGGAGGTGCTGAGTGCCGCCGACTTCATGGGGCACTATCCGGAGCGGTTGACCCTGATTGGCTGCCAGCCACTCGATCTCGAGGATTGGGGTGGCCCGCTGACGGCGCCGGTCAGGGGAGTCATACCCGCGGCCATCGAAACGGCGGTCCGAGTATTGAGAAGCTGGGGTGTCGCCGTCACGGCGCGCCCGGAAGGCGCGGCGGTTCCGCCGCTCCTCGAACACGATATCGATTTCGAACGTTACGAGCGCCGTGCCGAACCGGCCGCGTTGAACTGCTGAGGAGGACAACCATGAAGTATCGTAAGATTACGACGACGCTCTCCGCGCTGGCGCTACCGAGCATCGCCCACGCCCATGTCGGGCTGCACGCCGATGGCACGCTTGCGGGTCTCAACCATCCGTTCAGCGGCCTCGATCATATCCTGGCGATGGTCGCGGTCGGCTTCTGGGCCTCGACGCTGGGCGGCAAGGCCGTCTGGATCGTGCCCTCCGCCTTCGTCATCGTCATGGCCGGTGGCGGCGTCCTGGGTATCGAGGGTATCGCGCTGCCGATGGTCGAAACTGCAATCGCGCTGACCGTGGCGATGCTCGGCTTGCTGGTGGCCTTCGAGGTGAAGATTCCCACCCCGGTGGCCGCGATCGTCGTCGGCATATGCGCGCTCTTCCACGGCCACGTCCATGGCATCGAGTTGCCGACAATGTCAAACGCGACGGGCTACTTGGCGGGCTTCCTGGCTGCGACGGTCATCCTGCACGTCCTCGGCATCGGGCTGGCTTCGCTGAGGTTCGGCAAAGCCGGACAGGTGGTCGCGCGGGTGGCCGGCGGGGCCGTCGCCCTGGCCGGCGCGGCACTGCTGGTCGGCTGAATCACTCCCAAGGCTGAGGCCTTCCGTGAGCCGCGTGGGCACCCCTGCTCCGTCGTGGCTCCCGATTTCACTAGATTCGGACGGAGATAGAGCGTCATGTGCATCGGCATTCCCATGCGGGTCGTCGTCGGCAGCGAGTTCATCGCGCAATGCGAGCGCCATGGCGCGATCTCCTCGATTTCCCTGATGCTGGTCGGCCCGCAGCCGCCCGGAACCCATCTTCTCACCCATCTCGGCTCGGCCATCCGCGTGCTCCATGCCGACGAGGCCCGCGCAATCGACGACGCGCTCGCCGGACTTGCCGAAGCGGTGGAGGGAAGAGCCTTCGATATGCTCTTCGCCGATCTCATTTCCCGCGAGCCGGAATTGCCGCCGCATTTGCGCGGCGAGTGAAAAGAGAACTTCCAAAATGGAAGCTGACTTTCCACCCAGATGTTGGCGATATTTTCCTCTAGCGAAAATTTCCCTTCCAGATCAATGGAATCCTACTTTCCTCAGTCTGGCACGCCGTTTGCAGATCATCATTCGCAATGTTTTGCATCGTGATTTGTGGAGGAGACAATGCCATCTGCCCTGGTCCGCGCCCTGAGCGAGCGGGCGCACCTACCTGTCGTCGATGAGACGAATATCGATGCCTTCCTCGCCCCGGCTGCGGGCGAGCCCGACAATGCCGTCCTGTTCTTCACCGGCGATCCGGCGCAACGGCCCGAGGCCGATGATGTCGCCGTGGTTCTTCCAGAACTCATGCAGGTCTTCCGTGGCCGCCTGCGGGGCGCGGTGGTTCGCCGTGCGACGGAGGACAAGCTTAAGGCGCGCTTCAACGTCGTCGTCATGCCGAGCCTCGTCGTGACGCGGCGGGACCAGCCGGTCGGCGTGCTCGGCAAGATCCGCGACTGGTCGGAATATGTCGAGAAGATCAGTGCATGGCTGTCGCCCGACGCGCCGGTCATGGTGTCCTCGGGCGGGCCGAAGGTAGAGATCACCCATGCCGGCAAGGAGATCGCGCGATGAAGGCTGGTTTTTGGGTTGCCCCCGAGGGCGAAGGCGCCGCCATGACGGTGATGCCGATCGGCGCCGAACCGCCACTTCGCGCCCGCAAGCTCAATTTTCTCGCCACGAGCAGCGCCGAGGAAATGATCCGTCGATGCCGGCGGACGGCGATGCTCCTGCCGGAACTCGCCGATGCGCTCGCGGTTCAGAAGGCCGAGCAGCCGGGCCGGCTGTTCGACATCACCGATTTCCCCGACGACGACAGGGAACTGATAACCCAGACCCTTGGTGAAGGTGAGGTGGCCGGCGTCGCTGCGTTGGCGAACGGCGTCACGGCCCAGATGCAGGAGGCCGTGATGGCCGGCGTCTGGCGCATCCGCTTCACCGACGTCGATGGTCGGCTCATTGCCGACTATATCGAGGTGGCGAGCATTCCCGCCGCCGTCCGGCAGGCGTGTTCGGGGCTGCCCGCATCGATTAGCCACGGACCGGCGCCGGCGGGCGCCATGAACGTCATGCCCGTGCTGACCGAGATCGGCGACCGCATCGCCCGGTACCGCGACGGCGATCCGGCCCATGTCATCACCTTCTCGCTTTTCCCGATGAGCCCGGAGGACATGGCGTTCCTGCAGGATGCGTTGGGGGCGGGACCGGTGCAGCTTACCTCGCGCGGCTACGGCACCTGCCGCGTCGTGGCGACCGGCGCGCGCAATGCCTGGTCGGTTCAGTTCTACAACGCCATGGACACGATCATCCTCGACACGCTGGAGATCTGCAACATTCCTTCGGTCGCCATCGCCGCCGAGGAGGATTTCCGCGACTCCGAGGCGCGACTGCGGGACATCTGGGAGGCCTATTTCAAATGAGCGCCTTCGAGAATTTCGGCAAGCGCGAGACAGTGTCCGACGACCGGATGGAATGCGGGATCTGCTGGCATGTCTACGATCCCGCCGAAGGCGACCCGGTCTGGCAGATCCCGCCAGGCACCCCGTTCTCCTATCTGACCGAGGACTGGCGATGCCCAAATTGCGATGCCCTGCAGTCGAAGTTCATGAGGCTCGGCGATGGACGCTGAGTCGCACGATGTCGCGGCCATCGATCCGGCTTTGGCGCTCGGGCTGCAGCTCGAGATGCGCTACCGGGAGATTTATGCGACCGCGATGGCTGACGTGCCGATCTGCAACCCCGCGCTTGGCGTCGCCGCGACCGGCTTCCGGACCTATGGCGGACGCGCCCTCGGCATCGTCACCACGCCCTGGTTCATGAACCTCGTGGCCGCCGACCTGCCAGATGGCGTGCCCTCCGGCCCAGCCGCCACGGGCACAACCCTGCGCGTCAACCTGCCGGCGGGCGAGGTCGAATTCATCGCTGGCCAACTCGATGCGATCGGCCGGATCGATTCCTGCTCGCTGTTTTCGCCGGTCTTCGAGTTCGCGACCATGGAAGCCGCGCTGGAAACCGCGGAGGAAGCCGTCCGCGCCTTCTTCGATCCCGCCACGCTCGAACCGCCGCCGGCTCCACCCGCGGCCGTCAATCGGCGCGACCTGCTGCGCGGACATTTCCGCGGGCGCGAGGAGGCATCGGAATGACATTCCTTTTCGGGGCCGGCACGATAGGGATCGACGTGACGGTGTCGCGCGCGCTCGCCTGTTCCGTTGCGGTGAAGGCGAACCGCCCGCGGGGGCTGACGCGCATGTTCGTCGGCCGCGAGCCCGAGGAGGCGCCCGTTCTCGCCGGCCAGGTCTTTTCGCTTTGCGGCTTTGCGCAATCGGTGGCGGCGCGGCTCGCCGTCCTCGCCGCGGCGGATCTGGCGATGAACGACGAGGAGAGTCTCGGCGCCAGTGCCGGCTTGCTCGCCGAGCGGATTTTCGAAACCTTGCGCGCGCTCATCCTTCAGTGGCCGACGCCGCTGCCAGAGCGCTTTGCAGCGGATGCCGGCAGACATCTCCGGGAGGCGCTGGCCGCCTCGCTGGCGATCATCTCGCATGCCAAGGCTGGGAGAACCAGCCGACCGCGATTGGCGGCCGCGGCCGAGCGGCTTTCAGCGGCGGCCACGGCGCTCGGGATTCCGGGCCGGGGCGACACGCCGTTGCCGGAGACGGCCTGCGCGGCGATTTTGCGCGATGTCGAGGACGACCACGTCTTCGCCGGTCGACGGCCCGACCCGCTGACTATCAGTGACGACGCGGAGGTCGTGGCGCGGCTCCGCGACGAAGCCGGCTATGCCAGCCTGCCGCATCTTTCCGGCCGCGTCGCGGAGACAGGAGCCTATGCCCGGTCCGCGTCCGCCGGCCTCCCGGAGGCGCCCCATCTGGCGCGGCGCCTGCAGGCCCGGATCGGCGATGTCCGCATCTCGGTCACGCAGCTCACCGCTCTCGCGAGGACCGGCGACTTCGACTGCGCTTCACTCGCTTGCAGCGGCCCGACGCCGGGCGCGGGCGGCTATGGCGCGGTGGAATGCGCGCGCGGCAGGCTCTATCATCAGATCGAAATCGGCGGTGACGGCAGGCTCGCAGCCTATCGCATTCTTGCTCCGACCGAGTGGAATTTTCATCCGGCTGGCCCTTTCGTCGAGACGCTGTTGTCGTCACCGGTCGGGGCCGACGAGGCCGCGGTCCGATCGATATCCCGGCTCGCGGTCCTGTTCGACCCCTGCGTGGCCTTCGAAATCAACGTTCGCGAGGCTGCCGATGCATGAAATGTCGTTGATGGAGAGCGTGATCGAAATCGTCTGTGAGACGGCGCGGCAGAACGGCGCGACGCGGGTCAAGTCGGTCCGGCTAGATGTCGGCGTATTGAGCCATGTCAATCCCGACGCGCTGATCTTCTGCTATGAGGCGGTGCGGCATGGTACGGTCGCCGACAGCGCGACACTCGAGATCAATCGCATCGCTGGCGAGGGTTGGTGCCTCGATTGCGGCAAGACGGTAGCTTTGGAGGAGCGGTTCGGCGCCTGCCCGGACTGCGGACGGCATCGCGTCCAGATGACGGCAGGCGACGAATTGAAGATCAGAGACATGGAGGTGATCTGATGTGCACGGTATGCGGTTGCGGAACGTCGGCCATTGAGGGCCACACGCATGAGGTTGGAGATGATGGCCACGGCCATCATCATCACGATGGTCACCACGGTGATGATCATGATGACCACCACCACGCCGAGGACGGCAGCGTCCATTATGGCAAGGGCATCGCCGGCGTGCATGCGCCGGGCATGAGCCAGGAGCGGATCATCCAGGTGGAGAAGGACATCCTCTCCAAGAATGATGCCTATGCGGCCGAGAACAGGAGACATTTCGAGCGCCAGGGCGTCTTCGCGCTGAATTTTGTCTCCAGTCCCGGCTCAGGCAAGACCAGCCTGCTGGTTCGGACGATCAAAGACCTCAAGGACCGCCTCTCGATCTCCGTCATCGAGGGCGACCAGCAGACCTCGAACGACGCGGCGCGTATCCGTGAGACCGGCGCGCGGGCGATCCAGATCAATACCGGCAAGGGCTGCCATCTCGACGCCCATATGGTCGGCCACGCGGTCGAGGATCTCGCGCCCGAGCCCGGCTCGGCGCTCTTTATCGAGAATGTCGGCAATCTCGTCTGTCCCGCCGCCTTTGATCTCGGCGAGGCGCACAAGGTGGTTGTGCTGTCGGTCACTGAAGGCGAGGACAAGCCGCTCAAATATCCCGACATGTTCGCCGCCGCCGACCTGATGATCCTCAACAAGGCCGACCTGCTGCCTCATCTCGATTTCAATACCGGGTTCTGCATCGCCAACGCGCTGCGCGTCAATCCGCGCCTGCAGACATTAACCGTGTCGGCTCGCACCGGAGAGGGCATGGAGGCGTTCTATGCCTGGCTCGAAGCGTCCGCGGCGCGCCGGGCAATTCGTTCGAAGGTGGCTTGAAGTATGACGCCGTCGCTTGCACGACAGATCGAAAGCCCGGTCCGGCGGCTTAGGCTCCGGGTGCGCGGCGTCGTGCAGGGCGTCGGTTTCCGGCCTTTTGCCTATCGGCTCGCTCGGGCAATGCGGCTCTCCGGCTTCGTGCTGAACGACAGCGCGGGCGTGCTGATCGAGATCGAGGGTAGGGACGCGAACCACTTCCCCGAAGCGGTCAGGACGCAGGCGCCGCCGCTCGCCCGCATCGATTCGATCGATGTCCTCGAACTGGTCCCTGCTGGCGGCGAGCGGTTCGAGATACTCGAAAGCCTGGGCGGTCGGAGTGCGACCAGGATCGGCGCCGACGCCGCAACCTGTGACGAATGCCGTCGGGAGTTGACGGATCCGGCGAGCCGCTTCTTCGGCTATCCCTTCGTCAACTGCACCCATTGCGGCCCGCGCTTCACCATCACCCGCGCCCTGCCTTATGACCGGGCTCACACCTCGATGGCGTCGTTTCCGATGTGCCGGACTTGCGCCGCGGACTATGTCGATCCGGAGAACCGGCGTTTCCATGCCGAGCCTGTCGCCTGTCCTAATTGCGGGCCGAGGCTCAGTCATCCGATCAAGGAAATCTCCGCGCGGCTCGAAGGCGGCGCGATCGTTGCGCTCAAGGGCGTCGGCGGTTTCCACTTGCTTTGCGACGCCCGCAACGATGGGGCGATCGGCCTGTTGCGGCTGCGCAAGGCGCGCGACCAGAAGCCATTCGCCGTCATGGTTCGCGACATCGAGGCGGCGCGGCAGCTTGCACGGCCGAACGAAGCCGAAGAGGCGTTGCTGATCTCGCCAGCACGCCCGATCGTTCTCGTCGCGGCCCGTGCTGGCGAACTCTCTGGCCTGATCGCGCCCGGGCTCACGCGGGTAGGACTCATGCTCGCTTATGCCCCGGTGCATCACCTGCTGCTCGACGAGCTCTCCCGCTCTTCGCCGCACCGTCACGCCGCGCTGGTCGCGACCAGCGCCAATCCCGGCGGCGAGCCGCTGGTAGCCGATAATGACGACGCCGGGCGGCGCCTTGTCGCGATCGCCGACCTGGTCGTTACCCATGACCGCGACATCGTCGTCCGCGCTGACGACTCCGTCATGCAGGTGATCGATGGCGCCCCGGCCTTCATTCGCCGCGCCCGCGGCTTCGTGCCGGAGCCGGTCGATCTTGGCGCGGACGGCCCCTCCGTGATCGCCACCGGCGCGGACCTCAAGAACACTATCTGCGTTACACGTGGCCGGGAGGCGTTTCTGTCGCAGCATATCGGCGGCCTCGACAATGCCGAAGCGATCCGCTTCCAGCGCGAGGTAATCGCCCACCTCTGTTCGATCCTCGACGTGAAGCCGGAATTCGCCGCCTGCGACCTGCATCCGGATTTCCGTTCGGTGCGAACGGCGGAAGGCTTGAACCTGCCGATTGTGCCGGTCCAGCATCATCTTGCCCATGTCGCTGCCGTGGTGGCGGAGCATCGCCTTTCCGGGCCGGTTCTAGGACTTGCGCTCGACGGTCACGGCTTCGGCACCGACGGCACGAGTTGGGGCGGCGAAATAGTCGTGATTGACCACCATCGCTGGCAGCGGGCGGGATCACTCATGCCCCTTCCGCTGCCGAGTGGCGATCGCGCGGCGCGGGAGCCTTGGCGCATGGGTGTCGCGGCGCTTCAGGCGGCCGGCCGCATCGATCTCGCGCCACAGCTCTGGCCGGGTCATTCAGGCGTAACGCAATTGACGGCGATGTTTTCGCGCAGCATGCGCACTCCGGTCACCAGCAGCCTCGGCAGGCTGTTCGACGCAGCCGCGGCGATAGCGGGTGTTCGCCTCGTGCAAGACTACGAGGGGCAGGCCGCGATGGAGTTCGAGGCGCTGGTTCGGGCACCGCGCTGCCTTGCCGGCGGATATTCGATTGGGGATGGTACGCTCGATTTCCGGCCGCTCATCCTGCACCTCGCTGAACAAGGTCGTCCTTGCGGCGCCGATGCCGCCGACGTCTTTCACGGCACGCTGATCGCGGGTCTCGCGGATTGGGCGGCCAGGGGCGCGGCCGCGCGCGGCACCCGGCAGGTCGCGCTCGGCGGCGGATGCATGATGAACCGCGTCCTTGCGGCGGGCCTCGCGCGGGCTCTGAGGGAGCGTGGCCTCGAGCCCAGCCTGCCGCGTCTCGCGCCCGCCAATGACGGCGGTATCGCGCTCGGCCAGGCCGCCTATGCGCGGCAGGTCATCATGAACGAACATGCATCAATGGAGGAGAACCGGACATGTGCCTAGCCATACCTGTCCAGGTTAAGGAATTGCTGCCCGACGACATGGCGAAGGTCACGCTCGACGGCGTCTCGAAAATCGTTTCGACGGCGCTCGTCGATGATGTGAAGGTGGGCGATTATGTCGTCCTCCATGTCGGTTATGCCCTGGCGAAGATCGATCCAGAGGAGGCGGAGAGGACGCTGGCTTTGATCCGCGAAGCTGCGATGGGAGATGCGGCATGAAATATATCGACGAATATCGCGACGGCAGCCTCGCCAAGGACGTTGCCCGGCAAATCACCGCGCTCGCCGACCCCGCGCGCTCCTATCACTTCATGGAATTCTGCGGTGGCCACACGCATGCCATCTCCCGCTACGGCCTTGAGGACCTGCTGCCCGCCAATGTGCGGATGATCCACGGGCCGGGATGTCCCGTCTGTGTCCTGCCGATCGGCCGCATTGATGCTGCGATCGCGCTTGCCATGCGGCCGGAAATCACGCTCTGCACCTATGGCGACCTGATGCGAGTACCGGGCTCCAACGGTTCGAGCTTGTTGAAGGCCAAGGCGGCCGGTGCGGACATCCGCATGGTCTATTCGACGCTCGATGCGTTGCGGATTGGCGAAGCCGAACCCGACCGCGAGGTCGTATTCTTCGCGATCGGCTTCGAGACGACGACACCGACGACCGCGCTCGCGCTCAAGGCGGCAATCGCCAGGGGGCTCGGCAATTTCTCGATCTTCTGCAATCACGTTCTGACGCCCGCGGCGATCCAGAACATCCTCGAAAGCCCGGATGTCCGAAAGCTCGGCACGATCAAGATCGATGGATTTATCGGTCCCGCCCATGTCTCGACGGTGATCGGCACCGAGCCTTATGAGTTCTTCGCCGAGGAGTTCCGCAAGCCGGTGGTGGTGGCGGGTTTCGAACCGCTCGACGTTATCCAGGCGATCCTGATGCTGGTGCGGCAGGTCAGCGATGGCCGCCATGAGGTGGAAAACCAGTATATCCGCGCGGTCACCGCCCTCGGCAACGAGAAGGCCCAGGCGGAGGTCGCAAATTTCTTCGAACTCCGGGAAAGCTTCGAATGGCGGGGGCTCGGCGAAGTGCCCTATGGCGCGCTGCGGCTTAGGCCACAATATGCGGCCTATGATGCCGAAAAACGCTTCTCGATGGTCACGCCCGCCGCGAAGGACAATCCGGCCTGCGAATGCGGCGCGATCCTGCGCGGCGTCAAGAAGCCGGCCGACTGCAAGCTGTTCGGTACGGTCTGCACGCCGGACACACCCCTGGGTTCCTGCATGGTTTCGTCGGAAGGCGCCTGCGCGGCGCACTGGGCCTATGGCCGCTTCCGCGAAAAGGTGCGGCAGGTTGATGCGCGGAGAGCGGTCGCATGAACATGATGATCAAGGCCTACAAACGCAAGTTTGATGTCGCGAACGGCCGCATCGATCTCTCGCATGGCGCGGGCGGGCGCGCCATGGGCCAACTGATCGAGGGCATCTTCCACAAGGCCTTCGACAATGACTGGCTGCGGGCCGGCAATGACCAGTCGGCCTTTTCGGTGCCGGGCGGCCGCATGGTGATGACGACGGACGGCTATGTCGTCTCTCCGCCGTTTTTCCCTGGCGGCAATATCGGCACGCTTGCCGTCCACGGCACGATCAACGATATCGCCATGGCGGGCGCCGTGCCGCTTTATCTTTCGGCGAGCTTCATCATCGAGGAAGGCTTCCCGCTCGTCGATCTCGAACGCATCGCCGACAGCATGGGCTCGGCCTCCCGCGAGGCGGGGGTGCCGATCATCACCGGCGACACAAAGGTGGTCGAGCGCGGCAAGGCCGACGGCGTCTTCATCTCGACGGCCGGCATCGGCATGGTTCCGGATGGGCTCGACCTCCGCTCGGACGCCGCCCGGCCCGGCGATGCGGTGATCATATCCGGCTCGATCGGCGACCACGGCGTCGCCGTCATGTCGAAGCGCGAGAACCTCGAATTCGACACGGACATTGTCTCCGACAGCGCGGCGCTGCACGGGCTGGTGGCGGACATGGTCGCAGCCGGCGGCGCGCATATTCGGCTGATGCGCGACCCGACGCGCGGCGGCATCGCAGCGACGCTGAACGAGATCGCCAGCCAGTCGCGGGTCGGCTTCCGGATCGACGAGGAAGCCATTCCCATGAAGCCCGAGGTGGCGGCCGCCTGCGAGTTCCTCGGCCTCGATCCGCTCAATGTCGCCAACGAGGGCAAACTGGTGGCGGTTGTCGCGCCGGAGGGCGCGGACGCGGTGCTCGCGGCGATCCACACCCATCCGCTGGGAGCCGAGGCGGCGTTGATCGGCCATGTCGTGGCCGATGACAATTACTTCGTGCAGATGGTGACCTCGTTCGGCGGCGGCCGGATCGTCGATTGGCTTTCGGGCGAACAACTGCCCCGGATCTGTTGAGGGCGGACGATGCGCATCCTGCTTCTCTGCCACAGCTTCAACTCGCTCTCCCAGCGCTTGCATGTCGATCTGAGGCGGGCAGGACACGAAGTGTCGGTCGAACTTGACATCCATGACGACCTCACCCGCGAGGCCGTCGCACTCTTCTCGCCGCATCTCATAATTGCCCCCTTCCTCAAGCGGCCGATCCCGGCCGACGTCTGGCGCCGGACGCTCTGTCTGATCGTTCATCCAGGCATCCGGGGCGACAAGGGACCGAGTGCGCTTGACTGGGCGATCCTCGAAAGCGAGGCGCGCTGGGGCGTGACGCTCATCGAGGCCCGGGAAGAAATGGATGCCGGCCCCGTCTGGGCGTGGCGGGAGTTCCCGATGCGCCCCGCGCGGAAATCGAGCCTCTATCGCCGCGAGGTAACGGAGGCGGCCACGGCCTGCGTCTTCGAGGCGCTCGGTCGCATCGAGCGCGGGGAAGGTCCGGTCATGCCGGCCAATTGGGGCCGCGGGCGCGAGCGGTCCGCTTGCCGGAAGTCCGACCGCATGCTCGATCCCGCGCTTCATTCCGCCGAGGAAGCGCTCCGGATAATCCGGGCCTCGGACGGAGATCCCGGCGCGTTGCTGACGATCGTCGGCCAGACATTCCTGGTGTTCGACGCCGAGCCAGCGGAGGGGCTCGCGGGGCCGCCCGGCACTCTGGTCGGACGGTCACGGCAGGCGGTGGCCATGGCCTTCCGCGAAGGCGCGCTTTGGGTCGCCCATCTTCGCCGGCCGGAAGCGCGGAGCCTGAAACTGCCGGCGCTGCGGCTTCTTGGGGTAGACGCGGACGTTCTGCCGATCGTGGCGCGGCCGCAACCCTGCCGCTACCGCGAGGAGAATGGTGTCGGCGTCCTCGAGTTCCGCTTCCACAACGGTGCGATGTCGTCGGAGGATTGTGATATTTTGCGGGAAGCGATCGTGACGGCGAAGGCCCGCGCGCTTCCGGTTCTTTTGCTGAGGGGCGACGCGGATTGCTGGTCGAACGGCATCCATCTCGGCATCATCGAGAGCGCCGACAGCGCCGCCGACGAGTCTTGGCGCAACATTAACGCGATGAACGAGCTGGTGCGCGAGATCATCGTGACCGACGATCGGCTGGTGATCGCCGCCGTGCTCGGCAATGCCGGCGCCGGCGGCGTCTTCCTTTCGCTCGCTGCCGACGAGGTGTGGATGCGCGAGGGCGTCATTCTTAATCCGCATTACAAGGACATGGGCAATCTTTACGGTTCGGAATACTGGACCTATCTCCTGCCCGCCCGCGTCGGCGAGGATCGCGCCCGCCGCGTAATGCAGGCGAGGCTGCCGATGGGGATCGACGAGGCCCTTGAGTTTGGGCTCGCGACTCGGCGCCTGCCGGGCAATATCGACGCTGCCGAGCAGGTATTGCACCGAGCCGTCGCGGAACTCGCGGTGTCTCCCGAACTTGCGGGACGCATTGCCGCCAAGCAGGCACGGCGCGGCCGCGACGAGGCCGAGAAACCGCTTGCCGCCTATCGCGAGGAGGAATTGCGGCGCATGCGGCGCAATTTCTACGGCTTCGATCCGAGCTATCACGTGGCGCGCTACAACTTTATCCGCAAGACGCCCAAGTCGCGCACGCCCCTCACGCTCGCGATCCACCGTGCAACCGGCAACGAGGCGGACCGCGGGAGGACCATGCGATGACGAACCCGCACGCTACCGTTCTCGTCGTCGATGACGAGGTGCGCTCGATCGAGGCGATTCAGCGGGTTCTGTCCGACGAATTCGAGGTCATCGGCGCGCGCAACGCCGAGGAAGTGCTGGAAGGCGAGATGGTGCAGGTGATCTTGTGCGACCAGCGCATGCCCGGCGAATCCGGCGTCGAATTCTTGAAGCGCGTGCGCGAACTCTGGCCTGACACGATCCGCATCATCATTTCCGGCTACACCGATTCCAGCGACATTATCGAGGGCGTCAACAATGCCGGCATCTACCAATATATCACCAAGCCGTGGAGCCCCGACAAACTGATCGACTGCGTTCGCGAAAGCGCCGATCTCTGGCGTCTGCAGCACGAAGTCACCGATATGCGCATCGAGGTGAAGCCGGCGAGCGAGGCGCTCAAGAAGGTCATCAGCGATCGCCGCCGCAGCCAGAGCCAGTCCTTCGGCTTCGACGCATCGTTCACCGCGGCGACAGCCCGCTGGTCGGCCCCATCACACTCGCCCGCCGCGCCGCGCGCTACGATGTCTCGGTCCTCATTACCGGTGCCTCGGGGACCGGCAAGGAATTGCTGGCGCGCGCCATCCATCAGGAATCGGCCCGAGCCGACAAATCCTTTGTTGTGGAGAATTGCGGCGCCCTTCCGGATGACCTGCTCGAAAGCGAGCTCTTTGGCTGCAAGAAGGGCATCGTCAACTTAACGGAATGTGGAATTCGATGTGCGATGAAGGTTGATGACAGACCGTGATCCACTCTATCGTCGACATCGCTTTCCCGCTGAAGTTATTGCCCACGCCGTGTGGCTCTATTTCCGTTTCCCTCTGAGCCTGCGAATGGTCGAGGACTTGCTGGCTGCCCGTGGGATCATTGTCTCGCACCAGACCGTCCGGCTGTGGGCGGAGAAATTCGGCCGCACCTTTGCCAACGAGATCCGTCGTCGATCATCCGGTCGGCTTGGGGACAAGTGGCATCTCGATGAAGCCGTTGTTTCAATCCGCGGCAAGAAGCATTGGCTGTGGCGCGCAGTTGATCAGGACGGTTTCGTCTTGGAGGTTCTCGTACAAAGCCGCCGAAATGCAAAGGCCGCCAAGCGCCTGATGCGCAAGCTCTTGAAGGGTCAGGGACGGTCGCCGCGTGCGATGATCACCGACAAGCTGCAGTCCTACGGCGCAGCAAAGCGAGAGATCATGCCGGGTGTAGAGCATCGCT
>NZ_LWBS01000416.1 GCF_001652265.1 Rhizobium leguminosarum
CTGCGGAGACCCATTATGCGGCGACCAGGTGTCGACCGCGCAGACAACCCTGCTCCCGGCGCTGGACAGCTTTGAAGACAACATCGCCCAACCCATCGAATACGTCGCGTTACGCGTTCTCCAAAAACAGAGCCAATGCCGAATGACAAAACAAAACAGCCTTGACTAAGGCAATGCGATTAGACAACCGCTGCACACTTTTGCGCGACATGCTTTAGGGCTATCTGGAGCTATCTCGTCCCGGGAATTTGCGCCTTAAACAGGATACTCATTTGAGCCAGAGAATCTCGGATTTTGATGTAGGTCTTCTTGTAACGCTCGACACGCTCCTGAAGTACCCGAACGTCACCCACGCGGCTGCGCGCCTGAATATCACGCAGTCGGCGCTGTCCGCGCGCCTGACCCGGTTGCGTCAGCTCCTCAACGATCCGCTGTTCGTGCCGGCGGCATCCGGACGAGGCATGATTGCGACGCCGCACGCTTCTGCCCTTGAACCTGAGTTGACCCGCCTTCTCGAGCGGTTCAACGACTTCGTGAATACGGCGCATTCGTTCGATCCGGCAAATAGTAAGAGGGTCTTTCGCATTGCAGCGACCGACAATCCGGCAGCCGTCCTTGCCCCAGATCTGATTCCGTTGTTCCAAGCCGGAGCACCCATGGCTAAGATCGCCTTCACCCTGCCGAACAAGGCCAAGATTGCTGAGCATTTGGAACAGGGCGACGTCGATCTGTTCGTTGGGGCGGCGGAAGACGGAGCTCCCGAGCTAATTGCCCAGACGCTTTTTCAGGAAGAGTTCGTCACGGCCCAGCGCCGGGGCCATCCGCGGGGAACGACGCCGCTGACGATCGAGGAATTCTGCGATGCTGAACATCTGCTGATCTCGACCAGCGGCGGTCATTTTTCAGGAATGATCGACAACGCGTTGGCGGAAATCGGCCGCGAGCGCCGGGTATCGATTTCGATCCAGAGCTACGCGCTAGCACCGCTGGTTTTGGCAAGCACAGACTGCATCTGTACCCTGCCGAGGCGTTTCTTGAAAAGGTTCGAAGACACCCTCGATCTTTTCCCGCCGCCGCTACCCCTATCCGTCTTCGGCATGAACCTGTTTTGGCATCCGAGAATGAGGACGGACCCGGCTCACATCTGGCTGCGGAAAATGGTGTTGCGGGTGGCCAAGACCACTACGGCCGACTAGATGTGAGCGTTTCCTTTTTCTCTGAATCACGGAAATGCTCTGAGAAGGGCCGCTCGAAAGCGGCCCCTTCCATTGCGTATATCCACCTCATTCCGGCGCGTAGACGTCTTGGAAAAATTCGGAAATCGCGCGGAACGCTCTCATCCTGTTCTTTTCCAGGAGCGCCATGTGGGTTGCTTCGCCGATCTCGATCCAGACCCGGTTTGGCGAAGACGTCAGTTCCAGAAAGTAGGCCAGTGCGAGATCGATGGGCACGTCCACGTCCCATTCACCATGCAGCAACAAGACCGGAACGGTGATGTCGGACGGGTTATAATAGGGCTTTCCCGCCCGCCAGTAGTCCCTGATATCCTGGATCGGACCATTTGTGGCCCGCAGCTTCCCGGGTTCTCTGCTTTCGCTCCACGGGTCGTCCGCGAGCGTGGCCGCGGCCCACTGTTCGAACCAACCCTTGGGGATGATCGTGTCGCGGGCGTGCTCCGGTGCGGTCCCTAACCACCGCGGCAGCGTATTCATCACGGGCACCAGTCGATAGGCCGCAAGATCGCCGCCCATGTCCAGCGGGATCGGCGTTTCGCTCAGCCACTGTGGCGCGAGAACAGACAATTTTACGACCTTGTCAGGGTTTTTCACGGTATACGCTCCGATCACCGTGCCACCCCAGGACATCGCGAAGATATTCACCTTGGAAAGGCGGCGGTGGGCAAGGACGAAATCGACGGCCGAACTGAAATCGCGCACGCCGATATCGGTATCGATGAGCGGCGGTGAGAGCTTGGGTTCCCGTTCCATGGCTTCGGGCCGCGAGGACTTGCCGTAGCCCCGGACATCGACCGCGAAGACGTCGAAGCCTTGCGACGCGAGGTAGTCCATGAACGAGAACCCGCCAAGCGCAACATCATACAGGCTTCCCGACGAATATGTCGCGCCGTGCACCATGACGATCGTGGTCTCGGGCGAGAAACGTTCCATTGAGGAAGGCCGCTTGTTTCGAACATAAAGCTCAATGCCCGCGGTATCGCTCGGGATACGGTGCTCGGAGGCAACGACGGCGTTCATATCGATGTTGTTGGTCATTTCGGCGTCCTCAAAAATAGGTCCAGCTGAAGCCTTCTGCGACCCTTCCGACGACGCCTGCGGACGAGGCAGGAAAGTGTGTCGCAAGGTAGAGAGCGTCCTCGTCTGCAAGCAGGTTCAGCATGCGTAGGCGCGAGGCGGACGCTTCAGACTGAAACTCGCAGAATACGGTATTGAGGTCCGGCCGGTAGACCTGGACCGGGCTGTGCATGATGTCGCCGCCGAAGATCGCGGTTTCTCCGTGGGATCTCAGCGCGATCGACATGTGTCCGACACTGTGTCCGGGCGTTGGGATGAACTCGAAGATATCGAGGTAGCGGCCGCCTGAGGGTTGGATGAAATCCGCCAGGCCGGCCTCGATGATCGGCGCTACGCTGTCTTCGAAGACGCCGAGGCTGGGGACGTTGACTTCGTTATGGCTGTCCGCGCTTGAATAGTATTCGCATTCGAGGCGTGGAAACACGTACCGGGCGTTGGGGAACGCCGGCACCCATTTGCCGTCCTCGAGTCGAGTATTCCATCCGCTGTGGTCGACATGAAGGTGGGTGTTGAAGACGAAGTCGACGTGTTCGGGGTGTACACCAACCGCCTTGAGTCGCTCGATAAACGGTATCGACTGACGGTGGAAAGTCGGATTTCTCGGCCTCTCCTTGTCGTTTCCGGAGCCTGTATCGATGAGGATCAGGTGCTCCGGCGTGCGGACGACCCATGTGTGGACGCTGAGCCTGAAGCTGTCGCCGCCTTCTTCCAGATACTCGCGCAGCGCGCCGTCCGTACCTGTAATGTTCGACGCCTCCGCCGCCGGGTAAAGAAACGAAGCGGGGACGTTCCTGAGTTCCTGCTCCTCGACCTTGGTGATAGTAGCATCGCCGACGCGATGGGACTTGAAATTGGGGGGCATGGCAATCCTTTGCGACCTTGGCCGTCTCGAGTCAGCAAAACTTACCGGGTCGACACTCAGGCGAGAAATCGAACCAGGTGATACGACCGATCGACAGGATCGATTGGTCGGATGTCGGGATCGGAAGCATTGTCGGCAGCGGCCGCTCGAAAAATGGGCGGCGATCTCTTTCACGGATGGCAATGATGAACTTCTATTTCCACGCGACTCCGAATTCCATGAAGGTTGCCGTGCTGCTGCATGAACTGGACCTTCCCTTCGACGTCACCCCTATCGATATCTCAAAAGGAGAGCAGCACTCACCGGAGTTCCGGACCGTCAATCCGAATGGCAAGGTGCCTGCTCTCGTCGACGACGGGGTCAAGGTTTTCGATTCCCATGCGATCTTGCTCTATCTCGCCGCAAAGCATGACAAGTTCATTCCGACGGACCCGGCGAAGAAGGCCGCGATGCTTTCATGGTTGCAGTTGGTGGCGACCGGACTTTCGCCCTTCTCCGGCCAGGCGATCCACTTCCTTCACTACGCTCCGGAAGACCTGCCATACGCGAAGACCCGCTACCTGAACGAAGTCAGCCGCACCTATAAGGTGCTTGATGAAAGGCTGGCTGTTTCGGACTGGCTCGCGGGAAACGAATATACCGTCGCTGACATGGCCTTGTGGGGCTGGGCGGCCTCGGCAGGTTACATCTTCGGAGAAGAGGGCCTGAACGGTTTCCCCGCCGTCAAGCGCTTCATGGAAAAGATGTTCGAACGCCCCGCGGTTCAGCAAGCGATCGCTTTAAAAGCTTCGCACACGTTCAAGACGGAATTGGACGACGAGACGCGAAAGGCGCTTTTCCCGCAGAACGCCAAATAGCTGGATTGCGGCCGTAGATCGCGCAGTGTGATGCGCTGCACTTGCCTGGAACAGGATGATTTCAGGCTGGGCCTAAAATCTGAATCCTGTTCTAAACTAAAGAGTTAGAGCATGATGTCGTCCGAAAATCGCTCACACTTTTCGGCATCATGCTCTAGCTAGCGCGGGGATACCAGCGCTAAATCAGGCCTGGGGAACAGGGCCGGTCGAAGCCCTGACGATCAGCTCGGTCTTCCAGAGCTCCTGGTCGGGGAAGGGGCCGGCCTGCTTCACGGTGCCGATCAGCCGCTGCGCGATGCGAACGCCCGCCGCCCGCAATGAAGAGCGCGACGTCGTCAGCGGCACGGAAAAGCTTTCCGGTTTCAGCAGCGGCAGCACGTCGTCATGGGCGATCAGCGAGATATCCTCGCCGAGCCGCAATCCGGCCTGGTTGACCGCGCGGATCGCGCCGAGCGCCAGCACCGTACTGGAGCAGAGGATCGCCGTTGGCCGCTCCGGCAATTGCAGAAAATGTTCCATCGCCAGCAGGCCTTGCTCGTCCGTCATCAGCGCGTGGCTCATGCAACCTTCCTCGAGCGCGAGCCCGCGCTCGGCAAGGGCTGATATGACGCCGTTCTTCCTGCGGATGGCGAAATCGAGATGCATCGGTCCGTTCATTAGCGCAAAGCGCGTATGACCGAGCTGCAGCAGGAGTCGTGTCGCATCGTAGAAGGCGCCTTCATTGTCGATGTCGAGATAGGGATAGTCCGGCTCCGAACCGAAGGAGCGGCCGTGCACGACATAGGGCATCGACAGTGATTTCAGCATGGCGAGCCGCGGGTCGTGGCCGCGCATATAGGCGACGAATAGGGCATCGACGTTGCCGCTGATCGCAAGGCGGCGAAGGGCCGCTACCTCGTCATCCGGGTCGGCCGGCATAATCACGAAGTGGAAATCGTGGCGTACGGCCTCTTCGCCGAGCCCGGCCAGGAATTCACCGAAATGCACGTCGGACTGGTGGCCGGGCGCCGTCGGCATGACGAGGCCGATCGAGCCTGCTTTGCCGGTCGCAAGCCGCTGCGCCGCCTTGTTCGGCCGGTACCCGGTTTCCTTGACAGCCTGGAGCACACGCTCCCGGGTCGCCTCGTTGACCTCGGGATAGCCGTTCAGCGCCCGGCTCACCGTCGTCTGCGACAGCCCCAGCAATTCCGATAGCTGTTTGAGATTCACCTGCTATGCTTCCTCCCGGCCCGCCCGTCAGCCGTCCTGAAAAGGCCTGCCGCCTCCCAGTGGCATCCAAAGCGCTTTCAATTATGTATCATCTGCTGCGCTTGACTCAAGAAAAATCGCTCCATATCTCCCGGGAGGCGTTGCTGCGCTGCGATTTCGAGCATGTTCACAGCGGGTTTTCGCGAATTGACTTGACTCCATTCCACCGAAAGTGGAATGAGTCGGGTGTCAAAGCGCTTTGAAATTTCTTTTGGAGGGAATTCGGCGCGGTTGGGATTGTGATGGGAGGTTGATCACATGAAAAAGTCATTTTTGATGGGCGTTGCCGTGGCAGCGCTTTTTGCCGGTGCTGCGTCCGCGGCCGATTTGAAATTTGCCCCGGGACAGGATTCCAAGTTCAACTGGAAGAGCTATGACGAGTTCAAGGCTGCTCATGCCGATCTGAAGGGCCAGCCGCTGACGATCTTCGGGCCGTGGCGCGGCGAGGACGAGGCGTTCTTCATGAGCGTGCTTGCCTATTTCACCGAAGCCACAGGCATCGATGCCAAATACTCCTCTTCCGAAAACTACGAACAGCAGATCGTCATCGATACGCAGGCGGGCTCGCCACCGAACATTGCCGTTCTGCCGCAGCCCGGCCTGCTGGCCGATCTCGCCAGCAAGGGCTTCCTGACGCCGCTCGGCGATGACAACTCCAAGTGGATCAAGGACAATTACGGCGCCGGCGACAGCTGGGTCGGTTACGGCACCTACAAGGGCAAGGACGGCAAGGAAGCCTTCTACGCCTTCCCCTACAAGGCCGACGTAAAATCGCTGGTCTGGTATGTTCCGGAGAACTTCGAGGAAGCCGGTTACAAGATCCCGACGACCATGGAAGAGCTGCATGCCCTGACCGATCAGATCGTCAAGGACGGCGGCGTTCCCTGGTGCATCGGTCTCGGTTCCGGCGGCGCCACCGGCTGGCCGGCGACCGACTGGGTCGAGGACATCATGCTGCGCATGCAGCCGCCGGAAGCCTACGACAAGTGGACGACCAACGAGCTGAAGTTCACCGATCCGGCCGTCGTTGCCGCGATCGACGAGTTCGGCAAGTTCGCCAAAAACGCGAAATACGTCGATGGCGGTGTCGCAGCCGTGGCCTCGACCGATTTCCGCGACAGCCCGAAGGGCCTATTCGCGGTTCCGCCGAAGTGCTACATGCACCATCAGGCCTCGTTCATCCCGTCCTTCTTCCCTGAAGGCACGAAGCTCGGCCAGGATGCCGACTTCTTCTACATGCCGACCTTTGCTTCGCATCCCGAACTCGGCAAGCCGGTTCTCGGCGCCGGCACGCTCGTTTCGATCGCCAAGGACTCGAAGACGGCCCGCGCCTTCATAGACTTCCTGAAGACCCCGATCGCCCATGAGGTCTGGATGGCGCAGTCGAGCTTCCTGACGCCGTATAAGGGCGTCAGCACCGAGGCCTATGCCAACCCGCAGATGAAGAAGGAAGGCGATATCCTGACCTCCGCCACCACCTTCCGCTTCGACGGTTCCGACCTGATGCCGGGCAAGATCGGCGCCGGCGCCTTCTGGACCGGCATGGTCGATTTCGTCGGCGGCAAGTCGGCCGAAGAGTCTGCTGGCGAAATCCAGAGCGCCTGGGACGGCATCAAGTAATCCCCAAAATTATGCCGCCGGCTTGCCGGCGGCATGGCTTGCATGACTGGCCGGGCTCGCAAAGAGCCCGGCCATCGCAGGATATATTGTGATTGGGCAATACAAATAGATTGACGATGACCGGCGTTGACCCGTCAGCATAAAAACCGGTCGGAATAAGATCAGGGGAAGCAGGGGAGGGACGAAAATGCTGTTGCAGATAGTGTCCGCTTTGGGCGTCGTGGTCGTCGCCGTTTTCGCGTGCTCGGCCTATTTCTATTTTTCGAACAAGATCCTGGATCTCGCACTGCCGGTGAAGGATGGCGACATCCGCGCCGCATCGCGCAATCTCAACCGCCGTGCACTCGTCCGGCCGTGGCTGTTCATCGGCCCGGCGCTCTTCCTGCTGATCGTCTATCTCGTCTATCCCGTCGTTGCGACCTTCATCCTCTCCTTCTACGACCGTGCCGGTCTGCAGTTCGTCGGCCTCGCCAATTACAAATGGGCGCTCGGCGACCGCGAATTCCGCCAGTCGATCTTCAACAACATCCTCTGGCTTGCCGTGGTGCCGGCCGCCTGCACCTTCTTCGGCCTCGTCATCGCCGTGATGACCGACCGCATCTGGTGGGGCAATATCGCCAAGAGCATCGTCTTCATGCCGATGGCGATCTCCTTCGTCGGCGCCTCGGTCATCTGGAAGTTCATCTACGAATATCGCGGTGGCAACGACGTCCAGATCGGCCTGCTGAACGCCATCGTCCAGACGTTCGGCGGCACACCTGAGGTGTGGATCTCAGTTCCCTTCTGGAACAACTTCTTCCTGATGATCATCCTGATCTGGATCCAGACCGGTTTCGCCATGGTCATTCTTTCGGCTGCCCTTCGCGGCATTCCCGAGGAGACGATAGAGGCCGCCGTCATCGACGGCGCCAATGGCTGGCAGATCTTCTGGCGCATCATGGTGCCGCAGATCTGGGGCTCCATCGCGGTCGTCTGGACGACGATCACCATCCTCGTCCTCAAGGTCTTCGATATCGTGCTGACCATGACCAACGGCCAGTGGCAGTCGATGGTGCTGGCGAATCTGATGTTCAACTGGCTGTTTCGCGGCGGCGGCGATTCCGGCCGAAGCGCCGTCATTGCCATCATCATCATGCTCGCCGTCACGCCGATCATGGTTTGGAATGTGCGACGCGCCAATCGCGAACTGAAGGGCCACTGAGATGACCGCTGTTGGAAGCTATTTCAAGATCGGCCCCGCCCGTCTCTTCGTTCATGCCGCCGTTCTGCTGATCGTCATCGTCTGGCTGATCCCGACGCTAGGAATCTTCGTCAGCGCGCTGCGCGACAAGGACCAGATCGTCGTCTCCGGCTGGTGGACGGCCTTCGTCGGCTCGACGCAGACGGTCGCTGTCCGCCTCGGCACAGCCGATCAGCAGCAGCAGGAAGGTGCAGCCTACGTCATTTCAGGCAATGTGTTCGAAGGCCAGACCGGCCGCTCGGTGAAGGCCTTCGGCAACCGGGTGCAGCAGCCCGCCGCCTTCAAGGCCGGCGAGACCGCCGATCTCGGCGACGGCGAAACTCTGCAGATCAATAGCGACGGCAGCTACCGCTATGTGAAGAACGTCGCCTTCTCGCCCGACGAACGCCCGCGGCGCATCTATGCGTCGGTCTCCGCACCGCCGGAATTCACGATGCAGAACTATAATACGGTTCTGACCGGCGAGGGCATCGGTCAGTCCTTCATCAACTCGCTGACTGTGACGATCCCAGCAACGATCATTCCGATCCTGATTGCCGCTTTCGCAGCCTATGCGCTCAGCTGGATGGAGTTTCCCGGCCGCGGGCTGCTGATTGCCCTCGTCGTCGGCCTCATCGTCGTGCCGCTGCAGATGTCGCTGATCCCGCTGCTGCGCCTCTACAACGAGATCGGCAACCTGCTCGGCCAGCCGTCCAAGACCTATCCCGGCATCTGGATGGCCCATACCGCCTTCGGCATGCCGCTCGCCATCTACCTCCTGCGGGCCTATATCGCCGGCCTGCCGAAGGAGATCATCGAATCCGCCCGCGTCGACGGCGCCAGCGACTTCGAGATCTTCGTCCGCATCGTATTGCCTCTGTCCTTTCCGGCACTCGCCTCCTTCGCCATCTTCCAATTCCTGTGGGTGTGGAACGACCTGCTCGTCGCCATGGTCTTCCTCGGCACCGACAAGGACCACCTCGTGCTGACCGGCAGCCTCAACGCGCTGCTTGGCTCACGCGGCGGCAATTGGGAGATTTTGACGGCGTCGGCCTTCGTCACCATCATCGTGCCGCTGCTCGTCTTCTTTGGGCTGCAGCGTTATCTGGTGCGTGGCCTGCTGGCGGGCTCGGTTAAAGGGGGCTGACCATTTCCGAACGTGACTTCAAACAGGATATTCCATGAACGTGGCTTCCCATTCGATTTCGACCCCCGACAAGGACTGGTGGCGTGGCGCGGTGATCTATCAGATCTACCCGCGCTCCTACCAGGATTCGAACGGCGACGGCATCGGCGACCTGAAGGGCATCACCGCCCGCCTGCCGCATGTGGCAAGCCTTGGCGTCGATGCCATCTGGATCTCGCCCTTCTTCACCTCGCCGATGCGCGATTTCGGTTATGACGTTTCCGACTACGAGAATGTCGATTCGATCTTCGGCACGCTGGTGGATTTCGACACGATGATATCAGAGGCCCATCGTCTCGGCATCCGGGTGATGATCGACCTCGTCATCTCCCACAGCTCGGATCAGCATCCCTGGTTCGTACAAAGCCGCTCGAGCAAGACCAACGCCAAGGCTGACTGGTATGTCTGGGCCGACGCCAAGCCGGATGGCACGCCGCCGAACAACTGGCTGTCGATCTTCGGCGGCTCGGCATGGGCGTGGGATCCGACGCGCATGCAATATTACTTGCACAACTTCCTGACCTCGCAGCCGGACATGAACCTTCATAATCCTGAGGTGCAGGACCGTCTGCTTGATGTCGTCCGCTTCTGGCTCAACCGCGGCGTCGACGGCTTCCGCCTCGACACCATCAACTTCTATTTCCACGATACGCAACTGCGCGACAATCCGGCGCTTGCTCCCGAGCGCCGCAACGCCTCGACGGCGCCGGCGGTCAATCCCTATAATTTCCAGGAGCATATCTACGACAAGAACCGGCCGGAGAACCTTGCCTTCCTGAAGCGCTTCCGCGCCGTTCTCGAAGAATTCCCGGCAATCGCCGCCGTCGGCGAAGTCGGCGACAGCCAGCGCGGCCTTGAAATCGTCGGCGAATACACCTCCGGCAATGACAAGATGCACATGTGCTACGCCTTCGAGTTCCTGGCGCCCGATCCGCTGACGGCGGAGCGCGTCGAGGAGGTGATGCAGGATTTCGAAGCCGCCGCACCCGATGGCTGGGCCTGCTGGGCCTTCTCCAATCACGACGTCATGCGCCATGTCAGCCGCTGGGGCGGGCTGGTCGCCGATCACGATGCCTTCGCCAAGCTCTATGCCTCGTTGTTGATGACGCTGCGCGGCTCGGTCTGCCTCTATCAGGGTGAGGAGCTGGCGCTGACCGAGGCCGATCTCGCCTATCAGGATCTGCAGGATCCCTATGGCATCCAGTTCTGGCCGGAATTCAAGGGCCGCGACGGCTGCCGCACGCCGATGGTCTGGGACAGCCAGGTCGCCCAGGGAGGCTTCTCCACAGTCAAGCCCTGGCTGCCGGTGCCGGTCGAGCATATCCTTCGGGCCGTCAGCGTCCAGCAGGGCGACGAGGCCTCGGTGTTGGAGCACTATCGCCGCTTCATCGCCTTCCGCAAGCTGCATCCCGCTTTTGCCAAGGGCGAGATCGAATTCGAAGAACCGCAGGGAGATAGCCTGGTCTTTACCCGTGAATACGGCAACGAGAAGCTGCTCTGCATTTTCAACATGAGCCCGGCCGAGGCCGGCGTCGCCTTGCCGGCGGGAGAATGGCAGGCATTGACGGGGCACGGCTTTACCAGCAACAACTATGGCGACAAGATCGACATTCCGGCCTGGGGGGCGTATTTCGCCCGTCTCGCCTAAGGAACTAAGGGGAGAGAGAAATGACTGGACTGACGCTGAAGGATATCCGCAAATCCTACGGTTCCGTGGACGTTCTCCATGGTATCGACCTCGATATCAAGCAGGGCGAATTCATCGTCTTCGTCGGTCCATCCGGCTGTGGCAAGTCAACGCTTCTGCGCATGATCGCCGGTCTCGAGGCGATCACCGGCGGTGAGATGTATATCGACGGCCATCTCGTCAATGACGTGCCGCCTTCCAAGCGCGGCATCGCCATGGTCTTCCAGTCCTATGCGCTCTACCCGCATATGACCGTGTTCGATAACATGGCTTTCGGCATGAAGATCGCCGGCGAAAGCCGCCAGGAGATCGACCGCCGCGTCCGGGCGGCAGCCGAGAGCCTGCAGTTGACCAACTATCTCGATCGCCTGCCAAAGGCGCTTTCCGGCGGCCAGCGCCAGCGCGTGGCGATCGGCCGCGCCATCTGCCGCGATCCGAAGGTCTTTCTGTTCGACGAGCCACTGTCCAACCTCGATGCCGCGCTGCGCGTCGCGACCCGCATCGAGATTGCCCGCCTGAACGAACAGATGGCCGATACGACGATGATCTACGTCACCCACGATCAGGTCGAGGCGATGACGCTTGCCGACCGTATCGTCGTTCTCTCCGCCGGCAATATCGAGCAGGTCGGCGCGCCGCTGGACCTCTACGAGCGCCCGGCAAACCTCTTCGTCGCGAAATTCATCGGCTCGCCGGCCATGAATATCATTCCGGCGACGGTCGCCGGAACCGGAAGCCAGACGACGGTGACGCTGACCGGCGGCATGTCGGTGACCCTCGATGTGGCGACCGACTCGTCGGAAACCGGCAAGCAGGCAAGCTTCGGCGTCCGTCCGGAGGATCTCCGGGTTGCCGATGGCGCCGACTACCTTTTCGAAGGTGAAGTGTCGATCGTCGAAGCGCTCGGCGAAGTGACGTTGCTTTATATCGAGGGCCTGGTCCCGGGCGAGCCGATCGTCGTCAAGCTGCCCGGCATCTATGATGTGAAGAAGGGACAGAGGATGCGGTTTGCCGCCGACAGGCAGAAGTTGCATCTGTTTGACGCAACCGGCCATACCTACCGGAAGTGAGGCGGCCATTTTTGGGGTGATGGTCGCAAGAATTGTGCGGGAAGGGCCGAATTCTCACTTTCTGTTAAAGATCGGCTGCTACCTTTTCCTCGTCAATTTATGAGGGGGATAAGCACGTGGCCGCTTCCAATCCGTCACAGCCAAAATCTCATTTCCTGAGCAAGGAAGAATCCTTCATGTATGACCGCGAGGCGCGGTTCAAGATGGAGGACACCATGAACGCCGCACGCATCGAATATACGGAAAAGGGCGTCATGCACGCGGCTTCGCGCCGCTGCGACATTGTCCGCATTTCGATGAGCAGCGCGACGCTCGCGATCCTGACCCAGTTCAGCCTGCCGAAGCAGTTCTATCTGGATATTCCGGATGCCCGCATCACCAAGGTCGGCTGCCTGCTGATGAAGGTCAACGCCAACAATACCATCGACGTCCGCTTCCTGCGCCTGCTGACGCAGAAGGAGCTGAACAAAATCTTCGTCTACAGCACCCATCCGGCGCACCGCGACTACGTTCTCGATATTCGAGCCTAAAGTCGCGCGTCCGCCAGGACACGGCACCATCACTGTATTGAAAACTAGAACCCGCGGGGCTTCAGGCTCCCCGCGGATTTTTGTTTGCCAGAAGCCACCCGCTCAGTGGTGGAAGAGCACGCTCGCACCCTGGTCCGACGGTCCGACGGCGCGGCGGAACGGTGCGAAGAGTTCGCGGCCCATGCCGAATTCATTGTCGGAGAGATCGACAGTCACCGGCTCGCGCTCGGCCATGTCAGCGGCATCGACGAGCAGCTCGAGCGTGCCCTTGATCGCGTCCAGGCGAATGATGTCGCCCTCGCGGATGCGGGCGATCGGACCGCCGTCGACCGCTTCCGGCGTGACGTGGATCGCGGCCGGCACCTTGCCGGATGCGCCGGACATGCGCCCGTCGGTGAGGAGCGCCACGCGGAAGCCGCGATCCTGTAGCACGCCGAGCGGCGGCGTCAGCTTGTGCAGTTCCGGCATGCCGTTCGCCTTCGGGCCCTGGAAGCGCACGACGGCGATGAAATCGCGGTTGAGCTTGCCTTCCTTGAAGGCGTCCTGCAGTTCCTGCTGGCTGTGGAAGATGATTGCCGGCGCCTCGATGATGTGGCGCTCCGGCTTGACGGCGGAAATCTTGATAACCGCTTTGCCGAGATTGCCGCGCAGCATCTTCAGCCCGCCATTGGCCTGGAACGGCGTTTCGATGCTGGAGAGGACTTTGGGATCGACGCTTTTTTCCGGCGACGGCTCGCGCAGGACGGCGCCGTTTTCGCCGAGACGAGCATCGACCGTATAGGCTTGGAGGCCCTGGCCGAAGACGGTGCGCACGTCGTCATGCACCAGTCCGTGCTTCAAGAGTTCCTTGATGAGGAAGCCCATGCCGCCGGCCGCCTGGAAGTGGTTCACGTCGGCAAGCCCGTTCGGGTAGACGCGGGCAAGCAGCGGGACGATTTCCGAAAGCTCGGCAATGTCCTGCCAGGTGAGCTGGATGCCGGCCGCCCGCGCCATGGCGACGAGGTGCAGCGTATGATTGGTCGAGCCGCCGGTCGCATGCAGGCCGACGACGCCATTGACGATCGAGCGCTCGTCGATCATCTCGCCTGCCGGCGTGAATTCGTTGCCGAGCGCGGTGATCGCCAGCGCCCGCTTGGCGGCTTCGCGCGTCAGCGCTTCACGCAACGGCGTGCCGGGATTGATGAAGGACGAGCCGGGCATGTGGAAGCCCATGATCTCCATCAGCATCTGGTTGGAATTGGCGGTGCCGTAGAAGGTGCAGGTGCCGGGGCCGTGATAGGATTTCGATTCCGCCTCCAGCAGTTCGGCCCGTCCGACCTTGCCCTCGGCGAAGAGTTGGCGCACGCGCGACTTCTCGTCGTTCGGCAGCCCGGTCGTCATCGGACCGGCCGGAACGAAGATCGACGGCAGATGCCCGAAGGACAGTGCTGCGATCACCAGGCCCGGCACGATCTTGTCGCAGACGCCGAGGAAGAGGGCGGCATCGAACATGTTGTGCGACAGGCCGACGCCCGCCGACATGGCGATCAGGTCGCGCGAGAACAGCGAGAGCTCCATGCCCGGCTGTCCCT
The DNA here is from genome assembly GCF_001652265.1 of Rhizobium leguminosarum. GTDB lineage: Bacteria > Pseudomonadota > Alphaproteobacteria > Rhizobiales > Rhizobiaceae > Rhizobium > Rhizobium leguminosarum_D. Next base: position 14,163 of record NZ_LWBS01000416.1, read on the forward strand.
GGGTGACGCCGTCGCACATCGCCGGCACGCCGCCGGCCACCTGCGCCACGCCGCCTGCCTGGGCGGCTGCCTCACGGATGATCGCCGGATAGGTCTCGAACGGCTGATGGGCCGAGAGCATGTCGTTATAGGCGGTGATGATGCCGAGATTGGGGATGCGGTCGCCGGCGAGCGCATCCTTGTCGGCGGGGGAACAGACCGCGAAGCCATGGGCGAGGTTGGCGCAGCCAAGCACCGAGCGCTGCACGCCCTGCGAGGCGGCCGCGCGCAGCCGTTCCAGATAGCGGTCGCGGGTTGGTTTCGAGCGTTCGACGATACGATCGGTGATCGCAGAAATGCGTGCGTGAGCGGACATGGAAAATCCCTGCCTTGTTCGTTGTCTCTATCTGTTTCGGCGGCTCTAGCCTGAATCTCAATCCGGATGACGGCTGATCAGGGAGCCCAGTAGATCTCGACCGGGGAAGTGGCCCGGCGCAGAACGGCGCGGATCGGCATTTCTGCCTCTTCACCGCTGCCTTCCGCCTTGGCGAGAACGTCTTTTTTGCCTTCGCCCTCAATATGGAGAACCAGGAGTGCGGCATCCTCAAGACTGGAGAAGGTGAAGGTCAGGCGCGGCTCGCCGGCTCCTTCCGCTTCCATGGTGATGATGCCGCGCGGCGTCGATGCATCGAGCGCCACGGCAAGATTGCTGCCGCCAGGAAAGAACGAGGCGGTGTGTCCATCGCCACCCATGCCGAGGATGACGATGTCGAAGGGGATGCCGATCTCGGCGCTTTTTGCCGTCGCAAGTCTTGCTGCTTCCTCGACGGAAGGTGCCGGCTGGTAAAGCGGCACGAAGCGCGCCGCCTTTGCCTTGTTTTGAAGAAGATTGGCGTCGACCAGCAGATGGTTCGAGCGCGGATTGTCGGCCGGCACGAAGCGTTCGTCGACAAGCGTGATCGTCACTTTTTCCCAGGCGATGTCGCGTGTCGAAAGCGCCTGGAAAAAGGCCTTCGGTGTGGAGCCGCCGGAAACGGCGATGGACGCCGTTCCGCGGGCGGCAATCGCCGCCGCAAGCGTATCGGCGACCTTGTCGGCGAGACTTCTGGCGAGGTCTGCGGCGCTGGCGAAGGAATGCAGGGTCGATGCCATCGATTTCGTCCTAGATTTCGTCATGCCAGGTGCGGCCGTCGCGCTCGATCAGCGCGATGGCCTGGCTCGGGCCCCAGGTGCCGGCCGTATAGCCCTGCACCTGCTGGCCGGTCGTTTCCCAACCCTTGAGGATCGGATCGACCCATCTCCATGCGGCTTCCACTTCGTCGCGGCGCATGAACAGCGTCTGGTTAGAGCGGATCACGTCCATCAGCAGGCGCTCGTAGGCGTCGGGATTGCGGACGTTGAAGGCCTGGGCGAAGCTCATGTCGAGCGAGACATTGCGCAGGCGCATGCCGCCCGGACCCGGATCCTTGATCATCAGCGACTGCTTGACGCCCTCATCCGGCTGCAGGCGAATGATCAGCTGGTTGGCGTTGATGCGCCCGGCCGCCTGATCGAAGATCGCGTGCGGGATCGGCTTGAAGGTGATGACGATCTCGGACATGCGTCCCGTCAGACGCTTGCCCGTGCGGATGTAGAAGGGAACGCCCGCCCAGCGCCAGTTGTTGATCTCGGCCTTGATGGCAACGAAGGTCTCGGTGTTCGAGACGCCGCCTTCGAGTTCTTCGAGGTAGCCCTTGACCGGACCGGTGCCCGATGCGCCTGCGCGATACTGGCCGCGCACCGTCGCCTGCTCGACATTGGAAGCATTGAGCGGCTTCAGCGCGCGCAGAACCTTCAGCTTCTCGTCGCGAACGGCTTCCGAATCCATTGACGAGGGTACTTCCATCGCCGTCAGGCAAAGCAACTGCAGAATGTGGTTCTGCACCATGTCGCGCAATGCGCCGGCCGTATCGTAATAGCCGGCGCGGCCTTCGAGGCCGACCGATTCAGCCACGGTGATCTGCACGTGGTCGATGTAGTTGGCGTTCCAGAGCGGCTCGTAGAGCGCGTTGGCGAAGCGCAGCGCCATCAGGTTCTGCACCGTCTCCTTGCCGAGATAGTGGTCGATGCGGAAGATCTGCTCTTCCTTGAAGGCGCGGCCGATCGAGTCGTTGAGCTGCAGCGCCGAGGCGAGGTCGCGGCCGATCGGCTTCTCGACGACGATGCGGGTCGATTTGGTGATCAGCTTGTGGTCGTGGATCTTCTGCGAAATGTCGCCGAAGATGCCGGGCGCGACTGCCAGATAGAACGCGCGCACGCGCTCCTTGCCCTCGTCGAGCAGCCTTTTCAGCTGATCCCAGCCGGCATCCGTGCGGGCATCGACCGAGACGTAGTAGAGGCGGGCACAGAATTTCTCTACCTCCGCCTCGTCATATTCACCCTTCTTCAGGTGCTCCGTCAGCGCGTCCCTGGCGAATTTGCGGTATTCCTCATGGGTCAGCGGGCTGCGCGAGGCGCCGATCACGCGGGTCGGTTCCGTGAACTGGCCTTCGATCTGGCGATGATAAAGAGCGGGCAGAAGCTTGCGTTCGGCAAGGTCGCCGCTGCCGCCGAAGACGACATAATCAAAAGGCTCAACGGGAATGATCTGGCTGCTCATGAGCTTGTCTCTCAATCAGGCTTTGGTTGGCGGCTCTTTTAATCTAATCGATTTAAAAAAGCCAGTGTGCAGTGCAATGAATCTGTCAGGCACCGGTTTTAGAGCGAATTTCCGGAAGAGGAAATCCGCAATCGGACTAAAACTTGTCGCGAAGCGCAAACCACGACAAGGCGAGGAAAAGCAACGGCGCCCGCATGCGGGCTCCGCCGGGAAACGCGGGAATATCGAGCGATGTGAAGAGGTCGAGATCGCCCGATTTTCCAAGCACCGTTTCCGCATAGAGCTTGCCACAGTAGTTTGACAGCATGACGCCATGGCCGGAATAACCGCCGATCGAGATGACGCCGGGCATGACCTCGCGCACGAAAGGCTGGCGCGGCAGGGTGATGCCGACGCTGCCGCCCCAGGCATGGGTGATCTCGATGTCCTTCAGATCAGGATAGACCTCGGCAATCTGCCGGCGGATGTGTTGCGAAATGTCCCGCGGATTGTCCGACGTATAGGCTTCACGCCCGCCGAACAGCAGGCGTCCGTCGCCGAATTTGCGGAAATAGCGCACGACGAAACGCGAATCGGCCACGGCCTCGCCCCCCGGCAGCACATCGGGATGCCCGTCGAGCGGCGCCGTGGCGCCGATGAAGGAGCGGATCGGCATGACATGGCTTGCCGTTACCGGCTCCAGATTGCCGATATAGCCGTTGCAGGCGATCAGTGCGCGCTCAGCGGTGATCGTCCCGCTTTCGGTTTCGATCGTCACCTTGCCGCCGCCCTGGCGGATCGCCGTTGCTCTGGTCATCTCGAAGATTTCAGCGCCGGCATTGGCAGCGACCCGCGCCAGCCCCACCAGCAGCTTCAGTGGATGAATGTGGCCGGTGCCGACATCGCGCACGCCGCAATGGAAACGCTTCGAGCCGAGCCTCTCCTGCGTTTCGTTCTCGTCCATGAAGCGCAGATGCGGGTAGTCGTAGCGGAAGGCGGCGATCTCGGCATTTTCGTAATAGGCGCGCTTGTAGCTCGCCTTGTGTGCGACGTTGAGCTGGCCGGGCACATAGTCGATCTCGATCTGATGCTCGCGGGCGAAATCGATGAGATGGCGTTTGGCCGCCTCGGCTAGATCGAACAGCGCCTTCGAGCGTTCGTAGCCGATCTTCTCCTCGAGTTCTTCCGGCCACCATCGCTGGCCGGTGCCGAGTTGACCGCCATTGCGCCCGGACGCCCCGTCGCCGAAGCGGCAGGCCTCGATCAGCACCACTGAAACGCCTGCTTTGGCAAGATTATAGGCGGCCTGCAGGCCGGTATAGCCGCCGCCGACGATGGCGACGTCGCATGTTCTCGAGCCGTCGAGAGCGGCATAGGTGGGCCGCTCGCCGACCGTTGCCTGATACCAGGACAGCCCGGGCGCGATCGGGCTCTGCCATGTCTCCTGCGATGCCATGATGGTCCCTCACACGTTGAGCAGAAGGAATTCCCGCTCCCAAGGGCTGATCACCTGCATGAAGGTTTCGAACTCGCCGCGCTTGACGCCGGCATAAAGGCCGATGAACTGCTTGCCGAACATCTCCTCGAAGGCGGGTTCGTCCTCGAGGAGCGCCACGGCTTCCAGCAGGCCGCGCGGCAGGTCGATCGAGCCCTCATTGGCCGAATCCTCCGTCGGCGCCGTCGGCTCGATCTCGTTCATGATTCCGAGCAGGCCGGAGGCGAGCGAGGCGGCGAGTGCGAGATAGGGGTTGGCGTCCGAACTCGGCAGCCGGTTTTCCACGCGCCGCGCTTGCGGATCGGAAACCGGCACGCGGAACGCCGTCGTCCGGTTGTCGTAGCCCCAGGCATTGTTGACTGGGCAGGACATATCCGGCTGCAGGCGCCGGTAGGAATTCACGTAGGGTGCAAGCATCGCCATCGCGCTCGGCACGAATTTCTGCATGCCGCCGATGAAATGGAAAAATTCCTTCGAAGCCGAGCCATCGGCATTGGAGAAGATGTTCTTGCCGGTCTCGATATCGACCACCGACTGGTGGATATGCATCGCCGAACCCGGCTGGCCCTGCATCGGCTTGGCCATGAAGGTCGCATAGATGTCGTGTTTCAGCGCCGCCTCGCGGATCGTCCGCTTGAACAGGAACACCTGGTCGGCAAGTTCGATCGGATTGCCGTGGCGCAGGTTGATCTCCATCTGCGCCGGTCCCTCTTCGTGGATCAGCGTATCGATCTCCAGCCCCTGCTTCTCCGAGAAATGATAGACGTCGTCGATCAGTTCGTCGAACTCGTTGATGCCGGCGATCGAATAGCCCTGGCCGCCGAGGATCGAGCGGCCGGAGCGGCCTTTGGGCGGGTGCAGCGGATAGTCGGGATCGTCGTTCTTGGCGACGAGATAGAATTCGATCTCGGGCGCTACGATCGGTTTCCAGCCGCGTTCGTGATAGAGGCTCATGATGCGCTTCAGCACGTTGCGCGGCGTATAGGGCACTTCGCCGCCGTCCGAATCGACGATGTCGCAGATCACCTGCGCCGTCGGGTCTGTTTCCCAGGGCACGACCGAAAGCGTCGAAAGGTCGGGCATCAGCTTCAGGTCGCTGTCGCGCGGCTCGTATCGGAAGCTCTCCGTCTCGTCTGGATATTCGCCCGAAATCGTGTGCCGGTAGATCGCTGAAGGCAGCGCCAGCGACGTGTTCGAGGTGAATTTCGAGCTCGGCATCATTTTGCCGCGCGCAACGCCGGCAAGGTCCGGCGTGATGCATTCGATGTCTTCGATGCCCCTGTCCCTCAGCCACCGCGCTGCTTCCTTCCAGTTCGCAACGCCGCGCAGGGATCCGGGCTCCGGGGGAGTTTTCTTCGAGGCGGGTACGTTTCTGGCAGGCTTCAGCGTCGTCTTTTTTGGGGACATGACACACCGGTTTGCGTTGATCGTGGCGCCATCATAACCAGACTTTGTCAATTGGCGAGGGGTGGCAAACGTTGACTTTCGCCCTTTGATGGAAAAAGAAGACGTGATTTTGATCGGGGAAAACGGGTTTGCAGCGCAAAAGCGACGTCATCGTCATCGGCGCCGGGGCGGCGGGCCTGATGGCGGCCATCCGCGCGGGAAAACGCGGCCGCTCGGTCCTGGTCCTCGACCATGCCAGGGCGCCTGGCGAGAAGATCCGCATATCCGGCGGCGGCCGCTGCAATTTCACCAATATCCATGCCGGACCGAAGAATTTCCTCTCCGCCAATCCGCATTTCTGCAAGTCGGCGCTCGCCCGTTTCACGCCCGCCGATTTCATCGCCATGGTCGACCGCCATGGCATCGCCTGGCACGAGAAGACGCTGGGCCAGCTTTTCTGCGACGATAGCGCCAGGGACATCATCCGCATGCTGCTGGATGAGATGCGCATGGCCGGGGCGGTGCTCCATCTTGGTACCGAGATCTCCGGCGTTGAAAGGATGGACTCAGGCTTCCGCGTCTCGACCGGTCAGGACACCTATGAAGCATCGTCGCTGATCGTCGCCACCGGCGGCAAGTCGATCCCGAAGATGGGCGCCACCGGCTTTGCCTATCGCCTCGCCGAGCAGTTCGGCCTGGCCGTGCTCGAAACCCGCCCCGGCCTCGTGCCGTTGACGCTCGATCCCGGCCTGCTGGAGAGCATCGCGCCGCTTGCCGGCATTGCCGCCCCTGCCGAAATCCGACATGGCAGGACCGGTTTCCGCGAGGCGCTGCTGTTCACCCATCGAGGGCTGAGCGGACCCGCTATCCTGCAGATCTCCTCGCACTGGCGCGAAGGCGACGAGATCGTCGTTGCGATTGAACCGGATATCGACATTGCGGTGCATCTGAAGGCGGCAAAACAGCTCAATGGCCGTCAGTCGCCGCAGACGGCACTCGGCGACATCCTTCCGAAGCGGCTGGCACAATTTCTCGTCGAACGCGAAAAGATCTCCGGCAACATGGCCGACCTGCCTGACAAGGCGCTGCTGCGCCTTGCCGCCGGCGCCCAGAACTGGGCCGTCAAACCGTCCGGCTCGGAAGGTTATCGCACCGCCGAAGTGACGCTCGGCGGCATCGACACGGCAGCGCTCGATTCCCGCAGCATGGAAGCAAAAGCCGTGCCCGGCCTTTATTTCATCGGCGAATGCGTCGACGTCACCGGCTGGCTCGGCGGCTATAATTTTCAGTGGGCCTGGGCTTCCGGTTTTGCCGCCGGCGAATGCGTCTAAAGCCCCCTTGTTTCGATACATGTAGTGGGCCTAAAGCCGCTGCACATTTTTTGATATGTCTTAGAAATATCCGGAGATACCGATTCAAGACTTCTTAATAGAGGTGCGCCATCCTGTCTCAATTGGCGGTTTGTAAGGTCGTTCCTACTTACAGCGCCGCGCGTCTTTTAGACGCGCAAAGGACGCTGTAACATTTTGAATGGCTGCATAATTTTATCCTTAAATCGATTCCGATTTAAGGAATTATGCAGTAAGCTTTACCGGCAAGCCGATTTGTTGGATTGTTGTTGTGTCAGAGAGAAGTGAGGTTTCGATCATGAACAGAAACGCACGACGCGCCCGCGCCATCGCAATTGCCGAAGCAAAGCCGAACGCTCGAATGGTCGCCCTGCGCTATCTGATGCTTGCAGCCGGCGCCACCGCCGCCAGCCTCGCGCTGCTGCTCTCGCATTTCATCTGATCCCGTCCGCGGGCCTGGAGCTGACGTTCCGGCATGGTGATCACCTCACCGCGACGACGCGGCTCATAATTTTGCAACTATTTCACCGCCTTGGCTTAACCCGCTGTCACCGCTTATCCGAAAATTAATATCTAATCTGACACAATTGCCCGCGAATATTTGGGCATCTCCAAGTTGTTTGGACATGAACTGGCAATGACTGCCGCCTGGCTTCCGGGTTCCCCAATGTAAAATAAGAACAGCTCGATGTGCACCCGGCTGGCGCCATGTGGCCGCCTGCGGGAGGAGTGGTGTATGAAAGGCCCGGAACGCCATGTTGATTGATAAGATTCTTTCCCGCTTCAGGATCAAGACGAAGGTTTTGATCTTCGTTCTGCCTTTCGTCGTCACCATTTCGGCGGTGGGCCTGACGGGCCTCTACGCTTCGGGACTTCTGCAGGGCCGCATGGAAATATCCAACAGCGTGCTGCAGTCGCTGAGCGGCTTCAAGGATCTCTATGGTTCGATGGACGATTTCCTGCGCGTCACCAGTCCTGAGGCGCGCGACAAGCTGATCGCGGATCTCAAGACCCAGCAAGGCGTGCTCGACCAGACGCTGAACCAGGTTGGTGACGAGGCCGCCGGCCGCGACAGCCTTGCGGAGGCCTCGCGCCGCACCAAGGACATTTCGGGCGTCGTCGACAAGCTCTGGGCGCTGCACGAGCAGGAGCAGGCATTGCATGAGCAGATCGACGCAGCGCAGAAGAGCGTGATCAGCACCCGCTTCACTGTGTCCTACCAGGCCGAAGAATTGCAGAGCACCGTCCAGAGCGACGAGAGCGCCGCCACCAGCACCCTTCGCACCGCCGACCGCCTGCTGAAGGGCGGCGATTTTCTCGGCACCGTCGCCAGCGGCTTCAGCAAGCCGCAGACACCACAGGACAAGATCGCCTTCATCAACGAACAGATGCCTGAGATCATCAAATCGCAGCGTCTGATTGCCATCTCCGTTCCGAGCAATCAGAAGAATGTCATCGAGGCACTGGCTGCGACCATCGACGGCATCAAGGCGATCGTGCAGACACCCAATCCGACCGATGAAACCGCCACGGAGCTCGGCCGTCTCGTTTCGCGCTTCCGCCAGACCTCGACCTATACGCAGCTGACCGCCACACAGAAAATGCGTGACGCGACCCAGGAATTCGCCGCGCTCGACGGCCGGATTGCCCAGGCCAACTCGGTGCTGCAGGATACGCGGCGTCTCGAAAATTCCGTCTATTCGCTGCAGATCGTTCTTTCCGATTTTCTCGCCGACTCCAGCAAGGAAAATCTCGTGCGCCTGCAGCAGCAGGCCGGCACGCTCGGCAAGGACATGCAGGTGCTGGTCACCAGCGCCAAGGGCATGGGCTTTGCCGAAGGCATATCAGGTGCGATTCAGCCGGCGCTCGACGTCATCTCCGGCGGCGGTTCGAAGATCGTCGACACGATCGGCGAGCGCGTCACGGCCTATGCCGCGGCCCGCCAGGAGCTCGACCAGATCTGGAAAAAGCTGACCGATTTCGCCGAACTGCAGAAGCAGACAGCCGGCACCGAGCGCACCCAGGCAAACAGCATCTCCGTCATGACCACCGGTCTCGGTATCCTGCTGTCGATCCTCGGCGGCATTGCCTTGGTGCTGACGCTGCAGCGCCCGATCAGCCATATCACCGCCGCCATGCGCCGCATCGCCGAAGGGGCGCTGGATACCAGCATCTCCGGCGAACAACGCCACGATGAAATCGGCGACATGGCCCGCGCGCTCGGCATCTTCAAGGAAAACGCCATCTCGAAAATCCGCATCGAGGAGCAGAGCGACGAGGAACGCGCCGCCGCCGAACACGAGCGCCAGCGCAACGACGCCGAAAAGCGAGAGATGGACCGTCAGATCGAATTTGCGGTCAATGCGCTCGCCGCCGGCCTCGAACGCATGTCGCAGGGCGATATCTCGACGACGATCGAAACGCCCTTCATCGGCCGTCTCGAACAGCTGCGCCAGGATTTCAACGGTTCGATGATGCGCCTGCAGGCGACGATGAGCCAGATCCGCGACAATGTCGAACTGATCCAGGGCAACGGCAACCAGATGGCCCAGTCGGCCGAGGACCTCTCCAAGCGCACCGAACAGCAGGCTGCATCGCTCGAAGAGACCGCGGCTGCCGTCGATGAAATCACCGTCACGGTCCGTTCGTCGGCCGAACGCGCCAAGGATGCCGACCAGATTGTCCGCCAGGCCAAGCGCAGCGCCGATGATTCCGCCGTCGTCGTCAGCAATGCGATCGACGCGATGGGCCGCATCGAGGATGCCTCGCGCCAGATCGAGCAGATCATCGGCGTCATCGACGAGATCGCCTTCCAGACCAATCTCCTGGCGCTCAACGCCGGCATCGAGGCAGCACGCGCCGGTGAGGCCGGCAAGGGCTTCGCGGTAGTCGCGATGGAAGTCCGTGAACTGGCCCAGCGCTCCGCAGCCGCGGCACAGGAGATCAAGGGGCTGATCAACAAGTCGACCAACGAGGTCAATTCCGGCTCGCAATTCGTGCAGGAGACCGGCACGGTGCTCGCCAAGATCAGCGCCCAGATCGTAACGATCAGCCAGCATGTCGAGATGATCGCCCGCGCCAGCCACGACCAGTCTAACGCGCTGCAGAGCGTCAACGCGACTGTCAACCAAATGGACCAGATGACGCAGCAGAACGCCGCCATGGTGGAGGAAACGACCGCCGCCAGCCGCGAACTGGCCGACGAGGCCGATTCGCTGCGCCGGCTCATCCAGCAGTTCAAGATCGACGGCGAGGCGGCCGCCGCGCCGGTCTACCGCGCCGCCTGATCGTCGATCGATCCGTCTTCACGCGAACGGCCCCGGACTTTCCGGGGCCGTTTCTATTTACTCTGCAAAATAGCGCCTCGATTGAGAAGATTTGAACGATGGAAGAATAGGTCGAATGCCCGGCAGCCTATCACGCCGGGATAATCGGAAAACGCTTGGAACGAGGCGATGAATATCTCCGACAGCGATGATTTACGGAGAATCTTCCTTAACGCTTTTAGTCTAAATTAACCTTGGTTTATCTCCCGGGGGTCTCGATGCTGCGCCTTTTCTCTACGTCGATCGTACGCCAGATCGTTGCGATCACGTTGTTTCTGCTGGCCATCAGCACGGCCGCCATCGTCGGCGTGACCTATTACAATCTGAGCCATCAGGTCATGGACGGGGCCGTCTCCGACGCGAAGGACGCCGCCCGTGCGATGGCTGTCCTCTACGGCGCAGCTGATCAGGCTGCAAAGATCGAACTGAAGGACAATCGGCTTTCCACTGTCACGGAAGACGCCATTCCGGCCCTTGCCGATCATTCGCTGGTTGACCGCACCGCGCAGTCGATCGCCGGTGTCGCAACCATCTTCCAAAAGCAGGGCGGCGACTACGTCCGCATATCCACAAACGTCAAGAAGGAAAACGGCGACCGCGCCGTCGGCACCAAGCTGGTCGCCGATCATCCGGCCCAGCCGGTTCTCGCCAGGGGTGAGGCATATTACGGTCCGGCGGAGCTATTCGGCCGCAAGTTCATGACCGGCTATTTCCCGATCAAGAACGCCTCGAACGCCAATGTCGGCATTCTCTTCATCGGCATTCCGATGGAAGTCTATTTCCAGCGCATGTATGAGCTGCAGATGCTGGTTCTCGGCGTCGGCGCCATCGTCATGCTCATCGTCGGCGTTCTCGCCTTCTATGCGATCCGCCTGTCGGTGAAGCCTTTGCAGGCGCTGACCGCGAGCGTGCACTCGATTTCCGCGCGCGATCTCGAAGGAGCGATTCCCTGTATCGAAAAGAAGAACGAGTTCGGCGATATCGGCCGGGCTTTGGCGCTTTTCCGCGATAGCGCCCGCGCAAGGCGCGATCTGGAAACCCAAGCTGCCGAACAGCGCGCCTTGAGCGATGCCGAACGCGCCAGGAACGATGTCGACAAGCGCTCGCTCGATGACCAGATCGACTTTGCCGTCAACCAGCTTGCCGCCGGCCTCGGGCGCCTGTCGCAGGGCGACGTCTCGCAAACGATCGGCACGCCCTTCGTCGGTCGGCTTGAGCAGTTGCGCGTCGATTTCAACGCTTCTCTCTTGCGGCTCCAGGATACGCTGTCCGGTATCCGCGACAGTGCCTCGACGATCCAGCGCAACAGTGGCGCCGTCTCCGCCTCTGCCGGCGAACTTTCGAAACGCACCGAGGCGCAGGCGGCAAACCTCGAGGAGACCGCGGCCGCGGTGGAAGAGATCACCGTGACGGTTCGTTCCTCCGCCGAGCGTGCCCGTGAAGCCAACAATGTCGTGGCTGCGACCAAGAAGACGGCCGACAGTTCCGGCGCCGTCGTCGGGGATGCCGTCGCCGCCATGGATCGCATCGAGCAGGCCTCGCGGCGCATCGAGCAGATCATCGAGGTGATCGACGACATCGCCTTCCAGACCAATCTTCTGGCGCTGAATGCCGGCATCGAGGCGGCGCGCGCCGGCGAGGCGGGCAAGGGCTTTGCCGTCGTCGCCCAGGAGGTCCGCGAACTCGCCCAGCGTTCGGCCGATGCGGCGCGCGAGATCAAGTCGCTGATCGAGACATCGAGCCGGGAGGTGACGGCAGGCTCCGAACTGGTCCAGAAGACTGGCAGCGTCCTTGCCTCGATCAGCCAGGAGATCATCGCGATCAGTGGCCATGTCGAGACCATCGCCACCGCCAGCCGTGATCAGTCGGCCGCGCTGCAGGAGGTCAACGGTTCCGCGAACGCCATGGATCAGATGACCCAGAAGAACGCATCGATGGTTGCCGAGACGACGCAGGCAAGCCGCCTGCTTGCCGGCGAAGCCGATACGCTGATGACGTTGATCGAGCGGTTCCGCATCGTCGCAGAAGCGGCACCGGCTCATCTCGCGGCAAGAAAAGTCGCCTGAACCTCGCCGCCGCAAGTGCCGCAGGATTGCGCCGCGGCCTGGCGGCGCTTTCCCAGGTTGAGATCGAGCGACGTCAGCCAGGCAGCGAAGCCAATGAGGCTGCTGTTTCCGAACTCGGCATAGAATCTATCCTCCTCCGCCCTGCAACCGCATCGGCTGCGAGAGTGCCGATATCCGATAGTGCCTGCAATGGTGATCATGTCGATCATGGTAATGTCCTTTCCTATGTCAGACATCACCTGATCTAGGCATCGAATTTCTCTTTATAAACGGAGAAAATCCCGCTATGTTTTTCATCGATGAAAAACGCGAGTTGGGATTCCTATCAACTTTTCCTGCAGGTGGCCCGGCTCGGCGGGCTGACGGGGGCAAGCACCGTAAGCGGGCTCAGTCCTGCGACCGTTGGCCGGCGCATGCTCGATTTCGAGCAGGAGATCGGCCGCGCATTGTTTTCGCGCAGCCAGACCGGATACCGTCTGACCCAAGATGGCCAGGCGCTGCTTGATCACCTTCAGGAGATGGAGGCCGCCGCCCGCAAGGTGGCGGCGTGGCGGCAATCCGGCGAGGGCGGTACGACCGTCAGGGTCGCCGCCGGCACCTGGCTCGCCTGGCTGCTGACGGAGAATTTCGCCGCAATCCGCATGCCGGGCGATGCCTTCGCCATTTCGCTCACCATCGGCGAGGCGCGGGCAAGCCTTGCCTATCGCGAGAGTGATATCGGTATTCGCGCCTTCGAGCCTGAAGAGGCCAATCTCGCCGCACGTCAACTCGGAGAGGTGGCCTATGCCGTCTATATCAGACGAAACGCCGCCGAGACCGACGAGCGCTGGATTGCCGTTGTCGAAGAAGAGGCGATATCGGCCTATCTGCGCTGGCCGCACGCCCATGCCGCCACAGGGATCGTCGCCACCGTCAATCGGCCGCGTTCGCTGCCGGATCTGGTGCGCGCCGGCGCCGGCAAGACCGTGCTTCCCTGTTTCGTCGGCGATCTCCAACCCGAATTGCAGCGGCAGGGCGGCGAGTTGCCGGAATTGCGCCACCGGCAATGGATCGTCATGAATGCCGAGGACCGCCACCGCCCGGAGATCCGCACGGTCGCCGACCGCATGACCAAGCTCATCAAAAGTTATGCCGATCTCTTCGCCGGAAAACGACCGAGCCGCGGCTAAGGCGCCGCGGCCGGCTTTTCGTCAGTGCCGGTTGGTGACGACGACGGGAATCAGCAGGTCGCCCCAGTGGCCGTCGCCGCCATGATGACGGGCCGAGCGCACCAGTTCGACCGAGACGCCGGCCTCGACGGCTTTCATGACCGATTGGTTCAGCCGATGCAGGTCATTGGCGAGCATGCGGATCGTCGTCTGCTGATCCTCGCTCATGCTGCTTGCCTGTTCCTCGGCCCGTTCCCTGACGCGTGTGATGGATGCCATGATCTTCTCCTCCTCTTCGAGTTATTCCGCAGCCGGTTTGAACTGGGCATGTTCGGTCGAGCCGTGCATCGCCGTGGTCGAAGACCGGCCGCCGGTGATGGCGAGCGACACGGCGTCGAAATAGCCGGTGCCAACCTCGCGCTGATGTTTGGTGGCGGTATAGCCATTGACCTCGGCGGCGAATTCCGCCTGCTGCAGCTCGGAATAGGCCGACATCTGCCGCTGCCGGTAGCCGCGCGCCAGTTCGTACATGCCGTAGTTCAGCTGGTGGAAGCCGGCGAGCGTGATGAACTGGAACTTGTAGCCCATCGCGCCGAGTTCGCGCTGGAACCGCGCAATCGTCGCCTCGTCGAGGTTCTTCTTCCAGTTGAAGGAAGGCGAGCAATTATAGGCGAGCAGCTTGCCGGGATGGACCTTGTGCACGCCTTCGGCAAAGCGCCGCGCCTGATCGAGGTCCGGCTTCGAGGTCTCGCACCAGATGAGATCGCAATGCGGCGCATAGGCGACGGCGCGCGCGATGCAGGGCTCAATGCCGTTTCGCACCTGATAGAAACCTTCGACCGTACGGCCGGCATCATAGTCGACGAAGGGCTGGTCGCGCTCGTCGATGTCCGACGTCAAGAGCTTCGCCGCTTCCGCGTCGGTGCGGGCGATGACGAGCGTCGCAACGCCCATGACGTCGGCGGCAAGCCGCGCGGCATCGAGATTGCGGATATGGGCGGCCGTCGGGATCAGCACCTTGCCGCCAAGATGGCCGCATTTCTTCTCCGAAGCGAGCTGGTCCTCGAAGTGGACGCCGGCGGCACCCGCCTCGATATAGGCCTTCATGATCTCGAAGGCGTTGAGCGGTCCGCCGAAGCCTGCTTCCGCATCGGCAACGATCGGTGCGAACCAGGTCTCGACGGAAAGTCCCTGGGCTTCCGCGGTCTCGATCTGATCGGCGCGCTGCAGCGTGCGGTTGATGCGTTTGGCCAGTTCCGGACCGGCATTGGCCGGATACAGCGACTGGTCGGGATACATCGCCGATGCCGTATTGGCGTCGGCCGCCACCTGCCAGCCGGAAAGATAGATCGCCTTCAGTCCGGCGCGCACCATCTGCATGGCCTGGTTGCCGGAAAGCGCGCCGAGCGCATTGACGAAATCCTCCTGGTGAATGAGCTGCCACAACCGGTCCGCCCCCATTTCGGCCAGCGTATGGCGCAGCGCCACCGAGCCTCTGAGCCGCTGCACGTCCTCGTCCGAGTACGGTCTCTCGATGCCGTTGAAGCGGCCTGCTGATGCGTTTGGAACAAGCTTGTAAAAATCCGTCATGCTGCTCTCCTCACTAAAAAGCCGGGTAAAGGTGCTGCATGACAAGATTGACAATTTGCGCTGATATGACCAGGAAAACCTTTGATTTCCTGCCTGGAAAGGGGTTAAGATGACGAAGATTGACAGAGCGGCGCTGTGAATTTGTAAAATTTTGTAAATACAGCGCTCCTTGCCTGTCAAAGGGTGTGACATGGCGGAACGAAAGATATTCGCAGGCCCGAAAGTCAGGCGCATCCGCAATGCGCTGGCGCTGACGCAGACCGCCATGGCCGAGGCGCTTGAAATATCGCCGTCCTACCTGAACCTGATCGAGCGCAACCAGCGGCCGTTGACGGTGCAGCTCCTTCTCAAGCTTGCAAGCGTCTACAGGGTCGATCTGGAGGAGTTGCGGGGGCAGACCGGCGGCAGTCTCGATCAGCTCAAGGAGGTCTTTGCCGATCCGCTGCTGTCGGGCGAGTTGCCGGGTGATCAGGAATTGGTGGAGGTGGCCGAGGCAGCACCCAATGCCGCGAGCGGCATGATCAAGCTCTACCGCGCCTATCGCGAGCAGGCGGCGAGGCTGTCCGACCTGACGGCGCTGATGGCCGCAGAAGGGCATGCGCCGGTCGCCGCCGGCCGGTTGCCGCTGGACGAGGTGCGCGAGGCGCTGGAACGCAGGTCCGGCTATTTCGGACGGATCGAGACGGCGGCGGAAGCCTTTGCCGCAACGCTGCCCTGGGGTGTCGATCTTGCCGCCGGGCTGAAGGATTGGCTGCGCTCCGAGCGCGGCATTGCGGTGCGTGTCTTGCCCGTCCATGTGATGCCGGATCTGCGTCGCCGTTTCGATCGCCATTCGATGCGGCTTTTCATCTCGGAGCGCCTGTCGCAGGCCGACCGTGCGCATGAGATCGCCATCGAAGCCGCGACTCTCGCATTGCTGCCGGCAATTGAAGCCGAGCTCGACGATCTCTCGCTCTTCTCCGCCGAGGCGCGCCGCATCGCCCGCTTCGAGCTTGCCCGCATCGCGGCCTTAGCGCTTGCAATGCCCTATGAAGCCTTTCTCTCGGCGGCCAAGGCAACGCGCTACGATATCGATATACTGCGCGCGCGCTTCGGCGTCTCCTTCGGCCAGGCCGCCGCGCGCCTTGCCATGCTGCAGCGCCCGGGGGCAGCCGCCATCCCCTTCTTCCTGATCGAGATCGATGCCGCGGGCCACCGGCTGCGCAGGGCAGGCGCCCAGGGCTTTCCGCACGCCCGTTTCGGCGGCGGCTGTCCGAAGCTCAATCTCCATGCTGCCTTCCTGCAGCCGGGCCAAATCCTCGCCGAAACGGTGATCATGCCTGACGGCGCATCCTTCCTGACGGTTTCCCGCACCCTGGAAGGGCCGAGCGTCGAATTCGGCGAAAGAGTCAGGCGCACCGCGATCCTGATTGGCTGCGACGCTGCCCTTGGCGAGGGGGTGGTCTACGGGCAGGCGACGGCGCTCGATCCGGTTGCGATCGGTCCGGCCTGTCGCCTTTGCGAGCGGCGCGGCTGCCTTTCCCGGGCCGAGCCGCCGGTGACGAGACCGCTCGGGCTCGACGAGATGGTGGCCGGGCTCAGCGCCTTCGACTTCCAGTGACTGTGAAATCATTGAGGGCGCAGGATTTTGCGCTTGTGGGCTTAGAAATTCCTTCTTAGTCTGCGTGGAAAACCAGAGGGAAAAGATGTCCGAGGGTGCGGAATCTTTGAACAAACAGGAGAAGTCATGAGGTCAACCATCCTAAGCGTGACGGCCGCCGCCGTTACCGCGCTCCTTGCTTCCGTGCCGGCCTTTGCGCAGGAGCGTGTGGTCAACGTCTACAACTGGTCGGATTATATCGACAGTTCCATCCTCGAGGATTTCACCAAGGAAACCGGGATCAAGGTCGTCTACGACACTTTCGATTCCAACGAGACGCTGGAAACCAAGCTCCTGGCCGGCGGTTCGGGCTATGACGTCGTCGTCCCCACCGTCTCCTTCATGCAGCGCCAGATCGCCGCCGGCGTCTACCAGAAGCTCGACAAGTCGAAGCTGCCGAACCTGGTCAACATGTGGGACGTCATCATGAAGGGTGTGGCGTCCTTCGACCCCGGCAATGAATACAGCGTCGACTACATGTGGGGCACGACGGGCATCGGCTACAATGTCGACAAGGTCAAGGCCGCCCTTGGCACCGACGAAAAGCCCAATTGGGACGCGTTGTTCGATCCGGCGAAAGCAGCAAAGCTCAAGGATTGCGGCATCTATATGCTGGATTCCCCGACTGATGTCGTGCCCTCGGTGCTCGCCTATCTCGGGCTCAATCCCAACAGCACCGATCCCGCCGATCTCAAGAAGGCGCAGGAAGTCCTCACGGCTGTTCGTCCCTTCGTCCGCAAGTTCCACTCTTCCGAATATATCAGCGCGCTGGCGAACGGCGATATCTGCATCGCGCTCGGTTATTCCGGTGACATGTTCCAGGCCCGCGACCGTGCCGCGGAAGCAAATGCCGGCGTAAAGGTCGACTATTCGGTGCCGTCGCAGGGCGCCCAGATCTTCTTCGACGTCTTTGGCATTCCGAAGGATGCGCCGCATGTGGCCGAAGCCCATGAATTCATCAACTACATGATGAAGCCGGAAGTGATCGCCAAGGCCTCGAACTTCGTCTTCTACGCCAACGGCAACAAGGCGTCGCAGCAGTTCCTCGACAAGGAGGTCCTCGACGATACGGCGATCTACCCGACGCCCGAAGTGATGGCGAAACTCTTCACCGTTCCGCCGCTCGATCCGAAGACGCAGCGGATCGTGACGCGGCTATGGACCACTGTGGTCACCGGCCAATGATTTGATAGTGGCCCGGACGGAAACGTCCGGGCCTTTTTTTGACGATCCCGGCCGGGTGAAACCGGGAAAAAAGCCAATAACAAAAGCAAAGAATGTATTTTCGGGGAACAATATGAAGTCTCTAGGCAATATTCGCCGCTCTTTCGCACCTTGGACCGATCCGTCCGCCAAGCCCTTCATATCCATCAAGAACGTCACCAAGCGTTTCGGCGATTTCACCGCCGTCGATAACCTGTCGCTCGACATTTATCACCGCGAGTTCTTCGCGCTGCTCGGCGCCTCCGGCTGCGGCAAGTCGACGCTTCTGCGCATAATCGCCGGTTTCGAGCAGCCGACCTCGGGCGAAATCGTGCTCGACGGCACCGACATGGCCGGCACGCCGCCCTATCGGCGTCCCGTCAACATGATGTTCCAGTCCTATGCGCTTTTCCCGCACATGACGGTCGAGAAGAACATCGCTTTCGGCCTGAGGCAGGACGGCATGGCGAAGGATGAGATGATTGACCGCGTCTTGCAGATGCTGAAACTCGTCAAGCTGGAGCAATTTGCCTCCCGCAAGCCGAACCAGCTTTCCGGCGGCCAGCGTCAGCGCGTGGCGCTGGCCCGCTCGCTCGCCAAGCGCCCCAAGGTGCTGCTGCTCGACGAACCGCTCGGCGCGCTCGACAAGAAGCTGCGCGAGGAAACCCAGTTCGAGCTGATGGACCTGCAGCAGAACCTTGGCCTCACCTTCGTCGTCGTCACCCACGATCAGGAAGAGGCGATGACCATGGCCGACCGTATCGCCGTCATGAGCCACGGCAAGGTCGTGCAGGTGGCGACGCCGGCCGAGATCTACGAAGCGCCGAATTGCCGTTTCGTCGCGGATTTCATCGGCGACGTGAACATCTTCGACGGCAAGGTCGCCTCGTCGGGCAACGGCACCGTCGAGATATCAGTCGATAGCGGCTTCAGCGTGCGTGTCGCCGCCGCCGAGACACCCACGGCAGGCAGCGCCGTCGGCTTCGCCATCCGGCCGGAAAAGATGCGGGTCGGGCGCACGCCTCCCGCCAATGCTTCAGTCAACGCTGCCAGGGGCGAACTCTGGGATATCGCCTATCTCGGCGACATGACCGTCTTCCATGTGAAATTGCAGAGCGGCAAGGTCGTCAAGGCCTCCTCCCTCAATGCGCAGCGCTCGGTCGACGACCCCTTCACCTACGATCAGGACGTCTGGGTCTCCTTCGACGAAAATGCCGGCGTGCTGCTGAAGGATTGACATCATGGGCAAGTTTACGTCCGGCCTCTACAATCGCCTCGTCATCGTCATCCCTTATGCTTGGCTGCTGCTCTTCTTCCTGGCGCCCTTCTTCATCGTCTTCCGCATTTCGATGTCGACGACGGCGATCGCCATGCCGCCCTATGAGCCCGTCTTCTCCTTCGCCGACGGCTGGGCCGGTCTCTTAAGCAAGCTCAGTGAATTCTCCTTCGACAATTACACCTACCTCACCGACGACCCGCTCTATTTCAATGCCTATGTGTCGAGCGTGGTGATCGCCGCGATCTCCACCTTCCTGACGCTGCTGATCGCCTATCCGATCGCCTACGGCATGGCGCAGGCGCCGCGTGGCCTGCGCCCGACGCTGGTGATGCTGGTGATCCTGCCCTTCTGGACGAGCTTTCTGATCCGCGTCTACGCCTGGATCGCCATCCTGAAGCCGGAGGGCCTGTTCAACCAGCTGCTGCTGTCGCTGCACCTCATCGACACGCCGCTGATCATCCTCAACACCAATACCGCCGTCTATATCGGCATCGTCTATTCCTATCTGCCCTTCATGGTGCTGCCGCTTTATTCGGCGCTGGAGAAGATGGATGGTACGCTGATCGAAGCCGCGCAGGATCTCGGCTGCCCGCCGATCACCGCCTTCTGGCGCGTCACCTTCCCGCTGTCGATCCCCGGCGTGGTGGCCGGCTGCATGCTGGTCTTCATCCCGGCCGTCGGCGAATTCGTCATCCCCGACCTGCTCGGCGGGTCGCAGACGCTGATGATCGGCAAGACACTGTGGAACGAGTTCAATTCCAACCGCGATTGGCCGGTCTCCTCGGCGGTGGCGACCATCCTGTTGCTGATCCTGGTCATCCCGATCGTCTTTTTCCAGAATGTCCAGGCCAAAGCCGAAGAGCGGGGGAAATAAGCCATGCTGAAATGGACCCGCTTCAACATCCTCTCCGTCACCCTCGGCTTCGCCTTCCTCTATCTGCCGATCGTGCTTCTGGTGATTTTCTCCTTCAACGAATCCAAGCTCGTGACCGTTTGGGGCGGCTTCTCGACGAAATGGTATGTCTCGTTGATGAGCAATCAGGCCTTGCTCGACGCTGCCTGGGTAACGCTGCGCGTCGGGCTGCTGTCGGCAACCTTGGCAACCATCCTCGGCACGATGGCGGCGCTGACATTGGTGCGCTACACCCGCTTTCGCGGCCGCATGCTGTTTTCGGGCATGGTCTATGCCCCCCTCGTCATGCCGGAGGTCATCACCGGCCTGTCATTGCTGCTGCTCTTCGTCGCGATCGGTCTCGACCGCGGCTTCTGGACGATCACGCTTGCGCATACGACGCTGACCATGTGTTTCGTTGCCGTCGTCGTGCAGTCGCGCCTGTTGAGCTTCGATCATTCGATCGAGGAAGCGGCCCAGGATCTTGGTGCGCCGCCGGTGCGGACCTTCTTCGAGATCACCCTGCCGATCATCGCGCCCGCCGTGGCCTCCGGCTGGATCCTGGCCTTCACCCTGTCGCTCGACGATCTGGTGATTGCGAGCTTCACGTCGGGGCCTGGCGCCACCACGCTGCCGATGAGGATTTATAGCCAGGTCCGCCTCGGCGTGACGCCTGAGATCAATGCGGTATGCACGATCCTGATCGGCATCGTCGCCGTCGGCGTCATCTGCGCCTCGATCATCACCAAGCGCCGCGAAACGCAGCGCCAGAGGGACGAGCGCGCCGCTGCTGCCGGCGCGTGATCTAACGTGCGCGGCGGTTCTGCGTGAAAACAAAGGGATAGAGCACTTCCGTGATTCGAAGAAAAATGGAAATGCTCTATTGCGCGTGAGGTGTATTGCCGAACAGCGGCACCGGCGAGATCACCGGGTTCGGCCATGAACCGCCGATGAAGAACGGCAGCAGCGGCAGCTCCGCGGCCTTGGCCGGATCGGTTGCCTCCAGCGATCCGGAAAGCGCCAGCCCGTTCGACTGATAGGTGATGACGCCGGAAAGCGTCAGCGTCTGTGTGGCGCCGGCTATATGGGCGTCGTGCATCTCGGCGGTGCCGTTGGCGAAATCGGCCTGAAGGTTCAGCTGGTTGAAGGCGAAGGCGCCGCCTGCTGCCGCGCTCAGCGGAAAGAACGGCTTTTCGGCCGCCTGCGTCCGAAGTGCTGCGGCATCGATGCCGGGAATCGTGCCTTCGCCCGTCCAGAAGTGCAGCTTGCCGGTGACGTCGGCAAGGCCGGTCGTCCAGATCGCCTTTGGCGACTGCAGGTCGAGATCGAGCGATCCTGTCGCAAGCGGCAGCGGACCCTTCAGCGCGAGGCGCTCGGCAAGGGCTGCGAAGTCGGCATTGCGAATCGACAGCTGCAGCTTGCCGCCGCCGTCGAAGTCGCGCTGCGTCGCTTCCAGATGCGCGGTCATCTCGCCGCCCTCGAACTGGCTGTCGCCAATATCGAATTTGGCCTCGCCGCCGGCAACGATCATGCTGGCGCCAACGTCGGAAAGCTCGAAGAGACCCATCTGGGCGCGCCGCGCCGAAAGCCTGACGTCGACATCGAGCGCCTGCAGTGGCCCACCTATGCCGGCGGAGATTTCCTCTGCCTCGCCGGCGGCGAGCCTCAGCGCGAAGGCGTCGAGGAAGGGCTTGAGGTTCATCTGGTCGAAGGCGAGCGTGCCGCCGATTTTCGGTCGTTTGCCGGGTTGGGTGAAAAGGTCCATCACCCCGGTGGCGCTCGCTTCGTTCAGCGAGAGACTGAGATTGTTAAAGCGCAGCCCATTGCCCGACGACATGATGTCGGATTCCAGCGAAGCGCTCTTCAGCGTTGCGATACCGGGGATCGACTTGCCCGACCATGTCAGCAGCGCCGGCACATCGGGAATGCTGGCGGTGATATTGCCGGAAAGGGCCGAAAGGCTGGCGATGCTGGCAATCCCCTGAAAGTGCGCGGTCAAAAGGTTTGATGTGAGCGACGTCCGTGTCTCGGCATTCCTGCCGGCAAAGGCGAGCAGCGGCTGGCGGGAGGCGAAATCGACCTTCAGATCCTCGCCGTTGATGCGGGCGATGACGACCGCCGAGATCGCGCCGGAAAGTCTCGGCCAGGCGATATCTGCGGTGACGCTGCCGAAATGATAGGCCTTGGCGGTCTTGACGTCGGTGACCACAAGCGTGCCGTCCTCGACGGTCACTGCGCCGATCTCGGCATCGAGATCAGGATTAAGCACCTCGGCTCCGTTTTCGTAGCGTACGCCACTGATCGCGCGTGCAAGCAGGCCGGCATAACTCCAGTCGATCAGGCCTTTCTCGTCGCGCGTCAGCGCCAGGTTGGGGCGCACCAAATGGAATTCGTGGAAGCTCGTCCGGCCTCGCAAAGCATCGATGAGGCTGAAATCGGCCGACAGGCTTTCAATGCTGCCGAGCAGCTTATCGCCATTTTCGGGCGGCTGGCGGATGGTGATCTGGTTCAGCGTGATGCGCGGTGTCGGCCAGAATTCGAGAACCGGACTACCCTTGATCTCGGCATGGTAGCCCGTCCATTTCGACAGCGCGTCCTCGATGCCGGAGCGCACGAAGCCGGTCGAAATAAGATAGGGCGCGGCAACCCTGAGCGCCACGAAAAGCGCCAGCGCGATCAGCAGGAATACCGTCGACAGACGGGTGAAGGCCGGAAGCCAGCGCGAAACGGGTCCGATCTTCCTGCGCCACCTGCGATGTCTTGACGTGCTCATGATCTCCGCCGGCAAATTCAGCCGGTCATCCCGTTATGCGCTGATTTCGCCGGATATAGGAAATATCGGGCATATGCAAATCCCTACAGTGCTGCGCGTCTTCTCAGACGCGCAAAGGACGCTGTAGCACTTTCAATCAAATAGTTGGAGCATGATGTCGTCCGAAAATCGCTCACACTTTTCGGCATCATGCTGCAGGCGTCGGAGCGCGTCGGTTCCACGCTTTATAATGCAATGCAGCATGATATAAGGACGGCATTGGGGAGGAGGATTGAATGCAGGATAACAGACCACTTTGGGTGCCCTCGCAGGATGCCATTGCAAAAAGCCCGATCCATGCCTTCATGGAGCGCTGCAATGCCGATTTCGGGCTTTCTCTTTCGGGCTTTGAGGATCTGCATGCATGGTCGGTGGCCGAGCGGGAGAACTTCTGGTCGACCGTCTGGGATTTTTGCGGCGTGCAGGGAGAGCGTGGCGCACAGGTGCTTGCCAATGGCGACCGCATGTTGGAGGCCCGTTTCTTTCCTGATGCGACGCTGAACTTTGCCGAAAACCTGCTGTCTGGCCGCGGTGAGGGAGATGCGATCATCTTCCGCGGCGAGGACAAGGCCGAGGACCGCTGGTCGTGGGACCGACTGCGCGCGCTGGTCTCGAAGCTGCAGCAGGCTTTCGCAGCGCTCGGCATCGGCAAGGGCGACCGCGTCGCCGCGATGATGCCGAACGTGCCGGAGACCGTCGCCGCCATGCTCGCCGCCGCCTCGATCGGCGCCATCTGGTCGTCGTGTTCGCCTGATTTCGGCGAGCAGGGTGTGCTCGACCGCTTCGGCCAGATTGAGCCAAGGCTCTTCATCGCCTGCGATGCCTATTGGTATTCCGGCAAGCTGCAGGATGTCGGCGCCAAGGTCGCGACGGTCGCAAAAAGTCTGGATGTCCCGACGATCATCGTCCATTACGCCGGCGATGCCGAGGCGGTGGCGCTCAAGACCCCGGCGGCTTTAACGCTCGACGCCTTTGTCGCGCCCTACGAGGCAAAGGAGGTCGAGTTCACGCAGCTTGGCTTCGCGCATCCGCTCTACATCCTCTTTTCGTCAGGCACCACGGGCGTGCCGAAATGCATCGTGCATTCGGCCGGCGGCACGCTGCTGCAGCATCTGAAGGAGCAGCGGCTGCATTGCGGCCTGCAGGCGGGCGATAAGCTGTTTTACTTCACCACCTGCGGCTGGATGATGTGGAACTGGCTGGTCAGCGGCCTTGCCAGCGGCGCAACGCTCTGCCTGTTCGACGGCTCGCCCTTCGCACCCGATGGCAACGTGCTATTTGACTATGCCGAGGCTGAAAAATTCGCCATCTTCGGCACCTCGGCGAAATATATCGACGCGGTGCGCAAGGGCGGGCTGACGCCGCGTGTGAGCCACGATCTCTCCAGCCTCCGGCTGATGACCTCCACCGGTTCGCCGCTGTCACCGGAGGGGTTCACCTTCGTCTATGAGGGCATCAAGAAGGATGTACAGCTCGCCTCGATCTCAGGCGGCACCGATATCGTTTCCTGCTTCGTGCTCGGCAATCCGCTGCAGCCGGTCTGGCGCGGCGAGATCCAGGGGGCCGGCCTCGGCCTTGCCGTCGACGTCTGGAACGATGATGGCAAGCCGGTGCGCGGGGAGAAGGGTGAACTCGTGTGTACCAAGGCCTTCCCGTCGATGCCGGTGATGTTCTGGAACGATCCCGATGGCGCCAAATATCGCGCCGCCTATTTCGACCGGTTCGACAATGTCTGGTGCCACGGCGATTTCGCCGAATGGACCGAGCATGGCGGCCTTGTCATCCATGGCCGTTCGGATGCGACGCTCAATCCCGGCGGCGTGCGCATCGGCACGGCCGAGATCTACAATCAGGTAGAGCAGATGGAGGAGGTGGCCGAGGCGCTGTGCATCGGCCAGGAGTGGGACGACGACGTGCGTGTCATCCTCTTCGTTCGACTTGCCCCTGGTGTGGCGTTGACGGAGGATCTCGTCAAGGCGATCAAGACGCGTGTCCGCACCGGCGCCTCGCCGCGGCACGTGCCGGCGAAGATCATCGCGGTTGCCGACATTCCCCGAACCAAATCCGGCAAGATCGTCGAGCTTGCTGTGCGGGAGGTCGTTCACGGCCGGCCGGTGAAGAACCAGGAAGCGCTTGCCAATCCTGAGGCGCTGCGGCTCTTCGCCGGGCTAAGCGAACTGAAGGATTGACTGCGATCGGAAACTACAAGCTTTCACCCTCTATCAATCTCCTGTCATGGAAACCTTTCGTTAAGAAAGGTTTGTCAAATGTGAAGCTAACTTGGGGGCCGCACATGAACGAGGCGGCCTGGGGCTTTCTGACCTTCGAAACATGACGTTGATCGACTGAGCTCTTGTTGAACAGCACTAAATTCTAGGCAGCCTCTGGCTGCCTTTTCTTTGCGCTCCGATCAGCCGGCCAGCACCCGCTGCGACGGGAAGGTGATCTCGACGAGCGTGCCCTCGTTCGGCGTCGAATTGATCGAGAACGTTGCCCGGTTGGCATCCACCATCGCCTTGGTCAGCGGCAGGCCGAGCCCGGTGCCGTCGCCGCGATGGCGTGATTGGGTCGAGGAGACCTGCCGGAACGGCTTCATCGCCTGGTCGAGTTCGCTGCGCGTCATGCCGATGCCGGTATCGCGGACCCTGAGGACGACGCTGCCATTGGCCTCATAGGAAGTGGAAACGACGATCTGCCCGCCTGATGGGGTGAAGCGGATGGCGTTCGACAGGATGTTCAGGGCGATCTGCTTGATCGAGCGCAGGTCGGCCACGACATCGGGGACCGATTGCGACAGCGCCGTGCGGATGATAACGCGCTGGCCGTTCGCCTGCGGCTGTATCAGTGCCACGGCCTCGGAGACCGCCTCGTTGAGACCGACGGCATCAAAATCGAGATCCATCTCGCCCGCTTCGATCTTCGAAATGTCGAGCAGGTCGTTGACGATGTCGAGCACGTGCCGGCCGGAGCGGCCGATGTCGTTGGCATATTCGATATAACGCGGATGGCCGATCGGCCCGAAACGCTCGCCTGCCATCATGTCGGAAAAGCCGATGATGGCGTTGAGCGGTGTGCGGATCTCATGGCTGACACGGGCAAGGAAATCGGTCTTGTGAGCATTGGCGGTTTCGGCCGCACCTTTGGCGTTGCGCAGTTCGTCCTCGGTGCGCTTCCACTGGGTGATGTCGCGGATGACGGCGCAATAGCCATTGGAGGAGGTGAGCTGGCCCATCGTCATGAACAGCGGCACGAAACCGCCGGCGGCCTCGCGGCCGATCACTTCGCGTCCGTCGTTCAACACACTTGCCACGCCATGGCCGGAGAGGCCGTTCAGATAGTCCATGACTGCCTTCTGGCTCTCATGGGCAAACAGCATGACGAAGGGTTTGCCGCGCGTCTCCTGTTCGTCGTAATTGAAAAGCGCGCTGGCCGAGCGGTTCATCGAGCGGATGTCGCCCTCCGTGCCGATGACGACGACGCCGTCGGTCGCAGTTTCCAGGATCGAGCGCAATTCTTCCACTTCGACCTGGAGTTTGGCGACCTTCTCGACCATCCGCTCGGGGCGGCCTTCGGAACGGCTTGCTTCGCCGCGGGTGTCTTCCTTGCCTTCCACCGGCATCAGCGCCAGCATCAGGGCGTTGGCGTCTTCCCAGCGCACCGATTGCAGCCGCGCGGTCACCGGCGCCAGCGTATCATCGGCCTTGACGAGCATCATGGTGCCGGAGCCTGCGGCCTTTTCCTCGAGTTCGCGGCGCTGCAGCAGAGCTTCGATGCCGCCCACCTCGCGCAATGCGTCGAGCGAATTGTAGCCGGTCAGCCGCATGAATTCCGGATTGGCATGGAGCAGCGCATCGCCGACATGGATCAGCACGGCAACAGGCAGCTGGTCGACCGTTCCGACCGACAGTCCGTCCGTCATCTTGACGCGGGGCGGGATGAAGCTTGCGAGAACCTCGATCTGGCTGACCGTCTCCTCCAGCCCTTCCGTCGCCTCGTCCTCGGCGATGACAGCCGGTTCTTCGGTGGCGCCGTCGTCTTCGCGCTGCGCCTCGACGGCGATCTCGAAGATCGCCTCCTGCGGCGCCATATCCTCGAGCGACGGTATTTCCGCCTTGTCGGCGGTGGGCGTTTCGGCCTCGAACTCTTCGGGTCCGGAGGCCTCTTCGAAGCCCGTCGTTTCCGTGACGGCGGGTTCCGCCGGCGCCGCGGCGCTGGGTTCCATCGGTGCTGCGGCGGCAGGCTCTTCCTTGCGGGCGCCGAAGGCTTCGAGACGTTTGGCGATCTCGCGGAAATTGGCCTGTTCGGCAGCCGTCAGTCCGGCGCCGCTGTTGTGGAGCTGAACGATCTTGTCGGAGAAACGGCGATTGGGCGTTTCCGAAATTCGAAGCGCCGGCGGCTCTTGCGAAAGTTCTGCTGCCGGCTCGGCAGGGGAAACGTCGCCGGCATCGGCGCTGCCTTCCGTTTTTTCTGCAGCACTTTCCGGGGCAGGTGTCTCGATGGTCGCCTGCTCGGTAGAAATCTCTTCCGGCGTTGGCTCCGTCTGCGGCTCGCTTGTCGTAAGCGCCCGATCCTCGACCTCTTGCGTCAACGCAGGTTCGATCAGGGGCTCTTCAAGCGCTGTCTGCGCTTCGTGTGCCACCTCGGCAATGGTCTCGGCGGGCGGGCCGGGGCTCGCTGCATCATGGCCGATGCCGTCCGGGCCGAGTGTCAGGCCGAGCGCCAGCGGATCTTCCTGCGTATCGGAAAGCCGGACGACGCCGAAGCCGCGGAAACCATCGAAGTCGCGATTGCGGGTATAGGTCGGCAGCGCCGCCAGATCGACCGGAACGACGAGGCTGGTGCCTTCGACCGGCCAGAGGATCGTCTTGCCCGACCACGTGTCGCGGCGAGCGAGCGCCTCGGAAAGCTTGCCGTCAGGATCGAGATTGAAGAGGGCAGCGACGTCGCCGAAGGCAGAGCCGATAATGTCGGACGCATGCGGGCCGACGGCCTGGGCAAATTCGTGGCTGACCTCATTGAACCGGCCTTCCGCATCGATCTTCCAGACGAAGCGCGTGGCGCGGCTGTTCGGCCTGAAGACGAAGCCGGGCTCAGCCGCAAGCTCAACGGCAGGGCGCGCGTCGGGGACCATAGGCGTTGCGATGACGGGTTCTTCGTGGACCGCTTCCGGCGTGCCTTCGATAGGCGTTTCGCTGGTTTCGACAGGCGCTTCCGCCGTCGCCGCTGTTTCCACCGTCTCGGCAACGGAGGCCAAGTCGTCCTCGATGAACGCGGCGGGCTCATCGGCCTCATCCGCGCCACTGTCGATCACGCAGCCGTCGCTCTCGGACTCCGCATGCCCGGCAGGATGCGTCGCTTCAACCGCCTCGTCAGTGGATGCCGCCGCCGTCTCCGTCGGCTGTTCGCTTTCGCCGGCGATCTCCTCCAGCGTCTCCTCGACCTCTTCGATCCCCGAGACCGCGTCGATAATCTCGGTGAAGCCTGCGGTGGCGAGAGGCTCGTCCTGAAACGCTTCGGCAGGTGACGCGCTTTCTTCCTGTGCGGGCGCAGCGACCGGGTCGAGCGCGGGCGTATCGATCGGGTCGAGATGACCGATCGCGGCCTCCACAGCAAAGAGCAGATTGAGCGCCGGATCGTCGCTGAGCTTGCCGACCGCGGCCGGAAGATTGCCTCTGGCGGTGGCGACGGGACGCTTCACCAACCGGTCGGGATGGGCGCCGGCAAGGTTGATCAAGGTCTTTGCCGTCTGCTCGGAGATCCCGAGCGAGGCAAAGCCCGGCGAAGCCGCGATGACCTCGCCATTGGCGCCGATCACCGCCATATGCGTATCGGGATCATCAAGTCCCTGCAGCATCTGGGCCGCCGATGCGCCTGACGCGAGCGGCTTTGCCGAGACCGGCACCGAAAACAGGATTGCCTTTTCGCCCTGGGAAAGGCGGATCAGTTCGGCAGCCGCCTGTACCTGTGCACGCTGAAAGCCCTTGGCAACGCGGATCATCAGGCTGCGGCTGTCGCCGATATCGGTGAGCTGGCGCGCCGCCGTTTCCAGTTGGCGGAAGGTTATGTCGGCGCGGTCGACGCCCTGATCGAGCAGGTCATAGACCGCCGAATGGCCGAAAAGCTCCGCACCTGCACCATTCGCCCACAGCAGACGGGCGAGATCGGCCGAAAACAGCACCATGGCCTCGCCGCGTGAAAAGCGTTCCCGCACCCGTGCATGCACGGCGATGTCGATGAACGGATATTGGACTGCGGGCATGTTCGAACCTTGTCGCTGTCGGCCTTCTTAAATTAACGGCTTATTAATAACTGCGGGGCGCATGCCGGTCCAGCAGAGGAGGGGGTTTTCGGCCGGAAAGGTTAACGTCTTGTGCATTGCACAATAATTGTTGCAATGCACAATGAAATGTCTTATATAAGCATCATCCAACAAACGCAGGCAGCGGCTGCCTCAACCCAAAGGATGCGACCCATGGCTACCATAAAGACCGATGACGTTTTTTCAATCGCTTCTTTCGACCCGTCCAAGTTCACGGAATCCTTCCGTGAATTCGCCGAAAAGGGCGCCCAGCAGTCGAAGGACGCCTATGCTAAGCTGAAGACCGCTGGCGAGGAAGCCGGCAAGACGCTCGAAGCCACCGTCCAGACGGCACAGGCCGGCACTGTCGAGATCGGCCTGAAGGCGATCGACGCTCTTCGTGTCAACGCCGAGAGCTCGATCTCGCACCTGGAAGCACTGCTCGGCGTCAAGTCTCCCGCCGAATTCTTCGAACTGCAGACCTCGTTCCTGCGCAAGCAGGCCGAGCTGGCTGTCGAACAGGCGAAGTCGATGCAGGAAACCACCAAGCAGGTGGCCGAGAAGCTCGCAAAGCCCTCCAAGGACGCCGCCGAAAAGGCCATGGCCTCCTTCAAGGTTGCCTGATCGGTCTTTATCGACCAGAAACAAAAGGCTGGACCTCGCGTCCGGCCTTTTTGTATATTGACGAGGAATGGGGCTTGAATTCGTCGCCAAGTCCTCGTATGTGACCCCCATCGCGCCAAGCGCGATTTATGCGGTTGTAGCTCAGTTGGTTAGAGCGCAGGTTTGTGGCACCTGAGGTCGGAGGTTCGAGACCCCCCAACCGTACCATCTCCCCACGTCAACTCCCTATCAGACGAATCGTTTTAGCTAATGTCATTTCGACCGAAAATGTCGGTATAGACGTTTAACTGTATCTGTAACTTTCCCGCACCGATGTTGGAGTGGTTTGCCAAAAGCGCGGGACCTTTCACGTGTGGAATGGCATGCGAAGCGTGCCCCTGACTACTAATGGCGGACGCCCTGAAAGAGCACCTACGCTTCCGGCGGCGAATTTGCTGCTTATTTGCCACATAAAATCGAACATTTAAGAAGCACAACCCATCCGTATGGTGCCATACCCCTGTGTGAGCTAAATGTCAGGCACGCAGCTGCGAGGTCCGCAATTGCGACAATTCGCCACTCGATACGGAACGATCCGCCCAAGCGGAGACAACGTTCGGCGGCGCCTAAACAATGCGGATCTCTCGCTTTTCCGATATCACCGAGCCTGAGACTTATTAAATTTCAGCAGATGACCGTAACGTCAATTTAAGTGCCGCCGTGGCAAGCAATTGCGGTGGTTCGGACGGGCGTGCACTTCTGGCCTTCGATAGAGGTTGCGGAGGAAGCGCTTCATGAGCGTTAATTACTAAGGTCAATAACTTTCCTGAAGCGAAATAAAGCTTTTAGTTGAAGTTTCCCCTCATTTGGAGCAGAGGGAAACCGGTATTAGGCGCGGCCGAATGGAATAGGCAAACGGGGATTTTATGACGGACCTTATTACTCCGACGAAGAACGTCAGCTCGACTGGGGATCAGAAAGTAGACGGGCTCTTCAGCGGCACTGCCTGGGACGGAACCATAACCTATGCGTTTCCCACCACCTCGTCATCGTATGCCGATGATGGCGCCGATTTATACTACGAAAAGTACTATTCTTTCTCTCCAATCTCGTCGCAGCAGCAGTCTCTTGCCTTGTACTTTATGGAGCAGTCCTACGGGAGTGCGGCAAATGACGGCTTCTCCGTCGAGGGGTTCACGAACGCCAACTTTGAGGCCGGAAGCGCGAATACCGCAACGGTGCGGTTCGCTCAAACCTCGGATCCCTCTCTGGAGACGGCAGGGGCCTATTTACCAGCTGCCGACGAGCGGGGTGGTGATATCTGGTTCGGGACAAGATATGCTGGCACGGAAGATGATTATCGCTTCCCGAGGTTCGGCAACTATGCAGGCCAAACCTTGGCGCACGAACTCGGTCACGCGCTCGGACTGAAACATGCCCACGAAGCGGGTGATGTCAATGGGATAGTTGTTCCGAGCGCCTACGACTCGCTCGAATACACGATTATGACCTACCACACATTTATCGGAGACGATGAGAGGGGCGCCAAGTATGAGCATGATGGCGCGCCACAAACCTTCATGATGCTCGACATCGCCGCCCTGCAGGAAATGTATGGTGCGGACTACACGACGAACAGTGGCGATACCGTCTACAAGTGGAATCCGAACCAGGGCATCACCTATGTCAACGGGGTCGCGGCCATCACGCCCGCCGCCAACCGCATCTTCGCAACAATCTGGGACGGCGGCGGTATCGATACCTATGATTTGAGCGCTTATACCACCGCCCTCAAGATCGACTTGCGAGCAGGGGGGTATTCGGTCTTTTCCCAAGGCCAGTTGGCCGACCTGGGAGGAGGTCCGAACAATGGTTATGCCCGCGGCAACATTTTCAACGCCCTTCTTTATCACGACAATGTTGCATCGTTGATAGAGAATGTTCGGGCCGGGTC
Organism: Rhizobium leguminosarum; assembly: GCF_001652265.1. Classification (GTDB taxonomy): domain Bacteria; phylum Pseudomonadota; class Alphaproteobacteria; order Rhizobiales; family Rhizobiaceae; genus Rhizobium; species Rhizobium leguminosarum_D. The sequence continues at coordinate 45,799 of NZ_LWBS01000416.1, forward strand.
CGGCAGCGATACGATTGTCGGCAACGAGGCGGATAATACGCTCTGGGGCAATGCCGGAAATGATTCTCTTACCGGTGATTCCGGCAATGACACACTCGACGGCGGTGCCGGAATCGACAAGATGTCGGGCGGGGTGGGCAACGACGTCTACATCGTCGACAATGCCAACGACACTGTGATTGAGAATGCCAATGAGGGGACGGACACGGTCCGGACGGCGGTTGGGGATTTTACACTCGGCACCAACGTCGAAAACCTGACCTACACCGGCACCGACGGGTTCGCCGGTTATGGCAACGCGGCGGACAATGTGATTACCGGCGGGACGAGATTTGATTGGCTGGATGGGAAGGCCGGCGCCGACACGCTGATCGGTGGTGCGGGTGATGATACCTATACCGTCGATAGTCTCGGCGATGTCGTGGTCGAGGCGACCGACGGCGGCGTTGACAGGATCTTGACCGATCTTGCCGCTTATTCGCTGGCGGGGATCGCCAATGTCGAGAACCTCGTCCTCCGGAGCAACGGCAATTCTACCGGTACCGGCAATAGCCTCGACAATATGATCACCAGTGGGACGGGCAATGACACGCTTTCTGGTGGGGCAGGCAACGATACTCTAGACGGTGGCCGGGGAGCTGACTCGCTTACCGGCGGGACCGGCAACGACATTTATGTCGTTTACGATGTCGGCGACACTATCATTGAAAACGCCGACGAGGGCATCGATACGGTGCAGACGTATCTTACGGGCTACACACTGAGCGCCAACGTCGAGAACCTCACCTATCGCGGACCTTGGGCGTTTGGGTTTGTGGGCACGGGCAACAATCTCGATAACGTGATCACCGGGGGCGGCGCCACCGATACGCTTTCCGGCGGCGCCGGCAATGACACGCTGGATGGCTGGACAGGTGCGGACACCTTGATCGGCGGAGCGGGCAACGACACCTACATCGTCGACAATGCCGGCGACATCGTCACCGAAGCTGCCAATGGGGGGATCGACACGGTTCGCACGACCCTGGCAGGCTATACGCTTGGTAGCGATGTCGAGAACCTCACCTATAGCGGCACGGCAGCCTTTACCGGGACGGGCAATGACCTTGCCAACACGATCCGGGGTGCGGCAGGTGCCGACACCCTGGACGGAAAGGCCGGAGCAGACATGCTGATCGGCGGAGCGGGCGACGACACCTATATTGTCGATAACCTTGCCGACGTCGTCACTGAAAGGCCGAATGAAGGAGCCGATCTGATCAAGGCGACGCTTTCTTCCTATGCTTTGACCAATAATGTCGAGAACCTGACCTTTATCGGCACTGGCGATTTCGCTGGGACTGGAAATGGTCTCGCGAACACGATCACCGGCGGCGCCGGCAACGACACGCTTGACGGCGGCGCCGGCAACGACACGCTAGACGGCGGTGCCGGCAACGACATCTATGTGGTTGACAGTGCGAGCGACGTGATCAAGGAGGCGGTTAGCGCCGGCACTGACGAAATCCACACGGTGCTTGCAGCCTACTCGATCGCCGCCTTGGTCAATGTCGAGAACCTGACCTACACTGGATCCGCCAACTTCACCGGCACCGGCAATGCGGTTGCCAACACGATCACCGGCGGCGCCGGCAATGACACGCTGGATGGCGGGGTCGGTGCGGACAGCTTGATCGGCGGAGCGGGCGACGACACTTACATCGTCGACAATGCCGGCGACCTTGTCACCGAAGCCGCCGATGAAGGAACCGACACGGTTCGCACGGCATTGGTGAACTATACGCTTGGCAGTGATGTCGAGAACCTCACCTATACCGGAACGGCAGCCTTTACCGGGACAGGCAATAGCCTTGCCAACACGATCCGGGGCGCGGCAGGTGCCGACACTCTGGACGGGAAGGCCGGTACGGATACTTTGATCGGTGGTGCCGGCAACGACACCTATCTTGTCGATGACGTTGGCGACGTGGTCACCGAAGGGCTGAATGCAGGCACCGATCTGATCAAGACGGCGCTTTCAATCTATACGCTCGGCGCCAATGTCGAGAACCTGCTCTATACGGGATCCGCCAGCTTCACCGGCACCGGCAATGCGCTGGCCAACACGATCATCGGCGGCGCCGGCAATGACACGCTTGACGGCGGCGCCGGCAACGACACGCTGAACGGTGGTGCCGGCAACGACATCTATGTGGTCGACAGTGCGGGCGACGTAATCAACGAGGCGGTCAGCGCCGGCATCGACGAGATCCGGACGTCGCTTGCAGCCTGCTCGATTGCCGCATTGGTCAATGTCGAGAACCTGACCTACACGGGATCCGCCAGCTTCACCGGCACCGGCAATGCGTTCGCCAACACGATCACTGGCGGTGTCGGCAACGATATGCTGAATGGTGGAACTGGCGCCGACACCTTGATCGGTGGTGCGGGCGGCGACATCTATATCGTCGACAATGCCGGCGACCTCGTCACCGAAGTTGCCGACGAGGGAACCGATACGGTTCGCACGACATTGGCAAGCTATACGCTTGGCAGCGATGTCGAGAACCTCACCTATATCGGCACGGTAGCCTTTGTCGGAACAGGCAATAGTCTCGACAACACGATCACGGGTGGCGCTGCCATCGATACGCTTTCCGGCGGTGTCGGCAACGATACGCTGAATGGCGGGGCTGGCGCCGACAGCTTGATCGGCGGGGCTGGCCACGACACTTACTTCGTCGACAATGCCGGCGACATCGTCACCGAAGCCGCCGACGCAGGGACCGACACGGTTCGCACGACCCTGGCCGCCCACACACTGGCGGCCAATGTCGAGAACCTCACCTACATCGGAACGGCAGCCTTTGCCGGGACAGGGAATCTGCTCGACAACGTTATCATAGGTGGTGTTGGCGCTGACAAGCTCATGGGGGCTGCGGGCAACGACACACTGATCGGAGGTGGCGGTTCCGATACGATGTTGGGTGGGGTTGGCGACGACGTTTACGTCGTCGACATCGCGACGGACATCGTGATCGAGAACGCCAATGAGGGGATAGACATAGTGCAGACGGCGCTTGCGACCTACTCGATCGCGGCACTGACCAATGTCGAGAATCTGACGTACACCCGGTCCGCCAACTTCACCGGCACCGGCAATGCGCTCGCTAACACGATCACCGGCGGCGCCGGCAATGATATGCTAAACGGTGGGGCAGGTGCGGACACCTTGATCGGGGGGGCTGGCCACGACACCTACATCGTCGACAATGCCGGCGACAGCGTCACCGAAGCGGCCGACGCCGGGACCGACACGGTTCGCACGATACTGGCCGCCTACACATTGGGGAACAATGTCGAGAACCTGAGCTTTGCCGGCACAGGAGCTTTCGCTGGTACCGGTAACAATCTCGACAACACGATCACGGGTGGCGCTGCCACCGATACGCTTTCCGGCGGCGCCGGCAATGACACGCTGGATGGCGGGGTCGGTGCGGACAGCTTGATCGGCGGAGCGGGCGACGACACTTACATCGTCGACAATGCCGGCGACCTTGTCACCGAAGCCGCCGATGAAGGAACCGACACGGTTCGCACGGCATTGGTGAACTATACGCTTGGCAGTGATGTCGAGAACCTCACCTATACCGGAACGGCAGCCTTTACCGGGACAGGCAATAGCCTTGCCAACACGATCCGGGGCGCGGCAGGTGCCGACACTCTGGACGGGAAGGCCGGTACGGATACTTTGATCGGTGGTGCCGGCAACGACACCTATCTTGTCGATGACGTTGGCGACGTGGTCACCGAAGGGCTGAATGCAGGCACCGATCTGATCAAGACGGCGCTTTCAATCTATACGCTCGGCGCCAATGTCGAGAACCTGCTCTATACGGGATCCGCCAGCTTCACCGGCACCGGCAATGCGCTGGCCAACACGATCATCGGCGGCGCCGGCAATGACACGCTTGACGGCGGCGCCGGCAACGACACGCTGAACGGTGGTGCCGGCAACGACATCTATGTGGTCGACAGTGCGGGCGACGTAATCAACGAGGCGGTCAGCGCCGGCATCGACGAGATCCGGACGTCGCTTGCAGCCTGCTCGATTGCCGCATTGGTCAATGTCGAGAACCTGACCTACACGGGATCCGCCAGCTTCACCGGCACCGGCAATGCGTTCGCCAACACGATCACTGGCGGTGTCGGCAACGATATGCTGAATGGTGGAACTGGCGCCGACACCTTGATCGGTGGTGCGGGCGGCGACATCTATATCGTCGACAATGCCGGCGACCTCGTCACCGAAGTTGCCGACGAGGGAACCGATACGGTTCGCACGACATTGGCAAGCTATACGCTTGGCAGCGATGTCGAGAACCTCACCTATATCGGCACGGTAGCCTTTGTCGGAACAGGCAATAGTCTCGACAACACGATCACGGGTGGCGCTGCCATCGATACGCTTTCCGGCGGTGTCGGCAACGATACGCTGAATGGCGGGGCTGGCGCCGACAGCTTGATCGGCGGGGCTGGCCACGACACTTACTTCGTCGACAATGCCGGCGACATCGTCACCGAAGCCGCCGACGCAGGGACCGACACGGTTCGCACGACCCTGGCCGCCCACACACTGGCGGCCAATGTCGAGAACCTCACCTACATCGGAACGGCAGCCTTTGCCGGGACAGGGAATCTGCTCGACAACGTTATCATAGGTGGTGTTGGCGCTGACAAGCTCATGGGGGCTGCGGGCAACGACACACTGATCGGAGGTGGCGGTTCCGATACGATGTTGGGTGGGGTTGGCGACGACGTTTACGTCGTCGACATCGCGACGGACATCGTGATCGAGAACGCCAATGAGGGGATAGACATAGTGCAGACGGCGCTTGCGACCTACTCGATCGCGGCACTGACCAATGTCGAGAATCTGACGTACACCCGGTCCGCCAACTTCACCGGCACCGGCAATGCGCTCGCTAACACGATCACCGGCGGCGCCGGCAATGATATGCTAAACGGTGGGGCAGGTGCGGACACCTTGATCGGGGGGGCTGGCCACGACACCTACATCGTCGACAATGCCGGCGACAGCGTCACCGAAGCGGCCGACGCCGGGACCGACACGGTTCGCACGATACTGGCCGCCTACACATTGGGGAACAATGTCGAGAACCTCACCTATATCGGAACGGGGGCGTTTGCCGGAACAGGGAATGCGCTGAATAACGTTGTCGTCGGCGGCAGTGGTTCGAATACGCTGACTGGTGGCGCCGGCAACGATAATCTCACTGGTGGAGCGGCAGCCGACGTCTTCGTTTATTTGCCGAACTGGGGCCATGATACGATCACAAACTTCGTGGCAACCGGCTCCGCACATGACGCGATCTCGATCGATCATAGCATTTTCGTCGACTGGGAATCGCTTTTTGCGGCAACCGAGCAGTCCGGGAGTGATACAATTATCACTGCCAATTCCGACAACACCATAACGTTAAAGAATGTTGCGCTTTTAAGCCTGCAGTCGTGGGACTTCTTGTTTGCTTGATGGCTGCTCGGACCTCGCGGCGCCTTATTGGCGGGAAGGAGATTAGGTGTGTAGTCCCTGAGGGTAATGGTGCGTCATCCTGAGTCGTGAGGAAGAGGATGCATTATGCGAGATGTTCTTCACGTCAGCGCCTGCTCGAGTCGCGTCTTCCAGCCGAACTTCAAGCGTCGCAAGAAAGCAACCGCTCCCTCGCCGCTTACTATCGGCTGAACTCTGAGACAATGGCCAAGTGCCGCGTCGCCACAGCACTTTGCTAACACCGCCTGCCAGCAAAGGTCTGAGATCACGGAGGGCCTTTGTCAGAAATGTCCGCAGTTGGCTTGGTTAATTTTGGGTAGCGAAACACGACCTTCCGGGGACGTCACCGGTCGTGCCGCCGAAGCTTCGACAAATGCTCGGAGCAAACCGTCTTGACCAGTTCGAGAAGCACGGCCGTTCGCTCGTGAACCCAGACTAACGCCTCCTCACTGATCTCGTAATGTTTCGAATAGCGTGCCTTCACATAGGCCTCGTTCAATGTGTTGAACCAGGCGCGTTCCTTGTGCTGATCACGCGGGAAGGCTTCGGCTAGACGACGGTCCTGCTCCTCGGCGAGCGAGCGCAGAAACTTGATATTGTGGGAAGGTGGGCCGTAGTTGGTCAGAGTGAGCAGGACGCAGGAATAGGCTTGCTCGAGGGATTGATGAAGTTCGAAAGCAGCATTCTCTGCATACCCACGATCTATCGCTAAGCGGCCCATTTCCAGGAAGCGAGTTGCCGCTCGAAATCTTTGCTCAAGATGCTCCTTCGCGACGCGCAGCCGATCCTCTAACGAAAGTGGTTCGGGTTCCGCCAATGGCTCATCGTCCAGTTCGTAGAGAACGATGCCTTCCTTTCGAATGTCGGAGAAGAAATACTGCCCCTCCTTGAGATAAGTATTCACCTCGCGTCTGGAATGCACGATGAAGCTCACCGGTGTTTCGATCGCAGCGTCGTGAATCAGCCGGTCGGCTGCCTTGTGCCAGTATTCGGCGAATTCGCAGAGCTTGCGGTTGTTGACGATGATCAAGAGATCGAAATCGGAGCGATACCCCTTCATGGTGAAAGGTTCATCCACCCACCCACCCTTGGCGTAGGAGCCGAACAGGAGAATCTTCAGGATCCTGCCGCGTTTCTTGAAATCGGCCGTGCCTTCCTTCAGCGCGTCCTCGAACTCCTCGTGGAGGATTTCCAGGACCCGGCCGAGTTCTCGCTGCTTGCGAAGCGGCATATGATCGAGCGACGATTTCATGAGCAATCGATAGGCGAAAGATCCAATATCGTCTACTGGCAATTTTAGCATCGCTCAACTCCAGTGTTGCACCTTACGTCTCATCCGGTTGCCAACACACGTTATGGATTGATGAAAAGCTTCAAGCGCTTAGGGACGAGGATCGTTTGATTCCGTCGTAGTTGGGACGCAGTGCCCTAGGGCGAACAAAGCGTGAAATAGGGTTCAGATTATACTATCTTGAATAACACAGTTAAATCGCCTATTTGTCGCAGTTGATATGGAGCCGCGCGAAAACCGGAGACAAGCGCGGAGCGCTTCAGTCGTTCGGTCTGACTATTGTGAAAGAGCGATGTCGATCGTTGGTGTGCAACTGCTCCGAATATGCGAGGACAATCATGGCGATCATGTTCGTCAGGGCGCAGGTGATCAGCCGGGGAGCCGGACGCAACATCGTCTCGGCCGCCGCCTATCGTCATCGCACTAGGATGATGGACGAACAGGCTGGTACGTCGTTCAGCTATCGGGGCGGGGCGTCCGAGCTGGTGCATGAAGAGCTGGCCCTGCCGGATCAAACGCCGGATTGGCTGCGGTCGGCGGTCGAGGGGCGTTCCGTCGCTGGTGCCAGTGAAGCGCTGTGGAATGCTGTTGAAGCTTTCGAGAAACTGGCAAACGCGCGGCTGGCGCGAGAGCTGATCATCGCGCTGCCGGAAGAGCTGACGCGGGCCGAGAACATTGCGCTGGTGCGCGAGTTCGTCCGTGATAATTTCACGTCCGAGGGAATGGTCGCCGATTGGGTCTACCACGACAAGGACGGCAACCCGCATATCCATCTGCTGACGACCGTGAGACCGCTGGCGGAGGAGGGCTTCGGGCCGAAAAACGCTCCTGTTTTGGGAGAGAATGGCGAGCCATTGCGTTTTGTCACGCCCAGACGGCCCACAGGTCGGATTGTCTATAAGTCCTGGGGCGGCGACAAGGAAACCTTGCAGGCATGGAAGATCGCGTGGGCGGAGACCGCGAACCGGCATCTGGCGCTTGCCGGCCACGAGATCCGGCTCGACGGACGCTCTTATGCCGAACAGGGGCTCGATGGCATCGCACAAAGGCATCTCGGTCCGGAGAAGGCAGCACTCTCCCACAGGGGTGCCGAGATGTATTTTGCCCCGGCCGATCTTGCTCGTCGCCAGCAGATGGCCGACCGGTTGCTGGCCGATCCTGCGCTCCTGCTGAAGCAGCTCGGCAACGAACGCTCCACCTTCGATGAGCGCGATATCGCCAAGGCGCTGCATCGCACTGTCGACGATCCCTTAGTCTTCGCCAATATCCGGGCGCGGCTGATGGCGTCGGACGATCTCATCATGCTGAAGCCGCAGCAGATCGATGCCGAAACGGGCAAGGCGAGCGAACCCGCCGTCTTCACCA
>NZ_LWBS01000417.1 GCF_001652265.1 Rhizobium leguminosarum
TCGGCATCCGCCCGGAGGCCTTGACCGATCCCGATGGCGCCGACCGCAAGGCGCGCTCGCTGACCGAGGGCGACTGCCTGATCGAGGTGGTGGAACCGGCCGGCTCCGATACCTTCGCCGTCACCAAGCTCGGCGGCAAATCCGTCGTCGCCCGCCTGCGCGCCGATACCGGCATCGCTCCAGGACAACAAACCCGCCTCGCATTCAATCTCGACAAGGCCGTGTTCTTCGATCCGGAGAGCCAGGCGCGGATCGCGTGAGGGCAATTAGAGCGCCGCGCGTCTATAAGACGCGCGAAGGACGCTCTAACACTTTGAGTTTGCGCATAATCCTTACCGAAAATCGATTTCGATTTTCGGGGTTATGCGCTAGGCAGCCGTCACGCCGAGCGTCACCGGCGCGAAACGCGTGGAAACCGCTTCGACGGTGATCTCGCCGGTAAATCCCGTCGCCTCCAGCCAGAATCCGGCGGTGCCGCCCTGCAGCGGCACATTGGCCGGGCCGACGATCCTTGCCGGGCCGTGCACCTTCAGCGAAATGCTGTCGTTCATGAAGGGCAGGCGCTGGCCGCGCTGGTCGAGGGCGCGGATGATGACGCGCGTGCTGTCGCGTTCACGGGCTTTCAACGTGGGGCTATCGGCAACCGCTTCCAGCGTCGTCGGCAGCGGATCGGCCGCCAGCGTCAGGCTGGCCACCGGCTCGCCGCCGATATAACCGGTGAATGTGCCGTCGATCCATTCGAGACCCCAGGTGCCGAGCTCATCGGGGGTGAAATGACGATGGTCGAGCACGACCGGTGGATGCGGCAGATGCGGGTAGTTCTCGCGATCCGGACCGATGCGCTTGCTGAGCGAGCCATATTGCAGCTCCACCTCGTCGCAGTTGGTCAGGATGATCAGCGGCAGCACGCCGCCAATATTGCGTTCGCCGCGCGCCCAGAAGGTCACTGGCTTCATGACGATTTCCTCGGAAGGGTCGCACTGGCTGATATAGGCGAAGGCTGCGAATTTCGGCTCGCGGAACATGTCCATCACGCCGTGATAGCAGATGCGGTCGCCGGAGCCGAAATCCTTGTGGGTGTTGTAATCGAACATGCACCAGCCGATGGCGCCGGAGATATCGGGATCGCCATAGGCGGCATTCAGCACTTCCAGGTGCCGGCGCACATGCTCGGCCTGACGCTGCTCCTGGTCATAAATCTTCGTCGGGTGCATGTGGCCGTTGAACTCGGTGATGAGGTACGGCACCTTGTGCGACAGTCCGGTATTTTCCTGCTGGGCGCGCAGCGCGGTGCGCGGGCGGTTGGCGCCCGGCAGCTCTTCATTGCCGAGGATGAAGTCGTTCATCGTGTAGACGTCTTCGAGCAGCTCGCTCTCGGTGAGATAACGCACGCCGCCGGTCTGGCGGGTGCTGTCGAGTTTACGGGCGAGGCGATTGGTCTCGGCGTAGAAATCGTGATTATCCTGCGACTCGTTGATGCGCACGCCCCAGATGATGATCGAGGGGTGGTTCCAGTCGCGCTCGATCATGCGACGGACGTTCTCGATCGATTCCTGCTGCCAGTCGGCATCGCCGATATGCTGCCAGCCGGGGATCTCCTCGAAAACCAGCAGGCCGATCGTGTCGCATCGGTCGAGGAACCACTTCGACTGCGGATAATGCGAGGTGCGGACGACATTGCACTTCAGCACCCTCTTCATGATGTCGGCGTCGCGCTCCTGGGCGGAACGGCCGGCGGCATAACCGACATAGGGGAAGGCCTGGTGACGATTGAGGCCGCGCAGCTTCAGCGGCTTGCCGTTCAAGAGGAAACCTTCCGGCGTGAATTCGGCGGTGCGGAAGCCGAATCGTGTGGAAATACGGTCGGAGCCGTGTTCGGTCCTGAGCTCGACGGTGACGTCATAGAGCGTGGGATCGGTGATGTCCCAGAGGGCGATGCCGGTGAGGCCGCCAAAGGAGAGCGTGGTGCGGCTGCCAATCGTTTCGGTCGCGGCAGTGGCGACCACCGTGCCGTCGGCCTGTTTCAGCGTGGCGGTGACGGTCGCCGAGAAGCTGCGGCCCTCGGGATTGGCGATGTCGACGCGTATGGTCGCCGATTTCTCCGGGCGAAGAACGTCAGTGGTTTCGATCTTGAGATTGCGGATCGAGACCGGGTCGGTGACCTTCAGCCAGACATCGCGGTAGATCCCGGCATAGGTCAGATAATCGATGCGGCCGCCGAAAGGCGGAATGTCAGGGTTCTCGCTGCCGTCGATCTTGACGGTGACGAGGTTCTCGCCCTTGATGAGCTTGCCGGTGAGGCGGGCCTCGAAGGGAGTGTAGCCGTCCTTATGGGCAATGACTTCTTCGCCGTTCAGAAAGACGACGCTGTCGGCCATGGCGGCGTCGAAGACGAGCGAGACCTCGCGGCCCTCGAATTCCGGCAACCAGCGCAGCACCTTCTGATAGGTGAAGGCGCGCTGATAGCTGGTCTCGTCGAAATAGCTGAAGGGCAGTTCGACGGCGGTATGCGGCAGGCTGACCGACTTGGCCGCATCGAAAGCTTCGAGCAAACGCTGGCCGAAGCCCTCATGGAAACTCCAGCCTTCGTTGAAGGAAACGACGGAACGCATTCAGGCTCTCCCGGTTACGGCATCAGGGACGGTGCGGCGCCTTTCGGCGCGTGAAAATCTGGTCATCGGTATTCCTCCTGGACGCAATAGATGAGCGAGCCGCTAAAGTACGTCACAGCGAATTCGATTCATGCGACGCGCTTTAGCTTTTTTCATGCATGTCGTCACCCCGGAACCGCTGTACACTTCCAGGCGACATGCATCAGGCGGTCGAGCCCCAGCGGGCGGTGCAGGTGAGCGTGATGCTGTGCGGGCCTTCGATCTCGGCGTCATGGCGTTCGATCAATTCGACGACGGCATCGATGAAGGCGACGTGGTCGAGGCTCAGCGTGGTGAGGTCGTTGCAATCCCAGGCGGCCATGGCGATGCCGTCCTGGCCGACGATGGCGACATCATCAGGAGTGTTCTTGCCGAGCACCCGGCGGGCCGCATCGCGTGCGCCGATCGCCATGACGTCGTTGCCGCAGATGATGGCGTCGACCTTATCCCGGTGCAGCAGGAGCACGGCTTCCTTGAAGCCGGACTCATAGGAGTAGTCACCGAAGGCCTGGGCCTCGAAGGCAAGGCCGCGCTTGGCCAGCGCATCGGCGAACCATTTTCGCCTGAGCTTGTCGATCCAGCTTGAATTGGTGCCGGAGAGGTAGGCAAAACGCTTTTTGCCGTCGCGGACGATCTTGTCGATGATCTCGTCGGCGGCCGCAGAGCCGTCGATGCGGATGCTCGAGACGTTTTCGCTTTCGAGCGGCTCGAAGGAGACGATGATCGGCTTCGTCGTGTGGAAGATGTCGACGGCATCCTGCATCGACACCATGTCGGAGAAGACGACGACGTGATCGACCTGATAGGTTGAGGCAAGGCGCATCAGCTGCAGCCGGTCGGAATGATCGGCGCAGCAGAGGATGATCGGCAGCAATTGTCTCGCCTGCAGGCGGTGGACGAGAAGCTGCTGCTCCTCGGCCTCGCAAGGGTTGCCGATCGCATTGACGACGAGGGCGACGAGCCGCGAACGCTGGTTGTTCAGCGAGCGGGCGATCGCGTTCGGCTGATAGCCGTGTTCACGCGCGACGGCGAGGATGCGGTCGCGCGTGGCGCTGCCAATGCGCGAATCCGGCGAGAAGGCGCGGGAAATGGTGGCGGAGGAGACGCCGGCGAGTTTCGCCAGTTCCTTCGAGGTGATCCGCCGTCTGTTCATTCCGCTCATCTTCAGCGCCTATTGGGCGACGATCCTGACGGAAGCGCCGTCGGCCGCTGCCGATTCCTTGATTGCATCCCACAGCCTAGCGAATCTGAGGCCCATTTCAACGGAGCCGGAGTTTTCCATCTTTCCCTCGCGAATGGCGAGGAAATTCTTCATCGGGTTGCCGAGAATCTCGGCCTCCTCGCGCGGCTCGGCGGTACGCCCGATACTGATCTCGCGCCAGCCGCCCCAGGCGTCGATGCGCACGATCGCCTTCGAATAGAAGAAGGTGATGTAGGAAGCGCAGCCGGGAGGGCCTTCGCCGGCGGCCGTCAGCGTTACCAGCGCGCCGTTTTTCAGCCGGGCGGAGACGGCGGTGGCGATATCGACCCCTCTGCCGTGATTGTTCATATAGGCCGAGACGCTGTCGAAATCGGAATTGGCGAGCAGGCAGACCGTGTTCATCATATGGGCGCCGGTGTCGAACATGAAGCCGCCGCCGGAGATGTCAGGCTGCTGCTTCCAGTGGCCGTCGTAATTGGACGACCAGCTTTCCCAGATCATACCCGATATGGCGATCAGCTCGCCGAATTCGCCGGCGAGAGCCCGCCGGCGCGTGTCGAGCACCAGCGGCGACAGGCCGCCCTGGAAGGCGGTGACGATGGTGACGGCACTCTTTTTCTGCGCGGCGATCAGCCTCTCGGCTTCAGTGACTGTCGTCACCATCGGCTTTTCCAGGAAGAGGTCGAGGCCAGCCTCGGCGACGGCAGTTGCCTGCTCGGCGTGGAAGGCATGCGGGGTCGAGACGTAGACGATGTCGAGTTCGCCCCGGCATTCGGCAAGCATCTGGCGATAATCCTCGAAGGCCTTCGGTTCGGGTGCGCCGGCGGCGAGGCAGACGTCGATCAGGCGCTGGCGCGCCGCCGCCGTGGTGTCGGCGAGTGCAGCGAATTCGATTTCCGGCATCTTGACCCAGCTCTCGGCATATTCCGCCGCCTTCAAGCCGGCGCCGATGACGCCAAGGCGCAATTTCCTAGTCATGAAAATTCCTCCCTGAATATGTTGTGCACACGATTACACAAACAGTATGGCGATGGCAATATCTAAATAAATAAGCAATATCAGTATATTAAATCTCTTGTTTGAACCTTTCAAAAACCGTCTTGTCAGCAATTGGAATGCGTGTACATTTTCACGACCGGTGCTGGAGGGCGCCGTGTCTCTACAAAAGGGAGGACTTCCGTTGAAGAAAATGGTTCTTGGCGGCCTATGCGCCATTCTGCTGAGCGCGGTTTCGACGCTGGCGCAGGCAGAAACAATCCGCATTGCAAATCATGGTCAGGCCGGCATCGACGCGATGAAGTCGACGGTCGAGCGGATCGAAAAGAAATATGGCGTCACCGTCGAGGTCATCGAATATCCGGCGCCCGACAAGGACTACCTGACCAAACTCCTGACGGAGCTCGGCGCCGGCAACGCGCCCGACCTGTTCTCCATCCCGACGACGGCTGCGGTCGCCGACATGGTGGAAGCCGGTTACCTCGCGCCTGTTACCAAGGAGTTCAAGGCCTGGGACGGCTACGCCAACCTCTATGACGTCGCCAAGGAGCTTGCCGTCAGCCCGGATGGTGAAACCTATGTGATGCCGTTCATGCTCGGCATCCAGGAAATCTATTATCGCAAGGACGTTCTCGAAAAAGCCGGCGTCTCGACCGAACAGCCGAAGACCTGGCAGGAGCTTCTCGACCGCGCGGCCGAAATCAAGCAGAAGACCGGCGCCTACGGCCTGCTCTTCCCGGCTGGCGTCTCCTGGGGAAGCGGTGCCTTCGACGAAGGCTTCCAGCACCTGCTCGTCGGTTCCAAGACGCCGCAGCTGGTCGATGCCGACGGCAAGCTCGATCTGAATGGCGAAGGCATCAAGGATGTCTTCAACGTCTACAAGGAACTGATCGACAAGGATCTGATGCCGACGCAGCCGCTGCTCGGACCCGAGCCGTGGGTCGTGCCGAAGTACCAGATGTTCCCGGAAGGCAAGCTCGCCGCGACCACCTGCGGCTCCTGGTGCTATATTTTCGACTGGGGTCGCGAAAGCAAGAACCCGATCCCTGACGTGACGAAAGTGGTCGGCACCTGGACTGTTCCCGGCCAGAGCAGCGGCCAGTACGTACTTGCCAATCTCGCTGCGCCGTGGGCCGTCAATTCCAAGTCGGCCAATACGGAACTCGCGATCAAGGCGCTGATGGAGATCGGCTCGATCGAGACGCAGGTTTCCTACGCCGCCCGCATCGGCAACATCCCGGCCAGCAAGGATGCGGCTGACAATGCCGAGTTCCAGAAGCTGACGGAACTGGTTCCGATCCATGCGGCGGCCGGGAATGGCGTGTTCCTGAAACAGGCCTCCGGTTTCGGCACAGTTTCGGAAGGTGTGGCGCGTGCCACCGAAGCGCTGCTGCGCAAGGAAACCGATGCCGCCGGCGCCCAGAAGATTCTTGTCGACTACGTCAAGGAAACGCTCGGCGACGACATGGTCAAGTAAGCTCCGGCACCCTCTCTTCCGCCACAACGGGGACGCGGCGCCAACGCCCGCGTCTTCCCGCTTTCATTCGATAAGCCGGTTCCATCGATAAGGTTTGTGAGCTTCCATGGCCCGAAACTCTCATGAAAAGCGCGCCGAGCGGCAATGGCTGCTGATCCTGTCGCCCTCGCTGGTGCTGCTTCTGGCCTTCGTCATCTATCCGGCCCTCTATTCGATCTATCTGAGCTTCACCAATGAGGCGCTGACCGGGGCCGCGGCCCTTCGGCCCCGTTTCGTCGGTTTCAGGAATTACACGCGGCTCTTCAACGACGCGAAGTTCTGGAATTCGCTGTTCGTCACCTTCGTCTTCGTCATCGGTTCGGCGGTGATCGGCCAGTTCGTGCTCGGCCTGATCTCGGCAATTGCGCTGCGCCGGCCGATCCGCTTTCGGCGGGTATTCTCGTCGATCATCCTGTTGCCGAATGCAGCCCCTGAGGTCGTCGCCGGTTTCATGTGGATCTCGATGCTGGCAGGCGGTGACAATGCCACACTCAGCCGCATCGTCAGTTTTTTCGGCATCACGCCGGCCGACTGGCTGCAGGTCTTCCCGCTGTCAATGATCATCGTTGTCAACACCTGGCGCGGCATCGCCACGGCGATGATCCTGTTAACGGCCGGCCTCAGCACCATTCCAGCGGAGATCTACGAGGCGGCGCGCATGGACGGCGCCACCCCATCGCAGATGTTCCGCCGCATCACCCTGCCGCTGATGATGCCGACGATCCTGCTCTATATGCTGATCTCGGCCGTCTCCACCATCGCCGTCTTCGGCCTCGTCTATGCGCTGACGCGCGGCGGGCCGGGCGGGGCGACCGAGGTGGTCAGCATCTATATCTACAACCAGTCCTTTACGTCGTTCCAGCTGGGCTATGGTGCTGCGGTCGCCGTCGTCGCGCTCGTCATCTCGCTGATATTGGGCATCGCCTATGTCCGGGCCATGAAGGTGGAGGTCTGACATGGCCGTCGTTTCCCCGAGTGAAACTGCAAACAAGGGTCGCTCCGACCTCATCGCCTATGCGACGCTGTCGCTGATCTCGATCTTCTGCGCGGTGCCCTTCTTCTGGGTGCTGCTTGCCTCGCTCGACGGCAATGCGCAGCTCTTCCTGCATTGGCCGGAGCAGTGGACCTTCGCCAACTATATCAGGGTTTTTACCAAGGAGGACGGGGCGAAGTGGCTGTTCAACTCGCTCTTCGTGGTCGCTAGCGCGACGCTGCTCGTCATGGTGCTTTCGGGGCTCGGCGGTTATGCGCTGTCGCGTACCCGGGCCTGGTGGAAGCTGCCCTTCCTCTACGCAATCCTGCTCATCCGGGTGCTGCCGCCGACGGCGCTGGTCGTGCCGCTCTACAAATTCCTGCTGACGCTGAACAATGCGGAAGCGGCAGTGCTCAGGCCGATCTTCGGCAGCTATGCGCGCGACATCATGCGCTGGACCGGTTTCATCGACGGTTATCTCGGGCTGATCCTGGTGCTTGCGACGATGCAATTGCCGCTGGCGCTCTGGATCATGAAGACCTTCTTCGACGGGCTGCCGAGGGACTACGAGGAGGCGGCGCTGATGGATGGGGCAACACTGATACAGCGCATCCGCCGGGTGTTGATCCCGCTGGCGCTGCCGGGGCTTGCCGCTGCCGGGCTGTTTGCCTTCATGTCGGCCTGGGGCGATTTCCTGCTGCCGCTGATCTTCCTGTCGTCGCCGGAGCTGCAGACGCTGCCGCTCGGTCTCTTTCGCGCCTTCCTGCGCATTAACGAGATCGATTACGGCCTGCTGACCGCATTGGCATTCATCTACCTGCTGCCTGCCGTCGTCGCCTTCGGTTTTGCGCGGCGCTTCCTCGTCCAGACGTTTTCGGGCGGCGTGAAGGGTTGAGATCAAGAAAGAGAAACAGATGATCAATCTCAGAAACGTTCGCAAGTTCTACGGCGCGCTCGAGGTCATCAAAGGCGTCGACATCACCGTGGAAGACGGCGAATTCGCGGTTTTCGTCGGCCCCTCCGGCTGCGGCAAATCCACGCTGCTGCGGATGATCGCCGGGCTCGAAGGCATCGACGAGGGCGACCTCATCCTTAACGGCAAACGCATCAACGACGTGCCGCCCGACAAGCGCGGCATCGCCATGGTGTTCCAGTCCTATGCGCTTTATCCGCATATGAGCGTTGCCGAAAACATCGGCTTCTCGCTCAGCCTGAAGAAGGTGCCGGAGGCGGAGATCCGCCGGCAAGTGGAAGGTGTCGCCGAAATCCTGCAGCTCACCGATTACCTCGACCGCCGACCGGCGGCCCTTTCCGGCGGCCAGCGCCAGCGCGTCGCGATCGGCCGCGCCATCATCAAGAAACCGGCGCTGATCCTGTTCGACGAGCCGCTGTCGAACCTCGATTCGGCGCTGCGCGTGCAGATGCGCGCCGAGCTGCAGCGCCTGCACCGCGAGTTGAAGGCGACAGTCGTGTATGTCACGCACGACCAGGTCGAGGCGATGACGATGGCCGACCGGATCGTCGTGCTGAACAAGGGTCTCGTGGCACAGGAGGGCGCGCCGATGTCGCTCTACCATCAGCCGGACAATGAATTCGTCGCGACCTTCATCGGCTCGCCGAAGATGAACATCATTCCCGTCACCGCGACGCGGCCGTCGGCGAGCAAGCTGCATCTCGACAGCCCGATAGGACTTTCGCTCGATCTGGCCGATGCGGACGACGCAGTGCCGCAGGGCGAGGCCAAGCTCGGCATCCGGCCGGAGCATCTGAAGATCGCAGCCGAGGGCCAGGGACATTTCACCGCCGAGGTCGTCATCGTCGAGCGGCTCGGCGTCGAGACCTACATGACCGTCGGTTCGCAGCAGCAGCCGATCGTCGTGCGCGCCGAAGGCGATATCGCCGTGCGGCCGGGCGACCACGTGCCGCTGACGGCCGATCCCGCCGCTTGCCATCTGTTCGATTCCGCCGGCCGGGTGATCCGTCCGGCAACCGCCTGACAATTTCACCGACACATCAAGGCCTAAACATCGAGGCCCAAATTTCGAGGAACGCCATGACAATCAAGGTCACCATCTGGAACGAGGGACGTCACGAGCAGCTCCACAAGGAGGTTCAGGAGATCTACCCCGAGCGTATCGACGGAGCGATCGCGTCAGGCATTGCCCATCCCGATTTCGAAATTCGTCGCGGCACGCTCGATGATCCTGATGAAGGCCTGCCGGACAGCGTGCTCGATGATACCGACGTGCTGCTCTGGTGGGGGCACATGGCGCATGAAGAGGTCAGCGACGGGCTGATCGACCGCGTGCAGCAGCGCGTGCTGAAGGGCATGGGCCTGCTGGTCCTGCATTCCGGCCATCATTCCAAGCTCTTCCGCCGGCTGATGGGCACCAATGCCAACCTTTCCTGGCGCGAGACGCCGGAAGGAGACCTGGAGCGCGTCTGGGTGGTCAATCCCTCGCATCCGATCGCCGAGGGGCTGCCGCCCTATTTCGAGGTCAATGCCTCGGAAATGTATGGCGAGCCCTTCGATATTCCGCAGCCGGACGAGCTGGTGTTCATTTCCTGGTATTCCGGCGGCGAAGTGTTCCGCAGCGGCTGCACCTTCCAGCGCGGCCGCGGCCGCATCTTCTTTTTCAGTCCCGGCCACGAGACCTACCCGATCTATCACGACAAGACCGTGCACAAGGTGATCTCGAACGGCATCCGCTGGGCGCGGCAGAAACACACCGATGGCCGCATCCTGGAGAACTGGCATCGGGCCGAGCCGCTGCACGGCCGCCCCGATAAGGTGAAGGCCTGATCTATGGATATTGTGCGCCGGTCGTCTTGATATAAATCGAATAGACCGAACGCGTCGCGGTGATGAAGAGCCGGTTCTTCTTGGGGCCGCCGAAGGTGAGGTTGGACACCGTCTGCGGCACCCTGATCTTGCCGAGCAGCGCTCCCTCAGGCGAAAAGCAGTGCACGCCGTCGGAGGCACTCGTCCAGAGATTGCCGGCGACATCGAAACGGAAACCGTCGGGATGGCCGACATCGAGGCTGCAAAAATAGCGGCTGTTGGCAAGCGCCCTGCCGTCGATGACGTCGAAAACGCGGATATGGCGCGGCACTTCATGTTTTGCGGAGCCGGAATCGGCAATATAAAGCTTCGTCTCATCGGGCGAGAAGGCAAGGCCGTTCGGCTGGATGAAATCCTCGACGACGGCGTCGATCGCCCCGCTTGCCGGGTCGATCCGATAGACGTTGCGCGTGGGCTGCTCGGGCTCGGCCTTGTGGCCCTCGTAATCCGACAGGATGCCGTAAGTCGGATCGGTGAACCAGACCCCGCCGTCGGAGTGCACGACGACGTCGTTCGGCGAGTTCAGCCGCTTGCCCTGGTAGCTGTCGGCGAGAACGGTGATGGTGCCGTCCGTCTCGGTGCGGGTGACGCGGCGGCCGCCATGCTCGCAGGAGACCAACCGGCCCTGCCGGTCGCGGGTATTGCCGTTGACGTAGTTGGAGGGCGAGCGGAAGACGGAGACCGTCCCGTCCGGTGTCCAGCGCATCATGCGTTCATTCGGGATATCGCTCCAGAGAAGGCAGTTCAGGTCGGAAAACCAGACCGGGCCTTCCGTCCAGCGGCAGCCGGAATAAAGCTCCTCGAGGCCGGCGCTGCCGATGACCATTGCACCGAAGCGTTCGTCGCGGATCTCATAAATCGGATTGTCGCCCATGCCAGTTTCCTCCCTGAATGCTGCCGTTCTTTTCCTAGCGGCAAAACGCTGGAGGTGCCAGAGCCCGGCGATGGAAATGCCGGGCTCCGGTCGCTTCAGAGGGCCGCGACCGGATGCGGTGAGCCGTCGTAAGCACCCCAGATCGACTGGTCGAAGCAGATGACCGAGCCGGTCATCAGGCCGGATTCGGAAGACGACAGGTAAGCGCAGGCGCGCGCCACCTCGTGCGGATCGACGAGGCGGCCGAAGGGCTGGCTTGCCGCCGCCTTCTCCAGCCAGTCAGCCGGCGCATCGTGATATTCGCGCTGAATGCGGTCCTCACCTTCGGAGGCCATCCAGCCGATGTTCAGACCATTGACGCGGATGCGGTTGCGCAGGAGCGCATAAGCGGTGTTCTTCGTCAGCGTTTCCAGCGCGCCCTTGGAGGCGCAATAGGCGGCGATGAAGGGCTGGCCGGCTTTGGCTGACATCGAGCCGATATTGACGATCGTACCCTCGATCTTTTCACGGCGCATGACTTTCACCGCCTCCTGCATCAGGAAAAACGGCGCACGCACATTGACGGCGAACATGGCGTCGAAGAGCTCCGGGCTGGTGTCGAGGATGGTGCCGCGATCGGTGACGGCGGCGGCATTGACCAAGGCGTCGACACGGCCGAAGGTCTCGTCGCAGGCGCGCACGACATGCTGTGCATCCTCGACCTTGCAGAGGTCGGCTTTGACGTAGACGATCCTGGTGCCGGTCGCAGCCGAAATCTCCGCCGCCTTCGCCTTGCCCTTGGCTTCGTTGCGGCCGCAGATGACGATGCCTTCCGCGCCTCGCTCGGCGAAGAGGCGGGCGATGGTCGCGCCCAATCCTTGCGTGCCGCCGGTGACGATGGCGATCTTGCCGTCGAGGCGGCCGTGGTCTGTGCTCATGTGGTTCCTCCTTTGTGATGACGTACGAATGGCCTCCCGCAGGTACGGAAGGCTTTTATGCCAGTGCGGATGCCCCCTCATCCGCCTGCCGGCACCTTCTCCCCGCTGGGGAGAAGAGATTCGCGGCAACGTCTCGATTTCCCCTTCTCCCCTCGGGGAGAAGGTGCCCGTAGGGCGGATGAGGGGGCCTCCTGCCTCCAGATCAGCTCAACTTCTTGCTGGCCTGCTCGGCAAGTGCTGCCGTAAAGGCTGCATCGCTCCAGCCTTCTTTCAGCGCCTCATGCATCAGTTGCGCTTGTGTTTTCGGCGCCAGTCCGCCGAGTGGCGGGTCGCGGTCGAGGTTGGTCGGGAAGGAGTAGCCCTCGGCGCAGGCGGCGACGGCATTGGCGATTTCGTCAGGCGAGAGCCTGCCCTGCAAGGTCTTCAAAGCGGGAAACAGCCTGGCGCTCATCTTCTCGCGGTTGACGGTTTCCATCGCCCGGCCGAAGGCGGAGGAGACCTGCAGGAGGTTGGCGACACGCTTGATGTCGGCCGAGCGGTTGGTGCCGGCGGCATGAAAGAGGGCGGGATTGAAGAAGACGAGGTCGCCTTTTTCGAGCGGTAGCTGGACATGGTTGGTCTCGAAATAATCCCGGAACTCCTGCCGCTTCAGCGCGAGATAGCCCGGCACATAGGTCTGGCTGTGCGGCAGGAAGAGCGTCGGGCCGCTTTCGAGCGGCATATCGCAATGGGCAACCGCACCCTGCAATGTCAGCACCGGCGAGAGCCGATGCACATGTGCCGGGAACTGCTCGATCACCTTTGAGGACTGAAAGCCGAGATGATAGTCGCGATGTGCCGACTGCGCCGAACCGCCCGGATTGACGCGGTTGACCTGCGCCGTCATCTGGTAGCTCGGGCCGAGCCAGGCTTCGCTTGCCAGGGCGATGATGGCGTTGCCGTAATATTCGGCGAAATTTGCCGGATCGGCGAGGCAATGTTTTTCCAGCGAGTTCCAGATACGGTCGTTGGCACCGGGCTTGGCGAAGTGGTCGCCGCCGCCGGTCGAGGTGCGGTGCTGTTCCTCGATGATCGCATCGAAGATCGTGCTGGCGCGGTCGATGATGCCGGTGTCTTCGTAAGCGCGCTTGAACACGACCACACCAGGACCCTCGCCGAAGGCGTCGCAGATTTCCGCCAACACGGCGCGTCGGCCTTCTGGCGTTGCGGCCGCCGTCATCACCTTGCGGCTGTCATAGATCGGCACGTTTTTTTCGACCGCAGACGCCGAGGGGTAATCGGCAAGTGCCGTCGTCTTTTCCGCAAGGGCGCGAAACTCATCGAGATCGCAGGCGTCTTCGCTCAGCCAGACGCGGTCGGCGCGCAGTTTCTGCTGGTTGTCGGTTTTCATGGCGGGCTCCTCCCTCTTTCCAATGGAGGCACTATACGCCGCGATGTCAGGTGGTATAGATCAGAAATCCATCAAAAAACCATCAGGCCGGTCGCATGGCACACCTCTTTCTCGTCAAGGATATTGCCTTCCAGGCAGGGCTCAGCACCGCGACCGTCGACCGGGTGCTGAACGGCAGGCCGGGTGTGCGCCGGCAGACCGAGATGCGGGTGAAGGCGGCGATCGCGGAGCTGGAGAAGCAGCACGCCGGGGCGATCGGCAGCGGCCGCATGCTGGCGATCGATATCGTCATGGAGACGCCGCAGCGTTTCAGCGATGCGGTGCGGGCCGGCTTCGAGGCGGAGATGGCGACCTTCCTGCCGGGCGTTTTCCGCTGCCGGTTCCATTTTGCCGAGGTGATGAAGCCGGCTGAGCTGGCGCATCTTCTCGATCGCATCCGGCTGCGTGGCACGCACGGGATCGTGCTCAAGGCGCCTGACGTTGCCGAGGTGGCTGCCGCCGTCGCGCGGGTGGATGCGGCCGGCATTCCCGTCGTGACGTTGGTGACCGACCTGCCGAATTCGGCACGCATCGCCTATGCCGGCGCCGACAACCGGGCGGCGGGAGAGACCGCTGCCTATCTGATCGGCGAATTCCTCGGGAGTGATGGCGGCAAGGTGCTGGTAACGCTGTCGAGCGGGCGGTTCCGTGGCGAGGAGGAGCGCGAAATCGGCTTTCGTCGCGTCATTCGCGGCCGTTATCCCGACATCGGCATTACCGAAATCAGCGAGGGCCACGGCACCGATGCTGCGACGGGAACGCTTGCCGCGGCAGCGCTTGCGGCCGACCCCGCCATCAACGCCGTCTATTCGATCGGTGGCGGCAACCGGGCGGTGCTGGCGGCCTTCGACATGGCCAAACGTCCCGTGCGCGTCTTCGTCGCCCATGATCTCGATGCGGATAATCGCGCCCTGCTTGCTGCGCGTCGGATCGGCTTCGTGCTGCATCATGATCTCAGAACCGATGCGCGTTCGGCCTTCCGGGCGATCATGAGCCGGGCGACTGCCTTGCCGCGCGCGGTTACGCCCTCGCTTTCATCAGTCGAAATCATCACGCCCTACAATATGCCCGCGGCCGATTGAGCCAATTGACTTCCTTCGATGCCGAATTCGGGCTACAGCTTTGAAGCGAGTATAGGTGAGCGGCATGGATTACAGCGACGTCAGCACGATTGCAGCCTGGATCACGGAGCAGGGACTGAAGGGCGCTTCAGAAGCCGAGTTGATGACCGGTTTCTGCTCGGCTTGCCGCGATGCCGGCCTGCCGCTCGACCGTGGTCTGGCGCTGATGGATACGCTGCATCCGGTGCATGAGGGCCGCGCCTTCCGCTGGGACAGCGTCGAGGAAGTCGAGACCGAATTCGAATATGGTCCGACGATCTCGGGCGAAGCGGCGTCGAACTGGCAGCGTTCGGCCTTCTATCATCTTTGGTCTCGCAACGAGCGGGAGATACGCCGGCGTCTTGGCTTTGGCGATCCGATCGATTTCTCCATGCTCGATACGATCGCTGAAGCCGGTCACACGGATTTCGTGGCGATGATGCATCGTTTTTCCGAGGCCGGCACGATCGGCGAGATGGATTGCTTCTTCTCTCATTTCGCGACGAAACATCCTGAGGGCTTTTCCGATCACGACCTCGCCGTCCTGCGCAAGCTGGTGCCGGTGTTGGGGCTGGCGATCAAATGCATCGCGCTCGGGCGTATCGCCCGCACCATCGCCGAGGTCTATCTCGGCGAGGACGCCGCGCGCCAGGTGATGGAAGGCAAGATCAGCCGCGGCAAATCGGAGCGGATTTCCGCGGCACTCTGGTTTTCCGACCTGCTGAACTACACCAAGATCTCCGACAGCGTGCCGCCGGAGGAAATCATCCCGCTGCTTAACGACTATAGCGAGGCGGTGATCACGGCGATCCACGAGTCCGGCGGCAACGTGCTGAAGCTGATCGGCGACGGTGTGCTCGCCATCTTTAAGGGTGCGGTGCCGGCGGAGACATGTCGTGCGGCGCTGAGCGCCGAATCGTTGCTGCGGGAAAAGCTCACCAAGCTAAATGCCGTGCGTGCGACCGACGGCCGGGCGACGACCGACGTCTATATCGGCCTGCATATCGGCGACGTCTTCTACGGCAATATCGGCAGCCAGGACCGGTTGGACTTCACCGTCATCGGACCTGCCGTCAACGAGGTCAGCCGCATCGCATCGATCTGCCGCTCGGTCGATCTCAACGTCTTGATGTCCTCCGATTTCGCCGCAGCGATACCGGAGGAGGAGCGCGCATCACTCGCCTGCATCGGGCGTTATGCGTTGCGCGGCGTGCAGCGCGCGCAGGAACTGTATACTCTCGACAGCGCCCGGCTGAACGGCTGAGTTCCTGACTGCAAAGGCTATCGCAGCAGGCCCTGGCCGCCGTCGATCCAGATCGGCGTACCGGTGATGTGTCGGGCGCGCTCGGATGCGAGAAAGAGGATGGCTTCGGCGATATCCTCGCTCTTGCCTGCCTTGCCGCCGATCGGAATATCGCCCTGCAGCCAGATGACCGGAACCTCCGTCTCTTCGCGATGGCGGCTATTGGTATTGGCGCTGATATTGGTGTCGATCTCGCCCGGGCAGACGGCATTGACGCGGATGCCGTGCCGGCCGAGTTCGAGGGCGAGCTGCTGGACCATGGCGACCTGGCCCGCCTTGGTTGCGGTGTAGGCGGTGGCGCCCGGCGTGGTGAAGGTGCGGGTGCCGTTGATCGAAGAGACGACGATGATCGAACCGCCGCGCCGCTTCAGATGCGGAACCGTCAGATGCAGGGTCAGATAGGTGCCGCGCAGATTGACGGCGATGGTCTTGTCCCATTCTTCCGGCCTCAGATCGTCGATCGGCGCCCAGACGCCGTTAATCCCAGCATTGGCGACAACGATGTCGAGGCCGCCGAAGGCGTCGGTCAGTTGCGCGACGGCGCCCCGCATTTGAGCTTCATTGCTGGTATCTGCCGCCAACGCGATCGACTGGCCGCCGGCGGCCTTGATCTCGGCGCAAGTTTTTTCGACCTCGTCGGTGGTGCGGCTCAATGCTGCGACCCTTGCACCCTCGGCGGCGAGCCGCAATGCGGCCGCTTTGCCGATGCCGGAACCGGCGCCTGTCACCAATGCGATCTTTCTCTTCAGCTCCATGGGCGGGCTCTCCTTGCCGTTTTGCCGCTAGAGCCTTTCCGGGTCAGATTGGAGCATTCTGTTGGCTCAAACGGAGTCGAATGGTCGACCGGCCGGCGCGCGTCGTAGCCAAGCTCTACGGCCAAGCCGGCCGGTCGATCAGCCGGCCCGTTTCAGCCAACCCCCCGCAGATTTGCCCGGTAAATCTGCAAGCCTTTAGAATCGCCGGACGCACCTCTTGCTTCGCATGGCGAAGCAGGGCGACCGGTGGGCCGGGCATCTTTCCGCCAGGATCAAAGGCGATCGGCTCGGACGTACCAAGAGGTATGCCTTCGCCAATCGCCTCTGCCCTGACGAAAACCTGCTCCGGCAGAATGCTGCAATCTGACCAGGAAAGGCTCTAAGCCAATGTTCGGCACGGCTCTTGGTTCCGGAAGAGAGCGGGTCGTCGCGGTCATCTTAGAAGCGTTTGCTTCAAGGCCCATTTTTCCGGTCCATGGACGGCGGCAAAGAGCAGACCGGCGAGGAAGGTAAAGTGATCGATGAAGAAGCCGAACTCGGCCTGGTTCTGCTGCCAATGGGATGGGCCGTGGAAAGCGAAAGCGAGGAAGATCACATAGATGCCTGCGAGCAGGCTGGCCTCGGTGAAGAAGGCCCCGGATATGAAAGCGAGCGCCAGTGCGATCTCGAAGAAGGCGGCGACCCAGGCAAGGAATGTCGCCATCGGAAAGCCTGCGGCGGTGATATAGCCTGCCGTCGCGCCGATATCGGCGAACTTGAAGCCGGCCGCCATGAAGAAGACGAAGCTGAAGATGATGCGGGCGACGATGATTGCCATTGCTCTGGCCATTTTGAAATCTCCTCTTTGAGCTTCCACTATGACGGACGAGACACGCGATATCCGACACGAGGAATGAAAAAGGGCCGCTTGCGCGACCCTATCACTTTGAATTGCGCAAAATCCTTTCCGAAATCGGTTCCGATTTTCGGGGTTATGCGCTCTCACCACTCGGCGAAGCTGCCGTCGGCGTGCCGCCAGATCGGGTTGCGCCAACGATGGCCTTCCTTGGCGCGCTCGATGACATAGGCTTCGTCGACCTCGATGCCGAGACCCGGACCCTGCGGGATCGAGACGAAACCATCGGCATAGTGGAACACCTCCTTGTTGGAGATGTAGTCGAGGATGTCGTTGCCCTTGTTGTAGTGAATGCCGAGGCTCTGTTCCTGGATGAAGGCATTGTAGCTGACGGCATCGACCTGCAGGCAGGCGGCGAGCGCGATCGGGCCCAGCGGGCAATGCGGCGCCAGCGCCACGTCATAGGCTTCGGCCATCGCCGCGATCTTGCGGCATTCGGTGATGCCGCCGGCATGGGAGAGATCCGGCTGGATGATGTCGACATAGCCGTCGGACAGAACCTGCTTGAAGTCCCAGCGCGAAAAGAGCCGCTCGCCGAGTGCGATCGGCGTCGAGGTATGATTGACGATATCGCGCAGCGCTTCCTTGTTTTCAGAAAGCACCGGCTCTTCGATGAACATCAGCTTGTAGGGATCGAGCTCCTTGGCGAGAACCTTCGCCATCGGCTTGTGGACGCGGCCGTGGAAATCGACGCCGATGCCGATATGCGGGCCGATTGCCTCACGGATGGCGGCGATGGTCTCGACTGCTTTCTCCACCTTTTCGTTGGTGTCGACGATCTGCATTTCCTCGCAGCCATTGAGTTTGATCGCCTTGAAACCGCGGGCAACCACTTCCTTGGCATTGTTGGCGACATCCGAGGGACGATCGCCGCCGATCCAGGAATAGACCTTGATGCGATCACGGAGCTGGCCGCCGAGCAGGGAATGGATCGGCTGGCCGAGCGCCTTGCCTTTGATGTCCCACAACGCCTGGTCGATACCTGAGATCGCACTCATGTGGACGGCGCCGCCGCGATAGAAGCCGCCGCGATACATCACGGTCCAGTGGTCCTCGATCAGGAAGGGGTCCTTGCCGATCAGGTAGTCTTCCAGCTCATGGACGGCGGCCTGCACGGTGAGTGCGCGGCCTTCGACGACCGGTTCGCCCCAGCCGACGATGCCTTCATCGGTCTCGACCTTCAAAAACAGCCAGCGCGGAGGAACGATATAGGTGGTGAGTTTGGTGATCTTCATCGCTGTTCTTTCAGTCTCTTCCCAGGTTTGCGATCGGCGGCGCGTCCGCAGATTTGTCGTGGTCGGTCATTTCGTTCTGCCGATCGCTTTTTCGGCGGCGGCAAGATCGCGCACTGCAAGATCGAGCATGCGGTTGGCGCATTCGCGGGCGCCAGCCTTGTCGCGCATGCGCAGGGCCTCGACCAGCTGCCCATGAACGAGCACCGCATCCTCGCGGTTCTCGACGCCGATATTGGAGGCATGCAGCGCATATTTCAGCGCCGCGTGAATGGCGCTCGACAGGCGGCGGAAGACCTGATTGTGGCTGGCGGTGAGCAGCACCGTGTGGAACATGACGTCGGCATCGGTGAAGCTTTCCGAGTCGCGGGCGCTGTCGCGCATCTGCCGCCAGGCATTGTCGAGATCGGCGATCTCCTGGGCGCTGGCGCGCTCGGCGGCATATTCGGCGGCTGCCGGCTCGATAGTGCGGCGGGCTTCCAGAATGCAGCCCAGCAGGTCGAAATCCTTGATATAGGGACCCATCCATTCAAGCACGTCAGCGTCCAGGATATTCCATTCGTCCTTGTCGCAGACGGTGGTTCCGATGCGCGGCTTGCCACGGACAAGGCCTTTGGATTCCAGCACCTTCAGCGATTCGCGAATGACCGTGCGGCTGACGCCGTAGAGTTCGCAGAGATCGTTCTCGCGGGGCAGCGGCGAGCCCGCGGGATAGCGGTCCGCACAGATATCCTGAGCGATCGCCGCCGTGACGTTGCGGCGTACGCGCGGGCGGCGCTCGATGCGGCGGCTTTCGGCCCCGCTCTGTCGCTCGATTGTTTCCAACTCACCTCTCCGCTCTGTCTCGCGTGCTAGGCAACCGAACCTGATTATCCGAATTCGATCCGCATTGCGACGCTTCCTCCCGGCACCTCGTCAATAATCCTATTATTCCAATCATCATACATTGGCAATTGACTGGTATGATGATTTATCATAATTCAGGGGACGTTGCCTGGGAGGCAGCTGCTCGGTTTTTGAAAGTTAGGGAGAGAGACATGCGCTTGTTCAAAGCAGCCATTCTGGCTGGCACTTTCGCCATTCTGGCCGCCGGCTCGGCATTTTCCGCGGACGTCAAGATAGGGTTCATCGTCAAGCAGCCCGAGGAGCCGTGGTTCCAGGACGAATGGAAATTCGCCGACCAGGCCGCCAAGGAAAAAGGCTTCACCGTCGTCAAGATCGGCGCCGAAGACGGCGAGAAGGTCCAGTCGGCGATCGACAATCTCGGCGCCCAGGGTGCGCAGGGCTTCATCATCTGCACGCCCGACGTCAAGCTCGGCCCCGGCATCGTCGCCAAGGCCGAAGCCAACCAGCTGAAGCTGATGACGGTCGACGACCGCCTCGTCAGCGCCGACGGCAAGCCGCTGGAAGAGGTGCCGCATATGGGCATCTCGGCCACCAAGATCGGCGAGACCGTCGGCCAGGCGATCGTCGACGAAATCAAGAGGCGCGGCTGGGACATGAAGAATGTCGGTGCCGTGCGGGTCTCCTACGACCAGTTGCCGACCGCCGTCGACCGCATCGAAGGTGCGATCTCGGTGCTGAAGTCCGCCGGCTTCCCGGCCGAAAACATCTATGATGCGCCGCAGGCGAAGACGGATACGGAAGCCGCGCTCAACGCGGCAACCACCGTTCTCAACAAACATGCCGACGTGAAATACTGGGTCGCCTTCGGCCTCAACGACGAAGCCGTCCTCGGCGCCGTCCGTGCCTCCGAGTCGGTCGGCATTCCGGCCGCCAACGTCATCGGTGTCGGCATCGGCGGTGCGGAATCGGCGATCAACGAATTCAAGAAGCCGGCAGCGACGGGCTTCTTCGGTACCGTCATCATCTCGCCGAAGCGTCACGGCTATGAGACGGCGCTCAACATGTACGACTGGATCGCCAACGACAAGGAGCCGGCAAAGCTGACGCTGACCTCGGGTTCCCTAGCGCTGCGCGGCGATTACGAAAAGGTCCGCAAGGATCTTGGCATCGAGTGATCGTCCTTCCAAGATGATATCGTCCGGCGGCCGCTCAGCGTGCCGCCGGGTCTTCCTCGGCGGAGCGATGATGGCTTTCCTCGAATTCAGCAATATCTCCAAGGGTTATCCCGGCGTGCAGGCACTGGCGAATGTGTCCTTCACTGTCGAGAAGGGTGCCGTCCACGGCTTGATGGGTGAAAACGGCGCGGGTAAATCGACGCTGATCCGGGTACTGTCAGGCGATCAGGCCGCCGATGGCGGCAACATCCTCATCGACGGTGAGGAGCAGAAATATGCGTCCGTCCGTGACGCCTTCCATGCCGGCGTCATCGTCATCCATCAGGAACTGCAACTCGTCCCGGAGTTGACCGTCGCCGAAAATCTCTGGCTCGGACGCTTTCCGGCCAAGGGCGGCGTCATCCATTCGAAGGCGCTGATCGAGACTGTGCGGTCGAAGCTCGAAGAGATCGGCATCGATATCGATCCGTCGGCCAGAGTCGCCTCGCTTTCGATCGGCGCGCGGCAGATGGTCGAGATCGCAAAGGCCGTGATGCTCGATGCACGGGTGATTGCATTGGACGAGCCGACCTCCTCGCTCTCGTCGCGTGAAAGCGAAATCCTGTTTTCGCTCATCGATACACTGAAGGCGAAGGGAACGGTCATTCTCTACGTCTCGCATCGTCTCGACGAGATTTTCAGGCTTTGCGACAGCCTGACGGTGCTGCGCGACGGCAAGCTTGCCGCCCACCATCCTCAGATCGCCGAAACGACGCGCGAGCAGATCATCTCGGAAATGGTCGGACGCGAGATCAGCAATGTCTGGGGGTGGCGCGAACGTCCGCTCGGCGACGTCCGGCTGGAGGTCAAGGGCCTGTCGGGGTCGAGGCTGCGGCATCCGATCAGCTTTTCCGTCCGCCAGGGCGAAATCCTCGGTTTCTTCGGCCTGATCGGCGCCGGCCGCAGCGAGATGGCGCGGCTGCTTTACGGCGCCGATGCCAGGCATCAGGGCCAGGTGACGATCGACGGCGTTGCCGTTTCGCCGAACAATCCGAAGGCGACCATCAATGCCGGCATGGTGCTTTGCCCCGAGGACCGCAAGTTCGACGGCATCGTCCAAGGGCGATCGATCGAAGAGAATATCGCGATCTCGTCGCGCCGGCATTTTTCGCCTTTCGGCATTCTGAGCCCGAGACAAGAGGCGGCGCTGGCCGATCGGTTCATCGCCAAGCTTCGGGTGCGGACGCCGTCGCGCAAGCAGGACATCATCAATCTCTCGGGCGGCAACCAGCAGAAGGTCATTCTCGGCCGCTGGTTGTCCGAGCAGGGTATCAAGGTGCTGGTCATCGACGAGCCGACGCGCGGCATCGATGTCGGGGCTAAATCGGAAATCTACGAAATCCTCTACGAGCTTGCGGCCGGCGGCATGGCGATCGTGGTCATATCCAGCGAGTTGCCCGAAGTCATGGGCATTTCCGATCGCATCATGGTGATGTGCCAGGGCAGGGTGGCGGCCAATGTCGCCCGTCCGGATTTCGATGAGCGCAGCATCCTGACGGCAGCGCTGCCCGACAAGAATGCCGCAGGCATCCTTTAGAACCAGGAATACGGACGATGAATTCGTTGAAAAAAATCCTTCTCGGCAAACAGGGGCTGGTGGTGATCTTCGCTGCTGCCTTCGTGATCGTCTCGCTTTTCGTTCCGAACTTCCTGACCGAGCGAAACATGCTGGGGCTGCTGCAGTCGGTCGTCACGATCGGCATCGTTGCCTGCACGATGATGTTCTGCCTGGCGTCGCGCGATTTCGACCTCTCGGTCGGATCGATCGTCGCCTTCTCCGGCATGATCGCGGTGATGGTCTCGAATGCGACGGGCTCCATTCCTGTCGGGCTACTCGCCGCCCTGCTGTGCGGCGCCGTCGTCGGCTTCGTCAACGGCATCGTCATTGCGCGCTTTCGCATCAACGCGCTGATCACCACGCTGGCGACCATGCAGATCGTGCGCGGGCTGGCGCTGATCGCGTCTGATGGCCGTGCCGTCGGCATCAATGATCCCGATTTCTACCAGCTTGCCTTGTCGCGCTTTCTCACCGTGCCGACGCCGATCTGGATCATGCTGATCCTTTTCATCCTCTTCGGTTTCGTGCTCAACCGCACCGTCTTCGGCAAGAACACCCTGGCGATCGGCGGCAATCCGGAGGCCTCGCGGCTTGCCGGCGTCAACGTCGTCAATATGCGCATCTGGATTTTTGCGCTGCAGGGGCTCGTCTGCGGCATTGCCGGCATCCTGCTTGCCTCGCGCATCACCTCCGGACAGCCGAATGCGGCGACAGGGCTTGAGCTTTCGGTGATTTCGGCCTGCGTTCTCGGCGGCGTTTCGCTGGCCGGGGGCCGGGCGGCGATAAGCGGCGTCATCGTCGGCGTGCTGATCATGGGCATCGCCGAAAACGTGATGAACCTCCTGAATATCCAGGCGTTCTATCAGTATGTGGTCCGCGGGCTGATCCTGCTGATCGCAGTGCTGCTCGACAATTTGAGGTCTTCGGCTGCGGGACGGCGCACATGAACCAGGGACAAGCCGGCGATGACATCGAACTGAGGCACGGCGATTTCGCCGTCTGGGTCAGCCGTCGGGGTGCCGCCGTCACCGCCGCGACCTATCGAGGCATACCCTTTGTCGTGGCGGCCGGCGGGTCGGATGGAGCGATGGCGAATTTCGCAATGGTGCCTTTCGGCAATCGCGTGGAAGGCAATGCTATGTCCTTTGCCGGCCGCGACTATGCCTTCCA
Source organism: Rhizobium leguminosarum (assembly GCF_001652265.1). Lineage (GTDB taxonomy): Bacteria > Pseudomonadota > Alphaproteobacteria > Rhizobiales > Rhizobiaceae > Rhizobium > Rhizobium leguminosarum_D. Next base: position 23,473 of record NZ_LWBS01000417.1, read on the forward strand.
ACCGAATGCTTCCGATCCGCTCTATCTCCACGGCGACGGCTGGCTCAGCTTCTGGCAGCTTGAAGATGCCAGCGCGGAGCATGCGCAGTTCTCCTTTTCCCGCAGTGCCGACGGGGTTTCACCCTATGCCTATCTTGCCCGGCAGGAGATCCGTCTCACCGGCGATGCTCTGGTGCTGAGGCTTTCCGTGGAAAACCGCGGCGAAGCGGCTCTACCTTTCGGGCTCGGTCAACATCCCTTCTTCGCGCGGACGCCAAAGACGCGACTGACGATTGCGGCCGATCGCTATTGGAGCGAGCGGCCGGATCATCTGCCAGAGATGCCTGGCCCTGTGCCGGACTATTTCGATTTCAGATCGGAAAAGCTTTTGCCGCAGAGATGGATGAACAATGCCTTCGAGGGCTGGAACGGGCGGGCGGCAATCGCCTGGCCGGAACTTGGAATTCAGGCGGCGCTCGAAGCCGACGGTGCGCTCGATCGCTTTATGCTGTATATGCCGGTCAACCGGAGCGACTTCTTCTGCCTCGAGCCGATGAGCCACCTGCCAAACGGCCACCACCTTCCTGATTTCGGTGGGCTCACGCCGCTTGCACCGGGGGAGGCGCTCGCCGGCACGGTGACGATCCTGATGTCGGCGCTGCCGGTTCAACCGAAGGGGTGATAATATGGGCAGCCGTCTGCAGGGGAAGAACATCCTGATCACCGGTGCTGCGCAGGGTATCGGTCTTGCGATCGCAAAGGCTTTCATGCGGGAGGATGCTGCCGTCTTTCTCGTCGATCGCGACGCGGCGCTGCTGGTGCAGGCGGCAAAAGAGCTCCAGAGCAGTGGCGGCCGGCTTGGTTATCTGCCGGCCGATATCACCGATGCGGGGACGATCACGACCTTGGTCGCTCGGGCGAATGAAGAGATCGGACAGCTGAACGCGCTCGTTAACAATGCCGGGGTCAATGTCTTCGCCGAACCGCTCGAGACGACGGACGAGGACTGGAACCGCTGCTTCGACATCAATCTCAAGGGCGCATGGAATTGCTGCAAGGCGGTGCTGCCAGGCCTGATCGAGCAGGGTGGCGGTGTCATCCTCAACATCGCCTCGACGCACGCTTTCACCATCATCCCGCACACATTTCCCTACCCGCTCGCAAAACACGCCCTGCTTGGAATGACGAAATCCTTAGGGCTCGAATATGCCGCCCGCAATATCCGCGTCAACGCGCTGGCGCCGGGTTATGTCTCGACGCAGAAGGTGATCGATTACTGGAACAGCTTTCCCGATCCGGAGGCGGCAAAGGCCGAGACGATGAAACTGCATCCCGGCGGGCGTATCGCGACGCCGGAGGAGATCGCCATGGCGGCCGTGTTCATGATCTCAGACGAGTGCCCGTTCATCAATGCCACATGCCTGACAATCGACGGCGGCCTCAGCGTGCTGCAGCATTCCGTCTGAAGGGCTTAGACCCCGCTATTTTTACAAGCCTGTCGTCTTCTCGATATAGAGCATTATATTGCCCATCGGGAAGGCTATCTGATCTCCCGCAGGCATGGAGCGGCCCCTGCCGCTTTCTGGAAACAGTTGGAGCACGATGGTGTCCAAAAACCGCGCACACTTTTCGGCATCATGCTCTGAAAGCACAATCGAAAACAGGAGGACGGCATGCAGATCAATCGCACGGCTTCGGCTCATTGGACCGGTGGCCTCAAGGACGGAAAAGGCCTGATCTCGACGCAGAGCGGCGCCCTGAAGGATTATCCCTACGGCTTTGCGAGCCGCTTCGAAGGCGTTGCCGGCACCAACCCGGAAGAACTGATCGGTGCCGCCCATGCCGGCTGCTTCACCATGGCGCTGTCGTTGATCCTCGGTGAAGCCGGCTTTACCGCCGAGCATATGGAAACCTCTGCCAAGGTAACGCTCGAAAGTGTGGAGGGCGGCTTTGCCATTACCGCCATCCATCTCTCGCTCTCCGGCCGTATTCCCGGTGCCGATGAGGCGACCTTCACCGAACTCGCCAACAAGGCAAAGGCCGGCTGCCCGGTTTCCAAGGCGCTTGCATCGGTTCCGATCACACTGGACGTCAAGATCGTCTGACACGTCATTCCATTGACGAAGTGCCGCGCGGTTCTCGCCGCGGCACTCTCCATTTGTGGCCTGCATTCTCGGGTCGCCTATCCCGAAGTCATCGGCTGTCGGCATGACGCGGTACAGCCTTCTCACCGTTCATCGCTCTTCTTGATTGTCGCTTCCGCCGGATCGTGCTTGTCCCGCGACACTTTGTGCTGCGCCGCGGCATATTGACAAGTAACGTCTGATATTTTACGATTGACGAAATTCGAAAATCGTCAGTCGTAAAATCAGGCCTCGAAACTTATGAACGACCTCGCGGAAAATACACTCGACCTCACGCGGCAGGAGAATGTCACGCGCATTCTCGATGCGGCCGAGCGGCTGTTCCGTCACTATGGCTACAGCAAGACGACGGTGGCCGATATTGCCCGCGATCTCGGCATGTCGCCGGCCAATATTTATCGTTTCTTCGCCTCCAAGGTAGAGATCCACCAAGCGCTCTGCGGGCGCATGCTCGCCATGTGCTATCAGATCGCCTACGACGTCCGCCATCAGCCGGCCAGCGCCAGCGAAAGGCTGCGCCGCTATGTCGAGACCCAGTATCAGTGGACGCTGGATGTGATGCTCGACGAGACTAAGGTGCACGAGATGATCATCGTCGCGATTGAGCGCGACTGGCATGTCATCGAAAAACATATCGACCGCGTTCATGATCTCATCGCCGAAATCATTGCCGAAGGCATTGCATCCGGCGAGTTCGCCGAGCAGGACCCGGTCGTTGCCTCGCGCTGCTTCGGCGCGGCGACGAACACGCTCTGCCATCCGCAGATGGTGGCGCAATGTCTTGCCAAAACGAACCGCGCGAGCGTCGACGAACTGATCGACTACGTGATCAGGGCGCTGAAGAAATAATGGACGGCGGCCGCCGTCGGAACCCCCTAAACGATCCAGGAGTGCGGAAGATGTTTTCGCTCAAGACCCTCAGCCATCGCATGCCATCCGTCGCCAGTCTCGTGCTCGTGGGCGCCATCGGCATCGGCGTTTCCGCCTGCTCGGAAGAGAAGGCTGAGGTCAAGGAAGTCATTCGGCCGGTGAAGGTCGTCGAGATCGCCAAGGCCGGCGACACGCGCAAGCTCGATTATTCGGGCTCGGTCAAGGCGCGCACGGAGATGAACCTCGGGTTTCGTGTCGCCGGCAAGATCACCGAACGCCTCGTCGATATCGGCGACCGGGTGACGCCGGGCGACGTTCTCGCCCGCGTCGATGCCACGGACTACCAGCTGGCGGTCCGGACGGCAGAAGCCAATCTCGCCTCGGCGGAAAGGGGCGTCGAAACCACCGATCTCGTCAACAAACGCGCCGAGCAGCTTTTCGACAAGAGCGTCGCCCCGAAGTCGCAGGTCGAACAGGCTTCGCTCAGCCATGACCAGGCGATCTCACAGCGCGATGCCGCACTTTCCGCGCTCGACCAGGCGAAGAACCAGGTGAGCTATACTGAGCTCAAGGCCGGTCAGAACGGCATCGTCACTGCGATTAATGCCGATACCGGCCAGGTCGTCGGTTCCGGCACCGCCGTCGTCACGGTTGCCGTCGACGGCGAGAAGGAAGTGCAGATCGCCGTTCCGGAAAACGACATTGCCGAATTCAAACCGGGCAAGACAGTCAAGGCAAGCTTCTGGGCCGACGACAGGCTGGTGCTCGACGGCAAGGTGCGGGAAGTTTCCGGCAGCGCCGACCAGCAGTCGCGCACCTTCGCCGTCCGGGTGAGCCTGCCGAACGATCCGCGCGTCTTGCTCGGCATGACGGCGACGATCGAGGCCGACGTCAGCAATGGCAACAGCTATGTCTCGATCCCGCTCAGTGCCCTGGCTGAGAAGGACGGCAAGCAGATGGTCTGGACCGTCGACCGCGACACGGCGACCGTGCATGGCCGCGACATCAAGGTCGCCGATTTCACCGGCGACGGCGTGCATGTGACCGAGGGCCTCGATACCGGCGATCTCGTCGTTTCGGCCGGCACGCAGTTCATGACCGAGAACCTGAAGGTGAAGGTGCCGGACCAGCAATCGGCCCTGGCCGCCACGGACCAGACCGTCCGCTGATCGCGCCAAAGGATAGGGAACAAGACCATGGACGCCACCACCACCGAAAAGCGGCCCTTCAATCTGTCGCGTTGGGCGATCGGGCATCCGAGCATCGCCCGCTTCCTCTTTGGGCTGATCATCATCACCGGCGTACTCGGCCTGATGCGCATGGGCCAGCGCGAGGACCCCGAATTCACCTTCCGCGTCATGGTCGTTCAGGCGATCTGGCCAGGTGCTTCCATCCAGGAAATGGAAGATCAGGTCGTCAACAAGATCGAGCGCAAGCTGCAGGAAACGCCGCATATCGACTGGGTCAAGTCCTATACGCGGGCAGGCAGTGCGATCATCACCCTGCAGGTCAAGGGCGACACGAATTCGCAAGAGGTGGCGGATGCCTTCTACCAGGTGCGCAAGAAGGTCGGCGACATCTCCAACGAGCTGCCGCAGGGCCTGCTCGGCCCCTATTTCAACGACGAGTTCGGCGATACCTTCATCACGCTGCATTCGATCAGCGGCGACGGCTATTCCTATCCGGAACTGAAGAAATTCGCCATCCAGGCGCGCGACATGCTGCTGACGACGCCGGGCGTCGAGAAAGCCGTCATCATCGGCGACCAGCCTGAGAAGATTTATATCGACGTCTCGTCGAAGGCGCTCGCCGAGCGCGGCCTGACGATCCTCGATCTGCAGAACGCCATCAAAGGCCAGAACAATGTCGATCCGGCCGGCTCGGTCGATACCGGCCTGCGCTCGGTGCGCATATCGGTCGAAGGCGACGTGAAGAAAGCCGCCGATATCCGCGAGCTGCGCCTTCGCGCCGGCGGTCAGGTGACGCGCCTCGGCGATATCGCCACCGTCAGTTCCGGGCTCGAAGATCCCTACCAGCGCAAGTACCGTTTCAACGGCCACGACAGCGTTCAGGTCGGCGTTGTGATGGCCAAGGGCTTCAACGTGACCGATGTCGGCAAGGGCGTGGAGGCGACCTATCAGCGCTTCGAGGAGGCGCTGCCCTATGGCGTTGCCGTCGATCAGATCGCCAACCAGCCCGACGTGGTGACGGATGCTGTCAGCGAATTCATGCATGCGCTCGGCGAAGCTCTCATCATCGTGCTGGTCGTCTCGTTCGTGTCGATCGGCTGGCGATCGGGCCTCGTCATCGCCATCGCCATTCCGCTGGTACTCGCCGCCACCTTTGCGCTGATGTACGAACTCGGTATCGACCTGCAGCGCATCTCGCTCGGCGCGCTGATCATCGCGCTCGGCCTGCTCGTCGACGATGCGATGATCGTCGTCGAAATGATGGAACGAAAGCTGGAGGAAGGGCTCGTCAAGATCGAAGCGGCAAGCTTCGCCTATTCCTCGACCGCCTTCCCGATGCTGACGGGCACGCTGATCACCACCGCCGGCTTCATTCCCGTCGGCTTCGCGGCCTCGACGGCCGGCGAATATGTGCGGTCACTGTTCTACGTCGTCGGCATCGCGCTTGTCACCTCGTGGTTCGTCGCGGTCTACTTCACGCCGTGGCTCGGCTATATGATCCTCAAGCAGCGCCATCACGCCGGCGAGCATCGCGACGCCTTCGACACCGGCTTTTACCGTCGGTTGCGCGGCACGGTCGGCTGGGCGGTGCGCCACCGGGTCATCGTGCTGCTGCTCACGCTCGGCACCTTCGTCACTAGTCTTTGGGCCTTCCAGTTCATTCCGCAGAATTTCTTCCCGCAATCCTCGCGGCCGGAAATTCTCGTCGATCTCTGGCTGCCCGAGGGCACCAGCATCAAGGAAGTCGAGGTGCAGGCAAAGGCGCTCGAAGCCAAGATGATGGACGATCCCGACAAGCGGTTCATCGCCACCTATATCGGCGAAGGCGCGCCGCGTTTCTTCCTGCCGCTCGACCAGCAACTGCGCAATCCGAACTTCGCCCAGCTGCTCGTCATGGCCAATGACGAGCCGGCACGCGAGCGGCTGATCGTCAAGCTGCGGACGATGCTTGCGGAAGACTTCCCCGACATTCGCGGCAAGGTCGACCGCCTCTTTCTCGGTCCGCCGACCGGCTGGCCGGTGCAGATGCGGGTCATGGGACCCGACCGCCAGAAAGTCAGGGAGATCGCCGATCAGGTAAAGGCGCGCTTCCAGGCCAATCCGATGCTCGGCGCCATCCATGACGACTGGCTGGAAGAGGTGCCGGAGATGAAGCTGGTGATCGACCAGGATCGCGCCCGGGCACTCGGCGTCACCTCGCAGCGTGTACGCCAGATGCTGCAGACCGCCATGTCAGGGGCTGCGCTCGACGATTTCCGCGACGGCGAGGAGACGGTCTCGATCGTCGCCCGCGAGCCGGATGCCAGCCGCTCGCTGCTGTCGGCGGTCAACTCGGTCTACGTCCCGACGGATTTTGGCGGCTTCGTGCCGGTCTCTCAGGTCGCCAAGGTCGTGCCCGTCATGGAGCAGGGCATCGAGTGGCGGCGCGACCGCCTGCCGACGATCACCGTGCGCGCCACGCTGCCTGACGATGTGCAGCCGAACGACGTCGTGATGAAGATGTATGCCGACATGAAGGACCTGCGCGACAGCGTGCCTGCCGACTACAATGTCGAAATCCAGGGCGGCGCCGAGGATGCGGCGGAAAGCCAGATGTCGATCGCCGCCAAGGCACCGATCATGCTTGCCGTCATCATCGTACTGCTAATGGTGCAGCTGCAGCATTTCGGCAAAGCGATGCTGGTGCTCGCCACCGGACCGCTCGGAATCATCGGTGCGGCCGCCGCATTGCTGATCAGCGGCGCTCCTTTCGGTTTCGTGGCGATCCTCGGCGTCATCGCCCTGCTCGGGATTATCATGCGCAACTCGATCATCCTGGTCGATCAGATCGATCAGGATATCAGGGCCGGCATGCACCGGCAGGAGGCTATCGTCGGTGCCGCCGTGCGACGTTTCCGACCGATTATGCTGACGGCGCTGACCGCCGTGCTGGCGCTTATCCCGATCTCGCGCGGTGTCTTCTGGGGTCCGCTCGCCTACGCGATGATGGGCGGCATCCTGGTTGCGACCGTGCTCACCATTCTGGTTCTGCCCGCCGGTTACGCCCTTTTCTTCGGCCGGGAGCCGAAGGCAAAGGACGAGCCGGACGAGCATGCCGACGCCATCCAGGAAGAGGCGGATGACAGACATCCGCCGGCGTTGGCAGCAGAGTGAGGACGGCGCGGCGAAAGCCGCGCCGTTTTCTTGCAGGGTCAGCTCTCCGTCAAAGCACGCTGCTGCTTAGCCCCGGCTCGGCAGGCAGCCTTTGAACGGCTCATCGCTGTCCGCTCCGCCTCGGACCCGGGCGCCGATTCCATTGCCGCCTCGAAAAAGCTAAGCTGCAAAAGCATGCCGGAAGACCAACCGCGATCCCGGCCACTCAGCGACGAGGCAGGGCACGACCATGGCCGATTACCATCTGGAAGCAAGCTGGAGCCCGATCGAGGGCAGTTTCGGGCGCCTCACCTTCACCCTTTTCAATCTTTCGACCGAGCCGCTGTCCGGCTTCTCGCTCGCCTACACCTCAGAGACGCGGATTGCCGACAAACATGTCTGCGACGGCGGCAGCCTCAAGCGGCGGGTCGCGCATTTCCACGAATTCCTGCCGCCCGAAGACCTGAGCGTGCCGCCCGGCGGGCGCTGGCGGTTCACCGTCGAGGGGCTGACCAGGGCGCCGAAACATATGACATCAGGCGTCAAATCGGCCTATCTGACACTTGGCGACGGACGCCACGTTCCTGTTGGTTTCGGCGATCTCATGCTCGAAGGCCGGGATGGTGGCGTGGCGCCGCCGCTTCTGCCGCCGGGCCGGGCCGAGGAACCTTATTCGCTGCTGCCCTGGCCGCTGGCGCTCGGGCTGAAGGCGGGAGAGCTGCCGGTCGTCCTTTATCCGGCCGAGCGGACGCGGCCCGATGCGGCCAAGGCGCTCTCGCTGGTTCTGGAGCTTTACCAGCGGCTCTATCCGGCCGACAATATGCCGTTTTCGCTCAGTGCCGTCGAAGGCGGGCGGGTCATTCGTTTCGTCACCGAATCGTCGATCGCCGCCTTTGCTTACGAATTGCGTTTTACGGCGCATGAGATCGTGCTTTCGAGTGCGGATGCGGCCGGGCGGCATTACGGGCTGATCAGCCTGGCGCAATTGCTGCATGGCGCCCGCGGCGATCTCGAGCGATTCAAATTCCCCAATTTCGGCACAATCGCCGACCAGCCGCGTTATGACTGGCGCGGCTGCCATCTCGATGTGTCCAGGCAGTTCTATCCGGTGGCAGACGTGGTGCGGCTGATGGATATTCTCGCCTGGAACAAGCTTAACATATTCCACTGGCATCTGACCGACGACGAAGCGTGGCGGCTTGAGATCAAGGCCTATCCGGCGCTGACGGAGATCGGCGCGCGGCACGGGCCGGATGAAGTGCTCGTGCCGCAGCTCGGCGACGGGGCGCAAACGCGCTCCGGCCACTACACGCAGGAGGACGCCAGGCGGATTGTTGCGCATGCAGCCTCGCTGCATATCGAAGTGGTGCCGGAAATCGATATTCCGGGCCACAGCATGGCGACGCTGTTCTCGTTGCCCGAACTCGTCGACGGGCAGGAGGCGCCTGATAGTTACCGCTCGGTGCAGGGTTATCCGAACAACGCCCTCAATCCGGCGGTGGAATTCACCTATGAATTTCTCGGCAAGGTGTTCGACGAGATGGTGACGCTGTTTCCCGGCGAATATCTTCATATCGGCGGCGACGAGGTGGCGCATGGCTCCTGGCTTTCCTCGCCGCTCTGCAAGGTGCTGATGGAGCGGGAGAAACTTGCCGGCACTGCCGAGCTGCAGTCCTATTTCCTGAAACGTATCAAAGCCATGCTGTCGGAGCGCGGCAAGAAGCTCGCCGGTTGGAACGAGGTCTCGCATGGCGGCGGCGTCGATCGCGACGGCACGCTGCTGATGGCCTGGGAAAAGCCCGCCGTCGGCATCGAGCTCGCGCAAGAAGGTTACGACGTGGTGATGACACCGGGGCAAGCCTATTATCTCGACATGGCGCAGGCGGAGGCCTGGGCCGAGCCGGGCGCCAGCTGGGCGGGCCACGCACCGCCGGAACACACTTATGCTTACGAGGCCGAGGGCGAGCTGCCGGAGGCGCTGCAAGGGAAGATGCGCGGCATCCAGGCCTGCATCTGGACAGAGAACTTCGTCTCGCGCGCCTATTTCAACCGGCTGGTTTTTCCGCGTCTGCCGGCAATCGCCGAGGCTGCCTGGACGCCTTTGGCGCGCAAGGACTGGGATCGGTTCGCAGCGATCGTGCGGATGTGGCCGGTGCTTTAAGGAATCGCAATTCGGACGGAAGATCGCTTCGCACTTTTCGTGGAATTGCTTCAGGCCGCCTCGGCCTTCAGTCCCAGCAGTGCCGCGCCGATCAGACCGGGTTCGATGCGGCATTCGCTGCGCACCACCAGCGGGCGATCGAACTTACGCAGGATGCGGGCGCGCACCGCGTGGTCGAGCTCGGCAAGCAGCGGCTCGGCATTGGAAAGCCCACCGCCGACCGGCACGATGGTCGCGCCGGTGATGTTGATCGTCAGCGCCAAGGGCGAGGCGACGAGATCGACATAGACGTCGATCGTCCGTGTCGCCTTCTCCTCTCCATGGCGCCACTGAGCGATGATCTCCTCGCTGGCAAGGTCGAGATCGTGCAGCGTCTTGTGCAGGCGCTCCAGGCCGCGGGCGCCGCCGACGGTGTCGACGCAGCCCCTCTGGCCGCAGCCGCAGGCATAAGCGGGAATGGCGACGGGCGGGTTGCCGGCCGCGGATGCGATGATCGGCCCGTGACCCCATTCGCCGGCAAAGCCGCCGGCCTCATTGACGAGGCGCCCGTCGGCAACCAGGCCGCCGCCGACGCCGGTGCCGAGGATGGCGCCGAAGACGATGCGGTGGCCGCGGCCGGCGCCGAGACCGGCTTCGGCCATCGCGAAACAGTCGGCATCATTGGCGATCAGCACCGGCAGGCCGAGTTCGGCTTCGAGATCGGCGCCAAGCGTGCGTTCGTGGATGCAGGGAATGTTGGCGCAGATCAGGCGCTGCGTATCGGGATCGACGACGCCGGCGATGGAGAGGGCGATGCCGTTCGGTTGTTCGCCGGTTTCGGCGATGATGTCGCGCAGGGTCTCGACGAAAGCGGCAAAATCATCCCTGGGCGTCGGGCGGCGGCCGAGGGGAACGATGTCTGTCTCGGAACGAGCGATGCCGCCCTTGATGGCGGTGCCGCCGATGTCGAATGAAATGATCATTGCCACTCTGCCGTTTCTCTGGTCTCCCGCGTCTGCTTGCATTGTTGGCGGGGGATTTTCAAGCGCTCATTCGGCGGCGGTGTCGCCGGGTTTAGGGTCGTGCCGTGTGGCGCCTCCTCTGTTCTGCCGGACGTCTCTCCCACCGGTGGGGGATCAGATAGGCGGGACGGGTTTCCGTCTTCCATCCGTCATGGCAAGACGTTGGAGAAGTCTGGTGAGCCCAAGCCCATGGGCTCCGATCGCAGCCGCAATTTCTAACCCCGATAGTCATTCAATTGGCATATTGCATCGCCAGAATCCGGCCCTACACTTTCATCAACTGCCAGACCCATCGATACGAGAGAAAACAGTACCATCCGAAGACCACGTCCCAAAGGCCGCCGCCTCTCATCTATTTTGCGGCAAATGGCCGCCGATCAAAGCCGCGAACGGATCTCGATCGGCGATCTGTTCGACACGATGGGCGACAGGGCGATCAGCGCGTTGATGCTGATCTTCGCGCTTCCGAACGCCTTTCCCACTCCGCCGGGCACCTCGGCCGTGCTCGGGGCGCCATTGGTCTTCCTGGCAGCGCAACTGACCTTTGGGCTGAAACCCTGGCTACCGAAGGTGATTGCCAACCGTTCAATGCGCCGGGAGGATTTCGAGGCCATTGTCGGCCGCATCCACCGCTGGCTCGCCTGGGCCGAACGCATGCTGAAACCACGGCTTGCGATCTTCGCCGAACCGCCGGCGGAATATCTCGCCGGGGCCGCATGCCTGCTGCTGGCGATCGTGCTGCTGCTGCCGGTCCCGCTCGGCAACATCCTGCCGGCGATCACGATCTCGGTCTTCGCTTTCGGCATATTGGGCCGTGACGGTCTCTTCGCGCTCATCGGCTTCGTGATGACGGCCGTGTCGCTCGTCGTCGCCGGCGGGGTGATTTACGGTCTCGTGAAGGCGGCGATCTATCTCGTCGTGCAATGGTTTGCCTAAACGGAGTTTGCTTGAGTGACGGCAGTTATTTGGCGAGGCTCTTTGCAATAGGCTCGACATTTGCCGGAATTTTGTTTTGATCTGGCGCGATACAGACTCAAATCATGTTCGGCGCCGGCCCGCCGGCTCACTTTGCGCGATAGGCATTAGATGGTAAAAAGATCCGAGACCCCCGCACGGCTGGACGATGCGGCGCGTGCCGGCTGGCTCTATTACGTCGCCGGGCGCACGCAGGATGAAATCGCCGCGGCGATGGGCATTTCACGACAATCGGCGCAGCGGCTGGTGTCGCTGGCGGTCGCCGAGCGCCTGATCAAGGTGCGGCTCGATCATCCGATCGCCGCCTGCCTGGAACTCGGAAATCAGCTGCGTCGGAAATTCGGGCTGAAACATGTGGAGGTGGTGCCGAGCGATCCCGCGTCGTCGTCGACGACGGTCGGTATTGCCGAGGCGGCCGCGGCCGAGATCGAGCGGTGGCTGAAACGGCCGGAGCCGATCGTACTCGCCATCGGTACCGGCCGCACGCTGAAGGCGGCCGTCGACCAGCTTCCGGCGATCGAATGTCCCAATCACCGCATCGTTTCGCTGACCGGCAATATTGCCCCGGACGGATCGGCCGCCTATTACAACGTCATCTTCAGCATGGCCGATGCCGTGAAGGCGCGGCACTATCCGATGCCGTTGCCGGTGCTCGTCACCTCGGCGGAGGAGCGGGAGCTGCTGCATGGCCAACAGCTGGTGCGCTCGACGCTTAATATGAGCGCGCAAGCCGATGTCACCTTCGTCGGCATCGGCGAGCTCGGCATCGATGGGCCGCTCTGCGTCGACGGTTTTCTCGAGAAGGACGAGATGATGGAGCTGATGCGCGGGGGTGCCGTCGGCGAGATCTGCGGCTGGATCTTCGATGTCGACGGCAAGTTGATCGACAACCCGATCAACGAGCGCGTCGCGTCTGCCCCGATCCCGTCCCGCGATGCGTCGATGGTCATTGGGCTGGCCAAGGGCAAGCGCAAGTTCAAGGCGATCAGGGCCGCCGTTGTCGGTCATCAAATCAATGCTCTGATCACCGACGAAGAGACGGCCGAGTTTTTGCTCAAGAGCTGAGCAAAAAATATTCTAATTAAATCAACGGAATGACTACTGCCTTCGGCGTTGCAGCAACGATTGCCGATTGACATTCTTTGTCGTTTGTTGAGTAATTGCCCATGAGCGAAGCGAATGCTCACACCCCATCTTCTGGGAGGAAGATTATGACATTGAGAACTTTTCTGCTGGGCGCCTGCTCAGCACTGGCGTTTGCCGGCATGGCTTCGGCCGAGACGCTGACAATCGCGACCGTGAACAACGGCGACATGATCCGGATGCAGAAGCTGACGGATGATTTCAAGGCGAAGAATCCCGGCATCGACCTTGAATGGGTAACCCTCGAAGAAAACGTGCTGCGCCAGAAGGTCACGACCGACATCGCGACCAAGGGCGGCCAGTACGACGTTCTGACGATCGGCACCTATGAAGTTCCGATCTGGGCAAAACAGGACTGGTTGCTGCCGCTCGACAATCTCGGCGCCAACTACGACGTCGACGACCTGCTGCCGGCAATCCGCAGCGGCCTGACTGTAGACGGCAAGCTCTATGCTGCGCCGTTCTATGGCGAAAGCTCGATGGTCATGTATCGCAAGGACTTGTTCGAAGCTGCCGGCCTGAAGATGCCCGACGCGCCGACCTGGGACTTCGTAGCGGACGCTGCCCGCAAGATCACCAATAAGGACAAGGAAATCTACGGCATCTGCCTTCGCGGCAAGGCCGGCTGGGGTGAGAACATGGCCTTCCTGACGGCCATGTCCAATTCCTTCGGCGCACGCTGGTTCGACGAGAAGTGGAAGCCGCAGTTCGATCAGCCGGAGTGGAAGGACACGCTCGACTTCTACGTCAAGCTGATGAAGGATGCAGGCCCTCCGGGCGCCTCCTCCAACGGCTTCAACGAGAACCTGGCGCTCTTCCAGACCGGCAAGTGCGGCATGTGGATCGACGCAACGGTTGCCGCTTCCTTCGTCGCCGATCCGAAGCAGTCGCAGGTCGCCGACAAGGTCGGCTTCGCGCTCGCCCCGGACAAGGGTCTCGGCAAGCGCGGCAACTGGCTCTGGGCCTGGAGCCTCGCCATCCCGGCAGGTACCCAGAAGGCCGAAGCTGCTGAGAAGTTCGTCGCCTGGGCAACGAGCAAGGAATACAGCAACCTCGTCGCCGAGAAGGAAGGTTGGCTGAACGCACCTCCGGGAACTCGCAAATCGCTCTATGCGAATGCGGACTACCAGAAGGCGGCTTCGTTCGCCAAGATGACGCTCGACTCGATCGAGTCGGCCGATCCGACCAAGCCGACCGTCAAGCCGGTTCCTTATGTCGGCGTCCAGTTCGTGGCGATCCCGGAATTCCAGGGCATCGGCACGGCAGTGGGCCAGCAGTTCTCGGCAGCCCTTGCCGGCCAGCTTTCGGTCGACCAGGCCCTGAAGAGCGCCCAGCAGCTGGCAACCCGCGAAATGACCAAGGCCGGCTACATAAAATAAAACCTCCTGAGTAAGTGGCGGGATACTTGACATTCCGCCCATCTGGGCCGCCGATTGCCCGAACTGCATCGGCGGCCATTTTTTCAGAGAAAGCTGCCCCGCGGCCGCTCCCCGCTTCACACCAGATCGGTGATTGCCATGGCAACCTTACATACCCGCTCCGCCGCGCGCCTGATGATTGCGCCCTCCGTGCTGCTGCTGTTTGCATGGATGATCGTCCCGCTTGTGATGACGATCTATTTCTCGATGCTGAACTACAATCTGCTCAGCCCCGGCATGGAGAGCTTCGTCGGCTTTCTAAACTACGAATACTTCCTGTCCGACCCGGCCTTTGTTGCGGCGCTGATCAATACTTTGCTGCTTGTCGCCGGCGTGTTGCTGATCACCGTCATCGGCGGCATCGCCTTTGCGCTGCTGCTCGACCAACCGATGTACGGTCAGGGCATCGTGCGCATCCTGGTGATTGCGCCGTTCTTCGTCATGCCGACGGTGGCAGCACTCGTCTGGAAGAACATGTTCATGAACCCGGTCAACGGCCTGTTTGCCCATCTTGCCAAGGCGATCGGCCTGCAACCGATCGATTGGCTGGCGAATGCACCGCTGTTTTCCGTCATTCTGATCGTCGCCTGGCAGTGGCTGCCCTTTGCCACCCTCATCATGCTGACCGCGCTGCAGTCGCTCGACGAGGAGCAGAAGGAAGCCTCCGAAATGGACGGCGCCGGGCCGATCTCGAAGTTCATCTACATTATCCTGCCGCACATGGCGCGTGCCATCACCGTGGTGATCCTGATCCAGACGATCTTCCTGCTTTCGGTCTTTGCCGAAATCCTCGTCACCACCAACGGCGGACCGGGCACCGACAGCACCAACCTCACCTATCTCGTCTATGCCCAGGCGCTGCTGCAGTTCGATATCGGCGGGGCATCGGCCGGCGGTATCGTGGCTGTTATCCTCGCCAATATCGTTGCGATCTTCCTCGTGCGCCTCGTCGGCAAGAATCTGGAGGCTTGAGATGGCCAGAAAAGTTACAACGAAGCACAAGCTCATCGTCACCGCGATCGCCTGGACGCTCGGCATCCTGATCTTCTTCCCGATTCTCTGGACGTTCCTGACCAGCTTCAAGTCGGAAGCCGACGCCATCGCCTCGCCGCCGCAGTTCCTGTTCTTCCACTGGACGACGGAAAACTACGCCGAGGTGCAGAGCCGGTCGAACTATCTCAGCCACTTCATGAACTCGGTGATCATCTCCTTCGGCTCGACGCTGATCGGTCTGATCATTGCCATTCCGGCCGCCTGGGCGATGGCGTTTTCGCCGACCAAGCGGACCAAGGACGTGCTGATGTGGATGCTGTCGACCAAGATGATGCCACCCGTGGGCGCACTGATCCCGATCTATCTGATGTTCCGCAATTCGGGTCTGCTCGACACGCGCACCGGCCTGGTGGTCGTACTGACGCTGATCAACCTGCCGATCATCGTCTGGATGCTCTATACCTACTTCAAGGAAATCCCCGGCGAGATCCTCGAAGCGGCCCGCATGGACGGAGCCTCGCTGATGAAGGAGATCGTCTACGTGCTGACGCCGATGGCCGTGCCCGGCATTGCCTCGACGCTGCTTTTGAACATCATCCTTGCCTGGAACGAGGCGTTCTGGACGCTCAACCTCACTGCCTCGAAGGCGGCGCCGCTGACAGCCTTCATCGCCTCCTATTCTAGCCCCGAGGGCCTGTTCTACGCCAAGCTTTCGGCGGCATCGACGATGGCGATTGCGCCGATCCTGATCCTTGGCTGGTTCAGCCAGAAACAACTCGTCCGCGGCCTGACCTTCGGCGCTGTGAAATAACATAAAAGGGAGAGAAACATGGGCAGCATTACCCTTCAGAAGGTTTCCAAGGTCTTCGGCGAAGCCAAGGTCATCCCGTCGATCGATCTCGACATCAAGGACGGCGAGTTCGTCGTCTTCGTCGGCCCGTCGGGCTGCGGCAAGTCCACGCTGCTCAGGCTGATCGCCGGGCTTGAGGACGTCTCCGGCGGCAAGATCGTCATCGACGGCCGGGACGCCACAGAAAAGGCGCCCTCGGAGCGTGGCCTTGCCATGGTGTTCCAGTCCTATGCCCTTTATCCGCATATGAGCGTGCGCAACAATATCGCCTTTCCGCTCAAGATGGCCGGCATCGACAAGGCGGAGATCGACCGCAAGGTGAGCGATGCCGCCCGGGTGCTCAACCTCACCGACTATCTCGAGCGCAAGCCGCGCCAGCTTTCGGGCGGCCAGCGCCAGCGCGTCGCGATCGGACGCGCCATCGTGCGCCAGCCTTCGGCCTTCCTGTTCGATGAACCGCTGTCGAACCTCGATGCGGCGCTGCGCGTCAACATGCGCCTCGAAATCAGCGAGTTGCATCAGCAGCTGAAGACGACGATGGTCTATGTCACCCACGACCAGGTCGAGGCGATGACCATGGCCGACAAGATCGTCGTCTTGAATAGGGGCAATATCGAGCAGGTCGGCTCGCCGCTCGAACTCTACAGCCGCCCCCGCAACCTTTTCGTCGCCGGCTTCATCGGATCGCCCAAGATGAACTTCATCACAGGCCAACATGCGGTTCAGCTCGGCGCCCATACGATCGGCATTCGTCCCGAACATATGCTGTTGTCGATGGAGAGCGGCGACTGGAAGGGCAGGGTCGTGGTCGCCGAACATCTCGGTTCCGACACCTTCCTGCATATCGATGCCGAGGACATCGGCATGTTGACGGCGCGCGGCAGCGGCGATTTCGCGGCGAAAGCGGGAGACACGGTCTATCTGACACCGGACCGTTCGCGCATTCACAAATTCAACGAGGGCGGCCTTGCCATCTGAAGCAGGCTGCCGGGCTGGGGGCAGGCATGTGAGCCGGACGATGGCGCCCGGCCGTTTCCGGAAGACCTTCAAGAGGACTGAAACATGACGTGCAAATTATCGCTGGCAACACTTTCGGATGTGGCGCGCACTGCTGCCATCCCTGGATATGACAGGGCATCGCTGAAAGCCGGCATCGTGCACTTCGGCGTCGGCAATTTCCACCGTGCCCACCAGGCGATCTATCTCGACGATCTCTTCAACGCCGGCACGGATCACGACTGGGCAATCGTCGGCGCTGGCGTGCTTCCCTCCGACGCGGCCATGCGCGAAAAGCTTGCGGCGCAGGATTTCCTCACAACGGTGGTCGAACAGGACAACAACAAGACGGCGGCGCGCGTCACCGCACCGATGATCGATATCCTGCCGGTCGGCGATGCCGCTGCGATCATCGCCAAGCTTGCCGATCCCGAGATCCGCATCGTCTCGATGACGATCACCGAAGGCGGCTACTTCATCGACGCGTCGGGCACCTTCAATCCGACCCATCCGGCGATCGCCGCCGACGGACAAAATCCCAACGCGCCGAAGACAGTGTTCGGGCTGATCGTCGCCGGCCTGAAAGCGCGCAAGGACAAGGGCATCGGTCCCTTCACCGTCATGTCCTGCGACAACATTCCCCATAATGGCGTCGTTACCGCCAATGCCGTCGTCGGTACGGCCGCACTTTCGGACCCTGCCTTTGCCGATTGGATTCGGACGAATGTCGCCTTCCCGAACGGCATGGTCGACCGCATCACGCCGGCGACCAGCCAGCGCGAGGTCGATTTCCTCCGGGACAATTTCCAGATCGAGGACAGTTGGCCGGTCTATTGCGAGGAATTCAAGCAATGGGTGCTCGAGGATAAGTTCACGGCCGGCCGGCCGGCGCTGGAAAAGGTCGGCGTCACCTTCGTCCCCGATGTCACGCCCTACGAGCACATGAAGATCCGCATCCTCAACGGCGGGCATGCCGCGATCGCCTATCCGGCGGCGTTGATGGACATTCATTTCGTTCATGATTCCATGGAAGACCCGCTGATCCGCGCCTTCCTCGCCAAGCTCGAGAAGGACGAGATCATCCCGATCGTGCCGCCGGTGCCGAACACGTCGCTGACCGATTATTTCGCCCTGATCGAACATCGCCTGCTCAATCCGAAGATCGCCGATACCATTCCGCGACTGGCGCAAGACGGCTCCAACCGCCAGCCGAAATTCATCCTGCCGTCGACGCTCGACAATCTGCGTCAGGGCAGGGACGTCGTTGGCCTGGCGCTGGTTTCAGCACTCTGGTGCCGCTATTTCGCCGGCAAGACCGACAGCGGCCAGGATATCGTCTTCAACGACGCGAGCGCAGAGCGCCTGCATGCGGCGGCGGTGAAAGCCAAGGACGATCCGTCAGCCTTCCTCGTCTTCGACGATATTTTCGGCGAAGTGGCGAAATCCGAACTTTTCCGCAAGCGTTTCGCCCATGCTCTCAAAACCCTGTGGGAAAAGGGCACGCGGGAGACGCTGCAGCTCTATCTCGACGGCAAGCTCGCAGTGTAAGGAATCCGGATGGCGGTATCTGCTGCCGCCATTCATCCGGCCTTGCGAGCGACGCGGGACGGTAACACGTCCGAATTGAACTCAGGTTGGGTCTTCCATGGCTGATGCTGAAAAACGGCTGGTCATCTTCGATTGCGATGGCGTACTCGTTGACAGCGAGCCGATCTCAATCAGCGTGCTCGTCGGGGCGATGAACGATCTCGGCGTCTCGATCACCGAGGACCAGGCTTATGAGCGTTTTCTCGGCCGCAGCCTGTCTACTCTCATCGATACGCTGGAAACCGAATTCAACGTCCATGCCGGCGAGGAATTCCTCGAGCGCATCCGCACCGATCTCTACGCCCGTTTTCGCACAGAACTGAAGCCGATCGAGGGTATCGCCGCGACGATCGACGGGCTTGGCGTTCCCTGTTGCGTTGCCTCGTCCAGCCAGATGGAGCGAATCCGGCTGTCGCTGTCGGTGACCGGACTTCTCGACAAGCTGCCCGACATCTTCAGCGCAACGATGGTCAAGCGCGGCAAACCGGCGCCCGATCTCTTCCTGCATGCGGCGCGTGAAATGCAGGTCGAGCCGGCTCATTGCCTTGTCGTCGAAGACAGCCCGGCCGGCGTTGCCGCCGCCAAGGCGGCAGGCATGACGGTCTTCGCCTTCACCGGCGGATCACACGCCAACTTCGCCGGATATCGTGCCGAACTCGACCGCCTTTCGCCGGAAGTGGTGTTTGACGCCATGCCGGATTTGATACACCTTGTCCGCAACCATAAGCTGGACGGGACCAAGACTTGATGCGTGATCATGTGGTTGCGGTGGATATCGGCACGGGCAGTGCGCGCGCCGGCGTCTTCGATGCACGTGGCCGACTGCTCGCCAAGGCCGAGCATCCGATCGTGATGAACCGGCCGCGCGAAAACCATGCCGAGCATGATTCCGAAAATATCTGGTCGGCCGCCTGTACGGCAGTGCGCAGGGCGATGGAGCAATCCGGCATCGCCGCCGCCTCGGTCGGAGCGATCGGCTTCGACGCCACCTGTTCGCTCGTCGTCCGTGACGTCGAGGGCCGGCAGCTCAGCGTTTCCACAGGCGGGGAGAGGCGTTTCGACACGATCGTCTGGCTCGATCATCGGGCGCTGAAGGAAGCCGATTTTTGCACGGCGACGCAGCACAGGGTGCTCGAACATTCCGGCCACGTGATGTCGCCGGAAATGGAGATGCCGAAGCTGATGTGGCTGAAGAAGAAGCTGCCCGCCACATGGGAAAAGGCTGGCTATTTCTTCGATCTCGCTGATTTCATGACGTGGAAATCGACCGGATCGCCCGCCCGTTCACGCTGCACGCTGACGGCGAAATGGAACTATCTCGCCCATGTCGAAGAGGGCTGGCAGCAGGATTTCCTGGAACGGATCGGCCTCGAGGACCTTCAGGCGCGCGGCCATCTGCCGGATGAGACCACGCCTGTCGGAGACAGCGTAGGCCGGCTGACGCAGGAAGCGGCGGAAGCGCTGGGGCTGACGACGGACTGCCATGTCGCTGCCGGGATGATCGACGCCTATGCCGGCGCACTCGGCGCGCTCGGCGGCTACGCCGCCGATCCTGTCAAACGCGAGCACCAGCTGGCGCTGATTGCCGGCACGTCGAGCTGCATCGTTACCTTCTCGCGGGAACGCAAGCCGAGCCACGGCATGTGGGGTCCCTATTACGAGGCTGTCTTCCCGCAGTCCTGGCTGGTGGAGGCCGGGCAATCGGCGACCGGCGCGTTGCTCGACCACATCGCGCGCATGCATGCGGCCGGTGGCGAGCCGACGGCGGCGCTGCATCAGAAGATCGTCGCGCGCATCGCCGAATTGCGGGCCGAGGAGGGCGATGACTTCGGTGCACGGATCTTCGTGCTGCCGGATTTTCATGGCAACCGTTCGCCGCTCGCCGATCCGCATGCCGTCGGCGTCGTCAGCGGGCTGACGCTCGACACGTCCTTCGACGGGCTCTGCGCGCTCTATTGGCGCTCTGCAGTGGGGATTGCGCTCGGCATCCGCCATATCCTGGAAATGATGAAGGAGTACGGCTACATGCCCGATACGCTGCATATTGCCGGCGGGCATGTGAAGAACCCAGTGCTGATGGAGCTTTATAGCGATGCGACCGGCTGCAAGGTCGTGGTGCCGAAGATGAACGAAGTGGTGCTGCTTGGCACGGCGATCGCAGCATCCGTCGCCTGCGGCTTGTACAAGGATCTGGCGGCGGCCGGCGAAGCGATGTATCCGGGCGGCGACGAACGGCTTCCCGACAAAGCGAAGCAGGCGCTCTACGACCGCGACTACCGCCGTCTTCTCGCCATGCACCGGCACCGCGTTGAATTGGAAACGATGCAATAGAGCGCCGCTCTAAGGACGCTCCATCAAATTGAATCTGCGCATAACCTTTCAAATTAATGGCTTGCCGTCTCGCCGAGGACGGTCGCGAATTCCATCATGCGGCGGCGGCGAAGTGCGGCCTCCTCTCCGACCTGGAGGATGACGGATTCCGACAGGCAATCGAGCAGCGCGATCAGCGGCGGAAGATTGTCGAGATCGGGGGCGCGAGCGGGCGGCAAGGCCAGCATGACGTTTGACTGGTCCGCCATCCAATCCGCTTGCTGCGGCGAAATGAGGACGACCTTATAGCCGTAGCGCCGCGCGGTTCTGGCCAACAGCCGCGCCTTGGCGAAGCGGCGACAGTCGATGATGACAAGCAGCGCGTCGTCGACTGCCAGCCGGGCGAAGAGTTCCGCAAAACGGTTGTCGGCGGCGTCGAGCGTGCGCACGCCGTCGCGGGCTTGCGTCAGCCGCTGGCAGAAATGATTGGCCAGGCTCGAGAGCCGCGCATGCGTGGCGATCGACACTTCGCGGGCAGTGCTGATCAAACTCACGGCTTCTGACCAGTGCGGCTGCGCCGTCAGATGATAGATATGATGGAGGGCCTGGATCTGCTCGGCAACCAGCACGGCGAGCGGTTTGCCCTCCGCGGCGTCCGCATGCAGCTCGCTCATGGCGCTCTGTAATTGCGCCGGCGATGTCGTCACGGTCTCGCGAAACTCCACCTTGACGCTGTCCAATCCCTGATAGCCGAGCGCGCGCAGGAAGCGCCCGACGGTCATCGGCGAGAGATCCAGCCTGTCGGCGACGGACGCAGCCGTCTCGAACGGCAGGTCGTTCAGGTGCTCGGTGAAATATTTCGCGATACGACGCTCGGCCGGCGTGCCGGTTTTTGCGTATTGCCTGAGTTTGTGCACAAAGTCTTCCACGTCAGCCTCCCCGTCTTCCTCAGAGGCGTTCCGTGGATGCGCTGTTGCGACCCTTTGTCTTTGCAACTATTTCGGAAGCTGCTTCTCAGGCCCGTGCATATTTCATGTATGTCACAATATTATATTAGTATTTAGTTTTCGACAAGTTTTCTATTACAGAATGCAATTTTATTCTCTCTTGTCGGTGGCCCGCATCTTTCCTACATCTTCGGCGCAACCGGAGACGCCTGAGACATGATTCTTGACGCCGCTCGACTATCACTCGCCAATTTGTTCGCATCGGAAACGCGTCCTGTCTTCTGGAAGGTACTCGGCCTGACGATTCTCGTGCTCGTCGGCCTCTGGTTCGCGCTGCGAGGGGCCTTCATGGCCTTCCTCTTTCCCTGGCTCACGGGTTTCTTTCCCGATATGCCGGATTGGGCGGGTTGGCTCGCTTTCCTCTTCGCGATCCTGGCCGGTATCGGCCTTGCGCTGATGCTGGCGCTGCTGCTGTCGCCGGTCACGGCGCTGATCGCCGGCCTGTTTCTCGACGATGTCGCCGATGTCATCGAAAAGCGCGACTATCCCAAGGATGCGCCGGGCACCGCCATGCCGCTCGGTCCGGCGATGGCAAGCTCGATCAAGTTCCTCGGCGTGGTGATCCTCGGCAACATCGTGGCGCTGCTGCTGCTTTTCATTCCCGGCGTCAATCTGGTCGCGTTCTTTCTGGTGAACGGCTATCTGCTCGGACGGGAATTCTTCGAATTCGCCGCCATGCGCTTCCGTTCGCCGGATGAGGCGCGGCTCTTCCGCACCAAGCACGCCTCCACAGTCTTTCTCGGCGGGCTGGTGATCGCCCTCTTTCTGGCGATTCCGATCGTCAATCTTCTGACGCCGCTTTTTGCCGCCGGCATGATGGTGCATCTGCACAAGCTGGTTTCCGCTAAGGATCCCGGTCTTCGAGCCTGAGCTTCAACCGGGCAGGCGGAGACGTCGTCCATCGCGATCTATTCAACGGCCTCGCCGATCACCTGCGGCGGTAGCTCGACCAGCGGTGCCGGCACATCCCAACTCTTCTCCGGCGATTTGCAGAGATCGGCAATGATACAACGCTCGCATTCGGGCCGGCGCGCCTTGCAGGTGTAGCGGCCATGCAGGATCAGCCAGTGATGGGCGTGATAGAGGTAATGGCTGGGGATCACCTTCATCAGCCGCGCCTCGACCTCGTCGGGCGTCTTGCCGGGGGCAAGCCTGATGCGATTGGCGATGCGGAAGATGTGCGTATCGACGGCCATCGTCGCCTGGCCGAAGGCCATGGAAAGCACGACATTGGCGGTCTTGCGGCCGACGCCCGGCAATCTCACCAGTTCGTCGCGTGTCTCCGGCACCTTGCCGCCGAATTGGTCGACTAGCATCTGCGAGAGCGCGATGACGTTTTTCGCCTTGTTGCGGTAGAGGCCGATCGTTCTGATGTAATCGCGCAGCCGCTCCTCGCCGAGATCGAGCATCTTTTCCGGCGTATCGGCAACCTTGAAAAGTGCGCGCGTCGCCTTGTTGACGCCAACATCGGTCGCTTGCGCCGAAAGTGCCACGGCGACGACGAGCGTGAAGGGGTTGGTGTGCTCGAGCTCGCCCCTCGGTTCCGGCCGCTGCACCGAGAAGCGGCGGAAGATCTCCTCGCGCTCGGCCAGGGAATAGGCCGTGCGCACCGCGGCTGCCGGTTTGCGGCGGACGATCACATTCGTGCCCTGAGCCATCTTGGTCACGGATTTGAGTTTCGGATTTGCCATGGAAACTCTATACTCAGCAGCCATGATGGAAAGCAACGCCGACAGCTTCAACGAGCAGCCTGTTTTCGCCGCCGAGCTCTTTCCCCACCGGTCGCTCGGCCGCCGGGGCTTCAAGGTGCTACTTGCCTTGTCCGGCGCCGTCTGCTTCCTCTATGGCATGTTCTTCATCGCGACCGGGGCTTGGCCGATCGGCTTTTTCTTCGGACTGGATTTCGTACTTCTCTACGGCGCCTTCTGGCTGAATTATCGCTCCGGGAAAGCGCGCGAACAGGTGACGGTGTCGCGCACGGATGTGTCGGTGCGTAAGTTTGCGCCATCGGGACGGATGGTGGAGCATCATTTCAATCCGTTCTGGGCGCGCTTCCTCGTTCGCCGGCACCAGGAGATCGGCATCCTTTCCATGCATATCTTCGGCGAGGGCCGGCGTACGGATATCGGGTCCTTCCTCAATCCCGACGATCGCGAAAGCTTCGCCAAGGCCTTCAAGGGAGCACTGGCGACGGTCAAGCAGCGGATCTGAGCTAGAGCGGTTCAGCTTTCCATGGAAGCGCAGAACCGCTCTAGCTTTTGTTTTTACGCAATTCCGGACGGAAAACCGCTTCGCACTTTTTCTGGCATTGCTCTATCCAGCGGCTACGCAAGAATCGGGTGGTTTGCTCACCCCCTATTGACTATCTCCTCGTTACAAGGAGAAAAGACGATGAATATGATTGCCAACCTGCAGACAGACATCACGCCTGGCGGCCCTGATTATGACATTGTCCGTCGGGTGATCGAACTCATCACCGAGGATTACCGCGACCAGCCTTCGCTGGAAGCGATCGCTGCGCGGCTCAATCAGTCACCGACCCAGTTGCAGAAGACCTTCACCCGCTGGGCTGGGCTATCGCCCAAAGGCTTCCTGCAAGCGGTGACGCTCGACCACGCCAAGCGGCTGCTGCGCAAGGAAGACATGCCGCTGCTCGAGACCTCGATCGAGGTCGGCCTTTCCGGGCCGAGCCGCCTGCACGACCTTTTCGTCACGCATGAGGCGATGTCGCCCGGCGAATGGAAGGCGAAGGGCGGTGGTCTCACCATCCGCTACGGCTTCCACATCTGCCCGTTCGGCGTGGCGCTGATCATGGTGACCGACCGCGGCCTTGCCGGCCTTGCCTTCAGCGATTCCGGCGACGAGAGGGCCTGCCTCGAGGATATGACCTGCCGCTGGCCGAACGCCTGTTATGTCGAAGACCTGCAGGCGACGGTTCCCTATGCCGCCCGCATCTTCGAGCCCGGCAAATGGTCCTGCGACCAGCCGTTGCGTGTCGTGCTGATCGGTACGGATTTTCAGGTGCGCGTCTGGCAGAGCCTGCTGAAAATCCCGTTCGGCAAGGCCGTCACCTATTCCGATATTGCCAACGATATCGGCCGGCCGACGGCGCAGCGCGCCGTGGGTGCGGCGGTCGGGGCAAACCCGATCTCCTTCGTGGTGCCTTGCCATCGGGCGCTCGGTAAGAATGGCGCGCTGACGGGTTACCATTGGGGCCTCACCCGCAAACGGGCGATGCTCGGCTGGGAATCGGCGCACGCCTGATAGCGTGCCGCCTCCTCGGGCGGCAAAGGTGGCAAGAAGGGATGGACGAGGGCGGTGACGTAGCTCGTTCGTCGCCTGTCGCTTCGACCGTTCGCTCTTTGCGTCGCTCACCCCCAGCCGCCTGCCGGCACCGATCGGGGTCGAGCCACGGGTCTCGACCCGTCCTTCGGACCCCCGCTGGGGAGAAGTGGCAAGCTGTTATGTCTCTGCCAATTCCAGCAACGCCCGTGCCGCACTTTCATCCGTGATCAGCGTATTGCAGCCGATGCGCTTGATCGTCGCACGGATCGCCACGGCCCGATGGGCGCCGCCGGAGGAGAGCACGATGTGCTTTGCCTCCTTCAGCGTGTCGAGGTCGACGGACATGACGCGGCGGTTGATCGAATGGTCGACCGAATTGCCGTCCTTGTCGAGGAAGTTGAACATGGTGTCGCAGACGCAGCCGGCATCGATCAACTCCTGTAACTCGGCCTTCGATATCCAGCCTTCTGACAGCGAGGTCGAATGCGGGCCGATATCGCCGCAGCTGACGATTGCCAGATCGAGGTTCTCGGCGAGACGATAAATCGTGTCCAGCCCGCATTTCTCGATCAGATTGCGCTTGGTCTCGATGGAATCGACGAGAAGCGGCGCCAGGAACATGTAGCATTCGGCACCGAGCTGGTTTGCCAGCCGCCATGTGTAATCGATCGGGTTCGTCTGATGCACGGCGACGATGCCGCCGAGCAGCGAGACGACCTTGCAATTGGCGCGGCGCGGCGGCCGGAAGCTCGACAGCGAGGCGGTCATGGTGCGGCCCCAGCCGACGCCGATGGTGTAGTCGTCCGGGATGACTTCGGAGAGGAACTGGCCAAGCGCCAGGCCGACATTTTTAGCCAGCGAATTGACGTCGCCATTGACCGGCGCAGGGACGACGATCGCCTCGTCGAGGCCGTAGGCACGCTCCAGCTTCACCGAAAGTTCAACGCAGTCGCCGATCGAATCGTTGATCCAGATCTGGACTTCGCTGCGTTTCATCGCCTCGTCGAGCAGGCGGATCACCGTGGTGCGGCTGATGCCGAGCTGTTCGGCGACGTCCTTCTGGGTCAGACCCTCGTTGTAATAGAGCCATGCCGCCCTTAGTCGCAGCGAGGATGCCTCCGAATAGGCCGTGTGCGTGCCGCGTTTGAGCTTGACCACATCTCCTCCGCACGATTTCGCGCCCTAGGTCCCTCATGGGGTGAAGGCCTTAGCGACGCTCTTGTTGCCGGGGATAATGACGGGTGTGACACTTATGTCAATTGAAATGCACAAATGTCCTTGACTTTTCGTTAGGCGAATGGCGATAGTCCGGGTGACATACGTCGTTCTTGTCCGTCCGAGGAGGACATAGTGCGGGCATGCGGAAAGTCACGACCGGACTTCCAGCCGCAAGCGGCATCGCTTGCGTTTGAGCTGCCGTTCGTTCGCGGCCGGAACAGAGCCACTGTCCTTCACGTTTATGAATCATCCGTGACGGATGCGCGCATCTTCGCCTGCAGCATGCAAACAACCTGTCGGTAGATCACCTTGCCCGGCGGAACTCGCGCCGGTCGCAGCCCAAGTTCAACAAGGATTATTGACCATGACATCCAAGCTTGACCAACTCCGTGAGATTACCACCGTGGTCGCCGATACCGGCGACATCGAAGCCGTCGCCCGCCTGAAGCCGGTCGATTGCACGACAAACCCTAGCATCGTGCTCAAGGCTCTCGGCACGCCGATGTTTGCCGACGCCGTCAAGGAAGCCGTCGCCTGGGGCAAGAAGCAGGGCGGCAATCCCAAGGCCGTTTCTTCTGCCGTCGCCGATCGTCTCGCCATCTCCGTCGGTGCAGCCCTAGTGAAGCTCGTCCCGGGCCGCGTCTCGACCGAGGTCGATGCCGACCTGTCCTTCGATACCGAGGCTTCGCTTGCCAAGGCGCGCGCAATCATTGCCGCCTACAAGGATCGCGGCATCGGCCAGGACCGCATTCTCATCAAGCTCGCTTCCACCTGGGAGGGCATCCGCGCCGCGGAAGTGCTGCAGAAGGAAGGCATCGACTGCAACCTGACGCTTCTCTTCAGCAAGGCCCAGGCAATCGCCTGCGCTGACGCCAAGGTGTTCCTGATCTCGCCCTTCGTCGGCCGCATCCTCGACTGGTACAAGAAGTCGACCGGCAAGGAGTTCACCCCTGAGGAAGATCCGGGCGTCATCTCCGTCCGTGAAATCTACAACTATTACAAGACCAACGACATCAAGACGATCGTCATGGGCGCCTCCTTCCGCAGCGCCGGGGAAATCGAAGCCCTTGCCGGCTGCGACCGCCTGACCATCAGCCCGAACCTGCTCGACGAGCTCGCCAAGGATGAAGGCAAGCTGGAGCGCAAGCTCTCGCCGGAGAGCCGCAAGCCGGACCCGAAGGTCTCGGTCGACGAGAAGACCTTCCGCTGGATGATGAACGAAGACGCGATGGCGACGGAAAAACTCGCCGAAGGCATCCGCGCCTTCGCCAAGGATCTGGGAACGTTGCGCACCATGGTGCAGAAGGAACTGCAGCTCGCCGCCGCCTGATAAGGCACGGCATGCAATCGAAGGCGCGGCTGCCGGCTGGCAGGCGCGCCTTTTTCGTGCTGTTATCAAGGGCATATGCTGTCGGAGACTGATATGGCGGATGAGGAACGAGCAAATTCGCTGGTGGCATTTGCCTATAAGCATACGAGCTTCATCATCGCCGCCCTTGCCGGACTGGTGGTCTTCTTGGCTGTGACCTCGCGTGAGGTCAGCGCCGGCAACATCCTGTTCGGCTGGAATGTCAGCGCCGGCGTTTTTGTCGCTCTCAGCTGGCGCAAGATGCTGCGGGCGACGGTTGAAAGCATCCGGAAACGCTCGGCGGATCTCGATTTCTCCGACACCGTCCTCTTGGCTCTTTCGATCGGTGCCGCACTTGCCAGCGTTGCCGGCATCGGCCTCGAGCTTCATTCGATCAAGGAGGCGGCACCTGATGTCGCGCTGGCACGGGCAGGTGTCGCGGTTCTGACGATCCTGATCTCCTGGATCTTCCTGCACACGCTTTTCACCATTCATTATGCCCACTATTTCTATGGTGGTTCGGACGAAGAAGGCGGCCTCAAGTTTCCTGACGGAATCGAGGAGCCCGGCTACTGGGATTTCCTCTATTTCTCCTTCACCATCGGCGTTGCCGCTCAGACGGCGGATGTCGCGGTCAGCTCGACCAGCATGCGCAAGCTGACGCTGCTCCATGCGGTGCTGTCGTTCCTGTTCAACACGACGATCCTGGCGCTTGCGATCAATGTCGGGGCGAGCTTGCTTTAGATCATTAAAAAGTGGAGCATGATGTCATCCGAAAACCGCTCACACTTTTAGGCATCATGGTCTCGCCGCCGCCCTGAATGCGGACTCGAACTCGGCCAGGTCGCCCGCGGCGACATCCGAAATCGCCCAGAACACGAGCCCGCCATCCGACCATTGCGTCATGTTGTAGCCGTCATGGACCGTCGTTGTCTGGGTGGCCGATGCCGCGGGCCAGATGAACAGGTTGATGACGTGGCCGTGGCGCCGGTAGACGAGGGCGGCGACGGCGCGATCACCGATATAGTCGACGCGTCCGCCGACCAGCGGAAAGCCATCCTTGGCGAGATCGCTGACCGGCGGCGAAAAATCGATCTTGCCGTTGAACCAAGGTTTTACTGTGTGCTGATCCGAGGTCAGCACGTCGGTCAGATGATCGGCCATCATCGACCTGACATGGCTTGCCATGATCTGGTCCTGCAAAAGCACGGTCTGCGACGGCGCGTTGACAAATAGGATGGCGCCTGCCGCCAGGACCGCGAGCGAAGGCACGAAGCTCCATTGCCGAATGAGATCCAAGGCGCGGCACCAGACAGGCGCCTGGCGTGGCGGGGGCAGGCTGGACGCCGCCGCTGCCTGTTCGAATGACAGCATCGACAGGACCTGCGAACGCAGTGCCTCCGGCGGTCGCCACTTGACGCCATCCTGATCGACGATCTCTCTCACAGCACGGACCCTTTCCATCTCCGCCCTGCAATGCGCGCAGGTGGCAAGATGATCCTCGAATTGCGCTGCATGGGCGGAATCCAGTTCGCCATCGACAAAGCCGTGCAGCATGACGCGCCATTCCGGGCAGCCTTTCCGTTGGGCTTCACTCATCCTGCAGTCTCGCTCTTGTTGCATGCATCCCAGGCTTGGCCAAAGTCACGCCGCGCCCTGGCAAGCCGCGACATGACAGTGCCAATCGGCACATCGATGATCTCGGCGATCTGCCGGTAGGAGAGATCCTCAAGCTCGCGCAAGACAAGAATTTCCCGCATCGCCTCCGGCAGCCGGCTGATAACAGCGCGCACGCGCTGCTGCTCGCTTCGCCGGATCGTTTCTGTCTCCGGCGAATCCTCCTCCGAGGCGATCTGGTACTCACCAGCCTCATCAGGGTCAGGGTAGCCGTCATTGCCCAAAGGCTGCTCGAACCGCGCCTTGCGGCGATCCTGCTGGCGCCAGACATGGCAGCAGTTCCTCACGATGGCAAAGAGCCAGGCGCGCGGATCGCCGCCACGATAGGTGTCGAAATTGCGGTAGGCGCGCAGGAACGCTTCCTGAACAATATCCTGTGCGGCATCTGCGTCGCGGCTGAGGAAGCGGGCAAAATTATAGGCCGCGTCAAGATGCGGAACGATCATGTCCTGAAAGCGCTGCATGAACTCGTGCTGCATGGTCGCATCGGCTGTCGAAGCGACCCGATCGCTGTTCGATTTTTCCGAGACCATGAGGTGCAATAGTCGGCCCACGCCGCCGAGAAACACCGCTAGCGGTGATGGTCGAATGCGGGTTCTTGACGCGTGCCGGGCTAACAGCAGCATCCAATCGGTCGATCCGACGGGATAGGTGATCTGAGCGTTTGTCATCATCCTCCCTGCCTCAACAGCAGCCGAATTTAGGCGTGAGACCGGCAGGCATGCAATGCGGTCCCTGCCGTCTAGACCGATCGGTGCGCGGTTTTATTCCACGCCGGCGCCGATTTTTCTGCGGGCAGCAGGATACTGATCGCACGCGATAGAAATCATGCTTGTTTTTCAATCGCTTGAAGAAATAGCGCCCAAGATCGGGAATAAGCGTTCCCCGCCGGCGATCTAGTTCGTCAGCGAGGACATCTGAGCAATAGCCGTCTTCGCCACCAGAAATGCCATCAACAAGAGGAGGCATAGTCATGTTTACCATGTCACGTCGCGCCGTCCTGGGGTCGGCTGCTGCGGCTGCTGCATTCGGGCTGTCGTCGAAGCTTGAATTCGTCATGCCGGCATTTGCTGCAACATCGCTGGAGCCGACGGTCGGCTTCTATAAATACAAGATCGGCGATATCGAGATCACGGCAATCTATGACGGCATCTGGAGAAAGCCGCATGACCCGGCCTTCATCAAGAATGCCTCGATCGAGGATACCAAGGAGGCGCTATCGAAAGCCGGGCTTCCCACCGAGTTCATGCCGATCCCGCTGACCGTCGTGGTCCTGAAGCTCGGTAACCGCCTGATCATGATGGATGCCGGCTCGGGCGTCGGCCAGTGGCAGGAAAATGCCACCCATCTGCCGGCGAACATGGCCGCAGCGGGGATCGACTACAAGAAGATCGATACGATCATGATCTCGCATTTCCATCCCGACCATGTCTGGGGACTGATGGAAAAGGGCACCAACAATCCCATCTTCCCGAATGCCGAGCTCATCGTCAATGCCGACGAATACAATTGGTGGACCGCGCCCGGCCGCGTCGAAAAGCTCGCCGAAGGCCGCAAACCGGCAGGCAAGCGCATCGCTGGGGCCTTTCCGAAATGGAAGAACTGGAAGCTCGTCGCCGATGGTGCCGAAGTCGCACCTGGCGTGCAGCTTGTCGCCGCGCCCGGCCACACGCCCGGCCATTCGACCTATCTTGTCGCCTCCGGCAGCAAGCAACTGCTCGTCTCGGCCGATATCATGTATGTGCCGGCGCTGCTCGCACCCCATCCTGAATGGCAAGGCAGCTACGACCAGGATGGACCGACGGCCATCGCCACGCGCCGCCGTCTTATCGACCGCATCATTGCCGACAATATCGCGATTTGCGGCTCACATTTTCCATTCCCTGGCTCCGGCACCTTTGTCAAGGACGGAAGCGCCTATGGCTTCACGCCGACAATCCAGGCCTGAAAGGCCGAAAGGAGATCACCATGACGAAATATGCAATTCTCGGATACATCTGGCTTTGCGCTATATCCGCAGGCTTCTCCGCGGTGACGGCGCTTCCCGCCTTTGCCGTCGACAACATGCAAGCGACAGACGCTCCCGACCTGACCTCGGCGCGCGCCAAGATCGATGCCAAGGACTATGCTGGTGCGTTGGCGGAGCTTCGCGGCCTTGCCGAAGACAACCAGCAGGCGGATGTCTATAATCTGATGGGATATACGCTGCGCAAGACGGGCGACTACAGAACGTCGCTGACCTACTACACCAAGGCGCTGGAGCTGCAGCCCGATCACAGGGCAGCGCGTGAATATCTCGGCGAACTCTATGTCGAGACAGGCGAGATGGCGAAGGCGGAGGAGCAGGTGTCATCGCTGAAGCAACTTTGTCCGAGCGGCTGCGAGGAACTCGAAGATCTGCAAAAGGTCATCGCGGCCAAGGGCGGCAATTGACGAGCATATGAACGCAAGAGCAGGCGGGAGAGCCGCCTGCTCTTCTAACTGGAGGGTATGATGGAAAGCGCCTCAAGCCGGCCCGGACCGGCCGATCTCATTCTTTTCCTCGGCAGGCTCCTGCTGTCGCTGATCTTCCTGCACGAAGGTTGGTCGCTCGCGGCAGATATCACTGCGACCATCGACATTTTCGCGAAACTGGGACTATCGACGCCGGTCGCGCTTGCCACCATTGCCCTTCAGATCGGCGCCGGCCTTTCCGTTGCGACAGGCTTCCTCACTCGGCTTGGCGCACTGGCGCTGGCGCTCTTCTGTCTGGCGACCGCCTTGCTCTTTCACACGAACTTTGCGAGCCAGAACGAGCTGCTGCATTTCGAGAAAGACCTGGCGATTGCCGGCGGCATGTTCGTCCTGGCGGCTTCGGGTGCGGGAGCCATATCGATCGACAGGCTGCTGAGAAAGCGGGCCGGGATGCATCCCTGGCTTAGAGCGGCGTTGTCGTGAATATACAGAGGTACGACCACATTCGGATGAACGTTGACGAACTTTGCGAGCGCTCGCGTGCGCAATAAAATCGAATAAAATCGAACAAACCAAAGCGTCGATGCGGGCTACACTTTTGGCGACAAGTCATGAGTGTGCCAGCCATGTCTTCCGCGCAAAGCAATCAGCAAAAGCCAATTCTCGTCTTTCTCGGCAAAGGCGCTGCCTGCGACATCGTCTCGAAATTGATATGTCGCGGCGGCTGTGTCCTCGGTGCCGGAGCTCTTCGACGCCCTGCGTTCGGACCGATATTTTCTGGCCGTAACGATGCGATCGGATATCGATATGGTCCGAAACATCCAGCCGATACCGGTCATCAATCTGGAGCTGTTTTTCCACACGGCCCAATCGACGGCAAAGTCGGTTCACTCCTCGAAGGAATTCGACAGCGACGCATTTCTGCGAAGGGTCGCGGCCCTCACGAAATCAAGGACAGGCAGGATTGCTGCAGTCCAAAGAGCCCCGGCTGCAAACGAGACAGTGATTGCAGGCACGGCGAAGGTGCCGACGCTCTCCTTGCTGAGTTGAAATAGGCGATAAGATCAAAAGGCCCGGCCATGTTCCATGTAAGCCCGAACTGGCCGAGACGTTCGACAATAGAGAGGAAGGGCCACATGCAGAGGTGATGCGGCCTCGATGTCTTCAAGCGGCCCCGCGACCGCTCAGAGAACCGCCTGGCCGGCCATCAGTGCAAGGACAAGGAAGATCAGGAAGATCACCAGCGCGATGCCGAAGAGAACGCGGGCTATCGTCGCGGTGGCGGCGGAGACGCCGGAGAAACCGAAGAAGCCGGCGATGATCGAAATCACGAAAAATATCAGAGCCCATTTCAACATGACGTCATCCTTTGCGGTTGCCTGGGAAAGACGCAGCAACCGACAAATTGTTCCAGTTCGTTTGAAATGGGCTGGCGTTCTCTCTAGGGAAATGCGGCTCTTTTCAAAGCCTATACGATCTGTTTCAAGAGATTGTCGATTTGCCCATCGATGAAAGCTCCGTCATCATGCCAGCTTTTCTGGACCAACATACAATCTCCGCTTATTTCGAAGTCATCATGATCAATCTCCTGCTGTCAGGAGACAATGTCATCGTCATCGGCATGGCCGCTGCCGGCCTCGTCAGCGAGCTGCGCGGCAAGGCGATCGCCATCGGCATTGCAGCGGCGGCCGTCATCCGCATCATCTTCGCCCTTATTGCCGCCAGGCTCCTTGTCATCACCGGCATCACGCTTGCCGGCGGCCTGATGCTGCTGTGGATCTGCTGGACGATGGGCCGCGAGCTGCTCTCGGCGGGCGAGGGTCAAGCGCATGCCGGCGATACGGTCTCCCACATCAAGCCGAAGTTCTTCCGGCAGGCAATCGGCCAGATCATCTTCGCCGACGTCTCGATGTCGCTGGACAATATGCTCGCGGTCGCCGGCGCTGCGAAGGAGAACATTAATGCGCTGATCTTCGGCCTCATCCTTTCGGTGCTGCTGATGGGCGTCGCGTCGAATTTCGTCGCCAAGCTGCTCAACCGCTTCAGGTGGATCGGCTGGATCGGCCTTGAGATCATCGTCTATGTTGCGCTTGACATGATCTGGAGCGGCGGCGGGCAATTGCTGGCGCTTTGCGGCCACACGGCCTGAGATAATTCCGGCCGTGTGGCACCAGAACCGCCGCCTTCAGGTGCGGTGGCAGCAGGCCGGTCTCCTCCTGGCTGCCGGAAACGAGTTCGCGGTCGAGGATGCGGATGTCGCCGTCGAGCAGTCGGTCGGCCCGAGGCGCGCTTCATATCCATGGGATATCTTTCGCCGTCAGCCGTGATTGATCATCACGTGGCGCACCGCCGTGTAATCTTCCAGCGCGTAGACTGACATATCCTTGCCGTAGCCCGACTGTTTGAGGCCGCCATGCGGCATCTCGTTGACCAGCATGAAATGTGTGTTGATCCAGGTGCAGCCATATTGCAGGCGGGCGGCGGTCTTCATGCCGCGGCCGATATCCTTGGTCCAGACGGAAGAGGCCAGGCCGTAGTCGCTGTCGTTTGCCCAGGCAACGGCGTCGTCGGTATCGGAGAAGCGGGTGACCGAGACGACCGGGCCGAAGACCTCGCGGCGGACGATCTCGTCGTCCTGCGTGGCGCCTGCGATGACGGTCGGGGTGAAGAAGAAGCCCTTGTCGCCGGAAACCTTGCCACCGGCGGTGATTTCCATGTGCTTGTGCTCGGAAGCACGAGCGACGAAGCTTTCGACACGGTCGCGCTGGCGCTTGGAGATCAGTGGGCCGATCTCGTTTTCGGTATCATCGGCCTGGTTGAAGCGGATGCTCGAGACGGCGGAGGAGAGGTCGGCGACAAAATTGTCGTAGACCTTGGCATCGGCATAGATGCGGCAGGCAGCCGTGCAGTCCTGGCCGGCATTGTAATAGCCGAAGGTACGGATGCCCGCGACGACGGCATCGATATCGGCATCGTCGAAGATGATGACCGGGGCCTTGCCACCGAGTTCCAGATGCGTGCGCTTGACCGTCTTGGCAGCAGCTTGCAGCACCTTCTTGCCGGTGGCGACATCGCCGGTGATCGAGACCATGCCGATTTTGGCGTGATTGATCAGCGCATTGCCGACACTTTCGCCGCGACCGAGGATGACGTTGACGACGCCCTCGGGAAGGATTTCGGAGAGTAGCTTGGCCATCTTCAGCGCCGTCAGCGGCGTCTGCTCCGAGGGTTTGAAGACGACGGTGTTGCCGCCGGCGATCGCTGGCGCCAGCTTCCAGGCCATCATCATCAGCGGATAGTTCCACGGCGCGATCGAGCCGACGATGCCGATTGGATCGCGACGGATCATCGAGGTGTGGCCGGGCAGGTATTCGCCGGCCGCCGGTGCGTGCAGGTTGCGCACGGCGCCCGCAAAAAAGCGATAACAATCGATGATCGCCGGGATTTCGTCGTTCAGGACCGCGTTGATCGGCTTGCCGCAGTTCAGCGCTTCCAGCGTGGCGAAGCCGACGGCATCCTTTTCGATTGCATCGGCGATCTTCAGCAGGTAGCCGGAGCGCTCGCCGGGCGTTGTCTGTGACCAGGTCTTGAAGGCCTTTTCGGCGGCGTCGACGGCAGCGTCGACCTGGGAAAGCGACGCTTCGGCAAGGTCCAGCACCGTCTCGCCCGTCTTGGGGTTCAGGACGTGCTCTTCCGTTTCCGTGCCTTTTTCAAAGCGGGAACCGATCAACATTTGGATATCCATGATGTTCTCCCTTTTATTTGCCGCCGCCGGCGATCTGGTCGCCGTCGCGGGTGAGGTAATAGGCTGCCAGGATCGGCAGGAAGGTAACGAGCACGACGACCACGGCGACCACGTTGGTGACCGGGCGCTGGCGCGGGCGGATGAGTTCTTCGAGCATCCAGATCGGCAAGGTCGATTGCTGGCCGCCGGTGAAGGTCGTGACGATGACCTCGTCGAAGGACAGCGCGAAGGCGAGCATGCCGCCGGCAAGAAGTGCGGTGCCGATATTCGGCAGGATGACATGGCGGAAGGTCTGAAAGCCGTCGGCGCCGAGATCCATCGAGGCCTCGATCAGCGAGCCTGAGGTGCGGCGGAAGCGGGCGACTGCATTGTTGTAGACGACCACGACGCAGAAGGTGGCGTGACCGAGCACGATGGTCCAGACCGAAAACGGGATATCGAACAGGCTGAAGGCGGAACGTAGCGCAATGCCGGTGATGATGCCGGGGAGCGCAATCGGCAGGATGACGAGCAGTGAGATCGCCTCGCGGCCGAAGAATTTCGTCTGGCTGACGGCTGCCGCACAGAGCGTGCCGAGCACCAGCGCGATCGCCGTAGCGATGACGGCGACCTGCACGGAAAGCCCAAGCGCCGACCAGACATCAGGCCGGTTCCAGGCGACGGCGAACCATTGCAGCGTCAGGCCAGGCGGCGGCCACTGATAGCTCTTCTCCTCCGTCGTGAAGGCGTAGACGAAGATCAAGAGGATCGGCAGGTGCAGGAAGAGCAGCCCGCCGGCAGCTGCGATCTTCAGGGGAAGCGGCGATGTCTTGAGGTCAGAGCGCATCGAAGGCCCCCTGTTTCTTGGCGAGCCAGAGATAGAACGCCATGATGACGATCGGCACGACGGAGAAGGCGGCCGCCAGCGGCACGTTGCCGGCCGTTCCCTGCTGGGTATAGACCGCCTGGCCGATGAACAGCCTGGACGAGCCGATGATCTGCGGGATGATATAATCGCCCAACGTCAGCGAGAAGGTGAAGATCGAGCCGGCGACGATGCCGGGCAATGCCAGCGGCAGCAGCACGGTGCGGAAGGTCTGGCGCGGCGTGGCGCCGAGATCCGCCGAGGCCTCGATCAGGTTGCCGGGCACACGCTCGAGGGCTGCCTGTGTCGGCAGGATCATATAAGGCAGCCAAATATAGACGAAGACGATGAAGGTGCCGAGGTAGCTCACCGAGAGCGAATTGCCGCCGATAACAGGCAGGTTCAGGATTCCGTCCAGCAGCCAGGAGAGATGCAGCTTCTCGAAGATCCAGGTGAGGATGCCTTCCTTGGCGAGGATCAGCTTCCAGGCGTAGATCTTGACGAGATAGCTCGACCAGAGCGGCAGCATGATGCCGAGATAGAAAAGTGCCTTCCATTTGCCTTGCGCATAACGCGCTGTGTAGTAGGCGATCGGGAAAGCGATCAAGGCGGAAGCGATGGTCACCAGCGCTGCCATGACGAAAGTGCGGATGATGATGTCGAAATTCGTCGGGTTTAGAAGCTGCGTATAGGTCGAAAGGGTGAATTCGTAATTCACCAGGCCCGAGAAATCGTCGATCGAAAAGAAACTCTGCAGAAGCAGGGCGAGCAGCGAACCGATATAGATGATGGCGAGCCAGACCAGCGGCGGCGTCAGCATCAGGAAGAGCAGCAGTTTCGGGTGCCGCCAGAAGGCATCGGATAGCCGGCCGAAGAGGCCGCCGCGCCCCGGAAGAATCGATGTCGCCTCATTGGTGGTGATGAAGATCGCCGTCATGCCGCGTCATCCATGTAGTGGATATCGCCGGGCTGCCAGGCAAGGCGTATGCCGGCGCCGACGACAGGAACATCTGCGCCCGCCGGCAGCATCACATGCAGCCGCGCCCCCCGCAGGCCAACGGTGAGGCGCGTGGCTGCGCCGAGGAAGCTCGCATTGTCGACCTGCGCCTCGACGCCGTCGCCGGCCAGCCGGATTGCTTCGGGACGAAGGCTTGCCCAGCGTCTTTTGCCGCCGAGCGAGGCCATCAGATCAGGCGCGATGACGTTCGACGAGCCGACGAAATCGGCGACGAAGCGGTTCTTCGGGCGGCGGTAGATATCCTGCGGCGTGCCCTCCTGGACGATGTTGCCGTCGTTGAAGACGGCGACGCGGTCGGCCATGGACAGGGCCTCGCCCTGATCGTGGGTGACAAAGACGAAGGTGATGCCGAGCGCGCGCTGGAGGCTCTTCAACTCCTCCTGCATCTGTTCGCGCAGTTTCAAGTCCAGGGCGCCGAGCGGCTCGTCGAGCAGCAGCACCTTCGGCTTGTTGACGAGCGCGCGGGCCAGCGCCACGCGCTGGCGCTGGCCACCGGACAGCTGGCCGGGGCGGCGGGCGCCGTAACCCGGCAGCTTGACGAGCTCGAGGGCGTCGCCTGCTGCCTTCATCCGTTCCGCCTTGCCGATGCCCTTGACCATCAGCCCGTAGGCGACATTGTCGAGGATGTTCAGATGCGGGAAGAGCGCGTAGTCCTGGAATACGGTGTTGACGTTGCGGCGATAGGGCGGGACGCCCTCGGCCGTCTCGCCGAAGATCTGGATATGGCCCGATGTCGGCTGTTCGAAGCCGGCTATCAATCGCAGGCACGTCGTCTTGCCTGAGCCGGAGGGGCCAAGCATCGCGAAGAACTCGCCCGGCGCGATCTCGAGATCGACGCCGTCGACGGCGCGAACCTGGCCGAAATGGCGCGATACCTGCTGGAAACGGACGGCGGGTGTCATTGGGGGCTCCGGCTTCTTTGCTTTTAGAGAGGCTGCGGTCTTGGTTCATATGACCCCGCCCCAAACCCCTCCCCACAAGGGGGAGGGGCTTAATCTGCCGTACCCCTTTCGCAAATACCTTGGCGTTTCGGCAGGAATTCGGCGGTGCCACTCGGAGCCCCTCCCCCTTGTGGGCAGGGGTTGGGGAGGGGTCTCACGCTACAACGGTCATCTCAGTGAGGACGTAAATTACCGCCCGCCGATCACGCCGATATAATCCGACACCCAACGATGGTACGGCACGCATTCGCTCTGCGTGGCGCATTTGGCGACCGGGGTCTTCCAGAACTTGATCTTGTCGAAGTGATCGAAGCCGTTGGTGGCGCAGCCGGCATCGCCCATCAGTTCGTTGCCCTTGCAGGCGGCGGCAACGGAGGGAACGGCGCCGAACCAGGCGGCGGCGTCACCCTGGACCTTGGCCTTCAGCGAATGTTCCATCCACATATAGGCGCAGTTCGGATGCTCGCTGTCGGCGTGCAGCATGGTGGTATCGGCCCAGCCGGTCACGCCTTCATCCGGGAAGGTGGAGGCGATCTTCTGCTTGTCGGCCTGCAGCAGGTTCACCTGGAAGGGCCAGGAGCCGGACGCGACGACGCCTTCGTTCTTGAAATCGTCGATCTGGATCATCGCGTCGTGCCAGTAGCGGGAGACGAGCTTGCGCTGGCCGCGCAAGAGGTCGAGGGCGGCCTTGTACTGGTCCTCGTTCAGTTCGTAGGGGTCCTTGATGCCGAGATCCGGCTTATGGGCCATCAGATACATCGCGGCGTCGGCAATGTAGATCGCGCCGTCATAGGCCTGGACGCGGCCGTTGTTCGACTTGCCGTCGGGCAGCGTCTGCTCTTCGAAGACGACATTCCAGCTGGTCGGCGCCTTGTCCTTGAAGGCGTCGGTATTGTACATCAGCACGTTCGGCCCCCAGAGATAGGGCACGCCGTAATGCACGCCGCCGACGGTGTACCACGGGCCGTTCTGCAGGCGCTCGTCGACGGTCTTGAAGCTCGGGATTAGATCGGTGTTGATCGGCTGGACACGTTTGCCGGCGATGAGGCGGAGCGAGGCGTCGCCCGATGCGGTGACGAGATCGAAGCC
This sequence comes from Rhizobium leguminosarum, assembly GCF_001652265.1. Taxonomy (GTDB): domain Bacteria; phylum Pseudomonadota; class Alphaproteobacteria; order Rhizobiales; family Rhizobiaceae; genus Rhizobium; species Rhizobium leguminosarum_D. The sequence continues at coordinate 62,848 of NZ_LWBS01000417.1, forward strand.
GCCCTCGTTCATCAGCGATACCATTTCATCGGAGGTGGCGGCGGTCTTGACGGAGACCTTGCAGCCGGTTTCCTTTTCGAAATCGGTGACCCAGTCGTAATTCTTGTCGGTTTCGCCGCGCTCGATATAGCCGGCCCAGGCCACGATGCTGACCGCACCTTCGCCCTTGCCGAGCGCCTTCAGCGGTTCAGCGGCGATCACCTGCGTCGCGAAACTGAGGCAGGCGATAGCTGCCGTGAAGGATTTCAACAGATTCGTCATCATCCGTCTCCCGGTTTGGTGCCACTTCTGTGGCGTTTTGTTCCCGGCTGAAAAGGTGACGTGAAAAGTTCGCTTTCGCAAATTCATTTATCAGAAAGGCGATATCGGAAATTCCGATATCAGCGGACGCGGCCGGAGCGCATGCTTTCGGCGATGCCGACAAAATCGCGTGCTGCCTGTGGCAGGCTGGAACCCTTGCGCCAGACCATACCGACCTGGACGACCGGCAGCGAGCCCGAGACATCGCGGCTTTCGATGCGGTCGCCTTCCAGCGACCACGGGCGATAGACGAGATCGGGAAGCAGCGCCACGCCGGCGCCTGTCGCAACTAGGCTGCGCACCGCCTCCACCGAGCGAGTGCGGAAGGCGACATGCGGGCGGGCGCCGAGTGCTGAGAGCAGTTTGCCGGTGTTCTCCTCGATTTCGTCGACCGTCAGCATGATCAGCGGTTCGCGGGCGATATCGGCGACCGAGATGATGTCGGCCGAGACCAGCGGGTGGCCCATCGGCAGCCATAGTCGATAGGGCGAGGTTTCGAGGATTTCCGCCTGCAGCGCCATGCGGTCGCGCAGGTTGGAGATCACCATGACGGCGACATCAAGTTCGCCGCCGACCAGCAGATGTTCGAGATAGCCGCCATTGTCCTCGATGGCGCTGACCTCGATGCCTGGGCAGGCGCGGCGGTATCGCGCCAAGAGATCGGAGAGGACGTAGCCGGCGACAAGCGAGGTGACGCCGATGTTCAGTGTGCCGGAAAGAGCGCTTTGCTGGCCGGAGAAGCTGGTGCGCGCATCGGAAACGGAGGCGAGGATCTTCGTCGCGTGGCGCAGGAACTGGTGGCCGTTATGGGTGATCGTCAGGCCACGCGGATGGCGCTCGAAGAGCTCGACGCCGAGGTCGGTTTCGAGCTCCTTCAGTGCTTCCGTCACCGAGGATTGCGAGATCGAAAGGTTCTGTGCGGCTCGCGTCACCGAACCCTGTTCGGCGACGGCGACGAAATATTGAACCTGGCGAAGCGTGAAGGCCATGGGCGTTTAGAGCATGGCGGAACAGGCCGTGGCAAGCGGCCGGAAAAAGCGGACCTTTTTTGGTGTTTTCCCAAAATGGGTCAGGCTTTGCATGCCCACTTAAACTTTCGGAAACGTCATTTCCTTAGCGTTCTTAGCACTTGTCCTGCGTTGGAGTTTCAGATGGCGGAGCAGTTGGCGTGAAGGCCTTACTGCGCATCTTCCGGCCTTCCCGGAAATTGGCAATCATTATCGGTGGAGTCGCTCTTCTCATGGGCGTTTCCGGCGGTGCGGCGGTCTATGTCGGCAAGGACAGGCTGATCGGTGCAACTGGTGGTGGCTACGGGCTCGAATGCAGCGACGTCAACCTGGTGACGATCCGGAAGCAGGACCACGTCTGGGTACGCAAATACATCAAGACCGAACCGACCGATGGGATGACCCGCGTCAAGACCGCGCTTCGGGTCGCCCAGGCCGTTTATGCCGCGCAGAAGCCGGATCTGGTCCAGGTGGTGGTGCTCGACGAGAACGGCCCGACGCTGCGCGCAGACATTCGCGGCCGGGCGATCGGCGCCGACGTTGTTTACATCCCGCATCCCGACAAGACCGTTCCCGGCCTCGACGACAAGTCCTTTACAGCGCGCTACTATGACGGCAAGGCCAGTGAAAATGGGCTGTTCTTCGGCGAGCGCATAGAGATGCCGTTCGACGAGGTCGCCATGATCAGCGCCGCCTTCAAGGACCCCGAGGATTGCGTCGACCCGGTTGCGGTTGGCTCGACGAAGAACGGGGAAAAGGGCAAGGAAAAGAAGGCCGGAGGCGGCGGACATGGCGCAACACCGGCGGCCGAAAGTGAAGCCGCGCCTGCTGCCGAGGGCCACGGCGCCGACGTGGTGGCGGAGGCGCCGGCCGAACAGCCGCCGGCAGAAGCCGCCAAATCTCACTGAACGACCGGCATAAAAAGGCGGAGTACCGGCCCGGTACTCCGCCTCATTCCTTTACGTCTGTTTCTGTCAGTCGGCCTTGTTGCGGCGGGCCGGGAAGAGAATGACGTCGCGGATCGACGGCGCATTGGTCAGAAGCATGATGAGACGGTCGACGCCGATGCCAAGGCCACCTGCCGGCGGCATGCCCTGGTCGATGGCGTCGAGGAATTCCTCGTCCAGCTGCTTTTCCTTTTCGCCGCGGGCATGCGCCAGTTCGAGCTGCTCGACCATGCGGCGGCGCTGCTCCTCGGGATCGTTCAGCTCCGAGAAGGCGTTGCCGAGTTCCCAGGCGTTGCAATAGGTCTCGAAGCGCTCGACCAGGCGCGGCTCGCCCGGCACTTCCTTGGCGAAGGGCGAAATGTCCTTCGGGAAATGCGTGACATGCGATGGCTGGATCAGCGTGGATTCGACCTTTTCCTCGAAGATGAAGGCGAGGCATTCGCCCCAGGTCCAATCCTTCTCGACCGCAAAGCCGGCAGCCTTGGCGGCGGCGCGCGCCTCTTCATCGGTCTTGATGGCGAGGAAGTCGATGCCGGTCGCTTCCTTGACGGCATCGGGCATCGGAACGCGCTTGAACGGACCCTTGAAGGACATGGTCTTGTCGCCGAAGGGGAATTCCGTCGTGCCGTGAATGGAGAGCGCCAAGCTTTCGAACAGCCGCTCGACAAGGTCCATGATGTCCTCATAATCGGCATAGGCCCAGTAACACTCCATCATGGTGAATTCGGGATTGTGCCGAGTGGAGACGCCTTCGTTGCGGAAGTTCCGGTTGATCTCGAAGACCTTGTCGGTTAGCCCCGAGACCAGCGTGCGCTTGAGGAACAATTCCGGCGCGATGCGCAGGTACATGTCGAGCTTCAGCGTATTGTGATGCGTCTTGAACGGCTCGGCGGTGGCGCCGCCATAGACCGAATGCAGCATCGGCGTCTCGACTTCCATGAAGCCGTCATTTTCCATGAAGCGGCGGATGCCGGAGAGGATCTTCGAGCGCTGCTGGAAGCGAAGCTTCGAATCCTCGTTGGTCATGATGTCGAGATGCCGCTTGCGATAGCGCAATTCGATGTCGGAGAGGCCGTGCCACTTTTCCGGCATTGGCAGCAGCGACTTCGTCAGCATGGTGATCGTCTGCGCGTTGATCGTCAGCTCGCCGCGCTTGGTGCGGCGCACGATACCGGTGACGCCGATGATGTCGCCGATGTCGATCATCGGCAGAAGCGCACGGGCTTCTTCCGGGGTCGTGTCCTTGTGACTGAAAATCTGGATCTTGCCGCCGGCATCGTGGATGTCCATGAACATGCCGGAGTTGCGCGACGAGTATACGCGGCCGGCGACGGTGACGACATGCTGCGTCTCGACGTCAGGTTCCAGGTTCTCGTATTTCGCGATCAGCTCGGCATTGGTCATCGTGCGGTGGAAATGCGCCGGATAGACCTCGCCGATCTGCTCGCGCAGCAGCTTCAGCTTCTGGGCGCGCACTTCCGTCGCGTCGGAGGAAAGGGTGTTTTCGGTCTTGTTGTCAGCCACTGTCGAATCCTCTGACTGTTCTTACTTCGCGCCGACGAGTGCGGCGACCGCCTGCGAGGCGAGCTTCAGGCGCTGACGCACGACGGAGCGGCCGAGGATCGCCATGGAATCGAAGAGCGGCAGGGAACGCGACGAGCCGGATACGGCGACGAAGAGCGGCGAGACCACGACCTTCAGCTTCTTGCCCATGCGGTCGGCGATCGCGCGCAGCTCCGCCTCGATCGTCTCGACGTTCCATTCCAGGATCTTTTCGAGATCCGGCTGAACGGTGTTGAGGATCTCCAGGATCTCTTCCGGCGGTGACTTGATCTTGGCGAAGTCGGAAGGCTGCAGGCCAAGATCGGACTTCAGCAGGAAGCCGGCGAGATCGGGCAACTCGCCGAGCTTGGAAATGCGCGTCTGCGACAGGCGCAGACCTTCCTTCAGGCGGTCGTTTTCCATCGCCCAGGTCAGTACACGGGCCTGGAATTCCTGTTCGGACAGCTTCTCGCGGATCCAGCGGCCATTCAGCCAATCGAGCTTCTGAATGTCGAAGATCGCACCGGCCTTGGAGAGGTTTTCCGGATCGAACTTCTCGGAGAGTTCGTTGATATCAAGCAGCTCTTCGCCTTCGGCGATCTGGATGAAGAACAGGCCGAGGAAGTTCATCAGCGCTTCCGGGATATAGCCGAGCGCAGAGTAATAGGAGATCGAGGTCGGGTTCTTGCGCTTCGACAGCTTCGACTTGTCGGCATTGCGCATCAGCGAAAGATGCATGAAGACCGGCTCGTCCCAGCCGAAATAGCGATAGAGCAGGATGTGCTTCGGCACCGAAGCCAGCCATTCCTCGCCGCGCGCCACATGGGTGATCTTCATCAGATGGTCGTCGATGACGTTGGCCATGTGATAGGTCGGCATGCCATCAGCCTTGACGAGCACTTGCATGTCGACGGAATCCCAGGGGATGCTGACATCGCCGTAGACGCCGTCCGTGAAGTCGCAGGGGCCTTCGGCCGGGATCTTCATGCGGATGACGGTCGTCTCGCCGGCGGCCATGCGCGAGGTGACTTCCTCGGCCGTGAGGTTGAGGCAGAGACCATCATACTTCGGCGGCTTGCCGGCGGCGCGCTGGGTTTCGCGCATCTGCTCCAGCCGCGCGGGCGTGCAGAAACAGCGGAAGGCATGGCCCTTGTCCAGCAATTCTTGCCCGTAAGGCTGGTACATTTCCTTGCGGTCGGACTGGCGATAGGGGCCGTAGGGGCCGCCGATATCAGGGCCTTCCTTCCATTCCAGCCCGCACCATTTCAGTGCGTCCAACACCTTCGTTTCGAATTCCGGGGTCGAGCGCGTCGCATCGGTATCCTCGATGCGCAGGATGAACTCGCCGCCGTGCTTCTTGGCAAAAAGGTAGTTGAAAAGAGCGATGTAAGCAGTGCCGACATGCGGCTCGCCGGTCGGCGAGGGAGCGATGCGGACGCGGACGCCGGTAGCTGTCCCGGAAACTGTCATTGTGTGTGCCCGTCAATAAGTGCCGGACGGCTTTCATGGGGAAAGCGACGTGCGGCCGGAAGGATGCAGATATCTTCATCGGCAAACCGGCCGGAAAAGGGCATGCGCCCGCACCATCCGCCGATCGTCCGTTCGGCTGGCCTTAGGCCATATTCAACCGGTCGCGTCAAGAAAAACCACGCCTGCAAAGGCCTGATGGCGGTGCGTGAGGGCGCGCCAGTTCCGCCGCGCCCTCCTGCCCAGCCTCAATGCGCGGCGTCGCGTTTGCGCTTACGGGCATTGCGCGCGAACATGTTCAGCACCTCGACCAGCGCCGAGAAGGCCATGGCGGCGTAGACGTAGCCCTTCGGCACATGGAAGCCCATGCCTTCGGCGATCAGCGTCGTGCCGATCATCAGCAGGAAGGCGAGCGCCAGCATGACAATCGTCGGGTTCCTCTCGATGAAGTTGGCAAGCGGGGTCGCGGCAACAAGCATGACGGTGACGGCGGCGACGACCGCGACTACCATGATCGGCAGATGCGGCGTCATGCCGACGGCGGTGATGATGCTATCGACGGAGAAGACGAGGTCGAGCAACAGAATCTGGCCGATGGCCGATGCAAAACCTGTCGTGGTCGACTTGGCGATGAAATCTTCCTGATGGTCTTCCGGATCGACGGTGTGATGGATTTCCTTGGTGGCCTTCCAGACGAGGAACAGACCACCGGCAATCAGGATCAGATCCTTCCAGGAGAAGCCGTGGCCGAAGGCTTCAAACAGCGGTTCGGTCAGTTGCACGATCCAGGCGATGGTGCCGAGCAGGACGAGACGCATGACGAGCGCAAGACCGATACCGATCTTGCGGGCCTTCTCCCGGTGCTCGGGCGGCAGTTTGTTGGTGAGAATGGAAATGAAGATCAGGTTGTCGATCCCGAGAACGACTTCCATCACCACCAGCGTGATGAGCGCCACCCAGGCGGCCGGATCCTGAATGAGCGTCATGATTTCCTGCATCAGCGTATATCCCTTTCGCGTCACATGCGTGAATGACGCTCGCAATGTAATGTTGCCGGCCTGCCAGGCAAGCGCCGCAAGGGGGTATACGAAACCGATGTGACTTTTATTCCCTAGAACAGGATGATTTAAGGCCGGGTCGGCCTTAAATTTGAATCCTGTTCTAAATTAAAGAGTTAGAGCATGATGTCGTCCGAAAACCGCTCGCACTTTCGGCATCATGCTCTGATTGGCAACCAGATTTCGGTGACGCCCATGCCGGTATAGGGGTCGAAGCGCTCGTCGTAGCGCTCGAACATGTCGGGCGTCTCGCCGTGCTCCAGGCCCGAGGTTGGCCACCATGCGCCAAAAATCCTGTTCATTGTCGCTGGAATGCCGGAGACGTGGCCGCGATGGGCAAAGACGACGTAGCGCTGGCCTGGAAGCTTGAGCGTTGCAAAATCCGCCGGCAGATCGCCGGCATCGGAGATCTCGACCGCGGCCATATAGCGGAATTTCTCCGCTTCGCCGTCGATATGCGTACAGATGCCGTAGGCGACATTGCCTTTCTGACCGGAGATATGTCCGAAATGGGCATTGAATTTCTGCCAGAGAGAGGGAATGGCGGCGTTGCCGCCATAGGGGTAAATCTCCTGCAGACCGGCAAAGAGCATCGGCTGAAGGGTTTCGAAGCGGGGCGGTTCGAGGTCGTTGAGGTGGGCAGGGTCCATTCTGATCGGCTCCAGCAAGACAAGGTTACGGGCGTGCCCCTGTCTGCGCACCGCATCCGGCGTCATGCCGAACTGGTCGCGGAAGGCACGGGTGAAGGCCTCGTGCGAGCCGTAGCCCGCGCAAAGCGCAACCTCGAGAATGGTGGATGAGCTGCCGAGTAACGCGGGCACGGCGCGGCTGAGGCGCCGCCCTCTTATATAGCCGCTGATCGAGTGACCGGTGACGAGCCCGAAGATGCGCGACAGATGGTAGCGCGACAATCCGGCTGCTTCCGATATCTCTTCCAGCGATATATCGCTTTCGAAATGGCTCTCGATGAACCAGATCGCCCGTCCGACGGCGCTCATCCTCATTCTCCTGGTTGCAGCTTCTTCCTTAGAGGAAGGCCGGCAGCCGGATTTGATCGCTATTGCGGGATTTTGGCCGATGGAGCGCGACGGTCAAGGGTGCGGTCAGGCGGTCTCGTGCCGGCGCGCGCCGTAGGCGGCCATGAAGACCCGGATCGCGCCGCGGATGACGCGCTCGATTTCGTCGCGCGGCGGCGGCTCTTCCATGCTTCCGAAAAGGCGGAGCTTGAAGAAACTACCGCTGGCGAGATCGAGGAACTGTCCGGCAGCGAGATCGATGTCGTCGATCTCAAGTGCGCCTTCGGCGATGTGCCGTTCCAGGAAGTCGCGCATGATGGTGCGCAGGTTTTCCGGGCCCTTGAAGAAGCGTTGACAGAGCACCGGCATACGGTCGCGAACGCCGAGAACGGTGCGCATCGCGTTGATGACCTTCTCATCGGTCATATGGGTGACGAAGCTTATCCCGAATTCGTACAGGCCGGCTTCGGGATCGTCATGTTCGGCAAGCGCCGTGCGCACGGCCGCCACGAAGGCGGCGCGCTCGGTCTCGATCATCGCCGAAAACAGTTCTTCCTTGTTGGTGAAATAGACGTAGAGCGTTCCCTTGGAGACTCCGGCCTCGCGCGTCACGTCGTTCATGCTGGCGGCGTCAAAACCCATCTTCATGAAGACACGCTTGGCGCCGGCGAGAATCTGCTGGCGCTTGGCCGGATCTTCGCCTGCGGCAAATCGGCCTCCGGCAGCGGGAGGACTGAATACGGCAGCGTGGTCGGGTTTCAGCGTCATGTCCTCTTAACCGTGTTGACGGTTTCGCATTTTCTTTAAAGAAATCGAACCGATTGGTTCTATACATCTTGATATGACGATAAAACAGGTTTAAGTCAACTGAACCGAACCGTTCAGTTCGATTATTTACTCCAAGATCGGTAAAGTGGCCATGTCGAGCAACCAGAAGAGCAACGTCGCGCGGATCGTCAGCGAAAACGCCGGGACCGAAGAGGCGCAGGCCGAGGTCGCGACCGTTGCAGAGGCTCCGATGGCGGAAGCTCGTGAAGTGCCGTCTGCACCCGCTCAGTCGGCGCCAGCTTCGGTCGCCGCACCCGCAGCTGCGAAGAAGCGCCGTAGCCCGGTGCTGCCGATCGTCGTGCTCGCCCTTCTCGCAGGCGGCGGCTGGTATGGTTACGAATGGTGGACGAACGGCCGCTTCATGGTGTCGACCGACGACGCCTATATCGAAGGCGATATCGCAACGATTTCGCCGAAGGTCACGGGCTACGTCGCGAAGGTGAACGTTGTCGCCAACCAGGAAGTCAAAGCGGGCGACGTGCTTGCCACGCTTGATAACGGCGACTATCAGAACGCCCTCGACTTGGCCCAGGCACAGATCGTCACCGAACAGCTTTCGCTGCAGCGTATCGACGCGCAGATCGAAGGCGCGAATGCGAGCCTCGTGCAGGCGCAGGCGCAGAAGGTGGCACTCGAAGCGGCCGTTCGCGGTGCGGAGATCACTCAGAAGCGCCAGAGCGACCTTCAGGCGAAATCGGTCGGGACCGCCGCCGATCTCGACAACGCCAATATCGCCCTCGACCAGGCCAAGGCCAATCTTGCCGGCGGCGACGCCAACATCACCGCTGCACAGGCCAACATCACCATCCTCCAGGCCCAGCGCAAGGAAGCAGAAGGCTCGGTCCGTTCGCTTGAGATCTCCCGCGACAAGACCGTCCGTGACCTTTCTTTCACCGTGCTCAAGGCGCCTTATGACGGCATTGTCGGCAACCGCTCCGTCCAGGAAGGCGACCTCGTCTCTCCCGGCCAACGCCTGATGGCACTCGTTCCGGTGCGCCAGCTCTACATCGACGCCAATTTCAAGGAAACGCAGATCCAGCATCTGGTGCCGGGCTCGAAGGTCAACGTCCAGGTCGATGCCTATAGCGATCATCCGATCGTCGGCACCGTCGAATCGATCTCACCGGCCTCCGGCTCGGTCTTTTCGATGCTGCCGCCGGAAAACGCCACGGGCAATTTCACCAAGGTGATCCAGCGGGTGCCGGTGCGCATCGCGCTGCCGCAAGATGCGCTCGACAGCGGGCGTCTGCGCGCGGGCCTGAGCGTCGTCGTCGACGTCGACACCCGTACGGCGCCGAGCAAGTAAGCCTTCAGAGCAAATCCAGCAAAAGTGTGCAGCGGTTTTGCGTCCGGAATTGCGTGAAAACAAAGAGATAGAGCAATTCCGTGATTCGAAGAAAAACGGAATTGCTCTGGAAAGGGCGGAGGTGATCTGATGGCCGGGAGCGCGACAGCAACAGCGGGAACGATTCCGGCAGCGCCTGCCCACGCCGACGAGCGCATGGATCCGAAGAAGCTCATCGCCTTCTTCGCGATGGTGCTTGGCATGTTCATGTCGATCCTCGACATCCAGATCGTCTCGGCCTCGCTTGCGGAGATCCAAGCCGGCCTTTCGGCCGGAACCGACGAGATCGGCTGGGTGCAGACGTCCTATCTGATCGCCGAAGTGATCATGATCCCGCTTTCTGGCACGTTGGCGCGCATTATCTCGACGCGTTATCTCTTCGCGATCTCGGCCGCCGGCTTCACCATGGCGAGCGCGCTTGCGGCGACGGCGACGAATATCGACCAGATGATCGTCTACCGCGTCATCCAGGGCTTCATCGGCGGCGGCATGATCCCGTCGGTTTTCGCGGCTGCCTTCACCATCTTTCCGCCTTCGAAGCGCAGCATCGTCTCGCCGATCATCGGCCTGATCGCGACGCTGGCACCGACCATCGGCCCGACGGTCGGCGGTTATCTCAGCCACGCTTTCTCCTGGCACTGGCTGTTCCTCGTCAACATCGTTCCCGGCATCATCGTCACGATCGTCACCTGGAACTTCATCGATTTCGACAAGCCGGAACTGTCGCTCTTCAAGAAATTCGACTGGTGGGGGCTGATTTCGATGGGCGTGTTCCTCGGCGCGCTGGAATATGTGCTCGAAGAGGGCAATTCGAACGATTGGTTCAATGACAGCTCCATCACCATCGCAGCGATTGCCTCCGGCGTTGCAGCCATCGTCTTCTTCTACCGCGCCTTCACGGTGGATTTCCCCGTCGTCGACCTGAAGGCTTTCGCGAACCGGAATTTCTCGTTCGGCTCGGTGTTCTCTTTCGTCATGGGCATAGGCCTCTACGGCCTCACCTATATCTATCCGGTCTATCTCGGGCGCATCCGTGGCTATGATTCACTGATGATCGGCGAGACGATGTTCGTCTCCGGGCTGGCGATGTTCTTCACCGCGCCGATCGCCGGACGATTGTCGACCAAGATGGACCTGCGCCTGATGATGGCGATCGGCTTCGTCAGCTTCGCCGCCGGCACCTTTATCATGATGCATCTGACGGCGGATTGGGATTTCTACGAACTCTTCATCCCGCAGATTCTGCGCGGTTTCGGGCTGATGATGTGCATGGTGCCGATCAACAATATCGCGCTCGGAACGATGCCGCCCTCGCGCATTCGCGGCGCGTCCGGCCTGTTCAATCTGACAAGAAATCTTGGCGGCGCCGTCGGCCTTGCTGTCATCAACACCGTGCTCACCAACCGCCAGGACGTGCATTACGAGCGGCTGCGGGAGAATATGGACTGGGGCAATCCGGCGGCGATCGACCAGATGAACAACATGGCCGCCAATTTCAACACTTACGGCATGGATGGCGCCTCGGTCGCGATCAAGCAGATGGTCGGCCTTGCCACCAAGCAGGCGATCATCCTCTCCTTCAGCGACGTGTTCCTGATCCTGACCGCACTCTTCCTTGCCATGATCCTCGGTGTCGCCATGATCAAGAAACCCGCGCCGCAAGGCGGGGGAGGCGGTGGCGGCCACTGACCTCCGGCCTGCCGCCCCTTGAAAAGGCCCTCTCCGGAGGGCCTTTTTGTTGCTGTTTTCCGGCCACTGTGTCATCAGGCGGATGATCGTCGGCTGGATCGGTCCGACTCGGGTAGGCAATACCGGGAAAACGAAGCGGGAATCGGCTCGCTCGATTTTTTGATTTACGTACATCAAAATTGGCGCTAATGGTCTCGTCAGGAGGAATGATGAGGCCAACCGTTCACGATATCGCCGCTGCCGCCGGTGTCAGTCTGGCGACTGTCGACCGGGTTCTCAACCAGCGCCCCGGTGTGCGCCACGTCACGCGCGAAAAGGTCGAGACCGCGATCCGCGAGCTCGGTTATGTCAGAGACGTCGCCGCCGCCAATCTTGCCAAGGGGCGCACCTATCCGCTGGTCTTCATCCTTCCGGCCAGCGACAATTCCTTCATGCACGGGCTGAATGCCGAGATCCGCCAGGCGATCGTTCGCTCGTCGGCCGAACGCACCGATATCCGCACCATCGAGGTTCCGGCCTTCGATCCCGCCGCCCTCGTCGCCGTGCTTGAAGGGCTTTCCCGGGAAAAGCCCTGCGGCATTGCACTGGTTGCGACCGATGCGCCCGAAGTACGCGCTGCCGTCGACAGGCTGGTGCGCGAGCGCTTTCCCGTCGTCACCCTGGTTTCCGATCTCACGGGGTCGCTACGCCATCACTATGCCGGCGTCGACAACATCGCAGCCGGCCGCACCGCCGCCCGCCTGCTCGGACGATTCCTCGGGCCGCGAAAGGGCGAAATCGCCGTTCTCGCCGGTTCCATGCTGGTGCGCGACCATCGCGAGCGGCTGGAGGGCTTCACCGCCGTCATGGCGCAGGAATTTCCCGATCTTGCGATCCTGCCGGTTCTCGAGGGCCGCGACGACCCGGAGGTCGCTCATAGGCTCGTTGCCGACGCGCTCGGGAATGCCGGCATCATCGGCGTCTACAGTCTCGGCGCCGGCAATCGCGGCCTGATCCGGGCGTTGAAGGAGAAGGCCGTCGATCGCATACTGACCGTGATTGCCCACGAGCTGACCGCCCATACGCGCGCAGCAGTTATCGACAATACAATCGATGCGATCCTCAATCAGGACGCCGGCCACGAGGTGCGGAGCGCGATCCGCGTGCTGAAAGCCAAGGCGGACGGGCTTGCCGTCATCGAAGCGCAGGAGCGCATCCGCCTCGATATATTCCTGAAAGACAATCTGCCGTAACGGCAAAGGGAGAAATGCCACATGTATCTGGGTCTCGATCTCGGAACCTCCGGCGTCAAGGCGATGCTGATCGACGGTGATCAGAAGATCGTCGGCTCGGCCAATGGTTTGCTCGACGTGTCGCGTCCGCATTCCGGCTGGTCGGAGCAGGAGCCGGCCCACTGGGTGCGCGCCACGGAGGAGGCTGTCGCCGGCCTCAAGGCAAAACATCCGAAGGAGCTTGCTGCGGTCAAGGGCATCGGGCTTTCCGGCCAGATGCACGGCGCAACGCTCATCGATGCCACCGACAAGGTCCTGCGCCCCTGCATCCTCTGGAACGACACGCGCAGCTACGTCGAGGCCGCGGCAATCGATGCCGATCCGCGCTTTCGCGCACTCACTGGCAACATCGTCTTCCCCGGTTTCACGGCGCCGAAGCTCGCCTGGGTCGAGAAGCATGAGCCCGATGTCTTCGCCAAGATCGCCAAGGTGCTCTTGCCGAAGGACTACCTGCGTCTTTGGCTGACCGGCGAATATATCTCGGAAATGTCGGATTCGGCCGGCACTTCCTGGCTCGACACCGGCAAACGCGCCTGGTCATCCGAACTGCTCGCCGCCACCAAGCTTTCCGAGGAGCAGATGCCGGCACTTGTCGAAGGCACCGAGCAGGCTGGCAAGCTGCGGTCCGAACTGGCGGCGCAATGGGGCATATCAGGCGATGTCGTCGTTGCCGGCGGCGCCGGCGACAATGCGGCCTCGGCCTGCGGCATGGGTACGGTCAGCGATGGCGCAGCCTTCGTCTCTCTCGGCACATCAGGCGTGCTTTTTGCTGCCAACGCTTCCTATTTGCCGAAGCCGGAAAGTGCCGTGCATGCCTTCTGCCACGCGCTACCAAACACCTGGCACCAGATGGGTGTCATCCTGTCGGCCACCGATGCACTCAACTGGCATTCCGGTGTGACCGGCAAGTCGGCCGCCGATCTCACCGGCGAACTCGGCGAGACGCTGAAGGCGCCCACAGGAGTCACCTTCCTGCCCTATCTCTCCGGCGAGCGCACGCCGCACAATGATGCGGTCATCCGCGGCGCCTTCATCGGCCTCGAACATGAAAGCAGCCGTGCCGTTCTCACCCAGGCGGTGCTCGAAGGTGTCGCCTTCGCCATTCGCGACAACCTCGAAGCGCTGCGTTCGGCCGGCACCGGCATATCCCGGGTGACGGCAATCGGCGGCGGTTCGCGCTCGCGTTACTGGCTGGCGTCGATCGCGACCGCGCTCGGCGTTCCGGTGGATCTGCCGGCCGACGGCGATTTCGGCGCGGCCTTCGGCGCCGCCCGTCTCGGCCTGATCGCGGCAACAGGCGCCGATCCCATTGCCGTCTGCACGCCGCCGGTGACGGCGGGGACGATCGAGCCGGTGGCGTCGTTGAGCGGCGCTTATGAGGATGCGTATACGCGCTACCGCGCACTTTATCCGGCGATCAAATCGCTGGTGCACTGAGAACTGGAGCCAGCGGCCCCCTCATCCGACCCTTCGGGCCACCTTCTCCCCGAGGGGAGAAGGGGAAAGAAGCGCCGCAGCGAGTCTCTTCTCCCCATCGGGGAGAAGGTGCCGGCAGGCGGATGAGGGGGCCCCTGGCGCAGACAAGAATTCGGAACTGCAAACAGATACAAACCCAAGGAGAACCAAAATGAGCACCGGATTTTTCGGCGATATCCAGAAAGTAAAATACGAAGGCCCGGACAGCACCAATCCGCTGGCCTTCCGCTATTACCAGCCGGACGAGATCGTCATGGGCAAACGCATGGAAGACCATCTGCGCTTTGCGGTGGCCTATTGGCACACCTTCACCTGGCCGGGCGGCGATCCCTTCGGCGGCCAGACCTTCCTGCGTCCCTGGTTCGAGGACACGATGAAGGCCGCCAAGCTCAAGGCCGACGTCGCCTTCGAATTCTTCTCGCTGCTCGGCTCGCCCTACTACTGCTTCCATGACGCGGACGTGCGTCCGGAAGGCAAGACTTTCGCCGAGAACACTAAAAACCTCAACGAGATCGTCGATTATTTCGCCGAGAAGCAGGCCGCAACCGGCACCAAGCTGCTCTGGGGCACTGCGAACCTCTTCTCCCACCGCCGCTATATGTCGGGCGCTGCGACCAATCCGGATCCCGACGTCTTCGCTTTCGCAGCCGCGACGGTCAAGACCTGCATCGATGCCACGCAGAAGCTCGGCGGCGAAAACTACGTGCTCTGGGGCGGGCGCGAAGGTTACGAGACGCTGCTCAACACCGATATCGGCCGCGAGCTCGACCAGCTCGGACGCTTCCTCAACCTCGTCGTCGAATACAAGCACAAGATCGGCTACAAGGGCACGATCCTGATCGAGCCGAAGCCGCAGGAGCCGACCAAGCATCAGTATGATTACGACGTCGCGACCGTCTATGGCTTCCTCAAGAGGCACGGCCTTGAAAACGAGGTGAAGCTCAATATCGAGCAGGGCCACGCGATCCTTGCCGGCCACTCCTTCGAGCACGAGCTGGCGCTTGCCAATGCGCTCGGCATCTTCGGCTCGATCGACATGAACCGCAACGACTACCAGTCCGGCTGGGACACCGACCAGTTCCCGAACAATGTTCCCGAAATGGCGCTCGCCTACTACCATGTTCTGGCAGGCGGCGGCTTCAAGACCGGCGGCACCAACTTCGACTCGAAGCTTCGCCGTCAGTCTCTCGACCCGGCGGATCTGCTGATCGGCCATATCGGCGGCATGGATTGCTGCGCCCGCGGCCTGAAGGCCGCCGCCAAGATGATCGAGGACAAGGCTCTGTCGCAGCCGCTCGCCGATCGTTATGCCGGCTGGGAATCCGCCGAGGCGCAGAAGCTCTTCCGCGGCGAGTATTCGCTGGATGAGATCACTCACTATGTCGAGAGCCACGACGTGAACCCGCAGCCGAGATCCGGCAAGCAGGAACTGCTGGAGAACGTCGTCAACCGTTACGTCTGATAAAGCACGCCGGCGGTCATCGGCCGCCGGCGCAACCCTTTCTGACCGGGCGCTGGCCGGAAGCTTTCAGCCTATATCGGTTTACCGTTTCAACCAGTTGCGCGACGGCGCCGAGACGGAGTTTCGGACCACCAGATCCGGTCTCAGCAGGATTTCCGTTTCGGTCGGCCGGCCATCGGACAGGAGTTCCAGCAGCAGCGCCATCGCCTGCTTGCCGATTGCCGTTCTCGGCTGGCGGATCGTGGTCAGCGGCGGTGATATGAAGACTGCCTGCGGCACGTCGTCGAAACCGGTCACCGAGAAATCCCGTGGAATGTCGTAACCCCGCGCGCCGAGCCCGATCATGACGCCGATCGCCGTCTGGTCGTTGACGCACATGAAGGCGGTCGGAAGCGTGTCACGCATGAAAAGCTGTTCGACCGCATGCCGCCCGCTTTCGATCGTGCCGTCACCTTCGAGCACGATCCTGGTGTCGGGCGGGATGCCGGCGGCGTCGAGGCCGGCATCGTACCCCATGCGACGCCTGGTATAGGCAAGCCGGGTGCGTGAATCGCCGATGAAGGCGATCTTGCGATGCCCTTCGGCCAGCAGCAGGTCCACCGCTTTCCGAGCGCCTTCGGTGTCGTCGACGCCGACATAGGGAATGCCGCCGTTGAAGACGGGCTCGAAAACGCCGACGCTCGGCGGTAGCCGCGCGGTCATCGTCTGATGCCCGAAGGGCAGGATGCCGGTGAAGAGGATCAATCCGGCCGCCTGGTTGGAATTGAAGAATTTCAGATATTCCAAGCCGCGCTGGGCATCGTTCTGCGTGTGGCCGATCAGGATGCCGTAGCCGTGTGCGCGTGCTTCGTTCTCCAGCCCGACGAGAATGTTGGAGAAATTGGGATCGCCGATATCGGGCGCCACGACGAGGATCATGTTGGAGCGGCCGAGCCTCAGGCTGCGCGCCATGGCATTGGTCGTATAGCCGGTGATGGCGATCGCCTGGTTGACCTTGAGGCGCGTGGAGTTGGCGACCTTCTCCGGCATATGGATTGCCCGGGAAACCGTCGCGATGGAGACCTCGGCGATCCGGGCGACGTCTTCGATGGTTGCGGGCGTGGAATTCGACACTGGGCTCTGCCTTGGGGCTGTCTTCGCCGCGACACTACACAGACTTGTCGAGAGGTCAAAGGCAGGCTTCAACTGATCTGTGTAAATCAACGATGTAAACCTTTACACGATGTATGTAAAGGTTTACATAACGCTTCAGAGCGGACGGGGAGCCGCTTTGGGGAGGATCAGATGACCGTGGAGATCGCCGACACCGCACCCGTGGTGCTGTCCGCCAGGCGCATATGCAAATCCTTCAGTGGAGTGCAGGTCCTCTTCAGCGTGAACTTCGATCTCCGCGCCGGCGAAATCCATGCGCTCATGGGTGAAAATGGCGCCGGCAAGTCCACGCTTGTCAAGGTTTTGTCCGGTTTCGAACAGCCGAGTTCCGGCGAAATCCTGCTCGACGGCAAGCCCGTCGTCCTGCCGCCCAACGGCGCCGCCGAGGCGCTCGGCATCGTCATCATTCACCAGGAATTCAACCTCGCCGAACATCTGACCGTGACGGAGAGCCTCTTCCTCGGGCGTGAAGTCACCCGTTTCGGCATGCTCGACCGCAAATATATGCGGTCGGAGACACGCAAGGTTCTCGACGTGCTCGGTTCGCATGTCGATGAGAATGCACTGATCAGCACGCTTTCCATCGCCGACAAGCAGATGGTCGAAATCGCCAAGGCGATCAGCCGCGACGCGCGGGTGGTGTTCATGGACGAGCCGACCGCGGTGCTGTCGCGGGAAGAGACCAATATGCTGTTCAAGCAGGTTCGCAAGCTTCGCGACCAGGGTACCAGCTTCGTCTTTGTGTCCCACAAACTCGACGAGGTGATGGAATTGACCGACCGCGTCACGGTGCTGCGCGATGGCCAATGGATCAAGACTTCTCCGACGTCCATTCTGGACGGGGAATCGATCGCGCAGCTGATGGTCGGTCGCGAGCTTTCCAGCCTCTATCCCGCCAAGGTCGAGCCTGATGTCGACGAGGAGGTCGTCCTCAGTGTCGCCTCGGTGTCGACGGGTTATGTGAGGGATGCGAGCTTCGAGGTGCGCAAGGGCGAGATCATCGGTTTTTCAGGCATGATCGGCTCCGGCCGCACCGAACTGATGGAAGCGATCGCTGGGTTGCGAACCCGTCTCGAGGGCGAGGTGGTCATCAAGGGGGAAACGGTTCCCTCCGGCGACGTGCATGCCGCCAATCGTTGCGGGCTCGCCTACATGACCAAGGACCGCAAGTCGAAAGGTCTGCTGCTGCGCTCCGGCATGGTGACCAATCTGACACTGCAATCGCTCGGAAGGCACGCTCGTCACGGTTATCTCAGCCCGGGAAGCGAGGCGGCCGCGATGGCAAAGGCCAAGCGCCGTTTCGATATCAGGGTTCGCGACGGCAATATCGTCGCCGGCCGGATGTCAGGGGGAAACCAGCAGAAGCTGCTGCTCGCCAAGGTCATGGAGACCGATCCTGATATCATCATCATCGACGAGCCGACGCGCGGCATCGATGTCGGCACCAAGCAGCAGATCTATCATTTCATCTCGGCGCTCGCCCGGGACGGCCGGTCGATCATTGTCGTGTCCTCGGAGATGCCGGAGGTCATCGGCCTCTGCACGAGAGTGGCGGTGATGCGCGAAGGGCGTATCGTCGGCGTGCTCGAGGGCGACGAGATTTCCGAGCAGGAGATCATGCGTTACGCCGCCGGGCTCAAGAAGAAGGCGGCCGCCTGAGGGCTGAAGCAGGGCTTTGCCGATCAGGACGATAGATAAGATTCCCAGAAAATATGGGACGGGAGGTTGGTTTTGGAAATGAGTGTCAACGAGGAGACCAGGGAAATCCGGCGCCGATCCTGGCGGGATGTCGACCTGCGTGCGGTCGCGCCCTTCGTCGCCCTGGCGCTGCTGCTAATCGTCGGAGCCCTGGTCAATCCCAATTTCATCGGCATCACCAATCTTGCCAATGTCGCGACGCGCAGCGCATTCATCGCCATCATCGCGGTCGGTGCGACCTTCGTGATATCAGCGGGCGACCTCGATCTGTCTGTCGGCTCGATGGTGGCCTTCGTCGCCAGCCTGATGATCCTGCTGATGAATTCGGGCGCCATCGCAAACCCGGCTTTGATGCTCGTGGTCGCGGTCGTCTTCACGATCGTCGCCGGCGCGCTCTGCGGCCTGGCGAACGGCCTGATCACGACGGTGGGCAAGATCGAGCCCTTCATCGCGACGCTCGGCACGATGGGCATCTATCGCGGCCTGACGACATGGCTGTCGCAGGGCGGTGCGATCACGCTTCGCTCCGCCGATATCCAGACGCTCTATCGCCCTGCTTATTTCGGCAATGTCGCCGGCATACCGGTGCCGATCGTGGTGATCCTGGCAGTGACGGCGGTTGCGGCCTTCATCCTCTATCGCACCCGCTACGGGCGCCACGTCGTCGCTGTGGGATCAAACAGCGATGTCGCCCGCTACTCAGGTATCGCGGTCAACCGTGTGCGGACGATCGCCTTCGTCATCCAGGGATTGTGCGTCGCCATTGCCGTGCTGCTCTATGTTCCGCGTCTCGGCTCGACGTCGGCGACGACGGGCATCCTGTGGGAGCTGCAGGCGATTACGGCCGTCGTCGTCGGCGGTACGGCGCTCAAGGGCGGCGCGGGCAGGGTCTGGGGCACGATCTGCGGCGCCTTCATTCTCGAACTGGTCGGCAACATCATGCTGCTTTCGAATTTCATCAGCGAGTATCTGATCGGCGCCATCCAGGGTGCGATCATCATCATCGCCATGTTCGTCCAGCGCTCGCTGGTGCGCAAATCATGAATTGATCGGGCTTACATTTGATCGGGCTTACAGGGCGTCCGGTCCCGTATGGAAAAGTCCCTGAAGTTATTGGGAGGAAATAGCATGCGTAAATTGATGTTGGGCCTGGCGGTTGCGGCGGTGACGTTCGCCGGCGCCGCTCACGCCCAGGACAAGAAATTCACGATCGGCGTATCCATTCCGGCCGCCGACCACGGTTGGACGTCGGGCGTGGTGTTCCATGCCGAGCGCGTCGCCAAGCTGCTGATGGCCGAACATCCCGGTCTCAACGTCATCGTCAAGACTTCGCCGGACGCCGCAAGCCAGGCCAACGCCGTGCAGGATCTTGATACGCAAGGCATCGACGCCCTCGTCATCCTGCCGTCGGATCCGGATCCGCTCGTCAACGCTATCAAGGAAGTCAAGGCCAAGGGCAAGTTCGTCGCCCTCGTCGACCGCGCGCCGAGCAACAACGACAATTCCGTGCGCGACCTCTATGTCGCCGGCAACAACCCGGCTCTCGGCGAAGTCGCAGGCAAGTACATCAAGGACACGACGCCGGACGCCGAAGTGGTCATCATCCGCGGTCTGCCGATCCCGATCGACCAGCAGCGCCAGGACGGCTTCGACAAGGGCATTGCCGGCTCGAACGTCAAAGTTCTCGACCGCCAGTACGGCAACTGGAACCGTGACGATGCCTTCAAGGTCATGCAGGACTACCTGACCAAGTACCAGAAGATCGACGTCGTATGGTGCCAGGACGACGACATGGCCGTTGGCGTTCTGCAGGCGATCGAGCAGGCCAAGCGCACCGACATCAAGTATGTCGTTGCCGGCGCCGGCTCCAAGGACATGGTCAAGAAGGTCATGGACGGCGACAAGCTGATCCCGGTCGACGTTCTCTATCCGCCGGCAATGGTCGGCACGGCGATGGAGCTGACGGCGGCGGCACTTTATGATCAGGTTCCGGTTCACGGCAGCTACATCCTCGACGCGACGCTCGTCACCAAGGACAATGCCAAGGACTTCTACTTCCCGGATTCTCCGTTCTGATCCATCGACTGGAGACATGCGCCCATTCGAAAGGATGGGCGCATTTTTTATGCTTCAAATAGAGCAAGTGGCCGAGAATGCTGCACGTACCTCTTGCCCGTCAAAGCCCATCATGATTAGCTCGCGGCCATCTGGCTTCGCGCCAAATCACGAGCCAAGGGCGAGGAGGCGCCTTGCTCCCGCCAAATAGCTGCTACAACATTTCAGAAACGTTTACGGTCGATATTCAGGGAGGAATCTGACATGAAAACGATCAAAGGCCCCGGCCTTTTCCTTGGCCAGTTCGCGGGCGATACCGCTCCTTTCAACTCCTGGGACGCGATCACCAAATGGGCGGCCGACATCGGTTACAAGGGCGTCCAGGTGCCGACCTGGGCCAGCCAGCTGATCGATCTGAAGAAGGCTGCCACGTCCAAGGCCTATTGCGACGAATTCGCCGGGAAGGCGCGTGAAAACGGCATCGAGATCACTGAACTCTCCACTCATCTGCAAGGACAGCTTGTCGCCGTTCACCCGGCCTATGACGAAGCCTTCGACGGGTTTGCTGCACCGGAGGTGCGGGGCAATCCGAAGGCGCGTCAGGAATGGGCGGTCGAGCAGGTCAAGATGGCGCTGACGGCATCCAAAAACCTCGGTCTCAAGGCGCATGCGACCTTTTCCGGCGCGCTTGCCTGGCCCTTCATCTATCCCTGGCCGCAGCGTCCTGCCGGTCTGGTCGAGACTGCCTTCGACGAACTCGCCCGCCGCTGGACGCCGATCCTCAACCATGCGGACGAGAACGGTATTGACGTCTGCTACGAGATCCACCCGGGCGAAGACCTGCATGACGGCATCACCTTCGAGATGTTCCTGGAGCGGGTGAAGAACCATCCGCGCGCCAACATGCTCTACGATCCCTCGCACTACGTCCTGCAGTGCCTCGATTATCTCGACAACATCGACATCTACAAGGACCGCATCAAGATGTTCCACGTCAAGGATGCGGAGTTCAATCCGACCGGGCGCCAGGGCGTCTACGGCGGCTATCAGGGCTGGGTGGAACGCGCCGGTCGGTTCCGTTCGCTCGGCGATGGTCAGGTCGATTTCGGCGCGGTGTTCTCGAAGATGACGGCGAACAATTTCGACGGCTGGGCCGTGGTCGAATGGGAATGCGCGCTGAAGCATCCGGAGGATGGCGCCCGCGAAGGCGCCGAATTCGTCGCCGCCCATATCATCCGGGTCACCGAGAAAGCCTTCGACGATTTCGCCGGCAGCGGCACAGACCAGGCGGCGAACCGGCGGATGCTGGGGCTTTCCTAAATCAGTTCATATTGGTTGGTTGCCCCTCACCCTAACCCTCTCCCCGTAAACGGGGCGAGGGGACTTGCCCGACCAAACGTCGAGAGCGGAAAAGACGCCGCGGCATACCCCTTCTCCCCGCGAGCGGGGAGAAGGTGGCGGCAGCCGGATGAGGGGCCATATCCGCACCAAATTTAATTTTCAGGAGGAATCAATGGCAATCGAAGCATCATCCGAACAGACACGCGAGCCGCGCATTCGGCTCGGTATGGTGGGCGGCGGCGCGGGCGCGTTTATCGGCGCGGTGCACCGTATCGCGGCACGCATCGACGATCAGTACGATCTCATCGCCGGCGCGCTGTCGGCTTCGCCCGAAAAGGCGATCGCATCCGGCCGCGATCTCGGCCTCGATCCGTCGCGGACCTATTCCAGCTATCGCGAGATGGCGATCCGCGAGGCGAAGCTGAAGAACGGCATCGAGGCGGTAGCGATCGTTACGCCGAACCATGTTCACTACGATGCGGCCAAGGAATTCCTGAAGCGCGGCATCCACGTCATCTGCGATAAGCCGCTGACGTCAAACCTTGCGGATGCGAAGAAGCTGAAGAAGATCGCCGACGAGAGCGGCGCGCTGTTCGTGCTGACGCATAATTACACCGGCTATCCGATGGTCCGCCAGGCGCGCGAGATGATCGCGAATGGCGAACTCGGCGACATCCGCGTCGTCCAGGCCGAATATCCGCAGGACTGGCTGACGGAAGCGGTCGAGCAAACCGGCCAGAAACAGGCTGCCTGGCGCACCGATCCGGCGCAGTCCGGCGTCGGCGGCTCGACCGGCGATATCGGCACGCATGCCTATAATCTTGCCGCCTTCATATCGGGCCTGGAGCTCGACAGCCTCGCCGCCGATCTCGACAGCTTCGTTCCGGGCCGCCGGCTGGACGACAACGCGCATGTCATGCTACGCTTCAAGGCGAAGGGATCGGAGAAGCCGGCCAAGGGCATGCTCTGGTGCAGCCAGGTGGCGCCCGGCCATGAAAATGGCCTGATGGTCCGCGTCTACGGCACCAAGGGCGGGCTGGAATGGACCCAGAAGGACCCGAACTACTTGTGGTACACGCCTTTCGGCGAGCCGAAGCGGCTGATCACCCGCGGCGGCGCCGGTTCAGGCGCGGCTGCCGGCCGTGTCACGCGCGTACCATCCGGGCATCCGGAAGGTTATCTCGAAGCCTTTGCGACGATCTATACGGAAGCCGCGCATGCGATCAACGCCCGCAAGAAGGGCAAGGCCGTCGACAAGGCAGTAGTCTACCCCACCGTCGATGACGGCGTGAAGGGTGTGGCTTTCGTCGAAGCCTGCGTCGCGTCTTCGAAGAAGAACGGCGCCTGGGTCAAGGTCTGAATTACCGATCTGGATTGCGCCATGAAAGCGCCGAGGCGGGGTCAAGCCGCCTCGGCATTTTGTTTATTTGGTCAGGCAGTAGCAGTGCGCCCGCGCTTGAGCAGGCTGTCGACGCTCAACGGTCCGGCACCGGCCGCCACCAGATAAAGAAACACGAAGCAGAACAGGATCGCCGCGACGCCACCGTTCTGCGCGGGGTAGATGCCCTTCGACGCATGGCCGATGAAATAGGCGAAGGCCATCAGGCCGGAGAGCACGAAGGCTGCGATACGGGTCTGGAATCCGACAAGCACCAGGAAGCCGAGGGTGAGTTCGAGCAGCCCGGCAATCCAGGAGAGCGAGCCCGCCGGCGGCACGCTTGCCGCAGCCGGAAAATGCAGGATTTTCTGTGTTCCGTAGCTGAAAAGCACGAGTGACGAGACGATGCCCAACAGGCTCAGCAGATGAGGCTGCAGCGAATGGACCGAAGAGAGCATTGGATTCCTTTCACATTTGTGATTCCATTTCCCGTGTAAGGATCTCCGTCTCAACGGCCAAGTCACGACTGCTGACAATGCCGTTATGAGGGTGGTGCCGGATAGGGAGCGGCGTTGCAGCTTCTCTGTTTTTCCTCCTGCAACGTTGCAGTTTTTCTCGCCGCCAGCCTGTACTTTGCACTCAGGCTTGGCTAAATCCGGCGCAAACGGCTGAACCTGAGAGATAGGATTTGCAGATGATCGATCCGAAGAAACTCGCGGAGCGCTTTCCCGGCGACTTCACTTTCGGCGTTGCCACCGCCGCCTTCCAGATCGAAGGCGCCAGCAAGGCCGATGGCCGTAAACCGTCCATCTGGGATGCTTTCTGCAATATGCCCGGCCGCGTCCATAATCGCGATAACGGCGACGTTGCCTGCGATCACTACAATCGCCTGGAACAGGACCTTGATCTCATCAAGGAGATGGGTGTCGAAGCCTACCGGTTCTCGATTGCGTGGCCGCGCATTATCCCGGACGGCACGGGTCCGGTGAACGAGGCCGGCCTCGATTTCTACGACCGGCTGGTCGACGGCTGCAAGGCGCGTGGCATCAAGACCTTCGCGACGCTCTACCACTGGGATCTGCCTCTGTTGCTCGCCGGCGAGGGCGGCTGGACCGCGCGCTCGACCGCCTATGCGTTTCAGCGCTATGCCAAGACGGTGATGAACCGCCTTGGCGATCGCCTCGACCGGGTCGCGACTTTCAACGAACCCTGGTGCATCGTCTGGCTCAGCCACCTCTACGGCATCCATGCTCCGGGCGAGCGCAACATGCAGGCCGCCCTTCACGCCATGCATTATATGAACCTTGCCCATGGTCTCGGCGTCGAGGCGATCCGCTCGGAAGCCCCCAACGTGCCCGTCGGGCTTGTGCTCAACGCTGCCTCGGTCATTCCCGGCTCAGACAGCCCGGCCGATCTTGCCGCCGGCGAGCGTGCGCATCAGTTCCACAACGGCGCCTTCTTCGATCCCGTCTTCAAGGGCGAATATCCGAAGGAATTCGTCGAGGCGCTCGGCGACCGCATGCCTGTCATCGAAGATGGCGACTTGAAGCTCATCAGCCAGAAACTCGACTGGTGGGGCCTGAACTATTACAAGCCCGAGCGGGTCACTGATGATGCCGAACGCAAAGGCGATTTCCCCTGGACGGTGGAAGCGCCGCCGGCAAGCGACGTCAAGACCGATATCGGCTGGGAAATCTATGCGCCGGGCCTGAAGCTCTCGATCGAGGATCTCTACCGTCGCTACGAACTGCCGGAATGCTACATCACCGAGAACGGCGCCTGCGACAACACCGATGTCATCGACGGCGAGGTCGACGACACGATGCGCCTCGACTATGTCAGCGATCACCTCGAAATCGTTGCCGGCCTCATCAAGGACGGCTATCCCCTACGCGGCTATTTCGCCTGGAGCCTGATGGACAATTTCGAATGGGCGGAAGGCTACCGCATGCGCTTCGGTCTGGTCCATGTCGATTATGAGACCCAGCTACGCACGGTAAAAAAGAGCGGCAAATGGTATCGCGAACTTGCCGCCAAATTCCCGAAGGGCAATCACAAGCCGGGTTAGGGGGCGCGTCCCCAGCCGGCGGGACAAAAATAGCTCGTCAGAAACCTGCAACAGCCGGTTGCTTAAACGTTTTTGAACCCTTGGCTGGCAAAGTCCGACGGTCAGGGAGTCGTAATGCACACCGCCGGAAAGTCGCAGAGCAAAGGATCGGGAATAGGCCGTCACATCACCGTCACGGGCGTGCTTTTTTCCTTCGCAGTCATTGTCGCAGTCGTCACCGTCATGGTGCTGACGGCGCTCGAACGCGTGGCCGAAAATGCCAATCTCCTCGATGACGAGCGCTCGCGCGAAACGACTGTCGGTGCGCTGAAGACCTTCGAGGATCAGCTCGGCGCGACGCTCGACGATTACGCCGCCTGGGACGACGCCGCCGTCAACGTCTACGCGCCTGACGGCATGGCCTGGACGGTGAGCAATTACGGCGAGATGTCGGTCAACAGCTCGCTGTTCGACATGGCGATCGTCATCGATGGTGAGAAGAAGGCGATCATGGCCTATCGCGACGGCAAGCCGATGGAGGAGCCGCTCACGGATTTCTTCACGCCGTCGCTCTGGACCCTGCTCGACACGGTGAAGGCGGCCGGTCCGGCCGATCGTCCTCAGGCGATCGGCTTCGTCACCACCAAGCGGGGCATTGCCGCCGTCGGCGTGGCGTTGGTTCGGAAAAAGTCCGGTGCGCTTGACGTGCCCGCCGGCCAGCACCGCTATCTCGTTTTCGCTCGCCATCTCGATGACGACAGGGTGGCCGCTCTCGGCCAGACCTATGTCATCGGTGGGCTGCGGCTGGCGCCGCCGACCTTTGAGGCCGACTATCTCGTACCGATCGTCGATCCGACGGGGGCAACGCTCGGCAAGCTCGTCTGGGCCTCGCGTTCACCCGGCGATATCGCCTATGCACAGGTGCGGCCGATGGTCATCCAGGCGCTCGGCCTCGTCGGATTGTTTTTCGCAGTGCTGCTGGTTATCGGCTGGCTTGCCGGCCGCCGCCTGAAGGCAGAGGAAGGCAGCGCCCGCGAAGAGGCGCTGCGCGACAGGCTGAGCGGCCTTTCCAATCGCGACGGTCTCGGGCTCGCCGTCGATCGTTTTGTCGTCGAGGCACGCCAGACCAAGCGCAACGTGCTGCTCCTCTATCTCGACCTCGATGGCTTCAAGGAAGTCAATGACAGCTATGGCCACGGCACCGGTGACCAGTTGATCCGCGCGGTCGCGGCCGGGCTCGATGTACTCATTCCGCAAGGTGCGGTTCTCGCCCGTATTGGCGGCGATGAATTTGCGATCGCCTTTCTCTCCGACAGCGAGAATGCCGCAGCCCTCCAGCTTGCCGAGCAGATCCTCGATTTTCTCGTCGAGCCATTGGAGATCGGTCGCCGTGTCGTCGTCGTCGGGGCAAGCATTGGTATCGCCATGTCGCCTTTCGGGGCGATCGGGCGTGAGGAGCTGGTGCGCCGTTCCGACCTTGCCATGTACAAGGCAAAGGAGGCCGGCCGCGCGCGCATGACGCTCTACGATCCGCCGATGGACGCCGATCGAGAGCAGCGCAATGCGCTGGAACTTGATCTGCGGATCGCCATCGAAAGCGGCGACCTGACGCTTGCCTACCAGCCGCTGATCGATGCGGCGACGCATGCCATGACCGGCGTCGAGGCACTGGTGCGCTGGAACCGTCCGGGCCATGGCCCCGTTTCGCCCGAGGTGTTCATCCCGATTGCCGAGACCAGCGGCCTCATCGAATCCCTCGGTCTGTTCGTGCTGCGCAAGGCCTGCGAGACGGCCAAGCAATGGCCTGAGCTCAACGTCTCGGTCAACGTCTCGCCCGGCCAGTTCCGCAATCCCGCCTTCACCGACTATGTGCGCTACGTGCTGAAGCAGACGGAGATCGAAGCCGGCCGCATCACGCTCGAGATCACCGAAGGCTACATGATCCAGAATCCGCAGCGCACCCGCCAGTCGATCGAACGGCTGAAGGGGCTGGGGGTCAAGGTGGCGCTCGACGATTTCGGTTCCGGCTTCTCCTCAATCGGTTATCTCAGGCAGTTCGGCTTCGACCGCATCAAGATCGACCGCTCGCTGGTCATGGGTGTCAACGACAAACGCCAGCGCGAGATGCTGCAGGCGACGGTAGCGCTCGCCCGCTCGCTCGACATTCCGGTGACGGCCGAAGGTATCGAGACCGAGGAGCAGGCGATCGCCATGCGCCTCTTCGGCTGTGACTGCCTACAGGGCTATTTGTTCGGAAAGCCTGTGACATCGGACCTTATCACCGAGATGCTGCAGGAGCGACGCAAAGCCGAGCCGGAAGCTCGGCGCCGCATCGGCGCAGCCTAAGCAGCGGCCTGATCCTCAGGCAGCAAGGTTGATCCAATCAGAATTCCGGCTCAACTGCCGATATGTCGCTGGCCGCGTTTTCTCGCGAGAGCGATCTGGTGCTGCCGCTGTCGGTAACGCAGCCGGTCTTCCTCCGTGCGCGTGTGGTAGCAGTGGCTGCAGGAAACACCCTCTTCATAGAGCGGCGAGGTGATTTCCTCGGCGGTGATTGGGTTGCGGCAGGCGTGGCAGAGCCGGTGTTCGCCTTCCTTCAAACCGTGCTCGACGGACACGCGCTCGTCGAAGACGAAGCAGGCGCCATCCCAGAGGCTTTCCTCCTGCGGCACTTCCTCCAGATATTTCAGGATGCCGCCCTTCAGATGATAGACCTCGTCGAAGCCCTCAGCCTTCATGAAAGCGGTGGCCTTCTCGCAACGTATGCCGCCGGTGCAGTACATGGCGACCTTCGGCTTGTTGTGCAGGCCGGTATTGTTGCGCACCCAATCGGGAAATTCACGGAAAGTCTTGGTCTTCGGGTCGAGCGCGCCGCGAAAGGTGCCGATTGCCGTCTCGTAATCGTTGCGGGTGTCGATGACGATGGTATCAGGATCGGAGATCAGCGCGTTCCAGTCCTTGGCCGCCACATAGGTGCCGACCACCTTGTTGGGGTCGATGTCCTCGACCCCCATGGTGACGATTTCCTTCTTCAGCTTCACCTTCATGCGCAGGAAGGGCATTTTCGAGGCGCGGCTTTCCTTGTGCTCCAGGCCCGAAAATTCCGGCTGGGCGCGCAGGAAGGCGAGCGCAGCGTGAACGCCGGCATCCGGGCCGGCGATCGTGCCGTTAATGCCTTCATGCGCCAGAAGCAGCGTTCCCTTGACGCCGTTCTCCTCGCAAAGCGTCTGCAGCGGCGGTTGCAGGCTGGCAAAGCGCGGCACGGAAACGAAATGGTAAAGTGCGGCCACGAGGAACGGGCTGGTGTGTGTCAGGCTGTCGGTCATCGGTCGGAAATACAGAAAATCGGCGGGCCGCGCAATTGCCTTCGCCAGCGGCGGCCTTGATCGCTAATCGATTACGCTCGCGCCTGCCACGCGGAAAACGGCCGCACGCCGAAGCTGCGGTCGGGGATGTCGTCGAGAACGTTGATGAACTCGATCGAGTGCCCGTCCGGATCCTTGAAATAGATCGACAGCGCCGGCATCCAACCGAGAACCACCGGTTCCGTCACCGGTTCACCGGCAAAGCCGAGAGGTTCCACACCCTTTGCCCTGAGAATGGCGGGCGCCTGAAGCACGCCGTTGGCGGTCATGCGGAAGGCGATATGCAGCCGCATCTTCAGCGGGCCGGTTCCTGTTTCCCAAAGGCCGAGCATGCCGGTCTTCCTGTCGCCCACCCAGAGGAAAGCGACTTTACGCTCCTCGAATGAGGCGGCAGGTTCGAGCCCGACGACATCGCGGTAGAAATCCGTAGAGGTTTTGAGATCGGCAACGGTCAGATGGGTCTCGTAGAGCCCGAGCACCTTCGGCATCGCGGCATTTTCGGCGGTCATTTTTTCCTCGCGGATCAAGTCTCTGCTTGTTCGACCGCCGCAGGCTAGGACCTCAAGATAGCTTGAGGTCAATAGGATTCCTTGCGAAATCTTCAAATGCTGAAGCAATCGGAAATGCAGAGCAGCACACAAGCACTTCCGGTTTCGCCGTCTCTCAGCTCCCGGCCATCAGCCAGAGAAGCTCGATGCGCTGGGCTTCCTCGTCGGCATCATCGGCGAAGACGGCCTCGGCTTTGATCAGCGCTTGCCGCCGGTCTTCCTGCTGGCGAAAGATGATGATGTCGAGCAGATGCGCAAGATCGTCATTGCGGGTGAAGAGCTGCGGTTCGGCCTCGACCAGTTCGGAGAGCACGGTGAGATCGTGGATGTGGCCGAGATCCTCGACGAGTTCCTTGGCCGCATCGCGCTTGGCCTTCATCGCGCCCGGCCAGACGTCACGCAAAAGCGTATGGTAGAGCCGATAGTCGTAGGTGCGTTTGCGCAGAGTGTGGAAATCGTCGGCCGATGCCCCGCCGTGGCAGGTTGCAAGCGCGGTCTTGGCCTTGCGTGCGGTGCGGCGCCAGCTCTTCGCCAGCATGCGGGAATTCTTGCGGTGGCCGCGATCAAAGGAGACTGCGCCCAAGGCGGCGATCGCCTCCTTCAGAACGTCGGAGGTTTCCGTGAGCCGCTGTTCCAGGCCGCTTTCGGCTTCCGCCATCCAGTCACGGCGTCCTTCAAGAATGGTGACGATGCGGCCGAGCGCCTCGCTCTCCTCGTTCCCGCGCGCTGAGTGCTGCAGATATTGCCCGGTGCCAATGAGGGCTGTAGCGTCGCGGATCGCCGAAAGCGAGTGTGCGGCATCGCGCAGCCTTGCATTTTCATGGGCCTGGAAATCCGGCACCTCGCGGGCCACGAGGCGGTAGAGCGACCGTAGTCGTTTCAGGTTCTTGCGGAAGGAATGGATTGCCTCATGCGCGCCGTCCGGCCGCTCCTCGAGAATCGTGACGGCGTCTTCCAGCTGCTCGGTGGCGACGTTGCGAAACGCCTCGGTAAAATCGGCGTCAGGCCGAATGCGATAGGCCATGCCTGTCGTGCCCGTATTCTGTGGTAAGGGCCTGGTTGGAATAGCGGAAATCGCCGGTCACTTCGCGACCGAGCCAAGTGGGCAGGGCCGGATCGTCGGTTTCCGCTGTCATTTCGACCTCGGCGATTACCAGTCCACGATGCTCGCCGGTAAAGACGTCGACTTCCCAGACGAACCCCTCATGCGGAACGCGGTAGCGAGTCTTCTCGATGACGACGCCGATCGCGTTCTGCAACAGCTCTTCGGCGTCGGCGATCGGTATATCGTATTCGAATTCGTCACGGGTAATGGTGCTGCGGCCGATCTTGATCGTCAGTCTCGCCTTCTTGCCGTCGAGGACGCGTACCCGCACGGAACGATCGTCCATCGAGGCGATGTAGCCCTGCCTGAGGACAGACTTCGTCTCGACAGCGGAACGCCATCCATCGCTGCGTACGAGAAACTTCCGCTCGATCTCTTTCGCCATATCGGTGAACCTTTTGTGACGATTGCGGCACGGTAGCCCAATTTCCACGCATTTCATACCCTTCTCGGCATGCGGTCCGGTTTTATCTCGACAAGGTTCCGCAGGGGCGTTATTCGGGGTCCGAATTCAATCGTTTCAAGGAGGTCGCGCGACCATGGGCGAGAAAACAGAGAAGCTCCTTTCCATCCTGAAACTCCAGCCTGTCGTTCCGGTCCTGATCGTCGACGATGTGAAGACGGCGGTGCCGCTGGCCCGCGCGCTCGTCGCGGGCGGCCTGAAGGCGATCGAGATCACCATGCGCACGCCGGCGGCACTCGAGGCTGTGCGCGCCGTCGCCGCTGAGGTCGAGGGCGCCGAAGTCGGCGCCGGTACGATCCTCAATGTCGCCCATTGGGAAGCCGCCGTCGCGGCCGGTTCGAAGTTCATCGTCAGCCCGGGTACGACGCAGGAACTGCTCGATGCCGCTGCCGATTCCGACGTGCCGCTGCTTCCAGGGGCTGCGACCGCCAGCGAAGTCATGGCGCTGCGCGAGGAAGGCTACCAGGTGCTGAAGTTCTTCCCGGCGGAGCAGGCGGGTGGCGCCGCCTATCTCAAGGCGCTGTCCTCACCGCTTGCAGGCACGCTGTTTTGCCCGACCGGCGGCATTTCGCTGAAGAACGCCAATGACTATCTCTCGCTGCCGAACGTCATCTGCGTCGGCGGCTCGTGGGTGGCGCCGAAAGAACTGGTCGCCACCGGCGACTGGGCTGGCATTACCAAACTCGCGGCAGAAGCGGCGGCGCTGAAGGCCTAAACCTTTGTTCGGTGGGTGCGACACCCCCCTCTGTCCTGCCGGACATCTCCCCCACGAGGGGGGAGATCGGCAGGAGGCCAGCTCTTTCTCCCGATCCGCCGCTTGAGCCAATTGTTTGAGAAAACCCTCACGCCCAGCCAATCTCCCTCCTTGTGGGGGAGATGCCCGGCAGGGCAGAGGGGGGTGGCAACTCGGCATGTCGCATTTGTATTTCAGCCGTCGCAAACCTATGTTCTCCTCCAGCTTCAAACAGGGAGATGACGAGGAATGTTCGACGCGAAGAAGCTTCTCGACCAGTTCTTGGGTTCGCAGGTGCCGGGTCTCGGCGGCTCGGTCCGCGACAGGGCGGGTGATGCCGTTCAGACGGCCAGGAACAATCCGCTGGCGACCGGCGCCATTGCCGCCGTGCTCCTCGGCACCAAAACCGGTCGTGGCCTTGCCGGCAATGCGCTGGCGGTCGGCGGTCTTGCCGCGATCGCCGGCCTCGGCTACCAGGCCTACAAGAATTATCAGGCTGGGCAGGCCCCCGCAGCCCCTTCCGATGCACCGTCGGCCAACAATCCGGTGCTCCTGCCGCCGCCTGCCGAGTCCGGTTTCGGACCGACATCGCCTGCCGGCAGCAATGAATTCGTGCTGGTGCTGATCCGCGCGATGATCGCCGCCGCCAAGGCCGATGGTCATATCGACGATGCCGAACGCGCCCTCATCATGGACAAGGTCAAGGCCGCCGACGTCAGCGGCGAGGCTGCGGCCTTCATCGAGCATGAACTCGCTTCGCCGACGGATATCGATGCCCTCGTTGCCGCCGCGACGACGGAAGAACAGCGCGTCGAGCTTTACACCGCCTCGCGGCTCACCATCGACCCGGATTCGCGCGCCGAGCGCGGTTATCTCGATCTGCTCGCCGGCCGCCTCGGCCTTGCCGACCAGCTGGTCGATCATATCGAGGCGACGGTGTCGTCCGCCAAGGTGACCTTGTCACAGTGACATCTAAGGCATGTCGCGCAAAAGTGTGCTGCGGTTTTGCTAAAACGACATGCGTTGGAAATGAGGACCTAAAGCACGACGCGCTTTAGGCCGGTTGCCTTTGCCAGGCGGCTGGCCTATCCACTCTTCCGAAAAGGGGAGTGACCATGCGCGATCTTGCAAATTTCAAGGGCTGCCCGGCGCCGAAGCCGGTCACGCTGAAGGGCCGTTTCGTTACCGTAGAGCCCTATCGGCGCGCGGGACATCTCGAGGCGCTGTGGGACGGGCTCGGCGGCATGGGCATCAACCCGCTGCTTCTCTATTTCGCCCAGGACGATTTCTCCGGTATCGACGATTTTGCCAGCTGGCTGGAAGCCGTCAATACCAAGTCCGGCTGGCTCACCCATATCTTCCGCGACAACGCCACCGGCAAGATTGTCGGCATGGCGAACTATATGCGCGCCGACCCGGCAAACGGCGTCGTCGAGATCGGCGGAGTGGCGCACGGGGCCGAGATGAAGCGATCCCCGCTTTCGACCGAGGCGCATTACCTGATGGCCAAGCACGTCTTCGAGGATCTCGGCTACCGCCGCTACGAATGGAAATGCGACAATAAGAACGAGGCGAGCAAGACGACGGCCACCCGTTACGGCTTCAGCTTCGAAGGGGTCTTCCGCCAGCACATGATTTCCAAGCGTCGCAACCGCGACACCGCCTGGTTCTCGATGATCGATGCCGAATGGCCGGTGATCAACGATGCCTTCGAAGCCTGGCTTTCGCCGGGGAATTTTGACGCCGAGGGCAACCAGATCCGCCGCCTGCAGGATATCCGCGCCGATCTCGAAAAGGAAAGGCTCGTATGAGCCCGGAAAGCCGCTCGCAGGCGACCGCCGCCGGCATCATCCTGCTTAGCGCTGCCCTGGTCATCTATTTTCTGCCGACCATCGTGCTCTGGATCGGCAATTTCTCGCCGACGCTGGCGATCGTCGTCGGCGTCTGCCTGATCATGGCGTTTTTCGCGGTCTTCTGGTTGCGGGCGCGTTACCAGCGCAGCCGGGGAAAGTAGCTTATCCCTGCAGCGAGGCCGCGAGCAGCAGGGCGCCCATCAGCATGACGAGCGCGGCGCCGAGAATTTCGATGGCATTGCCGATCCAGATCGAGGCGGTCGAGCCTCGTCCCGAGAGACGGACCGCCGTACTCTTGGCGGCGACGGCAAGGGTGGCAAGCAGGGAAACGGTGATCGCCGTGCCGAGCGACATGGCGGCGACCGAAAGCACGCCGCCGAGATAGAGGCCGTTCAAGAGCGAGAAGGTCATGACCAGCAGGGCGCCGGAGCAGGGGCGCAGACCGACGGCAACGATCGCCGACCAGGCCTCGCGGGCGCTGAACCTGTCGCCGCCGAGCAGGGCCGGATCGGGCACATGGGCATTGCCGCAGGTCTCGCAGACCATGCCGGGAACGAAGGTGTGGCCGGCTTCCACAGCCTGCGCCTTGCCGTTGAAGGCATAGGCCTGGCGTTCGGCGGCATTGTCCTTCCAGTCGAGCATCATGCTGACGGGGCCGGCCGGCGTCGCCATCAGCCGGCGGCGCGGCACATTGCCCACCATCGAGCGCAGTTTGCGAAACAGCAGCCAGCCGCCGAACAGGATGACCATGACAAAGCTCGTGATCTCCATCGCGTGGGTCGCCGCCGTCAGCGTGATGCCGGTGCCGCGCAGCACCAGCCAGGCGCCGCTGACCAGCGCCACCGCCACCACGCCCTGGACGAAGGCTGAAATGAAGGAAATCACCACGCCGCGCTTAAGCTCGACCTCGTTGGCGATCATGTAGGAGGAGATGACCGCCTTGCCGTGGCCTGGGCCGGCGGCATGGAAGACGCCATAGGCGAAGGACAGGCCGATCAGCGATGCCAGTTGCCATGGGTCTTGGCGCATCGCCTTCAAGGCGCCGGTCAGCGCCCGATAGAAGGCCTGCTGCTCATAGTTCACATAGAGCAAAAGCGGTGCGAGCGGCCCGCCGGTCGGTTGGAAACTCGGCTCCGCCGTGCCGATGCCGAGCGGCGACTGTGCATGGGCGAGGCTTGCAGCCGTTACCAGCGCAAGGATTGCAGCAGAAAGGATGAGGGGCAGGCGTTTCGTCAGCATGTGACCTCCAGCCGGGTGGCGAAGAGTTTGGACATGTTGGTGCCGGTGGGATCGTTAAAGAAGGCGTCCG
Organism: Rhizobium leguminosarum; assembly: GCF_001652265.1. GTDB lineage: Bacteria > Pseudomonadota > Alphaproteobacteria > Rhizobiales > Rhizobiaceae > Rhizobium > Rhizobium leguminosarum_D. The sequence goes on from NZ_LWBS01000417.1 coordinate 97,303, forward strand.
TCAGCGACTGTTTGTTTTGCGAAATCACCTCGTCGGCATCCGGCCGCACCACCTGATGTTTGCAGGCCTTGAAGCCGTCTCCGACGAGCGCCAGCTCGGTGTCGGTGGGAAAATCGATCGAGGTGTAGAGCGTCGGGTCGTAGACGCCGAAGGTGAGCCTGCCCTTGAGCGGCATCTTCTCCACCGGCTTTACCGCAAAGAACATCAGCAGCTGGCCATCCTTGTAGTCGACATGGATGATGTCGGGCTTCTGGACGGTGATGTTCTTCCCGTTGATCGTCAGGTTCATGTAGTAATCGTAGTCGGCAAGCGACTGCTTCACCGTCTTTCCGACCTCAGCGAGTTCGTTCGGCTCCAGCTTCAGGTCGGTGTTCTTGTCGAAATCCATGACCACTGAGGAGGAGAAGACCTCGTCGAAGCGCCAGACATTGCGCAGTTCCTCGACGCTACCATCTTTGCCGGCCACGACTTCGAGACGCGCTTCCACGAAGATATGCGGATGGGCAAAGGCGGCGGCCGGCGCCAGCGAAAGAAGCGCCGCCATCAGTATCGTCGAATGTTTCATCTATTCCGCTGCTCTATTCGGTGACCCTGACTTCTTGCCAGAAATTGGGACGGAATTGGGACGGGCTTTACCGGCGGATGCCGATCGTCGCCGTCCGATCGTCTCAGCCATGTGGATCAACATGGAACCTGTTGTCGCATCATGGGTGCTTCTTGAACCAGTTGTGCAGGTAGTCGACGAAGATCCTCACCTTGGCCGGCAGGTAGCGCCGGTGCGGGTAGACGGCATAGATGCCGCGGTCGGTGGGGATGTAATCGTTGAACAACGTTACCAGTTCGCCGCTCTCGATTGGCTTGCGGGCGATGAAATCCGGGATGAAGGCTACGCCGATGCCGGCAAGTGCCGCGCGTAATGTCGCATGCGGGCTGTTCACCTCTATCGGTCCGGAAACGGCGACGGCGAACGAGGTGTTGTCCGGATTGTGGAAGCGGATGCTCGCCTGGGTGCGCGCATTGGTATCGACGATGAAAGGGACGTTGGAAAGGGCCGTCGGGTGATCGAGATCGGGATAACGCTCGAGAAAATCGGGGGTAGCGCAGATATGGATGCGGAAATCCGAGATCTTGCGGGCGATCATGCCGGAATCCTCGAGTTTGGTGATGCGGATCGCCACGTCGAAACTTTCCTCGATCAGATCGACGAACCGGTCGTCGGCGGCAATCTCCAGCGAAAGGTCCGGGTTCTCCTTGGCGAAATCGATCAGCGACTGGCCGACATCGGCATCGACGAAGGTGCGCGGCACCGAGATGCGCAGCCGTCCCTTGAGCTGCGCATTGTTCTCACGCACGAGATCGGCGAGGTTGTCGATCTCCTTGAGGATATCGGAGGCGGTGCGGTAATAGGTATGGCCGGCCTCGGTCATGGAGAACTGCCGGGTGGTGCGGTTGAGCAGCAACGCGCCGAGCTCATCCTCCAATTCACGCACATATTTGGAGAGCAGCGCCTTGGAGCGGCCGGTGCGCCGTGCCGCGGCGGAGAAGCCTTCGGCCTCGACGACATCGATGAAGGCGCGTATGCGGGTCAAGGTATCCATGGCACCCTCGGGCTGTTTCGGAATGTTGAACAAATTGGCTCGTCTTGTTCAATAATTTTTTTGGCGCAAGATCAAAAAATCGCTTGATTATGAAGGCGAATATTCTTATTTCCCACTCAGCCCAAAGTCGCACGTGCCCATGGGTGTCCGCCGAACCCTCGAATTGGTGAGGAAATCGGTAAGGTACCTGGAATTAACCCCTCCAGTCGCTATTCCGGCCAACCGGAAAATGCGAGGACGCCTGAAGCAACGACGGTGCGGGCCTTTTTGTTCTCTCCCTGCTTTCCATCAGCGGGGGTTACTGAAGAGGCACACCATCATTGCCGGAAGTGCGGTTGGGATTCTCCCTCCAATCCATGGCAGACAAAGCCGAACTTACACCGCATCGCGGCGTTGGTTCACTATCCGCGCATCGAGCGCTTGCTATGGTTCCGGGGTCTCCACCGGCTGGTTCCAATGCGAGCTATCGTATGCCCTTTGTCCTCCGGTTCATGCCGGAGCTCTGGAATTGGAAGAGGGAATTGATATGACCACCCAGCGCATCCGCGACTTTCTCGCAACCCGACGTCCCGATGGTCCCTGCCTCGTGGTTGACCTCGACGTCGTTCGCGACAATTTCCACGCCTTCCGTCACGCCATGCCGGACAGCGCCATCTATTATGCCGTCAAGGCCAACCCGGCCCCGGAAGTGCTGAAGCTGCTCGCAGGCCTCGGCTCCAATTTCGATTGTGCATCCGTTGCCGAAATCGAAATGGCGCTCGAAGCCGGCGCGACCGCCGCCCGCATTTCCTACGGCAACACGATCAAGAAGGAACGTGACGTTGCCCGCGCCCATGCGCTCGGCGTCAGCCTCTTTGCCGTCGACAGCCACGAGGAAGTCGAGAAGATTTCGCGCGCCGCTCCCGGCGCCCGTGTCTTCTGCCGCGTGCTCACAGATGGCGAAGGCGCCGAATGGCCGCTGTCGCGCAAGTTCGGCTGCGTTCCGCAGATGGCTGTCGACGTTCTCGTCTACGCCCATCAGCTTGGCCTGCAGTCCTATGGCGTCTCGTTCCATGTCGGTTCGCAGATGACCAAGGTCGATGCCTGGGATTCGGCGCTCGCCGATGCCAAGCGCGTCTTCGTATCGCTTGCCAAGCAGGGCATCCACCTGCAGATGGTCAACATGGGCGGCGGTTTCCCGACCAAGTACCTGCGTGACGTACCGTCCGCAGAAGCTTACGGCAAGTCGATCTACCAGGCGCTGCGCACGCATTTCGGCAACCAGATCCCGCAGACGATCATCGAGCCGGGCCGCGGCATGGTCGGCAATGCCGGTGTCATCAAGGCGGAAGTCGTTCTGATTTCGAAGAAGTCGGACAATGACGATGCCCGCTGGGTCTTCCTCGACATAGGCAAGTTCGGCGGTCTCGCCGAGACGATGGACGAAGCCATCCGCTATCCGATCCGCACGGAACACGATGGTGACGAGATGGAGCCCTGCGTCATTGCCGGCCCGACCTGCGATTCGGCCGACGTGCTCTACGAGAAGAACCTCTATCCGTTGCCGATCTCCCTTTCGATCGGCGACGAGGTCCTGATTGAAGGCACCGGCGCCTATACGACGACCTATTCGGCGGTCGCTTTCAACGGTTTCGACCCGCTGAAGGCCTACGTCATCTGAGGTCGTTTCCGCCGGCCCCGTAACCAGCCGGGGCGGCAAATTCACAATTTTCCTTCATCGCCGCTGATAACGGTATTGGGTACGGGAGGCCAAGATGGCCGCTGTTCTTGATTCTGTCCGCGCATTCTTTGCGCCCACCACTTTCGCCATCGACGCCGAAAATCCCTCGGATGTCGTTGCGCGTGAAAACCTGCTCGACCGCGTCATGGGTCCGGATCGCCGCAAGAAGTCGTCGGAGAAGATCCGCCGCAACCGCGTCCCCGCCGAGGGCCTTGCGCTCGTCGCGCGCGATCGCGACGGCCGTGTCATCGGTACGGTGCGGCTCTGGAACATCGAAGCCGGCGTCAATGATGAAGGCACGCCGATCAATGCACTGCTGCTCGGGCCGCTCGCTGTTGCCTCGCAGCATGGCGGCAAGGGCATCGGGGCGGCGTTGATGCGCGCGGCAATCTTTGAAGCGAAGAATCGCGGGCATGGCGCCGTCCTGCTCGTCGGCGATGCGGCCTATTACGAGCGTTTCGGCTTCTTTGCCGAAAAGGCCCGCCATCTCGTCATGCCGGGTCCGTTCGAACGCTCGCGCTTTCTTGCGCTCGAACTCACCGAAGGCTGGCTTGACGGCGCGGCCGGCATGATCGTCCCTTCGGGACGCATGCTGGCCAGCGCGCCGGTTCGTCGCGCAGCCTGAGGCTAGAGTGCCGCGCGTCTGTTCAGACGCGCCAAGGATGCTCTATCGCTTTGAACTTGCGCATAACCCCGAAAATCGATTCCGATTTCGGGGTTATGCGCAAGGCCGGCCGGCCAGGTTGGGAATTCTTCCCCCGGCTGGTAATGTCCGCGCCTTTTGACCACCCAGGCAGGCGGGCCTGGTGTGGTTGCGGCGCGGATTGTCTTTCTGGCGGGTGAAGCGGCGCGGTCGATAGCTCCCCCGGCGCACGAGGAAACACAATCGCGTGAAAAGGGTCGCCGGCCCGCGAACATATCGCGGTGATATCCTATCTTGCGTCACATGATCCGCCTTCTTTCCCTTCTGTTTTTCTTCTGCCTGCCGCTTGCCGCAACGGGGCCGGCGACTGCTCAGAGCACGGCTTCCGGCGTCTGCGGGCTTGGCCCGCGTCTCGATCGCGCGGCGAGCGACCCCGCGATGAGGCCTCTCAAGACGGTGATTGTCGCTCGCGACGGACGCGTGCTCAGCGAACGTGGATTCCATGGTCATTCGCCCTCGGAATCGACCAATATCAAATCCGCTTCGAAGTCGATCATCTCGGCGCTGGTCGGTATTGCTATCGACAAAGGTCTGCTTAACGGGCCGGATCAGAAGATCGCACCGATCTTGAAGGCCGATCTCCCTGCACCGCCCGACCCGCGCGTCAGCGACATCACCATCGGTAATCTTCTCTCCATGCAGGCGGGGCTCGATCGCATGTCGGGGCCGAACTACGGCCGCTGGGTCTCCTCGCGCAACTGGGTGCGTTTTGCGCTCTCCCAGCCTTTCGTCGATCAGCCCGGTGGCGAGATGCTTTATTCCACCGCATCCACGCATCTGCTTTCGGCCATTTTGACCAAGGTCAGCGGCCGGTCGACCCTGGCGCTGGCCCGCGAATGGCTCGGCCCGGTCGACGGTTTCCACATCGGCGCATGGGAGCGTGACCCGCAGGGCATCTATCTCGGTGGCAATCAGATGGCGATGAGCGCTCGGTCGCTGCTTGCCTTCGGCCAACTCTACCGCAACGGCGGCAAGACCGCTGACGGCCGCCAGATCGTCCCTGCGGACTGGATCGCCCAGTCGTGGCAGCAGCGCACCAACTCGCGATTCTCGGGCGACCAATATGGCTATGGCTGGTTCACGCGGCAGATCGGCGGCGCGCAGGTGCATTTCGCCTGGGGTTATGGCGGGCAGATGCTCTACATCGTGCCGTCGCTCGATCTCACTGTCGTCATGACCTCGGAAGAGAGCGGTCCGTCTGCCCGAAACGGCTACAGCGACTTGCTGCACAGTCTGTTGGCGGACATTATCGGCACGGTGCGGGCCGCCTGAAGACAGCGCCGCGTGTCTTTGCAGACGCGTAAAGGACGCTGCAACGATTCATCACCGCGGGATCTGCTCTAGATGTTCTGGTCCATCGTCTCGGCCGGGATTTCATCGGCGCGGTGGATGCGCACGATGGCGGCCGGCACGCCGGCGACCGTGCAATGTTCGGGGACCGGCTTCAGCACGACGCTGCCGGCAGCGATTTTGCTGAAGGCGCCGATTTCAATATTGCCGAGGATCTTGGCGCCTGCGCCGATCATCACGCCGTGGCGGATCTTGGGGTGGCGGTCGCCGGTTTCCTTGCCGGTGCCGCCGAGCGTGACGTTTTGCAGGATCGACACTTCATCCTCGATAACAGCCGTTTCGCCGATGACGATGCCCGAACCGTGGTCCAGCATGATGGACGCGCCGATCCGCGCCGCCGGATGGATATCCGGGCCGAAGACCAGCGAAACGAGATTGGCGAGCCAGCTGGCGATCTCCGGACGGCCGGCGACCCAGAGCGCGTGGGCGATGCGGTGCGTCTGCAGCGCATGAAAGCCCTTGAGGTTGAGAAGCGCGTGCAGAAATGTCGTGCAGGCCGGATCGCGTTCGCGCACGGCAACGAGATCGGCCTCGACCTTCCGCATGATGTCTGCGGTCAATGTGGACCGGATGAGATCAAACAGATCACCCGTCTCCACCTGCGCCACAGAGAGCCGCGCGGCCAGCACGCGGGCGATGATCTCATCATTGCCGGCAGTGTCCGTTACCTCAGCGGTAAGCAGCCGCTGCAATATCGGCTCGCGTGCGGCAAGCTCGGCCGCCTCGGCGCGGATCACCACCCAGACGGATGCATCGCCCAACGGCTGCGGCTGTTGCTCGGCTAAACCGAGGCCGGTCGATTTCGACATTCCCGTTTCCTCTGTCAGCCACGGCGGCGCGCAAAGCGCGTCCTGCGTGCGGTTCATGTTTCGCCCGGGCAAGGCATTTGGCAAGCCCTGATTATAATCTAGCCGTCCGGCGGTTGCAGGTCCGGTGTCAGCTCCGGAAGCCGGCGCCAGTGATAGAGCACATCAGGCTCCCGTTCTTCGTTGTCGGCGCCATCGGTCTCCTCCTCGGCGGCAAAACCGTGCCGTTCGTAGAAAGCGCGAGCGCCCGCATTACGCTTAAACGTCCAGAGCCTGATCTCGTTCATCTCCTCCTTGGCACAGCCGAGGAGTGAAGAGCCGATGCCCATGCCCTGGAAACCGGGGAGAACGTAAAGCTGCTCTATCCAGTTGTCGCCATAGGCGATGACACCGATGAGCCGGTTACCCATGGCAGCGCCGAGGATCGAGCAATTCGGCAGCAGATGCATGCGCCAATACTGCTCCTCTTCCTCGGGCGTATGCACATCCGGCAGCCAGGGCAGCCGCTGCCACAGGGCGACACGTCTGATTCCGGCCGCGGCTTGCATGTGATCGGACGTGAGCGCCACGATTTCGGGTTCCGTCAAGGCGTCGTCCATTGCCGGCAACGGGCCTCAGGCCGAAATATCGATGACGCCGCAGTCGCCGGCTTCGGAGCCGAAGGCGAGCAGCTTGCCGTTTTTGCTCCAACTCATCGCCGTGATCGCGCCCTTGCCGGGTCGGCGCAGCAGCGCTTCCTTGCTGTCGGTGATGCGCACGGCGAGGATCATGCCGTCGATGAAGCCGATGGCGAGGATGTCTTCGAGCGGATGGAACTTCACCGCGGTCGCCATGATATTGGCGCGAGTGCCGAGCTCCAGCGGCGCCTTGCCCATCGGCCCGTCCTTGCCCTGGAAGGGCCAGACGATTGCCGCAGGCGCGCCTGAAGAGGCGAGCCACTTGCCCTTGACCGACCAGGAGAGCGACTTCACCTTGGAGGGGTAGCCGGTCATACGCATGTGGCGGGCTTCGGTGCCGGGCTTGATGTCCAGCTTCCAGCCGTGCAGTGCGTTTTCCTGCATCGAGGTGACGAGGAAATTACCATCCGGCGAGAAGGTGACGCCGGTATGCGCACCCTTCCATTCCAGATCGACCGGCTTGGCGTTCATGCCGATCCAGTGCAGCGACACACCATTGTAGCGCGCCGCCGCGATGCGCAGGCCTTTCGGTGCAAAGGCAAGCCCTTCGACCGTGCGTTCCTCGGGGAATTCCTTGGTCGTGCCGTCGGCAAGGCGCACGAGCGCACTCTTGCCGTAGGAATAGGCAACGGCGCCCTGCGGCCCGGCCGCCACCTGCGAAATCCACTTGCGCGGCGCGGTCGCGATCTCGCTGACGCTACCGTCGGCGGCAATGCGTAGCACCTTGCCATCCTCGCCGCCTGAGATCAGGCTCTCACTGTAGGGATCGCGGATGGCGGTGAGCATGCCCTGGTGGGCTTCGGAAACCCTGTCGCCGCCATCCAGCCGGTGGAATGTACCGTTTGCGCTTGCGAAGAAGGGAACATCACCTAAAAATTCGACGGCCAGAACGTGGCCGTCGAGATCAAGCGGTGCAACTGTCGGCATCAGGCGGCTGCCCCGCAGGCCTTGAAGGAGGCTTCGAGCTTCTCGCGGTCGAGTTCGCGGCCGATGAAGACGAGACGGCTCTCGTGCTTTTCGCCTTCCTTCCAGGGCCGCTGGTGATCACCCTCGATGATCATGTGCACGCCCTGAACGACGTAACGCTCGGGATCGTCCTTGAAGGCGATGATGCCCTTGAGACGCAGAATATTCGGCCCCTGCGTCTGGGTGATCTTCTGAATCCACGGAAAGAAGCGCTCCGGATTCATCTCGCCGCCGCGCAGCGACACCGACTGCACCGTTACATCGTGGATCGCCGACATCGCGCCATGGTGGTGATGGTCGTGGCCGTGATGGTCATGGTCATGATGGTGGTCATGATAGCAATCGGGGCCGCAGACATGGTCATCATGGCCGTGCTCGAGGAAATGCGGATCGTTTTCTAGCGCGCGTTCCAGGTTGAAGGCGCCCTGATCGAGCACGCGGGCGAGGTCGACGCCCGAGCGGCTGGTCTTGTAGACGCGGGCGGCCGGGTTGATGGCGCGGACGATATCCTCGATTACATCAAGTTCTTCCGGGGTCACGAGGTCGCTCTTGTTGATGATGACGACGTCGGCGAAGGCGATCTGGTCTTCGGCCTCGCGGCTGTCCTTCAAGCGCAGCGGCAGGTGCTTGGCATCGACGAGGGCGACGACGGCGTCGAGCTCGGTCTTGGCGCGCACGTCGTCATCCATGAAGAAGGTCTGGGCGACAGGCACCGGATCGGCAAGGCCTGTCGTTTCGACAATGATGCCGTCGAAGCGGCCGGGACGGCGCATCAGGCCTTCGACGACGCGGATCAGGTCGCCGCGCACCGTGCAACAGACGCAGCCATTGTTCATCTCGTAGATTTCTTCGTCCGACTCGACGATCAGGTCGTTGTCGATGCCGATTTCGCCGAACTCGTTGACGATAACCGCATATTTCTTGCCGTGATTTTCGGAGAGAATGCGGTTGAGCAACGTCGTCTTGCCGGCGCCGAGATAACCGGTGAGCACGGTAACAGGAATAGGCTTCAGGGTGGAGATCGCGTCGGTCATGAGAACCTCTAGGATTAGGCGTGCGGCCGAGCGGCTTGGGATCGGCTGCTTGAACGGTTGGTCTCATATAATGGCTTGAGCGTGGCAGTTCAAAGGGTTTTATAATGTTATAAGATCACATCGTCTGACCGGTGCAGATGAGCCATATTCACAGCAGTTGCGCGACATCGAATGCATCGACATCGCTCAGCAATTCCACCAGTCCCTTGACCGCGTGCGCAATCAGCGCCTCGCCTTTCTCTGCCGTCGCAACTGCGGCGTTGCCCGCCGCGCCTTCGGTGTTGAGATCCGACATCTTCCAGCCGAAGGCGTGCGGCCCGTAGGCGCGCAGATGCTTGAAACGATCGGCGAATTCCGTCTGTCGCGAGCGGAAGTCCGCCGCCTTCGCCATATCCACCTTATCGGGATGAAGCGCCAGCATCACCGAGGTCTCGATATCGCCGCCATGGATGCCGATCGCCTTTTCCTCCAGCGTGACCACGCCATCCGGCACGCCGAAACGGGTCCAACTCGTCGCCACCGCCAGCATGGCAAAGCGGACCCGCGCCTCGGTCGCGACAATGGTCATGACGGGCGAATTGCCGCCATGGGCGTTCAGCATCACGAATTTGCGGATGCCCTGCTTTGCCAGCCCCCCGGCGATGCCGAGCCAGCGGTTTACCGCTTCGTCGAAGGCAAGCGTCTTCGTTCCTTCAACATCCATATGCTCTATGGAATAGCCGATGGATTCGGCAGGCAGGAAGGTGACCGGCCGGCCGGTCGGCAAGGCCATCTTCAATCGCCCGGCGATGCCTTCGGCAATCAGGGTGTCGGTTTCGAAGGGCAGGTGAGGGCCGTGCTGTTCATGGGCGCCGAGCGGCAGCACGGCGATCAGGCGGCGCCCGTCAGGTGCAAAGGCCGGACTGCTGTCCTCGAAGCGCGGCGAAGGTGTCATCATCCGGTCGTTGCCTCTTGTTTATGACGAGATCCTGGGCAATGTCATATCGCAGCGGCGTCGGGGCTTAAAGATCAAAGGGATGGCTATGGGAAAGAAGCGCAAGGACGGCAAAAAGAACAAGTCCAAGAAGAAGGACCAGACCGAGTATACGCTCGTCGATCTCTCCCCGGCTCTGACCCAGGCGGCGCGTTCCATGCGGACGGTACTCTCGCGCAACCTGCTTGAAAGCGGCCTCTATGCCGGCCAGGACGGCGTCATTCTCTCGCTTGCCGAAAGTGACGGCATGACGGCAGGCGGTCTTGCCCAAAAGCTCGGCGTGAAGGCGCCGACGATGACGCGTACGATCGGCCGCATGGAGGCGCAGGGATTTCTCGAGCGCAAGCCCGATGCGGAAGATGCACGCCTGACCAAGGTCTATCTCACCGAACTCGGCCGAGGCAGCGTGCAGGGGATCGAGATGGCGGCCTCGGCCTGCGACAGGCTGGCGACGCAGGAGTTCTCCGAAAAGGAAATCCGCAATCTCGTCCGCCTGCTGAAGGCAATCGATGCCAATCTGCAGGCTGAAGCCATTCCTATCGAAGAACCGGACGAAGACTGAAATTTCCCCGAAAGACGAATTGCTTCCGTCGATTAAATCTTTTAATTAAACATTTTAAGGGCCGCGCCGGTTTGACGGCGGGGTCTTGCTGCGTACGTGCTGCCTGGAGGAGGACACGTGGTCCAGAAGATCAAGCTTTCGACAATCGCCGAAACGCTCGGCATTTCAACGGCGACCGTATCGCTTGCCTTACGCGACAGTCCGCTCGTCGCCGGCAATACCCGGGAGAAGATCAAGGAACAGGCCCGCGCGCTCGGCTATATCTACAATCGCCGTGCCGCCAGCCTTCGCACCTCGCGCTCCGGCATCATCGGCGTCGTCGTGCACGACATCATGAACCCCTTCTATGGCGAGATCCTGAAGGCGATCGAAAGCGAGCTCGATCGCAGCCGCCACACCTTCATCCTTTCCAACCATTACGACAACGTCGAAAAGCAGCGCACCTTTATCGAGACGCTCCTGCAGCTCGGCGGTGACGGCGTCATCATGTCGCCGGCGATCGGTACGCCGCCGGAAGACGTGCAACTGGCGGAAGAGAACGGCATGCCGGCGATCCTGGTCGCCCGCTCGATGGAAGGGCAGGACCTGCCGACCTATCGCGGCGACGACAGCTACGGCATCTCGCTCGCCACCAATCACCTGATCGGCCTTGGCCACCGCTCGATCGCCATGATCGGCGGCACGGACCAGACATCCACCGGCCGCGATCGCTACCAGGGCTATGTCAATTCGCTGCGCAAGGCCGGCATCGAGGTCGATCCGAACCTGCGTATTCCCGGTCCGCGCTCGAAACAGGGCGGTTTCGAGGCTGCAGTGCATTTCCTTTCGCTGCCGCAGAAGCCGACCGCAGCCGTGTGCTGGAACGATCTCGTAGCGATCGGCCTGATGAACGGCATTGCGCGCGCCGGCCTGGTGCCGGGGCGCGATATTTCCGTCACCGGCTACGACGATCTCGAGGAGGCCTCGATCGCCACCCCGGCGCTGACGACCGTCTGGAACGGTCAGGCCGAGGTCGGGCGCCTGGCCGCCCGGGCGCTGCTCGATCGCCTTGCCGGCAGCCATGAGCCTGATGGCATGCATCTGATCAAGCCGGAAATGCGCATCCGCCAGTCCACCAGTCCCCATCGGCCCCGCGCCTGAACCAAGACCGCCATCCAAGAGGAAAAGCCATGTCCCGCATCGCCATTCTCGTTCCTGGGAAGATACACGAGCGGGTTCTCGAAAGGCTGAAGGATCGTTTTGAGATTATTGCCGTCGCACGCGAGGAGAAGCTTGCGCTCGACGGGGAGACTGCCGGCCGTATCCGCGGCGTCGCCGTTTCCGGCTCTTTCCCGGGCGGCTGGATGGAGCAGCTGCCGAATGCTGAAGTGATCGCCAATTTCGGGGTCGGTTATGACGGCATCGATGTGAAACGCGCCGCCGAAAAAGGCATCGTCGTCACCAATACGCCAGAGGTGCTGAACGACGAGGTCGCCGATACGGCGATCGGCCTGTTGCTGAATACGGTCCGCGAATTGCCGCGGGCCGAAGCCTGGCTGCGTGCGGGCAACTGGAAGCCGGGCACGGCCTATCCGCTGTCGCGCTTCTCGCTCAAGGGCCGCCATGTCGGGCTTTATGGCCTTGGCCGCATCGGGCTCGAAATCGCCAAGCGGCTGGAGCCGTTCAAGGTGAAGATCAGTTATCACACACGTTCACGCCATGCCGATGTGTCCTACGATTATCACTCGACGTTGAAGGGGCTGGCGGAAGCGGTGGATACGTTGATCGCCATCGTTCCGAAGACGCCGCAGACGCACAAGACGATCAATGCCGATATTCTGGCAGCACTCGGCCCTGACGGCATCCTCGTCAATGTCGGCCGCGGCTGGACGGTGGACGAGGAGGCGCTGAGTGCCGGGCTTGCTTCCGGCGCGCTCGGTGCTGCCGGTCTGGACGTCTTCTATGAAGAGCCCACGGTGCCGGCCGACCTGTTTGAGCCGGCCAATGCCGTACTGCTGCCGCACGTTGCTTCCGCGTCCGTGCCGACACGCAATGCGATGGCCGATCTCGTCGCCGACAATCTCATCGCCTGGTTCGAGAGGGGTGCGGCGCTGACGCCGGTGCCGGAGACGCCGCAGAAGGCTTAGGTGGTTGGCACGCGGACGATGCTGCCAAGTAACGGATATGGCGCTTCGCGGGCGTCCGGAGTCAGCCGATCGCCTGCGCTGACATGACCGGCAGCTTGGCCGCGGCATAGCTGCGGACGGCGTCGCCGAAAGCGGCGAACAGCTGGTTCGAAGACTTGTCGGTTTCAGCCCAATATTCCGGATGCCATTGCACGCCGACGGCAAAGGCCTTGGCGTCGATGACGGAAACGGCCTCCACCGTGCCATCCTCGGCGATCGCTTCCACCTGCAGGCCCGGGGCGGTTCTGGCGATTGCCTGGCGATGCAGTGAATTCACGCGGATCTCGCCCGGGCCGAGAATGCCTGCGATGCAGGAGCCTTCCTTGACATGGACCGTCTGGCGAATGGCGTACATGCCGTCCCGGTCGACACCTTCCGGCCGGCGATGGTCCCAGTTGCCGGGCTGCTCCTGGATCTCGCTTGCCAGCGAGCCGCCGAGGGCGACATTCAGCTCCTGGATGCCGCGGCAGATGGCGAGCAGCGGGATGGCGCGGTCGATGGCGCGGCGGATGAGCGGCAGGCTGGTGGCGTCGCGGGCGCGATCGAAGGGGCCGTCCTTGTCATTCGCCTCGGCACCGTAGTGCGAGGGATGCACGTTGCTGGCCGAACCGGAAACCAGCAGGCCGTCGACGCGGTCGAGAATCGCGTCGGTATCGTAGCCCTCCTCGAAAGCGGGGATCATGAAGGCCATGACCCCGGATGCGTTCAATGCGGCGCGCAGATATTGATGCTGTACGGCATGCCAGGTCGCGCCGTCGAAGCTGCGGATATCGGCAGGAATGGCAACGATCGGTTTCGTCATATCAGCCCCGGTCAAAATCTTTATGCCCGTCGTTCTTCCGCCTGAACGGCCGTCAAGTCAACGCTTGGCTGTAGCTGGTGGCCAAATTGCGACGGAAGCGGCGTCCTGCCTTTCCGGTTTACCGCTAAGCCGCTGATTTTGATCGATACGTGCGCGTTGCCTTATTGCCATCTTGATGCCAAAGGCTAATAGACTAAAGCTTGAATCGCGGCTTGCGCCATGCTTAGCTTTGCCCTTGCTGCGGGTAGGGGTGAGATTGGCCGCGCAGTGTCATCTATATGGGAGATTTTTGATGGATCGTCGTTCGTTTTTCAAGAAGGCGGGAACCGCCAGCGCCGGTGCGGTCGCCGCAACGGCATTGGCAGCGCCTGCGATCGCGCAAGAGAATCCGAAGATCGCGTGGCGCATGACGTCGTCGTTTCCGAAGAGCTTGGATACGATCTATGGCGGCGCCGAGGATATCGCCAAGCATGTTGCCGCCGCGACAGACGGCAATTTCACGATCCAGCCCTTCGCTGCCGGTGAAATCGTCCCCGGCCTGCAGGCCGTCGATGCCGTCGCCGCCGGTACGGTCGAAGCAGCCCACACCACCTCCTATTATTTCGTCGGCAAGGACCCGACCTATGCCATCGGAACGGCCATTCCGTTCGGGTTGAACAGCCGCCTGACCAATGCCTGGTACTATGAAGGCAACGGCAATAAGCTGATGAACGAGTTTTATGCCACGCAGGGCATGTATGCGCTGCCCGCAGGCAATACCGGTGCGCAGATGGGCGGCTGGTTCCGCAAGGAAATCAACACGCTCGATGACCTCAAGGGCGTCAAGATGCGCATTGCCGGTCTCGCCGGCCGCGTCATGGAGAAGGTCGGCGTGATCCCGCAGCAGATCGCCGGCGGCGACATCTATCCGGCGCTGGAAAAAGGCACGATCGATGCGGCGGAATTCGTCGGCCCCTATGACGACCTGAAGCTCGGCTTCCACAAGGTGGCGAAGTACTACTATTATCCGGGCTGGTGGGAAGGTGGCCCGACGGTGCATGGGTTCTTCAATCTCGAAAAATGGAGCAGCCTGCCCAAGCATTATCAGGCAGCGCTGACCGACGCCTGCGCTTTCGCCAACACCAACATGCTGGCGAAGTACGATACGAAGAACCCGACCGCGCTGAAGCAGCTTGTGGCGGAAGGCGCGACATTGCGCCCGTTCAGTCAGGAGATCATGGAAGCCTGCTTCCAGGCGGCGACGGGCATCTACAGCGAAATCTCGGGCACCAACCAGTATTTCAAGAAGATCTACGACGACCAGGCCGCCTTCAAGCGGGATGCTTATCTCTGGATGCAGCTTTCGGAATACACCTTCGATACGTTCATGATGATCCAGCAGCGGGCCGGGAAGCTTTAAGGCTTTCCGCCGGCAGGCTCGACATTTGATACGAACGCATTACCAGAACCCCGGATCTCCATCCGGGGTTTTTGCTTTTTGCCGGATTATTTGGCCGGTGGCGGCGGTGCTCCCGGCAGGCCGTTCAGTGGCGGCAGGGTCAGGCCGGGGATCTGCGGTGAGCCATTGCCGCCGCCGCCCAGCGGCGGCAGGCCGAGTTGGCCACCGAAGCCCGGGACTTCGATCTTGATCGAGTTCGGGTCGACCTTCGGGCCGTGATCCAGCCAATAGGTTACCGATTGCGGCCAGAAGATCACGATTGCCACCAGGATCAGCTGCATGCCGACCCAGGGGAGCGCACCCATGTAGATATCCGAGGTCTTGACGTCCTTGCTGGCAATCGAGCGCAGGTAGAAGAGCGCGAAGCCGAAGGGCGGGTGCATGAAGCTCGTCTGCATGTTGACGCAGATCAGCACGCCGAACCAGATCAGGTCGATGCCGAGACTGGAGGCGACGGGTGCCAGCATCGGGATGACGATGAAGGCGATCTCGAAGAAATCGAGGAAGAAGGCGAGCACGAAGATGAAGATGTTGACGAAGATCAGGAAGCCGACCGGGCCGCCGGGAATGCCCGACAGCATGTGCTCGATCCAGCGCGAGCCGTCCATGCCCTGGAAGACCAGGCTGAAACAGGTAGAGCCGATCAGGATCATCACCACCATGGATGTGATGTGCGTGGTCGATGCCATGGCTTCGCGGATCAGCGGCCAGGTGAGGCGACGGTTCATGGCGGCGAGCAGCATGGCGCCGACGACGCCGAGCGCGCCTGCCTCCGTCGGTGTCGCAAGGCCCATGAAGATCGTGCCGAGCACGAGGAAGATCAGCACGATCGAAGGGACCATGCCCATCAGCACCTTGACGAGCAGCGCCCAATTGAAATCGCCACGCACCTCCTTCGGCAGCGGCGGCATCGATTTCGGCCGGACAATCGACATCACCAGGATGAAGAGCACGAAGATCGTCACCTGCAGGATCGAGGGGCCGATCGCGCCGAGATACATGTCGCCGACCGACCTGCCGAGCTGATCAGCGAGAACGACGAGCACGAGCGAAGGCGGGATGACTTGGGTGATCGTGCCCGAGGCGGCGATGACGCCGGTGGCAAGGCGCGGATTGTAGCCATAGCGCAGCATGATCGGCAGCGAGATCACCCCCATGGTGATGACGGAGGCGGCCACCGTGCCGGTGATCGCGCCGAGCACGGCGCCGACGAGGATGACGGCATAGGCAAGGCCGCCGGGTATGCCGCCGAAGAGTTTGCCGGTGCCTTCGAGCAGGTCTTCGGCCAGCCCGCAGCGCTCCAGCACCGCACCCATGAAGGTGAAGAAGGGAATGGCGAGCAGGAGGTCGTTGGAAAGGATGCCGAAGAAGCGCAGCGGCAGAGCCTGCAGGAAGACCTCGCCGAAATGGCCGGTGGCGATGCCGATGATGGCGAAAAACAGGCCGACGGCGGCGAGCGAAAAGGCGACCGGAAAGCCGTAGAGCATGAAGATGACCATGCCCAGGAACATGGCCGGCGGGATGATTCCGAAATCAAACAAATCCGTTTCTCCCAGCCCGCGTTACTGCAGCGGCTTTTCGTATTTCGTGTCGATGCTGATATGGCCTGTGAGGGCTGCGATCCGCTTGACCAGTTCCGAGAGGCCTTGAAGGGAGAGCAGCGCGAAGCCGGCGACGAGGATGAGTTTGACGGGCCAGCGGATCAGCCCACCAGCATTGCCCGATATTTCCCCCTGGTGGTAGGAGAGCGCGAAGAAGGGCCAGCACAGCCAGGTCAGATAGACGCATGCGGGAAGGAGGAAGAGGATGAGGCCGACGATGTCGATCCAGATCTTCGCCTTATCGGAAACCGAACCATAGATGAGGTCGACGCGGACATGCTCGTTGTTGCGCAGCGCATGCGAGGCGCCGAGCATGACGACGAAGGCGAAGAGATACCACTGAATCTCCAGCCAGCCGTTCGAACTGTAGTTGAAGGCATAGCGGACGATGGCGTTTCCGGCGCTGATCAGACAGCAGAACAGCACCATATATTCGGCAAGTTTGCCCATGAACTGACTGATCGAGTCGATCAGCCGACTGGCGGCCAGAAGTACCGACATTCGCCTCCCCTTGTTCTTGTCCTGCCGGTTTTCCGGCAGCTTTTCCCTCTTGCAATCGATGTAGACCACGGCCTTTGAAATTGGAAGGATAAATGCCTCGCGTTGGAGTATAGTCTTAGACGCACCGGCCGGGCGGTAGGGCCGTCAAATATTTCAACAACCCAAGCGTGGATAAATTATTTCAGTAATCTCGCCAGTAGGCTGCATTAACGCGCGTAGGCTGTGCTGTTCATCCTATGGTTTTAGAAAATTTGACCAAATGTTTGATTCCATTGAAATCAATTTTTAAAGGGTTGGGCTTAGAATTCCCGCGCACAGGGAAAGTGTGGATGAAGCCAGATAACCCGAACAGGGTCCCTATTGATGTGTATCTGTCGTTTGTGAGTTCCCTTTCCGGGAACCGCATGACGCTGCTTGTTGGCGTGATCGTCCATGTCGCGACGTGCCTTGCAGTGGCTGCCAAGACGCAGTACTCTATCTACATCCTGCTGTCGGTCGCCTTCCTTCTGGTCTTCGGCGCTCGCATGGCCATCTTCCGGCAGTTCGACCGTGTCGATAAGGAGAGCCTATCGCACGCCGGAATCGAGCGTTGGGAGCGGATTCTCGTTGCCAGTGGAGCCTGCACCACCGCGCTCCTCGGTATCGCTAGCGGCTACGCCATCTTCGTGGTCCACGATTCCTTTGCGGAGCTTGCCTGCATTTCCGTCACCATGGCGACCATGGTCTCCGTCGTCGGCCGCAACTACGGCTCGCGCTTCGCAGTCGACCTCCAGACCTTCTTCTGCTGCCTGCCGATGATCGTCTGCAGCCTGCTGGCGATGGACTTCTATCGCGGCGTGCTGTCGATCTTCCTCATTCCTTTCTGGCTGACGACGCGGGCCATGGCGAATGGCGTGCGCGAGTTCCTCTATGAGAACGTCATCGCACGCCGGGAAATCACCATCATCGCCGACCGGTTCGATACGGCGCTCAACAACATGCCGCACGGCCTGGTGATGGTCGATGCCGAGAACCGCATCCAGGTGGTCAACCGCAAGGCCTGCGAACTTCTGAAGATCGGCGCGCCGGAGCGGCTGAAGGATCGGGACCTCGGCGCCGTGCTGCGCTATGGCGCGCGCTACAGCTTCATGGACGCCTCGCAGCCAGAGCTCATTCTGCGCCAGCTCACGCAAGTGGCAGAAGGTAATCTGTCGCGCACGCTCATTCATTTTCCCGAGAGCCTGTCGCTCGAATTCTCCGCCAGCCGAAGGGCCGACGGCGGCGCCGTGCTGATCTTCGAGGACGTTTCGAGCCGGGTGAAGGCGGAGCAGAAGATTATGCACATGGTCCGCTTCGATGCGCTGACCGGCCTGCCGAACCGCCAATATTTCGGGCAGCTGGTGCAGGAGTATCTCACCAAACATCAAAGGAAGTCCGGGCCGCTCGGTTTCATGGTTCTCGATATCGACGAATTCAAACATGTCAACGACATGCGCGGCCACGTTACGGGCGACCACCTGCTCTGCGCCATCGCCGCCCGCATCAAGCAGGCCTCCGGCAACGCCATCCTCGGCCGGTTGATGGGAGACCAGTTCATCCTGTTCTTCCCACATGCGAAGGAGCAGGCTTCGCTCGACGTCGAAATCCGCCGCGTGCACGCCGCAATCCAGGGCAATTACGCGGTCGACGAACTGACCTTCCTCGTTTCGCTCAGCGCCGGTTACGCGATTCTCGAAAGTGCCGCGTTTGCGATGGATGAATGGAGCGTCAAGGCGGATCTGGCGCTGTTCGAAAGCAAGTCACGTTTCAAGGGCGGCATTTCCGGCTTCGAGCGGGAGATGGATGGCCGCTATATCGAGCAGCAGAGGCTGAAGGCGGATCTGCGCGAGGCGGTCTCGGCGCAGGCGCTGCATCTCGCCTTCCAGCCGATGTTCCGGGCCGACGGCTCGCGGATCGAGTGCGCCGAGGCCTTGGCGCGCTGGGTGCATCCGGAGAGGGGCTCGATCCCGCCCGACGTCTTCATCCGGCTCGCCGAGGATATGGGCATCATCTCCGACATCACCCGTTTCGTCCTGTTCAAGGCGTGCAGCGAATGCATGAACTGGCCGGAGCATATCGCCGTTTCGGTCAACCTCTCGGCGCGGGACCTGCGCGATGCCGATATTCTCTCCGTGGTCGCCGAAGCGCTTGCCCATTCCGGCCTCGACGCGGCGCGGCTGCATCTTGAAGTCACCGAGAGCTGCCTGATCGACGAACCGGCGGCGGTGCGCGCCATCCTGGCGGAGCTCAGGTCCCGCGGCATCACCATCGCCATCGACGATTTCGGCACCGGCTTCTCCAGCCTCAGCTATCTCGACACGCTGCCGCTCGATATCGTCAAGATCGACCGCTCCTTCGTGCGCAACATCGTCGAGGATGGGCGCCGCCTCAAGCTCTTGCGCGGCACGGTCAATCTCGCCCGCGAACTGGGCCTGAAGATCGTCATCGAGGGTGTGGAGACCGAGGAGCAGCTGACGCTGCTCAACAAGCACCGCAGTGCCGATCTGGTACAGGGCTACGTTTTCTCGCCGCCGGTCCCTTCCCAGAACATCAGGCTGCTGCAAGAGGGCATCGGCCGCCGCACCGTCCAGCGCCGCCGCAACAAGGTCGCCTGAGCCGCCTGCAAGTGACTGGTTATCCAGCCGAAAATCTCCCGCCCCGTTAACCTTAATAATTTAAATTCAACGCAAATTCTTAGATTTTCTTGCCTATGTGCCGCTGGCGTATGATTAATGATCCGTTAACGAGCGGATCGAGAGAATGTCAGACACACTTTTTACGCGTGGCGATTTCAGCAGGAAAATACTGGAAATTCTGGATCACGTCGAATATCGCCGTGTCGAAAGCGGTGAAGACATGGAGGAAGTGGAGCGGCTGCGCTACAAGGCCTACAAGGCCCGTGACGCGCTGTCGCTTGCCCCGGAAGGCCTATTGGACGATGTCGATTTCGACAGCCATGCCTATATCTTCGGTCTCTACTATTATGGCGAACTGGTCAGTACGATTCGAATTCACTATGTGACGCCGGAGCATCGTATCAGCCGGTCCGGAGAAGCCTTTCCCGAGGCGATGGATGAGCTTTTGGACGCCGGGCTGACCTTGATCGACCCAGCGCGGTTCGCGGCCGATCCGGAGTTCACCGCCGATATGCCATGGGTTCCCTATCTGACGCTGAGACCCGCCATCGTTGCGGCAGCGCATTTCCGGGCGGACCGCGTTATTCAGTCCGTCCGGCCCCCGCATGCCGCCTTCTACAAGCGGGTCTTCTATGCCGATACCATCGTGCCCGGCCGACTGGCTGAAAGCTACGGGGTTGACGTGACGCTGATGGCGACGAATGTGATCGAGGTCGGGCGCAAGCTGTTGACGCGCTATCCCTTCTTCATCTCCAGCGCCAGCGAGCAGCGCATGATGTTTTCGCGCAATCCCAACGATACGCTGCCGCCGCTCACCATCATTCCGACGGCGCGTTTCGTGCCGCCAGGCGAACTCGGCACCGATCTGCCGCTGTGATCTGCCCTTGCCCCCGAGGGGGAGATGACGTGGCGACGGAAGCAGGGAAAATCAGCCGTCCTTCAAGGCCCGTTCCGGGGCTTTGAGGTGACGGTTGCCACGTGCGCCTGCGGCATTCTCATGCATTGCGCTTTCGCCTGTCATTGTGTAATCCCTGCAGGTAGGGATTACCCTCGCCTAGAGGGAAATTAGGCAGCGCAGAGGCATTTCAGGGAGACGATATTTATGGCCGAACATCATACCGGACCGGTCGAGACCGGCGCGCCAATGGATTACAAAGAACATGAAAAGACCTACGACATGTTCATCGCCAGCGCGAAATACGGCTCGATGCTCCTCATCGTCCTCCTGCTTGCGATGACCGCCGGTTTCTTCGGCGGCGCCGGCCTTCTCGGTGGCCTCTTCGTCTTCATCATTCTTCTCGCCGCCGGCATCTTCCTGTTCCGCTGATCGCGTAGAATCAGAGGGTCAGAGCGTCCTTTGTGCGTCCGAAAGGACGCACGGCGCTCTGAGGGGAGGGGAGGCTTCTCCGAAGCTTTGTGAATGAGGTGCTTGGCCCGCGCAGGTGAGCCTGCGGCGGACTGGCTGACCCGGAGGAGGGGGCAGTTGGGCAATATCGTTTTCGTTGCAAGGGAAATTACGGGCGAGGAGACGCGTGTCGCAGCCTCCGCCGAAACCGTGAAGAAGATGAAGAATTTCGGCTTCGACGTCGTCGTCGAAGCCGGTGCCGGTGCGGCTTCGCGCATTCCAGACGGGGAGTTCGAGGCCGCGGGCGCCAGGATCGGCAGTTTTGCGGATGCAGCCTCCGCCGATGTGGTGTTGAAGGTGCGCCGGCCCAGCGGATCGGAAATCTCCGGCTATAAAAGCGGCGCCGTGATCATCGCCATCATGGATCCCTACGGCAATGACGAAGCGATCGCGGCACTGGCAAGTGCCGGGCTTTCGGCCTTCGCGATGGAACTGATGCCGCGCATTACCCGCGCCCAGTCCATGGACGTGCTGTCGTCCCAGGCCAATCTCGCCGGTTACCAAGCCGTCATCGAGGCTGCAGCGGTCTATGACCGCGCCATGCCGATGATGATGACGGCGGCTGGCACCGTGCCGGCCGCCAAGGTCTTCGTCATGGGCGCCGGCGTCGCAGGTCTTCAGGCGATTGCGACCGCGCGGCGTCTCGGCGCGGCGGTCTCGGCCACCGATGTTCGCCCCGCCGCCAAGGAGCAGGTCGCCTCGCTCGGCGCCAAGTTCATTGCCGTCGAGGACGAGGAGTTCAAGGCGGCGGAAACGACCGGCGGCTATGCCAAGGAAATGTCGTCCGGCTATCAGGCGAAACAGGCGGCTCTGGTTGCCGAACACATCGCCAAGCAGGATATCGTCATCACCACCGCGCTGATCCCCGGTCGTGCGGCGCCGCGGCTCGTTTCGCAGGCCATGCTCGCCTCGATGAAATCAGGTGCGGTCGCCGTCGATCTCGCGGTCGAACGCGGCGGCAATATCGAGGGCGTCGTCCCCGGCGAGATCGCCGATGTGGAAGGCGTCAGGGTGATCGGTTTCGCCAACATGCCGGGCCGGGTTGCGGCCAGCGCCTCGGCGCTCTACGCCAAGAACCTCGTCACCTTCCTCGAGACTATGGTCAACAAGGAAACCCGGAGCGTCGTCGTCAATCTCGACGACGAACTCGTCAAGGCGACGATGCTGACCTATGCCGGCGACGTCGTTCATCCCGCCTTCGGCGGCGCGAAGAAGGGAGACATCTGATGGCCAGTGAAGCAATGGACAGGGCGCTGGAGCAGCTCGACCAGGCGGTGACTGCCGTGATCACGGCGGCGGCCCAGGCGCCGGAAGCGGCAAGCGCTGCGACCGGCGGGGCGATCGATCCCTTCGTCTTCCAGCTCGCCATCTTCGTATTGTCGATCTTCGTCGGCTATTACGTCGTGTGGTCGGTGACGCCAGCGCTGCACACACCGCTGATGGCCGTCACCAATGCGATCTCCTCCGTCATCGTCGTCGGCGCGCTTCTGGCGGTCGGCATCTCGACCAGCGGGCTTGCGACCGGCTTTGGTTTCGTCGCCCTCGTGCTCGTCTCGGTGAACATCTTCGGCGGTTTCCTCGTCACGCAGCGGATGCTTTCGATGTACCGCAAGAAGGACCGGTGAGGGACCGATGACCAATATCGCAGCCTTCCTCTACCTCGTCTCCGGCGTGCTCTTCATCCTGGCGCTGCGCGGCCTGTCGCACCCAGCCACCAGCCGCAAGGGCAATCTCTACGGCATGATCGGCATGGGGATCGCGATCCTGACGACTCTGGTGCTGGCGACCCCGAATTTCGGCGGCTTCGTGCTGATCGTCCTTGGCCTTGCCATCGGCGGCAGCGTCGGCGCCTATGTCGCCCGCACCATCCCCATGACCTCGATGCCGCAGCTCGTCGCCGGTTTCCATTCGCTGGTCGGCCTTGCCGCCGTGTTGGTCGCGGCTTCCGCGCTCTATACGCCTGCCTCCTTCGGCATCGGCGAGATCGGCCATATTCACACCGAGGCGCGCATCGAGATGGCGCTCGGCGTGGCGATCGGAGCGCTGACCTTCACCGGTTCGATCATCGCCTTCCTGAAGCTCGACGGACGCATGTCCGGCAAGCCGATCCTGCTGCCTTACCGGCATGTGATCAATGCGAGCCTGCTGGTGCTGATCGTGCTCTTCATCATCGGGCTCGCCGCCACCGAAAGCCGTTTCGACTTCTGGGCCGTCGTGGCCTTGTCGCTGGCGCTCGGCGTTCTGCTGATCGTGCCGATCGGCGGGGCCGATATGCCCGTCGTCGTTTCGATGCTGAACTCCTATTCAGGCTGGGCCGCGGCCGGCATCGGCTTCACGCTCGGCAATCTGGCGCTGATCATCACCGGCGCGCTCGTCGGCTCCTCTGGCGCGATCCTTTCCTACATCATGTGCAAGGGCATGAACCGTTCCTTCGTCTCCGTCATCCTCGGCGGTTTCGGCGGCGAGACGGCGTCCGGTGGACCCGACACATCAGACAAGACGGTCAAGCTCGGCTCGGCCGAGGATGCGGCTTATCTGATGGCCAACGCATCGAAGGTTATCATCGTGCCGGGATACGGCATGGCGGTCGCCCAGGCCCAGCATGCGCTGCGCGAACTTGCCGACAATCTGAAGAAGAACGGCGTCGAGGTGAAATATGCGATCCACCCGGTCGCAGGCCGGATGCCCGGCCACATGAACGTGTTGCTCGCCGAAGCGAATGTTCCGTATGACGAGGTTTTCGAGCTGGAGGATATCAACTCGGAATTCGCCCAGGCCGACGTCGCCTATGTCATCGGCGCCAATGACGTCACCAATCCGGCGGCTCGCGACGACAAGACTTCGCCGATCTACGGCATGCCGATCCTCGACGTCGACCGGGCAAAGACCTGCCTCTTCGTCAAGCGCTCGCTCGGTTCGGGTTATGCCGGCATCGACAATACGCTGTTCTACAAGGATGGTACGATGATGCTGCTCGGCGATGCGAAGAAGATGACCGAGGATATCAACAAAGCGCTCGCGCACTGATCGACGCAGATACAGCCGCCTTCCGGCGGCTGCTTCGTTCATGCGGCAGGCCACCGCTGTCTGCCTTGGCTGGCCGGCCGCTTTCGTCAGGTCTCGCCCGGCACGAGTGTCATCTTTTCGACGCCGATCGCCAAGTTCAGGCCTTCCTGAGCCTGGACGTTCAACGGCTGCAGCATGAAGGCCTTGTCGGTGCCGCCGGCGATGACCTTGGCGCCGGCGCCTGCGCCGATGCTCGCATCGGCGCCGACCCCGTAATATTCGCCGGCAAGAGCGAATTGCGGAATATCCGTGCCGGTCTTTGCCAGCACCTGCCAGATCATGACGCTCTTGCCGGTCTGGCCGATATCGAGGCCGAATTTCTCGATTTTGCCGGCATAGACTGCCTTGGCGCCGCCGGCCGCCGGCGTATAGGTGCAGATAAGGTTCTTCTGCGAGGTGACGATCAAACCCTGACCGCCATCCGATCCGCAGACCAGACGGCCAAGCGTGACATAGTTTTCCGCGCCCGCCGGGCTCGCCCAGGCAGCGGCCGTCAATGCCGCGGCTGCGATCATCATTTGCTTGAACATGGTCTTTCTCCTTTGGAACGACCTGTCCGAAACGGGTGGAGGTAGCGATTGTTCCGGGACTTTTATTCCCGCTCCAGCGTGGCGCGCTGGGCCGTCAGCACCCATAACAGGCCTTCGGGCCGGAAGTCGATCTCAACCGTGCCGCGGAACGCGGAGGCGGCATGGGCCTTGATAACGGTCGTGCCGAAGCCCGAGCGTGATGGCTCCGTGACCGGCGGGCCGCCGCGCTCTTCCCAGGTGAAGCGGAGCAGGGCCTCCGGCTTGTCTTCCTCCTTGACGTCGCGCCATTCGAAGCGGACACGGCCTTGCGGTACGGAGAGCGCACCGTACTTCACCGAATTGGTGGCGAGTTCATGCAAGGCGAGACCGAGATTCTGCACGGCATCCGGTTTCAGCACAAAGTCTTCGCCGCTGATGTCGATCTGCTCGCGCGATTGCGGGAAGGCGTGCAAATGGATGTCGACGACCCGCCGCAGAGATACCCCTCCCCATTGTTCGCTGGTCAGGAGCTCGATCGAACGCACCAATCCCTCTAGGCGGTCGGCGACGGCGGCGCGGAAGGCCTCGACGCTATCTGACTGCTTGGCGAGCTGGCGCATCATTGCCTGGGCAAGTGTCAGAAGATTCTTGGTGCGGTGGACGAGCTCGTGCATGACGAAACGCAGCCGGTCCTCGGTCTGGCTACGATCGAAAGAGGCATTCGAAAGGGCAATCGCCACCTGGTTCGCCTCGATGACGCTGGTCTCGACAGGCGAGACGATATGGCCTTCGCCCATGCGGTTCGCCATGTCGGCGATATCGCGGATGGTGGTGCGCACCTGTCTTGCGACGGCATAGGCAGCCAGCACGGCGACGAGCACCAGTGCCACGCCACCGATGATGAGGAAACGCCAGGTGCTGAGGATCGACGCCTGGGCGATCGGTCCCCAGATCACCGTCTTCCACGACCAACCGGGAATTTGGGCATAACCGAGGAGCATGTGCGGCAGGATCTTCTCGTCTTGGAAGACGCCGCGGGACACGGTGAGCGCTGGTAGAATGCGTGGGTCGAAGGGCGTGCCGGGTTGGAGATTGGCAGGGCCGGTGGCTGCAACGACGTGGCCGCTCTCATCGATGACCGCGGCCGACCAGCCGGGCGCAAGGCCCT
This sequence comes from Rhizobium leguminosarum, assembly GCF_001652265.1. Lineage (GTDB taxonomy): Bacteria > Pseudomonadota > Alphaproteobacteria > Rhizobiales > Rhizobiaceae > Rhizobium > Rhizobium leguminosarum_D. Next base: position 123,001 of record NZ_LWBS01000417.1, read on the forward strand.
CGGTGGTCACGAGCTTGCCCAGATCCTTGGCGTCCTGCGTGATGATGAGGGCCGCAACCGGATCATTCTTCCGTGGCAGGGTGACGTTATAGACCCATTCGCCGCTGGTCCGGCCGCGAAAGACGTCCGATGCCTCGATGCGGCCGGAAGCCATGACCGCCTCGAGCGCGGGGATGTTCGCCGTCTTGCCGAGCGGCGTGCCGAACGCCCGGCGCGTGTTCAGTAGCTGCTGGCCGGTGCGGTCGACGGCGATGACGAAAAGCGTGTTGTCTCTAAGGGCCGTTTCCGTGCGCTCGTGGAAGGAGGCGAGATTGCCGTTTTCAAGCTCCGGCGAACTCGAAAGCAGCCGCAGCGTCGTTGCCATGTCCTGAAGCTGCCGGTCGATGATGCGTGAAAGGGCAAGCGCATCCTGGGCCGTCTCGCGCTTCAGCGTCGAACGCTGGTTATCCTCCAACTGCAGCAGAAGCAGCGCTACGAAGGCGAAGATCGGCACTGCGATCGCCACCGCCATGGCGACGAGGTAGGTTCCGATCGAGGCTTTCGGAAAGAACAGCGCGACGATCCTCATCTGCCGCAATTCAAAATGTTGCAATGTCCTTTGCGCGTCTGAAAAGACGCGCAGCGCTGTAATGCGCGTGGCCCGCAACGTTTTTCGCTTGCGGCCAGGACAGCAAAGATCCACATCTCTCGCAAACCGCCCCCAACACGTGTTCAAACGTCCGATAGCGGGCTATCGAAGCAGGTCCATGTTAGGGGGAGCAAGGGCAGGTTGCAACATACTATGACAGGCCATCGATGATGACGGACCCTTTTTTCGGCTTCTCTTGGCAAGGCGGTGCGGCTGACTTTGCGGCCGGGTGGATATTCCTCCGCCCGGCGTGGCGCGATATCACATCGATGATATCTGGAAGCTGGAAGATTCGGTTGAATCATCAGGCCCTGGCCGGTAGCCCGATGGGCGGTGCGAGCGGCAAGAGTCCGTTGCGGGCTGCCCGATGCTCCGGGCCGTCCAGTCATGTCCTAGCCGGCTGAAGCGACGCCGACGCGGGCAAGGCCGTCGCGAGCCGGCTGGTATTTGGGATCGAGGCCGACCGCGTGGCGATAGGAGCGGGCCGCCTTCGCCTTGTCGCCGCGGCGTTCGTAGACGAGCGCCTGGTTGGCCCAGGATTCGGCGATGTTGCCGTTAAGCTCGATCGCATGGTTGAAATCGGCAAATGCGTTGTCATCGTCGTTCAGCGCGATATAGGAAATGCCGCGGCCATTATAAGGCTCTGGCGAATTCGGCGCGAGCGAGATCGCTTTCGAGAAATCGTCGATTGCCTTATCCTGCTGATTGCGCTTCTGATAGATCAGGCCACGATTGTGATAGGCGCGGCCATCGGTGGTGCCGAGCTGGATCGCCTTGTCGAAATCGTTGAAGGCCTGGTCGTCCTGGCCGGCCATGCGGTAGACATTGCCGCGGCCGATATAGGCGACGTCGTAGCTCGGATTGATCTGCAGGGCGGCATTGTAGTCGGCAATCGCCTGGGCCTGCTGGCCCATATTGCGATAGACGAGGGCGCGGTTGGCGTAAGCCTGGAAAAACCGCGGATTGATCTGCAGCGCCGTATTGAAATCGTTCAGTGCCGGGCGGAACTGGCCAGCGCGGCCATAGGCGGAACCACGGACGTTGTAACCTTCCGGATCCCGCGGATTGGCGTTGATAACCGCCGTCAGCGAAGCGATATTTTCTTCCGAACCCTGCGCCTTATCGATGCGGATCACGGCATCCGAGGTATTGGTCGTGTCGCAGCCGGCGAGGCCGAACATTGCCGCCAGCGCCAAAGCGGTCAGGAACGTCGTTTTCTGCAAGCGCAAAGCGCGGGACGGATTGAAGGTGTTGACAGCCATTCGGGCTCGCTTTCCCCATGCGGCATATCCGGTGCGCGGATATGCGATCCTCAGCGGCAAACTAAAAAAGGCGGCGGCGAACCCATCGCCCCCGCCACAATGCATCTGAAAACGTCGAAAAAACGACGGAAATGCTCAGCGCGCTGCAACCAGACCCTCGCGCTGAGCGCGCTTACGGGCCAGCTTGCGAACACGGCGAACAGCCTCGGCCTTTTCGCGAGCACGCTTCTGCGACGGCTTCTCGTAGTAGTCGCGCATCTTCATTTCGCGGAAAATGCCTTCGCGCTGCATCTTCTTCTTGAGAGCGCGGAGAGCCTGATCAACATTGTTATCGCGGACAAGTACCTGCACGAGAATCACGTTCCTTTGGTTGGTTGATGCCGGAGGCGGCGCAGCGGCCAGAGGCAAAACAATAACGTTCGCGCGGCCGCAGCCTTGCGATTGGTGATGCGGGATACCAGATTGGGCACGGGAAGTCCAGATGGATATGGGAGGCGCACGGAAAAATCATGCTTGCCCGATATCCGGTCACGATCCGGCGGTTTCGGGCAGGGTTTCGTCCAGCGCGGCGATCGCCTCCTTGAGAGCCGTTCTGACTCGGAGGCGATCGGCAGGCTCCAGCCGGCTCATATCCAAATGCAGGTCAAGGCCCGAGAGGTGCTCGCTGAGAACTCGGCTTTTGTGGTCCGCACCGAGTGTCAACCCATCCACCGCATAGGGCACGATCTCGCGCTGTATGCCTTTCATCGTGATCGGCGGCAGAGGATGGGCGTCGACGATTTCGTTCACCAGCGCGTAGGTTTCGTAGCTGATGACGATCTCTCCGCCCTGGGCGATCGATTGCAGCCGGGCTGCGAGATTGGCCTCCGCCCCGATGATCGTATAGTCCATGCGGTCGTTGCTGCCGAAATTGCCGACGTTGCAATAGCCGCTGTTTACTCCCATGCGGACGACGAAAGGCTCTTCGGTGCCGTTTCTGCGCCATCTGTCCTTGAGTTCGCCGAGACGGCGCTGCATGTCGACGGCCATGCGCAGACATGCTTTCGCATCCTCTTCCGGGCCCTTGGTTTCGGGATCGCCGAAGAAGACCAGCATCGCGTCGCCGATGAACTTGTCCACCGTGCCGCCATGCTCCAGGGCAATGTTCGACATCTCGGTCAGATATTCGTTGAGCATCTCCGTCAGGGCTTCCGGCTGCAGGCGCTCGGTCGTCGCCGTGAAGTCCTTGATGTCGGAGAAGAAGATCGTCAGGCGCTTGCGCTCGGTATGGACGACGACGTCTTTCTGCCCGGAGAAGATGCCCTTGTAGATCTGCGGCGAGAGATAGCGCGAAATCTTCATCGAAACGCTGGCGAGGAATTCGTTCGCCGCTTCCAGATCCTGATTGGCGCTATGGATCGCGCGCGTCTGCTGCCGCTGGAGCACAATGAAGCTGATGCCGATGACAGCGACGAAAAGAAAATAGCAGAGCAGGTATTTGAAGGCGAAGACGTTGCTCGCGTAGGGTTGCCGGATGATGACTTCCTGAATGCCACGCACATCGCCCACCTTCCAATCGGTCTTCGGGCTTTCGGGGTGGGTATTATGGCAGGTAACACAGGCCTGGCCCATGACGACGGGGGTGATGAGCCGCAAGGTATCGGTCAATCCGACGCGGGTGAGATCGTTCAGGGTCTGCTGCGGATTGGCGCGCATCGCGGCGAGCGCTTTTTTCTCGAAGTCGTCGAGCTCGTGGGATGCGCGGCTTTTGAACGGCAGGTCGGAGACGAAACGATAGGTGATATTGGCTTGCTGCTCCTTGATGACATCGCCGAGTTCCAGGGAAAGCGTGGCCGGCAGCGGGATGGCGCCTGGAATATTCGCATAGTTGTGGGAGACCACCGTGCCCTCGGTCGTGCCGCTGGCATGGGCGGCCACAACGCGCCCCACGACATTCGTGGAATAGTAGGAGCGGATGCTCGATATCAGCGAGCTCATGTCGCGCGCCTGACGGCGCAGGGTATTGCCCGAGAGATCGCTGATATCAAGCCAGACGGCAAGCGGCAGCCCGGCGAGCATTGCCAGCACGACGACAATCAGCCAGTAGCCGCTTCGGCGTGCGGCGGATTCGGAAATCACGGCGACCTTCATCCTTCTCTCGAAAGAGCATCTGATTTTCGATCGTTACAAGAGCATTTCACCGCGCGCCGGGCAAGGTTGAAGCCTTTTCATCCAGGCAAATGCCCGGCGAAAACTGGAGGCGCGGCCGCATTGAAGACGGTTCCCTCCCGTTCGCCGGAAAGCGGAATGCGGGAGGCTGAAAAGAGAGCGCCCGGGATGCATCTGCGAATGGCGTTTCTGAGGAAAGCGGCGTAGCTTGTCTGCCGGCAGGTGCGGGTCGCCCAGCCGGCCGTGGGAGGGGACACCCGGTGAGATCATGACGCGCGCGCAGCAAATCGGTGTCGTTCTCGGCCTGGCGATCGTGACTGCGCTGACGATCCTTCGAGCGAGTGATCCCGGGATCTTCAAGTTGATCCGCGGCGTGACCTTCGACGAGTATCAGCGGCTGGTTCCCAGAACCTTCGAGCCGATGCCGGTCCGCGTGATCGACATCGACGAGGCCTCGTTGCACGAATTCGGCCAATGGCCATGGCCGCGCGACCGGATGGCCTTGCTGGTGACCCGGCTTTCCGAGATGGGCGCCTCGGCCATCGCCTTCGATATTCTTTTCGCCGAGCCGGACCGGCTGTCACCGCGCAATGTTGTCCGCGACGTCGCGGGGATAGACCCTGCACTTGCCGAGAAACTGCCCGACAATGACGAGATATTCGCTCGATCGATTGCCGAAAAACCCGTCGTGCTCGGCTTCGGCCTTTCCAACGAGGGCAATTACCGGCCGCCGGTGAAGGCAGGCTTTGCCTTTACAGGCGAAAGCCCCGTTTCGGCTCCGCCCTATCTCGGTGCCTCGACGCCGCTGCGGCCGCAATTGGAGACCAACGCGGCGGGGCTCGGCCACATCAGCCTCAATCCCGGCAATCCCTCGCCGGTGGTACGGGCGGTCCCCCTGTTTCTCACCGACGGCGAGCAGCTCTATCCGAATCTCGCGATCGAGGCGCTGCGCGTCGCACAGGGGGCATCAACCTATGTGCTATCAGGCGCGCCCGATCGCGCCGGCATCATGACATCGGTAAAGATCGGGGATTTCGTCGTGCCGCTGACGGCGGCGGGCGAGCTCTGGCTCTATGTCACCCCCGACCGGGCGGAGCGTTATATATCCGCCCGGCAGGTGCTTGCGGCCGAAGGGGCCTCTCCAGATGTCGCCGCCGCCATCGACGGCAGCATCGTCTTTGTCGGGACATCGGCGGCGGGCCTGCAGGACATCCGCGTCACCGCGCTGGGTGAGAACGTTCCCGGCGTTTCGCTGCATGCACAGGCCGTCGAGCAGATCCTTTCTGCCCGCTTTCTCTCGCGGCCCGACTGGGCGGATGGGCTTGAAATCGTGATGATCGCCGTGCTCGGATGCCTGCTCGTCGGGGTGACGACCTTCGTCAGTCCCGCCGTCGCGCTGGCCTGCGGCCTGCTGATCACGGCCATGGCGCTGGTGGCGTCCTGGCTCTCGTTTCTGTATGCGGGGCTTCTCCTTGATCCGCTGGCTCCGATCATCAGCGGATCGATCATCCATTTCGCCTCGACCTCGTTCCGGATTCTGGTGATCGACAGAGAGCGGCGCGAGGTGCGGCGCGCCTTCGGGCATTATCTTTCGCCGTCGCTGCTCCATCGCATCGAGCATTCCCGCGACGCGTTGCGCCTCGGCGGAGACGATCGCGAGTTAACGGTCATGTTCGTCGATGTCAGGAGCTTCACCGAGATCAGCGAGCGGCTGGCGCCGACTGCCGTGGTCGCGTTCCTGAATACGTTGCTCGATGCGCTGAGCCGCCATGTGGTGGCCAATGAAGGCACGCTCGACAAGTTCATCGGCGATTCGATCATGGCGTTCTGGAATGCACCCGTCGATGTGGCGGATCATGAAACCAAGGCCGTTCGCGCAGCGCTTGCGATGCGCGAAACGCTGGCCGAACTGAACGCCGGCGACGCTTTCGGCTTCGGATCCGGACAAGAGGTCGGGATCGGCATCGGCATCCATACCGGCCTTGCCTGCGTCGGCAATATGGGCGCCAAGACGCGCTTCAACTATTCGGCGGTCGGCGATGCCGTCAACATTGCGGCGCGGCTGGAATCATGCTGCAAAGAGGTCGGTTTCGATATTCTGATATCAGACAGCACGGCGAGATCGGTGCCGGGAATGGCGCTGATCGAGGCCGGCGCGATTCCACTCAAGGGGAAGAGCAGCCGAACGCAGATTCTCGCCGTCGTCGGCGACGAACGCGTCGCAGCCTCTGCGGAGTTCGCCGCGCTTGCGGTCGTTCACGAACAGCTGACGCAGGCGCTGCATTCGCATTCGAAAAACACGCGCAAGCTTATCGGCACGGCAAAGCTCAGGGCGGCGCAGGTGATCGGCGGGCTGGCGGAATTCTACCGGCGGATATCCGGCAGAAGCGATCACTTCCGCGAGGTGGCGGATGGGTTCGAGAAGAGCGTCGCCGATTGACGGCATCAGCGGTTGCGATTGAAATTCCGGCCTCTGTCGTGGTTCCGCTCCCCATCACGATCGCGATCTCTATCATGATCGCGGTCACGATCTCGATGATGCCCTTGATCATGATAGTCGTGATCATCGTGCTGATCGTGATGTTCATGCCGGCCACGGCCATCATGCTTGTCGGGTTTATCCGGTTCGTCGTGATGCGGCTTGTCAGGCTTGGTCGGCCGCTCCTTCTGCGGCTCGGCCTGTTGCTGCGGCGGATCCTGCCTCTGCGGCGCGGGCGAAGCCGGAGGCGGGGGCGGGTTTCTGTCCTTTCTTTCCGGCGCGACGGAGGCCATATTGCAGCCGCCGAGCATGCCGATGCCGCCCGCAAGCCGCTGATTGCCGGAGAGGAAGGGCAGGGCGCGCTCATTTCCGAGCGTCTCGAAGATGCTCGGATCGACCCGGCGCGCCGCCGACATATTGCCGTTCGGCTTGGCCACCACGCAATCGCAGCGCTGTTGCAATTGCCGGCAGCCGCCTGGACCGCAGAAACGGGCAGCACCGTTCAGCAGCACGACGGCGGTCGTGCCGTCAGGGCCGACGTAGAAATCGAAAGCGGTGCCGCGTACGCCAATCGTGCCGGCCGGCGTCAAGATCTGGTAGGCCGAGGAGTTGGAGCTGCCGCTGACCCAGCGAAACGTGCCCTTGGCCGCCCTGATGGTCAGTTTCTTGACCGATTGGGAGTCATCGAAGACATATTTGTCGATGACGACCGACGAACCCCAGCCGACGGCGAGCTTTGTGCCGTCACGAAACAGGAACTGGCCAAGCCCCGATTGCGATGTCTTGATGCGTTCGTTGCGATGAACGCTGGTGTCGACCTCGATAGGACCGCTCTGTCCCGTCACCTCTGTCTTGATGACGACAGCCTGGCCGACCGGCTCGGCGGCGGGTGCCGGCCATGCGCTGCTTAACGCGATGCAAAGCGTCGCGACTGATACTGAGCGCCAACCCCACATGATACACATACCCCACAACATGTGATTGTTAACATTTTAGTAATTGCTTGTCTTCTAACCCTCTTGGGTTAGGCCACCGGTCGATGGACAAGCAGAAACGCTGCCGCTTGCGTCATTCGCCTGAAGCGGCATTCTCTTCAGCGTGTCGAAACCAAAGCTCTCGCGCGTCGCAAAAGAACCGTTGTGCCGCATTTGGATTTGCGATTTGTATGAGCGCGGAGAACAAGCCCTTTCCCGAAGGAGAAGAAGGCGGATGCGGAAATATTCGGTTTTTGCCGTGGCACGGGAGGCCCTTCGCGGCCACAGGGGCTGGGAGAAGCAGTGGACGTCACCGGAGCCGCGCGCCGAATACGACGTCGTCATCATCGGTGGCGGCGGCCATGGGCTGGGCGCTGCCTACTATCTCGCCAAGGAGCACGGCATCACCAATGTGGCGGTGATCGAGAAGGGCTGGCTCGGCGGCGGCAATACCGGGCGCAACACCACCATCATCCGCTCGAACTATCTCTACGAAGAGAGCATGCACATCTACGAGCATTCGATGAAGCTCTGGGAGGGGCTTTCCCAGGAGCTCAACTACAATGTGATGTATTCGCCGCGTGGCGTGATGATGCTCTCGCACAACATTCACGACCAGCAGTCCTTCAAGCGGCATATCCATGCGAACCGGCTCTACGGTATCGACAATGAATGGCTGACGCCGGAACAGGCGAAGGCCTATTGTCCGCCGCTCGATATCTCGGCCAGCGCGCGCTACCCGATCAACGGGGCGGCACTGCAGCGGCGCGGTGGTACGGCGCGGCACGACGCGGTTGCCTGGGGTTATGCGCGGGCCGCCTCAGACCGCGGCGTGCACATCATTCAGAATTGCGAAGTGACCGGTATCCGGCGCGGCGTAGATGGACGGGTGACCGGGGTCGAGACCTCGCGTGGCTTCATCGGCGCCAGGAAGGTGGCGGTGTCGGCGGCCGGCCACACGACAACAATCATGCAGATGGCCAACGTGCGCGTGCCGCTGCAATCGAGCCCGCTACAGGCGCTGGTTTCCGAGCCGCTGAAGCCGATCTTTCCATGCGTTGTCATGTCGAACACGGTGCATGCCTATATCTCCCAGTCCGACAAGGGAGAGCTCGTTATCGGCGCCGGCACCGACCAGTACAATTCCTATTCCCAGACCGGTGGGCTGCAGATCATCACGCACACGCTCGACGCCATCTGCGAGCTCTTCCCGATGTTCCGGCGCGTCAAGATGATGCGGCAATGGGGCGGCATCGTCGATAACACGCCGGATCGTTCGGCGATCCAGTCGAAGACGCCGGTTCCCGGGCTTTACGTCAATTGCGGCTGGGGCACCGGCGGCTTCAAGGCGACGCCGGGCTCTGCCAATCTCTTCGCGCATCTGATTGCCCGCGACGAGCCGCACAAATTCAATGCCGGGCTGACGCTGGATCGTTTCCGCAGCGGCCGGCTGATCGATGAAGCGGCGGCGGCGGCGGTGGCGCACTGATGTGGAAGGCGGCTCTCCTCGCAATCGGGATCGACGGCGCGGCCATGCCGGCCAGTGACGTCTTTCCCGGCGTCGGGGATTTCCGCCTGCAGAAGATCCACAGGGCTGCCGGCGAAAGCGAGTGGCCCTTCGTCGCCGAGAGCGGCACGCTGCTTTGCGCGATGATCCTGCGCAAACCAGCCGTTTATTTCGTGCCTGAGGTCGGCCGAACGCCGGGACGTGCTTTCGCGATCGACAACGATATCACCAAGATGGCTTTTGCGAATATCGGCATGACCGATGTGCTGGAGCCCTACGACAATTTCGAACAGCTTCTCAAGCGCCTCATTCCCTATGTGACGATGGGAAAGCGTCTCTGCAATCAACCTCCGGGAACCAATGTTTCCGGGTCGGAACTCTAAGACGGGTAACACATGCTGCTGATCTATTGCCCATACTGTCAGGAAGAGCGCTCCGAGCTCGAATTTCGTGGCGCAGGTGATGCGCATATCGCGCGGCCCACGGATATCGCCTCGATCTCGGACGAGGAATTCGAGGCCTATTTCTTTCTGCGCGACAATCCGAAGGGGCTGATCTTCGAACGTTGGCGCCACATTCACGGCTGCGGGCGCTTCTTCAATGCGGCGCGCGATACGGTGACCGACAAGTTCATCGTGACCTACAAGGCGGGTGAGCCGAAGCCTGAGATCGGTGCGGCGGCCAAGCAGCATGGGCCTGTCGAGACATATGAAGCCGTGGAAGGAGAGGCGCAATGAACGGCGTGAACCGTATCGCCGGCAAGGGGCGTCTGACACCGGCCAAGACTGCGCGCTTCAGCTTCGACGGCAAGAACTATACGGCGCTCGAAGGAGATACGGTCGCCTCGGCGCTGATCGCCAATGGCGTACATCTCATCGGCCGTTCGTTCAAATATCACCGGGCCCGCGGTATTCTGTCGGCGGGGGCCGAGGAGCCGAACGCGCTGATCGACGTTTCCCGCGATACGGCGCGCAAGCAGCCGAACGTGCGCGCCACCGTGCAGGAAGTCTTCGACGGCATGATCGTCAGCTCGCAGAACCGCTGGCCCTCGCTTGCCTTCGATGTCGGCGCGGTCAACAATCTGATGTCGCCGTTTTTCGCCGCCGGTTTCTACTACAAGACCTTCATGTGGCCGCGCGCCGCCTGGAAACACGTCTACGAACCGCTCATCCGCCGCGCCGCCGGCCTCGGCGTCGCGCCGACGGAGGAGGATCCGGACCATTATGCCAGCCGCTATGCCCATTGCGACGTGCTGGTGGTCGGCGCCGGCGTGGCCGGGCTTTCGGCAGCGCTGGCCGCGGCCGAGACCGGTGCCCGGGTGATCCTTTGCGACGAGCAGGCGGAAGCCGGCGGGGCGTTGCGCTACGATACCGGCGTGACGATCGAGGGACAGGACGGCAATAGCTGGGTGCAGACGGCCGTGGCGCGGCTGAAGGCGATGGACAATGTCGAAGTGCTGGTCCGCACGACCGCCTTCGGTTACTACAACCACAATTTCGTAGGTCTTGCCGAGCGCGTCACCGATCATATCGCCAAGCCTTCCCACGACCTACCGCGCGAGCGGCTTTGGCAGGTTCGGGCCAAGCGGGTGATCCTCGCCACCGGCGCGATCGAGCGGCACATGGTATTTCCGAACAACGACCGGCCGGGCATCATGCTGGCTGCGGCAGGGCGGATGTATCTCAATCATTACGGCGTCGCCGTCGGGACCAAGATCGGCATCTACACGGCGCATGACTCGGCCTACGAGGCGGCCTTCGATCTGAAACGATCGGGTGTTTCGATTGCCGCCATCGTCGACAGCAGGCAGGCGCCGGGAACGGCGGTGCTGGAAGAGGCGCGTGCGCTCGGCATCGATGTTCTGGCCGGCCAATCGGTCGTCAATACGTCGGGGCGGCTACGCATCTCATCGATGACGGTGGCGCGCAACGGCGGCGGTTCGCCGCGCAAGATCGCGGTCGATGCGCTGCTGGTTTCGGCCGGCTGGACGCCGTCTGTCCATCTGTTCTCGCAGTCGCGCGGCAAAGTGGCCTTCGATGCCGAAAGCCAACGTTTTCTGCCCGGCTCCTATGCCCAGGACTGCCTCTCGGTCGGCGCCTGCAACGGCACCGACGACCTGCAGCGGACGATCGAGGAATCGCTTGCCGCCGGCGAACTGATGGCGCAGGCCACCGGCAACAGCAGCGGCGAGAAGATCGCAATTTCGGCCGAGCAAGCCTATGACTGGACGGGCGGCATGATCGGCGCTGCCGAAGGCGCCGGACCGAAGACCAACGCCAAGGCCTTCATCGATTTCCAGCACGACGTCTGTGCCAAGGATATCCGCCTTGCCGTGCGCGAGGGCATGCATTCGATCGAGCATATCAAGCGTTTCACGACCAACGGCATGGCCTCGGACCAGGGCAAGCTCTCCAACATGCATGGCCTGGCGATTGCCGCCGAAATGCTCGGCAAGGAAATCCCGCAGGTCGGGCTCACCACTTTCCGTGCGCCCTATACGCCGGTCACCTATGGTACGCTGGTCGGCCATTCGCGCGGAGAGCTGTTCGATCCGACACGCAAGACGCCGCTGCACGGCTGGGAAGAAGCCCATGGCGCGGTCTTCGAGGATGTCGGCAACTGGAAGCGTGCCTGGTTCTATCCGCAGGCCGGCGAGACCATGCATCAGGCGGTTTCTCGCGAATGCCGGACGGCACGCGAGGCGGCCGGTATCTTCGACGCCTCGACGCTCGGCAAGATCGAGGTAGTGGGGCCGGATGCGGCGGAGTTCCTCAACCTCATCTACACCAATGCCTGGGATACGCTGAAGCCCGGCAAGGCCCGCTACGGCATCATGACCCGCGAGGACGGCTTCGTTTATGACGACGGCGTTGTCGGACGCCTGGCGGACGACCGTTTCCATGTGACGACGACGACCGGCGGTGCGCCGCGCGTTCTCCACCACATGGAAGATTACCTGCAGACGGAATTCCCGCATCTGAAGGTCTGGCTGACCTCGGTAACCGAACAATGGGCTGTCATCGCCGTGCAGGGGCCGAAGGCGCGCGAGATCGTCGCGCCGCTGGTCGAAGGGCTCGATCTTTCGAACGAGGCTTTCCCGCATATGAGCATCGCCGAGTGCACGGTCTGCGGGGTGCCGGCGCGACTCTTCCGTGTCTCCTTCACCGGTGAAACCGGCTTCGAAATCAATGTGCCGGCCGATTACGGCCAGTCGGTGCTCGAAGCGGTCTGGGCCAATGCCGAGCCGCTCGGCGCCTGCGTCTACGGCACGGAGACGATGCACGTTCTTCGCGCCGAGAAGGGTTACATCATCGTCGGGCAGGATACGGATGGGACCGTGACCCCCGATGACGCCGGCCTTTCCTGGGCGGTTTCGAAGAAAAAGAGGGATTTCGTCGGTATTCGCGGGTTGAAGCGGCCGGATCTTGTCAAGGACGGGCGCAAGCAGCTCGTCGGCCTCGTCACCAAGGACCCGAAGCTGGTGCTGGAAGAAGGCGCGCAGATCGTGGCGAGCCCGAACGAGCCGAAGCCGATGACCATGCTCGGCCACGTCACATCAGCCTATTGGTCGGACAATTGCGATAGGTCGATCGCCTTCGCGCTGGTCGCCGGCGGCCGGGCGCGGATGGGAGAGACACTCTATGTGCCGATGCCGGACCGGACGATCGCCGTCGAAGTGACGGATCTGGTATTCTTTGACAAGGAAGGGGGCCGCATCCATGGCTGATGTCGCAATTCGCAAACCGGCTCTTGCCGGCCGTTTCGGCGGCTCCGCAACGGTGCGGCTGACGACCGCACGCACTGCCAGCCGGGTGGCGCTGCGTGCGCCGGCGGAATCGCTCGTAGCACTTTCCTCTGCTCTTGGCTTGTCTCTGCCGGCCGCCCCGAAAACATCCGGCCGGGCTGGCGCCCGATCGGCGCTCTGGCTCGGGCCGGACGAATGGCTGGTGATCGACGAGGATGGCGCCGACCTGATGGCGGCATTTTCCGGTGCCGGTGCGCTGCATTCGGCGACCGACGTGTCCCACCGCAATGTCGGCATCATCGTCTCGGGACCGGGTGCGGAGGCGACGCTTTCGGCCGGCTGCCCGCAGGATCTGTCGCTTGCTTCCTTCCCGGTCGGAGCCGCATCGCGCACGATCCTCGGCAAGGCGGAGATGGTGCTTTTCCGTACGGAAGAAGACACATTCCGGGTCGAGTGCTGGCGGTCGTTTTCGGACTATGTCTTCGGTTTGCTGAACGAGGCCGCCGAAGACGCGGGGCATTAAGCCCAGGCCAATCCCGGCTGGGTAGGCCTTTATTCAAAGGGTAGGCCAATGCTGCACCATGCCTCCCTCGGCGTTTCCGATATTGAACGGTCGGCAGCATTTTACGATGCCGCGCTGGCCGCGCTCGGTTATGCCAGGGTCTGGGACGACATCAGGCCGGGACAAACAGGGCAGGCAATCGGCTACGGCAATCCCGGCGGCGGGGACAAATTGGCGATCAAGCATCGGCCGGACGGCCAGCGTGCGCCCGGTCCCGGCTTTCATCTGGCTTTCGCCGCTCCGAACCGGCAGGCGGTCGATCAATTTTATGCGGCGGCAATCGCGCATGGCGGCAGCGACAATGGCCGTCCCGGCCTGCGGTCCCATTACGGCGAGCACTATTACGCGGCGTTCGTCATCGATCCCGACGGACATGCTCTCGAAGCCGTGTTCAATTCGGCCGAGTAACAAAAGCAGTTTTGCTCAGACGTCCTCGGGACGGTCCTTCGGGTCGAATTGGATGATGGTGATCCATTTTGCCGTCAACGCCGGCTTCTTCTCGTTTTCGATCTCGATTGTGACATCATAAGTGGTCATCAGCATGCCGGCGCCGCGGAAGCGGGCGTCGGAGAGCAGGAAGCGGCCGCGGACGCGGGCGCCACTCTTCACCGGCGTCATGAAGCGGACGCGCTCGAAGCCGTAATTGATGCCCATGGTCTGCTCGCGCACTTTCGGCAGGCAGTTGTAGTTCATCGTCGATAGCAGAGACAGTGTCAGGAAGCCGTGGGCGATCGTGCCGCCGAAGGGGCTCTCGGCCGCCGCGCGCGCGGGATCAACGTGGATGAATTGATGGTCGTCAGTCGCCGCCGCGAAAGCGTCGATCATCGACTGGTCGACGGCGATCCAATCCGATAGGCCCGTTTCCATGCCGATCAATCCCCGCACGTCGGAGAGTGAAATTTCCGTGACCATGAATTCCTCGTGAAACAAGCCGTCGCGGCAAAGCCTTATCGTGCATTTGTGACGATTGCGACAAGGATTTGCGCAAGCGAGGGCAGGCGGTCAATTTTCTACGAAAAAGGCGACGGAGCGTGGCTCGACGGCTGCACCATTGCCGGCTTTCTTCGTTCCATCCCGCGTCAACTGGCGCCAGCCCGGTTCGCCCAGGGAAGGGAGCGTGAAAAATTGGCGGCTCTCCGAGCGGTTGAAAAGCACGCCAAGCCGGGTCTGCCTGCCGCGTGCGGAGCGGTCCCCGGTCGACAGCAGCATGCCGAGGATGGACAGCGACGGCGTCTCCCATTCGGCAACGGTCATCGGTTCGCCGGAGAGCGAAATCCATTCGACATCGCCGTTTCCTGACAGGAAACCCGTTTCGGAGAAGACGGTGAAGCGGCGGCGCAGCTCTGCAACGAAGGCGGTGTGGGCGATGAGATCCCCGTCCAACGCCTTCCAGTCCAGCCAGGTGATCTCGTTGTCCTGGCAATAGGCGTTGTTGTTGCCGTGCTGGCTGCGGCCGCCCTCGTCGCCCGCTGTCAGCATGAGGCTGCCGCGGGTGGCAAAGAGCGTTGATATCAGCGCCATCACATCGTCGCGGCGACGCTTGCGGATCGTCGGATAGACGGTTTCCCCCTCGACGCCGTTGTTCCAGGAGTGGTTCTCGTTATGGCCGTCGCGATTGTGTTCGCCGTTGGCGTCGTTATGCTTTCCGGCGTAGGAGACGAGATCGATCAGCGTGAAGCCGTCATGGGCGGCGAGGAAATTGACGCTGCGCGTTTTCTTGCCGTCGTTGCGGGAGAAGATGTCGGAGGAGCCGGCGAGTGCGGTTGCCAGCGCGCCGGTCTTCCAATCGTCGCCGCGCCAGTAGCAGCGCAGGTCGTCGCGAACCCGGTCGTTCCATTCAAGGAAGGGCGCTGGGAAATTGCCGAGCTGGTAACCGCCCGGGCCGATATCCCAGGGTTCGGCGATCATGATGCGGTCGGCAAGCACATCGTCGGCCAGGATCGCGGCCAGTGTTCCCCCGTCGCGCTCGAAGCCTGTCGCGGTGCGGCCGAGCACCGGGGCGAGATCGAACCGAAAACCGTCGACGCCGGCATTGAGCACGAAATGGCGCAGGCTGTCGATGACGAGGCGGCGGACCTCAGGATGATCGCAGGCGAGCGTATTGCCGGTGCCTGTGTCGTTGACGAGTTCGCCCGGCCAATTCTGGGCGTGGCGATAATAATGCAGGTTGTCGAGGCCGCGCAGCGACAGCATCGCGCCGTATCGGTCGCTCTCGCCGGTGTGGTTGAAGACGAGGTCGAGGATGACGGCGATACCTTCGGCATGGAGGGTCGCGACTGTCTCGCGCAACTCCGTCATGCCGCCGGGGACGAGCCGCGGATCGAGCGCCATGAAGGCGACGGGATTGTAGCCCCAGCCGTTGCTGAGGCCGAGTGGCGGCAGGTGGCGTTCGTCGATCCAGGCAGTGATCGGCATCAGTTCGACGGCATCGACACCGATCCGCTTCAGGTGCGCGATGACGGAGGGATGGGCAAGCGCTGCCACCGTGCCGCGCTCTGCCTGCGGCACGTCGGGATGGAGAATGGTGAAGGGTCGTACCGCCACCTCATAGATAAAACCACCCGGTTTGAAGAGCGGCTTGCTGATCGCGGCTGGGGTATCGGTGGTGACAATCGCCTTCGGCATCAGATCCTGGCTGTCCTCGCCATAGATGCCGAGGCGGGGATCGTAGCGGAACGGCCTATCGATCTGCTTGGCGTAGGGATCGATCAGCAGTTTGGAGGGATCGTACCAGAGGCCGTTATCAGGCGCGTAGATACCATCGGCGCGATAGCCGTAGCGCGCGCCCTGCTTCAGTCCGTCGACAAAGAGACGATGAATATAGTTGCTGTCGCGCGCCATTGGCAGGCGCGCGAATTCCCTGTTGCCGTCATCCTCGAAGAGGCAGAGTTCGATCTGTGCAGCATGATGCGACCACACGGCAAATTCGACGCCGGTCTCGAAGACGATCGCGCCGGCTTGCGCCGAACTGCTTCCCCGCATGTTTCCCCCGGATCAGGTGATCACGGTTGGCGCATCGCGTCCCGTGCGTTCCCGAATGCTGGCAATGCTTTCGGCGGCCGCGATCAAATCGGCGAGCGCTTCCTGCGTTTCGATGTTGTGGCGAGTCGAATCCGGCTCGTAACGCTCGATATAGACACGCAAGGTTGCGCCAGACGTGCCGGTGCCGGACAGGCGGAAGACGACGCGGGAGCCGCCGTCGAAGAGCACACGGATACCTTGATGTTCGCTCACCGACTTGTCGATCGGATCGTGATAGGCGAAGTCGTCGGCCTTCTCGACCTTCAGGCTGCCGAAGCTCTTGCCGGGCAGGGTGGGAAGCTGGCTGCGGAGATTGTCCACCAGGCCGTTCGCCGCATCGGTGTCGAGGCCTTCATAATCATGGCGCGAATAATAATTGCGGCCGTAGGTCTGCCAGTGCTGGGTTACGATGTCGGCGACGCTCTCGCCGCGCACCGCAAGAATGTTCAGCCATAGCAGCACGGCCCAGAGGCCATCCTTTTCGCGCACGTGACTGGAGCCCGTGCCGGAGCTTTCCTCGCCGCAGATCGTCGCCATGCCGGCGTCGAGCAGGTTGCCGAAGAACTTCCAGCCGGTCGGCGTCTCGTACATGCCGATGCCGCGCTTTTCGGCGACGCGGTCGGCCGCACCCGATGTCGGCATCGAACGAGCGATGCCGGCAAGGCCGCCGGAATAGCCCGGAGCGAGATTGGCGTTGGCGGCAAGGATCGCCAGGCTGTCGGAAGGCGTGACGAAGATGCCGCGGCCGATGATCAGGTTGCGGTCGCCGTCGCCGTCGGAAGCGGCGCCGAAATCGGGCGCGTCATCGCCCATCATCTCATCGAAGAGTTCCTTGCAGTGCACCGGGTTCGGGTCCGGGTGATGGCCGCCGAAATCCGGCAGCGGCATGAAATTGCGCACCGAACCCGAGGGAGCGCCGAGACGATTTTCGAAGATTTCCTTGGCATAGGGGCCGGTGACGGCGCTCATCCCATCGAAGGCAATGCGGAAGCCGAGGCTGATCAGATTGCGGATGGCGCCGAAATCGAACAGCTCTTCCATCAGCGCGGCATAGTCCTCGACCGGGTCGATGACCGAGAGGATCGTGCCGCCGGGAAGCTCGTCCTTGCCGATGCGGTCGAGATTGACGTCGGCGAAATCGGCGATCTTGTAGCTGTCGATCGTCTTGGAGCGCGCGTAGATCGCGTCGGTGATCTTTTCCGGCGCCGGGCCGCCATTGTTGATGTTGTATTTGATGCCGAAATCTTCGGTCGGGCCGCCGGGATTGTGGCTGGCGGAGAGGATGATGCCGCCAAAAGCCTTGTATTTGCGGATGATGTGGGAAGCGGCCGGCGTCGACAGGATACCGCCCTTGCCGACCATGACCTTGCCGAAGCCATTGGCCGCGGCCATCTTGACCGCCTTCTGAATGACCTCGCGATTATAGTAGCGTCCGTCGCCGCCGATGACGAGGCACTTGCCCTGGTAGCCTTCCAACGAATCGAAGATCGACTGGATGAAGTTCTCCGCATAGTTCGGCTGCTGGAAGACCGGAACCTTCTTGCGCAGGCCCGACGTGCCGGGTTTCTGGTCCAGATAGGGCGTGGTGGGTACGGACTTGATCATTTTAGGTCACATGCCTTTCGAGACGAGGCTTGAATAGAGGGCAGCGTAGCGTTCGGCGCTCTTCTCCCAGGAGACATCCGATTTCATGCCCTGCTTTTGCAATTGGGTCCAGAGTTTTCGGTCCTGGTAAAAATGCATCGCACGGCGGATTGCCTGTAGCATGCCCGTTTCCGTCACGGGGGCAAATTGTATGCCGGTTGCGACTTTCGCTGCAAGTGCGGCGTGATTGGCGTCGATCACCGTGTCATTCAACCCGCCGGTGCGGGCGACGATCGGCACGCAGCCGTAACGCAAGCCGTAAAGCTGGGTAAGGCCGCAGGGCTCAAAACGCGAGGGGATGATGATCGCGTCGCAGCCGGCCTGCATCAGGTGCGACATCGGCTCGTTATAGCCGATCGAGACGCCGATGCGGCCGGGATGGCGGCTGGCGGAGGCGAGCAGCGCGCCTTCAAGGGCGGCTTCGCCGGAGCCGAGCACCACGAGCTTGCCGCCCATGGCGACGATCTCGTCGGCGACGTTGGCGACGATATCCATGCCCTTCTGCCAGGTGAGACGGCTGATGACGCAGAATATCGGGGCGTCGTCATTGTCGAGATGGAAGAATTCGGCGATCGAGCGACGGTTCTCCTCGCGGTTCTTCAGCGTCGTCGGGCCGTAATGGGTGTGGACGACAGGATCGGTCGCCGGATTCCAGATATCGGTGTCGATGCCGTTGACGATGCCGTGCAGGCCGTCGATGCGGCTGGCGATGACGCCCTCGAGCCCCATGCCGAATTCCGACGTCAGGATCTCATCGGCATAGGTGGGGCTGACTGTCGTGATCGCATGGGCAGTCTTAAGGCCGCCCTTGAGGAAGCCGACAGTGCCGTAATATTCGATGCTTTCGGTGGCGAAGGCATGGGCGGGCAGGCGTAGGCCGGGAAAGATCTCTGAACCGAACTGGCCCTGGAAGGCGATGTTATGGATGGTCAGCACGCTCGGCAGTTCCGGCGTCGGGTAATAGCGCATGTAGACGGACGTCAGCGCCGCCTGCCAGTCGTGCGTGTGGACGACATCTGGCCGCCAGCCGGGCAGCAGGCCGGCGGCGATCTCGGAGGCGGCGAGCGACAGGGCAGCGAACCGGCGCCAGTTGTCGGGATAGTCCTTGCCGAGCGGATCGAGATAGGGGCCGCCCGGCCTATCGTAATAGGCAGGCGCATCGAGGATGAGCAGATCGAGCCCCTCGTGCTCAACCTCGATCACGGTCGCCCGCTCACCGAGCAGGTCGGGGAATTCGAGCCTGACGACGGGGTCGCGAATGACCTTCATGACGGCGGGATAGCCGGGCAGAAGGGTCTTGGTCTCGACCCCGAAGGCTTTCAGAGTAATCGGCAGGGCGCCGGACACATCGGCCAGACCCCCTGTCTTGATCAAAGGGA
Organism: Rhizobium leguminosarum; assembly: GCF_001652265.1. Taxonomy (GTDB): domain Bacteria; phylum Pseudomonadota; class Alphaproteobacteria; order Rhizobiales; family Rhizobiaceae; genus Rhizobium; species Rhizobium leguminosarum_D. Next base: position 142,350 of record NZ_LWBS01000417.1, read on the forward strand.
AGACTTCGGACGAAACCGAAAGAACTTTCATAAGTCAGATATCCAGCTTGTCGATCATCGGTTGCGTGATCAGGCAGATGCCGCTTTCCGTCCGCCGGAAGCGCTTGGCATCGAGCTCGGCATCCTCGCCGACAACCAGGCCTTCCGGAATGATGACACCATGGTCGATCACCACATTCTTGAGCTGCGCGCGCCGTCCGATCTTCACGTTTGGCAGAATGACCGCTCCTTCCATCTTGGAGAAGGAGTTCGCCCTGACACCGGTGAAGAGCAGGCTGTTGTTGAGCATGGCGCCAGAGATGATGCAGTCACCTGACACAACGGAGGAGGTGGCCGAGCCGCGGCGATCCTCGTCGTCATGGACGAATTTCGCCGGCGGGGTGATCTCGGCATAGGTCCAGATCGGCCAGGACTTGTCGTAGATGTCGAGCTCCGGAACGATCGCCGTCAGGTCGATATTGGCCTGCCAATAGGCGTCGATCGTGCCGACGTCGCGCCAGTAGGGTTCGTGCTCGAAATCGGAACGGACGCAGGACTTGGCGAAGCGGTGGGCAACAGCCTTACCGTTCTTGACGATATAGGGGATGATGTCCTTGCCGAAGTCGCGGCTCGATGTCGGATCGGCGGCGTCGCGACGCAGCGCATCTAGCAGGAACTTGGTGTGGAAGACGTAGATGCCCATCGAGGCGAGGGCGAAATCCGGCTTGTCGGGAATGGGTGGCGGATCGGCCGGCTTCTCGACGAAGGCGATGATCTCGTCCTTCTCGTTGACATGCATGACGCCGAAGCCGACCGCTTCCATGCGCGGCACTTCCAGGCAGCCGATGGTGACGTCAGCGCCGGAATCGACGTGCTGCTGCAGCATCCATTCATAGTCCATCTTATAGACGTGGTCGCCGGCAAGAATGACCATGTATTCGACGCCGTAATCCTGGATGATGTCGATGTTCTGATAGACGGCGTCGGCCGTGCCTTCATACCATTGCGTCTCGGAGACGCGCTGGCTGGCAGGCAGAATATCGAAGCTCTCGTTGCGCTCGGGGCGGAAGAAGTTCCAGCCGCGCTGCATGTGGCGGATCAGCGAATGCGCCTTGTATTGCGTGGCAACGCCAATGCGGCGGATGCCGGAATTCAGGGCGTTCGACAGGGCGAAATCGATGATGCGGGCCTTGCCGCCGAAATAAACGGCCGGCTTGGCACGCCGGTCGGTGAGTTCCTTGAGACGGCTTCCCCTGCCGCCCGCCAGTACATAAGCCATTGCATCGCGGGCAAGTGGCTGAACGCGCTTTTCTACCATTTTCTCCTCCCACCAGTCACTAATTTTCAGGTTCAAGCATGATTGTCGCCAAGGGCGGCAAGGTAATCGAGCAGGTGATGTTGCCGCCGGCATCGACGGCCTGCACGCGCCCGCCATTGCCCTTGCCGCTGCCGCCGTAGATGTCGGCATCGGTGTTCAGGATTTCCCGCCAGCGCCCTGCGGACGGCAGGCGGATCGAGTAGTTCTCGCGGTAGACAGGGGTGAAATTGGTGATGACGGCGACCGGCTTCTGGCCTGGCGCCTTGCGCAGCCAGGCAAAGACGGAATTCTGGTGGTCGTCGGCGACCAGCCATTCGAAACCTTCGCCCTCGCAGTCACGCGCATGCAGCGCCGGCTTGCTGCGATAGGTGAAATTGAGATCGCGGACCAGGCGCCGCATGCCCTCGTGCATGCGATACTGAAGCAGGTTCCAGTCGAGTGCCTTCTCTTCGCTCCACTCGCTCCATTGGGCGAATTCCTGGCCCATGAACAGCAGCTTCTTGCCCGGATAGCCCCACATATAAGCGTAGTAGGCGCGCAGATTGGCGAACTTCTGCCAGTCGTCGCCCGGCATCTTGGCGATCAGCGAGCCTTTTCCATGGACAACCTCGTCATGCGAGAGCGGCAGGACGAAATTTTCCGAATAGGCGTAGAGCAGGCCGAAGGTGAGCTCGTTGTGATGGTGCCCGCGATAGATAGGATCGCGGCTCATGTAGCTCAGCGTGTCGTGCATGAAGCCCATGTTCCACTTGAAGCCAAAGCCGAGGCCGCCTTCATGAACGGGCTGTGAGACTTTCGGCCAGGAGGTCGATTCCTCGGCGATGGTCATGACGTTGGAATTTTTGCCATAGATGCGGATGTTGAGATCCTGCAGAAAACGGACCGCTTCGAGGTTCTCGTTGCCGCCATATTCGTTCGGGATCCACTCGCCGTGCTTGCGCGAATAATCAAGGTAGAGCATCGAGGCGACGGCATCGACACGCAGACCGTCGAGATGGAATTTTTCGGCCCAGTAGAGCGCGTTGTTGACGAGATAGGAAACGACCTCGGTGCGGCCGAAATTGTAGATCGCCGTGCTCCAGTCGGGATGGAAGCCCTTGCGCGGGTCTTCGTGCTCGTAGAGAGCCGTGCCGTCGAACCAGCCGAGGCCGTGCTCGTCGGTCGGGAAATGCGCCGGCACCCAGTCGAGGATGACGCCGATGCCGACCTTGTGGCAGCCGTTGACGAAACGGGCAAAACCCTCCGGCTCGCCGAAACGCGCGGTCGGCGCGTAAAGGCCGGTCGTCTGGTAACCCCAGGAGGGATCGTAGGGATGCTCGGTGATCGGCAGGAATTCGATATGGGTGAAGCCCATGTCGGCGCAATAGGGGATGAGGCTGGAGGCGAGCTCGTCCCAGGACAGCATCGTGCCGTCCTGCCGGCGCTGCCAGGAGGCGGCATGCACCTCGTAGATCGAGATCGGCTGCCGGCGCTTGTCAGTCTCGCGCCAGTGTTTCAGATGGGCTTCGTCTTCCCACTCCTGCTCCAGCTCGGCGGCGGTGATGGAGGCGGTCTTCGGCCGGAGCTCGCTGCGGCGCGCGAAGGGATCGGCCTTCAGCGGCAGCAATACGCCGTCCTGGCCGCGGATCTCGAACTTGTAGGCAACGCCGATCGGTACGTCAGGGGCAAAGATTTCCCAGATGCCGCTGTCGGCGCGGAAGCGCATCACGTGGCGACGGCCGTCCCAATTGTTGAAATCACCGACGACGGAGACGCGCTGCGCATTCGGCGCCCAGACGGCGAAATGGATGCCCTGGGCGCCGTCATGCTTGATAAGGTGGGCGCCCATCTTGTCGAACAGGCGCAGGTGCGAGCCCTCGCGGGCGAAATAATCATCCATCGGTCCGAGCACCGGACCGAAACTGTAGGGATCGGTGACGGCCCATTCGGCATCGCCGCGCCGGGCGCGGTAACGTATCGGCTGGAGTTTGGTAAGGGAAACCGGGCCGGCAAAGACGCCGTCGGCGTGGAGCTGCTTCAGTTCGCCGATGACGCCGCCGTCGAGCGTCATGGCGGTCACCTCCTCCGCGCCGGGGATGAAGCATCGGGCGACAAAAGCGTCGCCGGCCTGGTGCACACCTAGGACGGCAAAGGGATTGGAATGCGAGCCGGCAAGGATCGCCGTGATTTCATCTGCCGAAATTTCCCAGGAAAGCTTTACTTCAGGGATAGTTTTCGGCGTTTTCATCCGGCTCTCCAGATTTCGTCTGCATATTGCCTGATCGTACGGTCGGAAGAGAACCAGCCCATCCGCGCCGTATTGTTGATCGTCTTGGTGTACCAGGCGGACTGGTTGGTCCAGATCTGGTCGACTTCGCGCTGGGCCTGGGCGTAGGCGTCGAAATCGGCGGCGACCATGAACCAGTCGTGCGAATAGATGCCGTCGATCAGCGCCGTGTAACGGTTGCGATCATCGGGCGAGAAGACGCCGGAACTGATGGCGGCGAGCGCTTGAGCGAGTTCGCGCGATCCCTCGATGATGGCGCGGGGATTGTGGCCATCGCTGCGGACCTTCGACACTTCGTCGGCCTTGAGGCCGAAGATGACGATGTTGTCCTCGCCGACATTGTCGCGCATCTCGACATTGGCGCCATCGAGCGTGCCGATCGTCAGCGCGCCGTTCAGGCCGAACTTCATGTTGCCGGTGCCGGATGCTTCCATGCCGGCGGTCGAGATCTGCTCGGAAAGGTCGGCGGCCGGAACCATGACTTCGGCGAGCGAGACATTGTAGTTCGGGACGAAGACGATCTTCAGCAGGCCGCGCACCGACGGGTCGTTATTGATCGTGCGCGAGACGTCGTTGATCAGCTTGATGATGAGCTTGGCATTGTAGTAACTCGGCGCCGCCTTGCCGGCGAAGAGTTTCACGCGCGGCACCCAGTCGAGCTCGGGATGCGAGCGGATCTGGTCGTAGAGCGCGACGGCCTCGATGATGTTCAGCAGCTGGCGCTTGTATTCGTGGATGCGCTTGATCTGGATGTCGAACATCGCCGACGGATCGAGCTTCACGCCCATGCGGCTGGCGACGAGGTTGGAGAGCGCCACCTTGTTGGCGCGCTTTACCGCCGCGAATTTCTGCTGGAAAGCCGGATCGGAGGAATGCACGTCGAGCGCACGCAGCTTCTCGGCATTATCGAGGAATTCGTCGCCGATCGCTTCGCGGATCAGGCCGGTGAGACCGGGATTGCACTGCTGCAGCCAGCGGCGTGGCGTTATGCCGTTGGTCTTGTTGTTGATGCGGTTGGGATAGAGCTTGTGCAGGTCGGCGAAGACCGTGACCTTCATCAGGTCGGTGTGCAGGGCCGAGACGCCGTTGATCGAATGCGAGCCGACGAAAGCGAGGTTGCCCATGCGCACGCGGCGATCGCCGCTTTCATCGATCAGCGAGATCGAGCGGATTTCCCCATCGGAGAAGTTCTTGCCCTTGCGAGCGTCGATCAGGATCTTGGCATTGATCGCATAGATGATCTGCATGTGACGCGGCAGCAGGCGCTCGAACAGCGGCACCGCCCAGCTTTCCAGCGCTTCGGGCAGAAGCGTGTGGTTGGTGTAGGAGAAGGTATGGCGGGTGATTTCCCATGCCTGGTCGAAATCCATCCCGTGTACGTCACAGAGCAGGCGCACGAGTTCGGCGACCGAGACGGCGGGGTGAGTGTCGTTCAGCTGGATCGCCACCTTGTCCGGCAGCGAGGTGAAGTCGTCATATTGCTGCAGATGGCGGCGCAGGATGTCCTGCAGCGAGGCCGACGAGAAGAAGAATTCCTGGCGCAGGCGCAGCTCCTGGCCGGCCGGGGTGGCGTCCGCGGGATAGAGAACCCGGGTCAGGCTTTCGGCCTTGTTGCTTTCGCGGAGCGCGCCGATGTGGTCGCCGGCGTTGAAGGCATCAAGCAGGATCGGATCGATCGGTTGCGCCGACCAGAGGCGCAGCGTGTTGACCCGTTTGCCGCGCCAGCCGACGGCCGGCGTATCGAAGGCGGCGGCAATGACGCGCTCGGCTGGTTTCCAGACGTAGCGTGGCTGGTCGTCATGGGTGGTGATGAATTCGACGGCGCCGCCGAAGCCTATTTCATAGGAGCTTTCGCGGCGCTCGAATTCCCAGGGATTGCCATGGGCGAGCCAATTTTCCGGCAGTTCCACCTGCCAGCCGTCGGCCAGCTGCTGGCGAAAGAGGCCGTGGACATAGCGGATGCCGTAGCCATAAGCGGGCACGTCGACCGTTGCCATGCTTTCCATGAAACAGGCAGCCAGGCGGCCGAGGCCGCCGTTGCCGAGTGCGGCATCCGGCTCCAGGCCGGCGATGACGTTGACATCGACGCCGAGCGAGGCGAGCGCATCGCGCACCTCCTCCATCAGGCCGAGGTTGGAGACGGCGTCGCGCATCAGGCGGCCGATCAGGAATTCAAGAGAAAGATAATAGACGCGCTTGGCGCCGGTCGCATAGACCTCGCGGGTGGACGCCATCCACCTGTCGATGATGCGGTCGCGCACCACCAGGATCGTCGCCGTCAGCCAGTCATGCGGCTTTGCCACCTTGGCATCCTTGCCGATGCGGTAGGTCAGACGTTCGATGATTTCTTCAGCGAGAATTTCCGGCCTTGAACTGCGAGGGGCGGGGGAGGGGATGATCGGCTTGGAAACAGTGTTCATCGTCAGGTCTCGCCAATTTTAATTTGGTTTCAGGATGTTATGCCTGATTCAATCAATTCGTCGCTTGTGCAGCCGACAGTTTATGCATCGTTACTAAGCACTTGCAACAAAGGATTTGGACAAACGAAAAATTTGCGAAACCTTCATGATCAGGTGGGCCGAGGGGGTTGATTTCAAACGCTTTTCCCGATCTGATGCACCGAACGAGCACAACGAAAAGCCGCGCCGGTTTGTTCCGGTGCGGCTTCTTCGTTAGGCTTTTGCCGGGACATATCGTCAGTTGGTAAGGCGCGTCACCTGCGCGGAGGCCTTCGCTCCGATTGCCTTGAAGGCGGCAAGAAGGTCTTCCATTTTTTCCGGCTGGAAATAATGGGAGTCATCGGAGGCGCAATAATGCAGCAGTGCCTGTCCGCCCGCGGGCGCCATAAAGGCAATCGTATAGATTTCGATGCCTTTCGATTTCGCGTCGTCGCATGTCTTCTTCGTCGCGGTGTCGTAGGAACGGCCGCCGCTGCTATCATTGTTATTGTCGCCGTCCGTCATGAAGAGAATGTACTTCTTGGGTGCCTGGCCGGTTTTCTGCTGGTGGGCGGCGTCTTCGGCGTCATTCCCAGCCGCGTTCTTGGCAGTTAAAGACGAGTAGGCTGTGGCCATTGCGCCGCTGGAGTTCGTGCCGCCATTTGCCTGAAGCGCATTGACATAGCTTGAGACACCGGCAGTCCCCCAGGCGAGACTGCTGGCTGGGTATTGAACGATATCGTAGGATACCGCGCCTGTGCGTACATATTCGGCATTGGGATCGGCGCTATTGAGCTGACCAAAGAGGTTGCCGGCGGCGAGCTTCAGCGCCTCTATTTTCGTATAATAGTTCGTGCGACTGCCGGTGCATTTGTCGTAGACCACCTTAGTGCCATTTCCATTCAAGTGGGGGTTGCAGTCGTAGGTGTAGGGTTCCGTTGGCGAAGCCACGTTGACAGTCGCTGTGTTCTCTCCCATCGATCCCGACTTATCGAGCGCGAGATACATCGAGATGGAGCCCTGGGTCTGTGAGTGACCGCCGACCGTCGTGCCGGAGGTCGAGAGATGCTGCGTCGTAAAGCCGACTGCCTGCATAAGCGGGTTGACGGTGAGGTCGTAACTCGGCGAAACCGTTACCTGGTAGGATGTCGATTTGCCCGATGTCGTTGCCTGGACATTGACGGCGGTCGTGCTCTTGATATCGGCACCGCTCTGCAGGTAATTCGCCATTTGTCCGGCGACGAAATCCCGCGCGAAGGCTTCGGCCTGTGAAGTTTGGATCTTGCCGTTCGCCAGGGCGGTCGCGGTTGCCAGCGCGGCTGAATCGGCGGCTTCCTGCAACTGCTGTTTCGAGAGCAATATATCGCCCACCTGAATCGCCATGCCGGCAGCCCCAAAAAGGACGGGCAGTACGATCGCCGTCATTATACCGAAATTACCGCCACGATCGCCAAGCATGCGACGCAGGCAGGGATGCAAAAAGGAGGTGCTCATCATGTTCACCCGTGTATGGAGGCCCTGTCGAGGTGATATTGAGCACGCTCTCCTTTCCGCCGCCCTTACGGCATCAATACAATTTTAACGAATCGTCGGATTTTTCCAGTTTTGGGATTATTTCAGCGGAATGACGTCGACCGCCTGGACGGCACGGTGGCCGCCATAGCTCTTCAAGACGCCGATGACGGGGACGACATCGGAGTAGTCCCGGCCGTAGGCGACGACGATGTGGTCCATGCCGGCGGGAATGTTGTTGGTCGGGTCCAGTTCGATCCAGCCGATCGTCTCGCCGCACCAGATGCGCACCCAGGCATGCATGGCGTCTGCCCCTTCCAGCCGTTCCTTGCCGGGCGGCGGGATGGTGCGCAGGAAGCCGGAGACGTAGCCGGCCGGAATGCCGAGGCTTCTGAGAGCCTGGATCATCACATGGGTGAAATCCTGGCAGACGCCGCGCTTCAGCTTGAACGCCTCGAGCGGCGTGGTGTCCACCGTCGTCGCCTCCGGGTCGTAGGTGAAATCCTTGTTGATGCGGGCGCAGAGCGCATGAGCGATCTGCATGGCCGTCAGATCAGACGTGGCGCAGCTTCGCGCATAGTCGGCGATCTCGCGCGCTTCGGTGAGGCGCGGGCTGTCACCGAGGAAATGGTGCGGCGAATCCGGCGCCAGCGACCACATGCCTGATATCTCCTCCGGCAGGTCGGCAAGCAGCGGCGAGAAATCGGCGGCGATCGGCTGGCTTTCCACCTGCACCCGGGCCTGCATGCGAATGTCAAGCGTCTCGTGCGGCGCGCGCAGCAGGAAGGAGGTGGTGGGGTGATGGAAGAAATCGACGAAATGCGACTGCTCGTCCGGCGAGGGCGAAATGGTGATCGAGCCGGCGATCAGCCGCTGCCGATTGGCCAGCGACAGCGGCATCAGGCGCATGATGTGGCGGGCGCCGGAGGCTGGCGCGTCGTAGCTGTAACCCATGTGGAGGGAGAGATCGTAGAGCACGGCCGTCACCCGAGATAGGTCTGGGCGAGCAGATCGGAGAGCTGCTCCAATTCGCGTTCCAGTCGCTGATAGACTTCGACGCCCATGCCCTCCGGCGTCATCACCGCCAGGCCGGAGTGGAGCCGCATCGCCTCGCGGTAGAAGGGCGACATCTGGCCGTTGATCATGGCATTCGGCAGTTGTTCGACCTCGTGATGGATCTCGTTCACCTGGAAGAGGACCGAACGCGGGTTGAGCGGGTCGAGTGCCAAGAGGTCGGTGACAGTCAGCCGCGCGGTGTTGACGTTATAGCGGCGGCGATGGGTCATGACGCTGTCGCCGATCTCCAGCAGCATGTCGAGCGCGCCGTCAGGCGCTTCCGGGCCCGACATGTGGCCGAGCAGGCGCGTCATGTGCAGGCCGCGTTCGATATAACGGCCGAGCGAAAGGAACCGCCAGCCGGTGAAGCGGTACATGTTTTCATGCATGAGACCGGCGAAGCCTGCAAGCTTCCGCAAGAGGATCGTCATCGCGTGGCTGGCATCGTCGCCGGCGGCGACGGTGACGTGGAAGCGGCGGGCGGTCTTGGCGAGATCGTTGAGTGCCAGCCAGCCGTCCGGCGAGAAACGGTCGCGGATGTTGCTGGCCGAATAAACGGCGCTGTCGATGTTGCGCAGCAGCGTTTCCGGTACGGCGTCGGCAGTATCGATATCGACGGCCGTGAGATAGTCGGAGACATCGGCGAGCAGCGGCTGGCTCGGATCGGCAGCTTCGGCGTAACGCGCATGCCAGGCGCGCAGGATGCGCAGCGCTCCTTCGGCGCGCTCGATGTAGCGGCCGAGCCAGAACAGGTTGTCGGCCGCCCGGCTCGGCAGGCTGCCCGGCATGTTGCGGGTGAAGCTGCCCTCGGCGGGCAGCAGCGTGTGGCGCTCGACCGGTTTGTCGCTGACGATCCAGACATCGGCGGCCGCACCGCCGGACTGCATGGCGATCGCCGCGACATCGGCGCCGGAGCCGATACGGGCAAAACCGCCGGGCATGATCTGCCAGCCGTTTGCGGTGCGCGCGGCGAAGACGCGCAGCGACATCGGCCGCGGCACGAGCTTGCCGTCCACCCAGGCGGGTGTGGTCGACAGCGTGACGACCTCCTGGCCGACGAGCTTCGGGCCGTCCGAACTTAGCCAGTCGGTTATCGAATCCTTGGCAGCCGCGCGCAGCGATGAGCCGAGCACGGATTCGCCGTTATCGTCGAAGAAGGGAGCACGGGAATAGGCCGGGCCGATGACCATCTTTTCGATGTTTTTTGCCACGTGCTCGCGCTCTTCCTCCTGACCGCACCACCAGGTAGCGATCGAGGGCAATTGCAGATCTTCGCCAAGCAGATGGTGACAGATGGTCGGCATGAAGGCGAGAAGCGCCCGGGTTTCAAGAATGCCGGTGCCGAGCGCATTGACGATGGTGAGGCTTTCGGCGCGCAGCGCTTCCACGAGGCCGGGCGTGCCGATATGCGAATTCTGGTTCAACTCCAGCGGGTCGGCAAAAGCCGAATCGAGACGGCGCCAGAGCACGCCGATCGGCTTCAAGCCGGCGACGGTGCGCACCATGACGCGGCCCTTGACGACGGTCAGATCCTCGCCCTCGAGCAGCATGAAGCCGAGATAGCGGGCGATGTAGGCGTGCTCGTAGTAGGTCTCGTTGGCGGGGCCGGGTGTCAGCACGGCGATGCGGTCGTCGCCCGAATGTTTCATACCCTGTAGCGCGTCGCGGAAGGCGCCGAAGAAGGAGGCGAGGCGATGGACCGGGGTTTCTGCATAGATATCCGAGAAGGCACGAGTCGTCGCGACGCGGCTTTCCAGCGCGAAACCAGCGCCTGAGGGAGCCTGCGTCCTGTCGGCGAGCACCCACCAGTTGCCGTCAGGCCCGCGGCCGATTTCGAAGGCGCAGAAATGCAGATAATGGCCGGATGCGGGCTTGATGCCGGCGAGCGGGCGCTGGAATTCGGGATTGGCGGCGATCAGTGCCGGCGGCAGGAAACCTTCCTCCACCAGCCGGTTGTCGCCGTAGATATCGGCGATGATCGCTTCCAGCAGGTCGGCGCGCTGGACGAGGCCTGCCGACAGCGTCTGCCATTCGCGTTCGTCGATCAGCACGGGGATATGCGAGATCGGCCAGGCTCGCTCGCCGGTGCCCTTGCTGCCATAGGCGCGGTAGAAGACGCCGGCATCACGGAGATAGCGGTCGGCGCGGGCGAAACGCTCGGCGAGATCCTTTTCCGGCATTGCGCTCAGATGCGAGAGGAAATTTTGCCAGACGGGGCGGACGGCGCCGTCGTTGTCGACCATCTCATCGGCGGTATCGGGATGCGGCGCATAGTCGAAGGCCGCATTCTTGGCGATGCGGCCCTCTGCCTCTTCCCTGCGCTCCACTGCCGGCTTCTTGCCCATCAAAACTTAAGCCTCAAACCCTCGGCCTCAAACCCCGGCGGGCCGCCTCAGATCCAGCGTCAGCGGAAATTCCGGCGAACCTGTCTCGACGCGCGGAATGTATCCGCCCGCCGTATGCCCCCACGGTTCGAACCGGGTGAGCCGTCTTGCTTCCGCCTCGTTACCGTTGACCGGGAAGGTGTCATAGGTCCGGCCGCCGGGATGGGCAACATGATAGATGCAGCCGCCGATCGAACGTTTCGACCATGTATCATAAATGTCAAAAGTCAAAGGTGTGTTGATCGGCAGGACAGGATGCAGGCCCGAGGCCGGCTGCCACGCCTTGTAGCGGACGCCGGCGACCGACACGCCCGATGTGCCGGTCGGCGTCAGCGGCAGGGTGCGGCCATTGCAAGTGACGGTATAACGCGAGGCGTTGTCGGTTTCGAGCCGCACCTGCAGGCGTTCGACAGAGCTGTCGACGTAGCGGGCGGTGCCGCCCGGCGCGCCTTCCTCGCCCATGACATGCCAGGGCTCCAGCGCCTGACGGAGTTCCAGCTTCGAGCCCTCGTATTCGACCTCGCCGCAGAAGGGGAAGCGGAATTCGAGCTGGGCCTTGAACCATTCCGGGCTGACGTCGAAGCCGTTTTCGCGAAGATCGGCAAGCACGTCGAGGAAGTCGGCCCAGACGAAATGCGGCAGCATGAAACGGTCGTGCAGGGTCGTGCCCCAGCGGACGAACTTGCCGTCGACGGGATTGACCCAGAAGCGGGCGATCAGCGCGCGCACCAGCAATTGCTGGGCAAGCGACATGCGCGCGTTGGGTGGCATCTCGAAACCGCGGAACTCGATGAGGCCGAGCCGTCCTGTCGGGCCGTCGGGCGAGAACAGCTTGTCGATGCAGATCTCGGCGCGGTGGGTGTTGCCGGTGACGTCGGTCAGAAGATTGCGGAACAGGCGGTCGACGAGCCAGGGCAGCGGCTGCTGGCCACGGCCGGGGGCTCCGATCTGCGCCATGGCGATCTCCAGCTCGTAGAGGCTGTCGTGACGAGCCTCGTCGATGCGCGGCGCCTGGCTGGTCGGGCCGATGAACATGCCGGAGAAGAGGTAGGAGAGCGAGGGGTGGCGCTGCCAGTGGAGGACCACGCTCTTCAAGAGATCGGGACGGCGCAGGAAGGGGCTATTGTTCGGATTGGCGCTGCCGACGACGACATGGTTGCCGCCGCCGGTGCCGGTGTGGCGACCGTCGATCATGAACTTGTCGGCGCCGAGCCGGGTGGCGCGCGCCTCCTCGTAGATCGCCGTGGTGATGTCGACGCAGTCCTTCCAGTTCGAAGCCGGATGAATATTGACCTCGATGACGCCGGGATCCGGGGCGACGCGGATGACGTTGATGCGCTCGTCCTGCGGCGGCGGATAACCTTCGATATGGACGGGAAGCTTGAGCTCGGCGGCGGCGTTTTCGGCGGCGGCGATCAGCTCGAGATAATCCTCGATGCGTTCGACCGGTGGCATGAAGATGCAGAGCCTGCCGTCGCGCGGCTCGACCGACATGGCGGTGCGTACGGCGCCGCGAAGCTCGCCGAGCGTCTGTTCGATCCGGCCGCGATTGCTCTCGTCGGCATGGAAGGAGGCTTCCGGCATGGCCCGGCCGGCCGGTACGAAGACATCAGGCAGCGGTTCGCGCGGGATCGTCGGATCGGCGGGGTGGATATAAGGGTAACGCGCCGGGGGAACATAGGGCAGCGTGCCGAGCGGCAGGCGGTATCCGATCGGACTGTCGCCCGGGACAAGGAAGATCTTGCCGCGGCGGGTGCGCCATTTCTCGCTGACCCAGACCCGTGTTTCGGCTGCCTTGGCGTTCCATGCCTGAACCGGAAGGACGTAACCGGTCGGGGTCGTGAGGCCGCGGGCGAAGACGCGGGCGATGCGGTTGCGCTCCTCAGGATCCTTCAGCTTCGAATTGGACGGATCGACATTTTCGGGAAGGCTGCCTTCCTTGATGATCCAGTCGGCCGGATCTTCATAGGCCGGCTGCACCATGTCAGGCTTGATCGCCAGCTCCTTTGCGATCGCCGTCAGGAGCTTTTCGGCATCCTCGGCTTTGACGCCGGTATCCTTGCCTTCGGCGGCGACCAGATCGAGGTTCTGCCAGACCGGCTTGCCGTCGCGGCGCCAGTAAAGCGAGAAGGTCCAGCGCGGCAGGCTTTCGCCCGGGTACCATTTTCCCTGGCCATAATGCAGAAAACCGCCGGGGGCGAAGCGTTCGTGCAGCTTGCGGATCAGGATGTCGGCCTTTTCGCGCTTGGTCGGGCCGACGGCGGCGGTGTTCCACTCCTCGGACTGGAAATCGTCGATCGAAACGAAGGTCGGCTCGCCGCCCATCGTCAGATGCACGTCCTCGGCTTCGAGGACGCGGTCGACTTTCTCTCCGAGTTCGTTGAGCTCCTCCCAGCTTTCATCGGAAAAGGGCTTGGTGATGCGTGGGTGTTCGGCGACGCGCGAGACCTTCATGTCGAAGGCGAACTCGGTTTTGGCCTCACCGAAATAACCGCCGGAAATCGGCGCGGCGTTGCGGTAATGCGGCGTTGCGGCAAGCGGGATATGGCTTTCGCCGGTCAGCAGGCCGGACGTCGGATCGAGGCCAACCCAGCCGGCGCCGGGCAGATAGACCTCCGCCCAGGCATGCAGGTCGGTGAAATCGACTTCGGTGCCGGAGGGGCCGTCGAGCGCCTTCAGGTCCGGCGTCAGCTGGATGAGGTAACCGGAGACGAAGCGGGCGGCAAGGCCGAGATGGCGAAGGATCTGGACGAGCAGCCAGCTGGTGTCGCGGCAAGAGCCCTTGGCGGTTTCCAGCGTTTCTTCCGGCGTCTGCACGCCGGTTTCCATGCGGATGACATAACCGATCTGCCGCTGCAGACGGGCATTCAAGCCGACGATCATATCGACCGTCGGCTGGTCGGGCGACCAGTCGAGCGTCGGCAGCAGCGCCTTCAGGCGCGGACCGGCCGGCTCCGGCGTCATGTAGATCGACAGATCCTCCTGGATCGTTTCAGGGTATCCGAAGGGCCACTTGGTCGCCTCTTCCTCGACGAAGAAGTCGAAGGGATTATAGACCGTCATGTCGGCGACGAGATCGACCTCGATCTTGAACTCCGTCACCGGGTCCGGGAAGACGTAGCGGGCAAGGTAGTTGCCGTAAGGATCCTGCTGCAGGTTGACGAAATGGTTGGAGGGCGTGACCTTCAGCGAGTGGCTGAGCACCCGTGTCTTCGAATGCGAGGCGGGTTTCAGTCTGATGATCTGTGGGCCGAGACGGACCGGCTTGTCATAGGTGTAGTGCGTCAGATGATAGATGCTGGCTTTGATCGACATATTTCTTTTTTATCCGGCGCGCATCGTCGTGCGGCTTGCTGTTCCCGAAAATCAGTGTGTGCAATGCAGCGAAAGAAAGCAAGCGAAAGGTCGATGGCTTTTACGCCGCCTTGGCAAAGGTGACGGCCGCCTTCAGGCCCCTGCCGTCCGTACCCGGCTCCAGCGTCAGCGCGGCATTGAAAAGATTGGCGATTTCTTCAACGATTGGCAGGCCGAGGCCGGCACCCGGCGCACCTGTCTCATTGCCGCGTGAAAAACGCCCACGTACCGCCTCCAGCTTTTCGCGCGGAATGCCGGGGCCGTTGTCCTCGACTTCGAGGCGGATCGTCTCTGACGCGGTGATGATGCGGACGGTGACCTCAGCTCCCTTGCCGGCATAAGCGATGGCGTTGCCGGCAAGGTTGCGCAGCATTTCGCCGATCAGCAGCGGCTCTGCGCGGACCATTGCCGGGCTTTCGCCCTCAAAGCCGAGATCAATGCCGGCGACGGCGGCCGTCGGGATCTGCTCGCCGGTGATTTCTTGAGCGATGGCGGCAAGATCGATGGCGGAGGCGGTCAGCGCCTCCTTGGCGGTGGCTGCGTCGATCTTCGCCATCAGCAGAAGCTGGGCAAGAATGCGCTCGGCATGCGCTACGGCCTGATCGCCCTTCAGCGCTGCGGCCTGCGCCTCATCAAGCGAGCCAGCGCGGGCGGAAAGGGCAAGTTGAGTGCGGATTATCGCCAGCGGCGTGCGCAGTTGGTGGCTGGCATTGCCGGTGAAATGGCGCAGCGCATCGAGCGCCGACTGCAGGCGGACCATAAAGGAATTCACCGTTTCGACCAGCGGCTCGACCTCGCTCGGCACGGTCTGCTCAATCGGATGCAGGTCATCGGGGCTGCGTTCGCCGATGGCGTCGCCGAGCTTGTAGAGCGGGCGGAGCGCCACCGTGACCGAGATCCAGACGATGACGGCCGCGCCCGCGATCATGAAGGCGAGGCGGAGTGCGGAGCGGACGAGAATCGCCTGCGCCAACTGCCGGCGGGCGATAGTGGTTTCGGCGACCGTCACGACGAAGGGCACGGAGCGGATGCCCGTCGAGGCCGAGCGTTCGAGTGTGGCGATGCGGATCGGCTCGTCGCGGAAGGTATCGTCGGCGAAGGTGGCCGCATCGCCCGGCGTTTTCTTCAGGACCGGCAAAGACTGGTAGCCGGTGATGAATTGGCCCGGCGGGCCGTCGACGCGGTAGAAGACGCGATCCTGCGCGGCCGAGGTCAGCATCTCAAGTGCGACATAGGGGATATCGACCTGCAGCGTGCCATCCTCGGCGACGACGACGCGTTCGGCGATCGCCAGCGCGGAGCCGGCGAGGACGCGGTCGGAGACGATGTTCGATGTCTGGACCGCCTCGCGATAGGTATCGGCGAGTGCCAGCGTGCCGATGACGGCTGTCGAGACGAGCAGCCAGAAGAGCAATCGGCGCCTGAGGGAATAGGCGGGCTTCATGAGGCCTCGGGCAGCTTGTCGAGATAATAGCCGATGCCGCGAGCAGTCTTCACGGTCAGGCCGTGCGGCGAGAGGCGCTTTCGCAGGCGGCTGACATATTGCTCGATGGCGTTTGCGGAAATGTCGTCGTCGAAGGCCGTCAGCGATTGAATGATCGCCTCCTTGGCGACGACCTTGCCGGCCCGCATGAAGAGAATTTCGAGCAGGCCGAGTTCGCGGGCGGGAATATCGAGGGGCGTGGCGCCCGATGAAAAGGTGCGGGAATTGAGATCGAAGGAGATGCCGCCGAAGCTGACTGTCGCCGAACGCAGGCCGGCCTGGCGGCGCAGCAGCACACGCACACGGGCCTCGAACTCGGCGATATCAAAGGGCTTGATCAGATAATCGTCGGCGCCGAGATCGAGCCCCTTCACTCGCTCTTCCGGCGTGCCGCGTGCGGTCAGGATGAGGACGGCCGCCTGGTTCTGCCGGGCGCGCATGGCGCGCAGCACGTCGAGTCCGTCCATCTCGGGCAGGTTGAGGTCGAGAATCACCAGATCGAAATTTTCCGCGGCGATGACCGCATTGGCAGACGCCCCGTCATGGACGACATCGACAGCATGGCCCGTACCGCGCAAGATCGCCGACAGGCCGTCGGCCAGCGCGATATTGTCTTCGGTGAGCAGGATGCGCACGGATGTTTCCCCTGTTTTTCAAAGGAGATTACAGAGGTGAAGGAGGGATGTCACAGCGATTTTGAATCTACAGTGCCACGCGTCCTTCAGAAGCGCAAAGGACGCTGTCATACTTTGCACCCTACGCATCGTGCTTTCCGAAAATCGATTCCGATTTCGGGCCAATACGCTGGGTGAACGGCCGGGAAAGGCTCGATCTCAGCTCCCGGTTCTTTCGATCCGCTCGCGCTGCGTCATCGCGGCGGCGAGGAGTTTTTGGAAGCGGTGATCGTCGCGGATGTTGTCGAGGTCGGAATCATTGTCGAACCATTTGATATGGTAGACAGAGCTGTTCGGCAGCAGCTTCTGCAACAGATCAATCGCTTGGTCGACGTCGCCGAGGACGGAGTAGACGCAGGCGAGATTATACTGCGCGACGATGTCATCAGGATCGATGGCGATCGCACGATCGGCCCAGTCGCGTGCCCTTGCCGCATCGCCGAGATGGGCAAGCGCCAGCGCGCCGCGATGGGCGGGGCCAGAATTTTCCGGATTAAGGTTTAGGGCGCGTTCGGCGCGCAGCAGGCCGAGGCGCGCCCAATTTTCCGTATCCAGCACCCGGCCGAGCGAGCGGTAGGCAGACATCAGATGGATCGGCGAGACGTAATCATCCGGGCGGATTGCGGCGGCGCGGGTGAAATATTGCACGGATTCGGCGAAGTTGCCGCGCATGAAGAAGAACCGGGCATAATGGAAATTCGCCTCGAAGAGATTCGGGTCGAGCGCCAGGGCACGTTCGAAGGCCGCGGCCGCCCTATCGTCGCAGCCGCTCTGATGCAGGGCGAGACCATGGGAGGCGTGGGCTTCGGGAAGGTCGGGATCAAGCGCCAGGGCACGGGCGCTCATGTCGAGGATGCGCCTCAGCGGCACGTCATCAGGTGCCCAATCGCGGATCGCCGCGTCGCAATCGGCGATGCCGGCATAGGCGCGGGCATAATCCGGATCGAGCTCGACCGCCTTGCAGAACATGCGTCTTGCGAGCTGCAGATAAGATTTGGTCCAGGTGTGGGAGAGCTGGCGGCCCCTGAGATAGTAGGTATAGGCCTCGACATTGGCGGTCGGCTCAGTCGCGATCGCCTTCTTTTCTTCCGGCAGCAGGCGCACCTTCAGCTGGCCGACGATCGCATGGGTGATCTCGTCCTGGATGGCGAAGATGTCGGTCATGTCGCGGTCGTAACGCTCGGCCCAGAGATGGTCGCCATTGGCAGTGTCGATCAACTGACCGGAAATGCGCACGCGATTGCCGACGATGCGCACACTTCCCTCGAGCACATAGCGCACGCCAAGCTCCTGAGCCAGCCGCTTCACCTTTACCGATATGCCCTTGTAGGTGAAAATGGTGTTGCGTGGCACGACGTGCAGGCTGGAGATCTTGGAGAGATCGGTGATGATGTCTTCGGTGATGCCGTCGGAGAAATAATCCTGGTCGGCATCGCCGCTCATATTGGTGAAGGGCAGCACCGCGATAAAGCAGGTGTTGCGGTTCTGCGCGACCAATCTGGCGGAGGAAGGCGGTGCCAAGCTGACGGTATAGACCTGAACGGGCTGCCGGATGTTCTTCAGCATATGTTCGCCGATGAATTCGAAGCCGAGATTGAGGCGCGAGCCGACCTGGTCGCGCACCGAGGCCGACACGGCGATGCCGCCCGGCGTTGCGATGCGCTCGAGCCTGGCGGCGAGATTGACCCCATCTCCGAAGATGTCGCCGTTCTCGACCACGACATCGCCGAGATTGATGCCGATGCGGAATTCGACGCGCTCGTCTTTGGGCACGTTCTCGTTGCGGGCCGCCATGCTGCGCTGGATTTCGGCGGCACAGGCGACCGCATTCACCACGCTCTGGAATTCGGCAAGGATGCCGTCGCCGGTGAGTTTGACGATCCGGCCCTTGTAATCGGAAATACGAATGTCGACCAGCTCGCAGCGATGGCGGTTCAGCGCCTGCAACGTGCCAGATTCATCAATGCCCATCAGTCGGCTATAGCCGACGACATCAGCAGCAAGAATAGCGCTCAGTCGTCGTTCCATGACCCCTCCCATGGATCTTCCCAGTTTAATCTAGCTTTTTATAGAGTTTTTGTCGCATAGAGTCGTCCTCCGAATAAGAAATTCGGGTGGTTTCGACGTTTTTACGCGGCAGCGGACCGTATAAACGTCGTCGATCTTCATCAATACTCTAAATGGGTGAAGGATGGAGCAAATCCCTAATCCTTTGTGATGAAAAGACAATTCACATCGGACAAAAACGGAAAGTTCTGCTTTGGCCTACATTTTCTGTATCGGCATCATAAACCGATCGCCCATCGATTTAAGGCTTGAGCCGGACCCGGGGGCATGGCGTGGAAGACGAATCGCGAGGCTATCCAACGCGGTATGGAATGTGATTCGCGCTTGTCTCGGCGATTGCCGTGAGACCAGCGAAGGGTATTGTGGCGACCGTCTCAAGCGCAACGAGGGTTGGAATGACAGGTTCGGTCCGGAATTTTCTGGAGTTTCGTGATTTTCCGGAGGCCGGGCTTCGGTCGATCATCGGTCGCGCCGGTGAGCTTGCCAAAGCCTGGGATGAGCGCACGATGCCGCAGAGCCTTGCGGGCAAACACGTCGCGCTGATTGTCGACGACGGCGGCTGGCGCAATACGACCGCCTTCGATCTCGGCATCCAGGCGATGGGTGGTATCTGCGTTCATGTGCCGATAAGCTTCAATACCAGGGAGGAAACCGGCGATCTCTCCGGTTATCTCGGCAACTGGTTCGACATGCTGGTGATCCGCACGAAGGAGCTTGCGATACTGAAGGCTGTCGCTGCCGTCTCGCCGGTGCCTGTCATCAACGCGCGGACGCGTTCGAACCACCCTTGCGAGACGCTCGGCGACCTTGCCTACATCAAGAGCCGGCGCGGCTCGATCGACGGGTTGAAGGTAGCCGGCGTGGCGGCGGACGCCAATATCTTCCGCTCCTGGGTCGAAGCGTCGATCGCGCTGCCGATCGAGGTGGTGCAGGTCTATCCCGCACGCTGGCATGTCCGAGACAGCGCGCTGCTCAATGGGCGCTTCCGCGCGAGCACCGATATGGGCGAACTATTGGATGCCAACGTCATCGTCACCGATTCATGGCCGGGCGACGCCGCGGCCGACGCACTTGCCGGCCACAGGATCGGGACCGATGTGCTCGATCGGTTGCGGGAGGACGCGATCTTCCTGCCGTGCCCGCCGGTGACGCGCGGCCAGGAGGTGACGGCCTAGGCGATGGAGCATCCGCTCTGCCGAAGCCGTGCCGCAAAGGCTTTTCTGCTGCACGCGCAGAATGCGCTGTTGGAGTGGATAGCGGCTTAATTCCGGCCTTAGATCTCCACCGCGCAGCATGTTCATGATAGAAGAGGCGAGCGACCGGGAGGTTGGCAGATGGGAGAGTGGACGATCGAGCTCGCGAAAAGTCCGGCAGAGATCGCCGCCGTGCGAGATCTCTGCCGATCATTCCGGCAATGGCTCTATGACAATTACCCCCAGCATCGGCCAGTGATCGATCTCTATTACAATCCGCAAAAATTCGAGGCGCTGCTCGTCGACCTGCCGCAAATTCACGCAAGGCCGAAGGGCGCGATCTTCCTGGCGCGGCTCGATGGAGAGCCTGTCGGCTGCGTCATGCATCACGAGCAGGCGCCTGACATTGCTGAGATGAAAAGGCTTTTCGTCTCGGGCGCCGCTCGCGGTCATGGTGTTGCCGTTGCGCTCTGCGAGGCATCGATCGTCCAGGCGAGAGCTGACGGCTATCACTCGATGCGGCTTGACACCGGCATTTTTCAGACGGCAGCGCAGGGGCTCTATCGGCGCCTCGGCTTCCGGGAGCGGAATGCTTACCATCAGGTCCCGCCGGAGCTCGAACAGATCCTGCTCTTCTTCGAGCGGGAACTGTGATCCCGTCACGCACCGCGTGCCGCCTCGGCCGCGCCCTTGCTCCTCCCGGCGTGCTCAGGCATTGTTGCTGCATGAGGAGAGCTTTCATCTTGCTGCTGGCGTTCTGGCCGGGTATTGCCTTGGCGGATCAGGCCTTCTATCCGGCAAAATCGGGCAATGCCGATGCGCCGGTGCTGACGGTTTATTCCTCGCTCGACGAACCGTTGGCGCGGCCGATGATCCGGGGTTTCCAGGAGGCCAATCCCGACGTCGCGGTCAAATACGAGGACATGCTGACCGGCGACATCTACGACCGGATCGTCCGGGAAACGGATGCCGGCAAGAAGACGGCGGACTTCGCCTTTTCCTCGGCGATGGACCTGCAGGTGAAGCTTTCCAACGACGGCTATGCGCAGGTCAGCAACCTGCCGATGAGTGCGCCATGGCCGAAATGGGCGAACTGGCGTAACACCGCCTATGCGCTCACCTTCGAGCCGGCGGTGTTCGTCTATCACAAGCCGAGCTTCGCGCATGAGCCGGTGCCGAGCTCTCGGGCTGAATTCGTCGATTATCTGAAGCGCAAGGGCAACGACGTCCATGGGCGGATCGGTACCTACGATATCGAGCGCTCCGGCGTCGGCTTCCTTTTCATGGCGCGCGACCAGGAGCAGTTCGGCGACATCTGGTCGGTGATCGGGGCGATGGGGGCTGCCGGCGTCAAGCTCTATTCGACGAGTTCAGCGATCCTCGAACGCGTTGCCGACGGGCGCTTCGTGCTCGGCTACAATATTCTCGGCTCCTATGCGGCCGACTGGGCTTCACGCTATCCTGATGTCGGCATCGTGCTGCCGAAGGATTATACCGTGGTGATGTCGCGGATCGGGCTGGTGCCGCAGGCGGCCGCCGAGCCGGAGCTCGGGCGGCGTTACCTCACCTTCTTCATGTCGCGGGAAGGGCAAACGATCTTGGCGCGCGAACTGCAGATCCCGGCCGTCAGCCCCGAAGTGGCGGGGGAAAATACCGCCAATACGCTGCAGGATCTGCTCGGCGCCCAACTGCGGCCGGTGCCGGTCAGCCCCGGGTTGATGGTCTATCTCGACCAGGTGAAGCGGGCGCGGCTGATCGCGCACTGGAACGAGGTTCTGCGGACGCAGTGAAGGCGCTTTCGGTGGGCTTCGCTCTCCTTAGAGAGCTTTGGGTCGCTGCGCCCGTAGTCTCGTCAGATGAGGCTCGCGGCAATGCTTCGCGGCGGCTAGTAGTGTTGGCCATCCGGCAGCGAAGAACCGGGATTTAGATCGGCGCCTGCCAATTACGGCAAAAAAGTGTCGTCT
Source organism: Rhizobium leguminosarum (assembly GCF_001652265.1). Classification (GTDB taxonomy): domain Bacteria; phylum Pseudomonadota; class Alphaproteobacteria; order Rhizobiales; family Rhizobiaceae; genus Rhizobium; species Rhizobium leguminosarum_D. Next base: position 164,038 of record NZ_LWBS01000417.1, read on the forward strand.
CCTTCTGGATATCTCACCGATGTCAGCTAAATGACAGGTTGTTGTGGTCGCTTTGGCTACTTCTTCTCCGTGGAGGCGGAGAGCTGAAGCCTTGGGAGGTATTCCGCTCGTCATTCAGGACCCTTGCGTCCGCTGGCCGGCCATTCCTCCCGATTCCCTTGAGAATAACAGGCGGTCTGCTCAGCCGCCGACGGAGGACACATCGTGAAGCATAAGTTCATCGCAACCCTTTTTGCAGCGACCATCGCGCTGCCGGCCTATGCGGCCGATTACACCATCATCGCGCCGGCGGCTCCCGGCGGCGGCTGGGACCAGACGGCCCGTTCGCTGCAGACCGCGCTGCAGCAGGAGAAGATCTCCGGCAACGTGCAGGTCCAGAACGTTCCGGGCGCCGGCGGCACCATCGGCCTTGCGCAGTTCAGCAGCCAGGCTGCCGGCAATCCGAATTCGCTGATCGTCGGCGGCTATGTCATGGTCGGCGCGATCCTCACCAACAAGTCGCCGGTCACGCTCAAGGACGTCACGCCGATCGCCCGTCTGACCGGCGAGTACGAGGCCGTCGTCGTTCCCGCTGCATCCGAGATCAAGACGATGGCCGATCTGGTTGCGGCGCTGAAGAAGGATCCGGGTGCAGTTTCCTGGGGTGGCGGTTCGGCCGGCGGCACCGACCATATCACCGTCGGCCTGATCGCCAAGGCTTCCGGCGTCGATCCGACCAAGATCAACTATGTCGCCTTCTCCGGCGGCGGGGAAGCGCTCGCCGCCATTCTCGGCGGCCAGGTCACGGCCGGCGTCTCGAGCTATAGCGAGTTCGAATCGCAGGTGAAGTCAGGCACGCTCCGTCTTCTCGCCGTCTCCAGCGACAAGCGCATCGATGGCGTCGATGCCCCAACACTGAAGGAAGCCGGCACCGACGTCACCATCCAGAACTGGCGCATGGTCGCCGCAGCCCCCGGCCTGTCGGCCGAGCAGGTGGCAAGCGTCACCGCCGATTTCGAGAAGCTGCATACCTCCGCCACCTGGCAGGAAACCCTGAAGACCAAGGGCTGGGCCGACACCTATCTGTCCGGCGATGCCTTCAAGGCGCAGCTCGAGAAGGATGTCTCCGCCACTGAAGGCATTCTCAAAGACATCGGACTTGTCCAATGAGCGAGGATAACACCTCCTCGGCAACCGCGCGCCGCCCTGATTGGGCGGCGTTCATCATTGCCGTTTTCCTCTTCGTCGTCGCCGGCGTGATGGCCTGGGATGCCTTGCATCTGAAAACGATCGCGCAGTACGACCGCATCGGTCCTGCGACAGTGCCGCAAGTGGTGGCGTTCGGGCTCTTCTGTCTGGGGATCTGGACCGCCTTCGAAGCCTGGCGCGGCGATTTTCCCGAACGTGACCGGCAGGAAGTCGCACCCGTCATCTGGATCGTCGCCGGTCTTGCCGGCCAGATGCTGCTTCTGCGGGTCGCCGGTTTTTCGATAGCGACCGGCATCCTCTTCGCGCTGACGGCACGCGGCTTCGGCAAGCGTAAGCTCTGGATCTCGCTGCCGCTTGGCATCGTCCTCAGCTTCGTCGTCTGGGCGATCTTCTCGCAGCTGCTGCAACTGACGCTGCCGGCCGGCCCACTCGAACATCTGTTCTTCTGACCGCGCGGACGCGCTGTCAGCTCTTTTGATTTTGCGCGGCGCCTGACCCCGAAATCGGATGGTCGGGAACGCCGCTTGGGACACCAAGATGAACACATTCGAATTCCTATGGCAGGGTATCCTGGTTGCGATGCAGCCGATGAACCTGGTTTATGCGCTGGTCGGCGTCACGCTTGGCACCGCCGTCGGCGTGCTTCCCGGCATCGGCCCGGCACTCACCGTGGCGCTGCTGTTGCCCGTCACCTACAAGCTCGATCCCGGCGGCTCGCTGATCATGTTCGCCGGCATCTATTACGGCGGCATGTATGGCGGTTCGACAACCTCGATCCTGCTCAACACGCCGGGTGAAAGCGCCTCGATCGTCACCGCGCTCGAGGGCAACAAGATGGCGCGCGCCGGGCGCGGCGGACCGGCGCTGGCGACGGCGGCGATCGGCTCCTTCGTCGCCGGGCTGATCGCGACGCTCGGGCTTGCGTTCATCGCTCCCTATGTCGTCAAGCTGGCGCTGGTCTTCGGGCCGCGCGAATATTTCGCGCTTATGGTGCTTGCCTTCGTCACCGTCTCCTCGGCTTTCGGCGATTCGGCGCTCAGGGGCCTGACCTCGCTGTTTATCGGTTTCGCGCTCGCCATGGTCGGCATCGACCAGCAGACAGGGCAGGCCAGGCTTTCCTTCGGTATCCCCGACCTGCTCGACGGCGTCGAGGTAACGACGCTGGCTGTGGCGATGTTTGCGATCGGCGAAACGCTCTATATCGCCGCGCACGGCAACCGGATCGCGGAGAAGGTCGAGGCGGTCAAGGGTTCGCTCTGGATGACCGCTGAGGACTGGGCGCGTTCGTGGAAGCCCTGGCTGCGCGGCACGTTGATCGGTTTCCCGATCGGCGCGATGCCGGCGGGCGGCGCCGAAATCGGCACCTTCCTCTCCTATGCGACCGAAAAGCGGCTGGCGAAAAACCCGGAAGAGTTCGGCCATGGCGCGATCGAAGGCGTGGCCGGTCCCGAGGCCGCAAACAACGCATCGGCCGCCGGCACGTTAGTGCCGCTTCTGACGCTCGGCCTGCCGACGACGGCGACGGCGGCGATTATGCTTGCCGGCTTCCAGCAATACGGGCTGCAGCCGGGCCCGCTACTGTTTGCCACCAATCCGCAGCTCGTCTGGGGGCTGATCGCCAGCCTGCTCATCGCCAATGCGATGCTCTTGGTTCTGAACCTGCCGATGATCGGGCTCTGGGTAAAGCTGCTGACCATTCCGAAGCCATGGCTCTATGCAGGCATCCTGCTGTTTGCGACGCTCGGAACGATCGGCGCCAATCCGTCGGTGTTCGAACTCGGCATGCTGCTCGCCTTCGGTCTGCTCGGTTATGTGATGCGGCTCTTCGGCTATCCGATCGCGCCTACCGTCGTCGGCCTGATCCTCGGGCCGCTTGCCGAACAGCAGCTGCGCCGAGCGCTGGCGATCAGCCAGGGCGATATCACGACGCTGGTGATGTCGCCGATCGCGGCGGGTCTGCTCATCGTTGCCGCGGCGGCCTTCCTCATCCCGCTGATCCTGCGGCTGCGCGGCAGGGGACAGGTGCTGTCGCAACTGGCGGCAAACGAAGACTAGCGTATCGGCCCGAAAATCGGAATCGATTTTCGGAAAGCACGATGCGCAGATTTCAAAGTGTTAGAGCGTCCTTTGTGCGTCCGAAAGGACGCACGGCGCTCTAACAAGAAAAAGACGACCCACCCCCTCCTCGAGGCCGGCCATGGAGACATGCGCCGGCCTCCGTTTTTGCATGGCTGAGGTGATTTTCTGAGCATTGTGGAGGCATATGCGCGATGCCATCTATGAGCAGTCAATCATAGAGCAAGAGGAAAAGGACAATGTCCGCACTCCGCAATTCAGTCCGTATGGGTTTCTTTGGCCGCGCATTCGCCGTCCTTGGGGCTGCAAACGCCGTCAGCGCTGCTGTCGAAGCAGGTCGCCGTCCGCGCGCCAACGACCTCACCACACTCGGTATCGACCCGACCTCCTTCGATCAGGTCTCCCGCTAAGACCTCCAAGTCATGCATGAATGAATTAGCCCGCAACCGGATGGTCGCGGGCTTTATTTTTATCTCTACGGGTGCAATCGCGCGGCGCGCTGTGACACCCGACGTCAGGCTTGAAGCTCTTTCCGCTGGGCGTCGTGATCCTCCACCCTTTCGCGCCTGTTGTGGCGGATGGATGACCAGAGGGACAGGCCGATCAGCGCCGCGCCGCCGAGGCCGGTGATGACTTCGGGGATGTGCACCAGCGTCTGCACATACATGATCACCGAGAGGATCAGGATGGCGTAGAAGGCGCCGTGCTCGAGATAGCGGTATTCGGCAAGCGTTCCCTTCTCCACCAGCATGATCGTCATCGATCGCACGTACATGGCGCCGATGCCGAGGCCGATCGCGATGACGAAGAGGTTCTGCGTCAGCGCAAAGGCGCCGATGACGCCGTCGAAGGAGAAGCTCGCATCCAGCACCTCCAGATAGATGAAGGCGCCGAGGCCACCCTTGGCGGCAGCACTCATCGTCTGCTGCGAAGCATCGAGCAATCCGCCGACCACCTCGACCGCGAGGAAGGTGAGCAGGCCGTAGATGGCGCAATGGACGAAGACGGTGGCCTCCTCGCCGCCGATCAGCCAGGAAAAGACCAGCATCAGCGCAAGCACGAAGGCGATCTCGATACCCTTGATGGTGGCGGAGCGCGCCATCATCTTTTCAAGGCCGCCGATCCAGTGAACTTGCTTCTCGTGATTGAAGAAGTAGTTGAGGCCGACCATCATCAGGAAAGTGCCGCCGAAGGCTGCGATGGGCAGATGTGCGTCGTTCATGATGCGGGCATATTCCGCCGGCTCGCGTGCGGCAAGCACCAGAGCGTCCCAGGGGCCGATCTGTGCCGCAATCGCGACGATTGCCAGCGGGAAGACGATGCGCATGCCGAAGACGGCGATGACGATGCCCCAGGTGAGGAAGCGCTTCTGCCAGACCGGCGTCATCTCCTTCAGCTTGTTGGCGTTGACGATGGCATTGTCGAAGGAAAGTGAAATCTCCAGCACCGCAAGCACCGTGCAGATGAAGAAGACGGTCGCCATGCCGCCGATCGTGCCGGTCGTCTGCCAGCCGAGTACGGCGCCGAGAACGAGGCCGAGGGCGGTGACGATGAAAGCCCAGCGGAAATAGCTGAGCGAGGATTTAGGGGTCTGAGGTTGATTCATGGCCGCACCTCGCGGCCGCAAATCGTGTTGAAGAGAGTGGATATATGGGAGAAACGCGGCACGCCACAACGGGCACGCGGGTCAGGCATGGTGAGCTTGGTCATCGATGAAAAATCCGCCGGCTAAGCTGCAGGCGGTACCGACATCACGAGAGCGCCGTAAAAACTCTCGCCAGAGGGGCCCGGCACCAAAGTTCCCCCGTCAGCCGATGTCTGGAAGGCTGCGGGATAGGCTCTAGGTAATGGGCTTCCCGGGCCAGTCAAGGCCGACAGGCATACCGAGATTGGGTAATTTTTTTGGAACCATCCTGATGCCCGCCCGTTAGGCACTGTTGAGCTTAAAAAAGGAGGCCGATGATGCACACTTCGACCCATGTTCCCGATAAACGCACGGAGGCATCCGACCGCATGAAGCGGGCGAAGCCAAACCGCATGCAGAAGGCGCAGGTGCTGCCGCCGCATCATGTCGATCTGACGCTGACGCCCGGTGTCTATCACGACATTCACGTGCCGGCCCATGTTACCGGTGCCGATCTTTCCAAGGGTGGTCTCGACATTAAAGGCCCCGACGTGAAAGCCAATGCAGAAACCAAGAAATAACGGCTATTCCGGAAGCCTCTTTGGGGCGCTGACGGCAGATTTGAAACAGGGTGAGAAACATATGACGATCAACTTTGTGCCCCGCGAGATCTTCATCCGGCACGAAAATGAATGGCAGGCTGTCCGCGAGGCGGCGGACGAGCACATCAATATCGGCAAACGGCAGAAGCCGCTCGCGTCCATCGGCGGCACCGCATCGGTTGGGAAAAACGATGCTTCGGCCGCGCGCTCCGAATGACCAACGGGCAGTCACGCTGACATTAGCGACATTAGCGCCCGGCACGATGCCGGGCAGTCGCGTGTCACGCTCGAAGCCGATCAGGCCGCCGCAGACGATAGCGCCGAAGAGACGGGCGAAGATGACGGGATAGTGGATGCGCGATGTCGGCGATGATGCGATCCATGGATTTTTCCCTCGGAACAGATGAAATTTTCGCTGGCTGACGTCTGAGCGCGGAATTTGTTCAGCTTTTTCTCCTCATCCGTTTCGGCCGCCACGTTGGGCCAATCGATGCACCTAGGCATTTTCATGTCATTCGAGGGAAAGATCGGCGAACCAGCCATCATCCTGTCGCTGCGCCAACCTTTCGGAAAGGATTGGGCAGCGATAATCCCGGCCTCACGGGAATCGCACAGATGGCCAAGACAGCAACACGCGGCCGCCGCAAGGCGCCGGCGAGAGGAAAGAGCAAAGCGCGCAGCAGCGGTGGCGGATTGCTGCCCTGGGCGGTGATCGGCATTGCCGCGATCGGCGGCATCGTCGCTCACGACCATTGGAAGAGCATCCAGCCGATGCTTGCAAGGCAATCGGCGTCGGTCACGCGGGAAACGGCGGAGCCGAGGCCCGTCGTCAGGAAGGACGTGCCGCCGAAGCAGGTAGCGCTTGCCGCCCCCACGCCGAAAGCCGCAGCGTCGGTGCCTCAGTCGCAGCCGCTGCCGCCGGCCGCGATCCCGACGTCGATGATCCAGCCGATAAAGGCAGTGCCGTCCCCGGCCTCCCCTGCGGTTTCGGAAACCGGGACAGTGGCCTTCGGCTATTGCGGCCAGGGCGCCCATATCAATTGCGTCGGCGACGGCGGTGTCTTCTGGTACAAGGGCGAAAAGATCGTGATCGCCGACATGGCAAGCCCCGTGGTCGATCAGGCGCGCTGTGACGGCGAGCGCCGGGTGGCCTTTGCCGCCAAGTCGCGGCTGCTGGCGCTTCTGAACGCCGGACCCTTCACCATGAACGCTGCGGGCAAGAGCGAGCCCTCAGGCGCGCCGCGCGTGGTCTCGCGCGACGGGCGCTCCTTTGGCGCGCAACTGATCAATGAGGGCCTGGCTCGCAAGCCAGGGGCTGCCGGCAGCGCCTGGTGCGCCTGACGGCTACTGCATAATTCCTTAAATCGGAATCGATGGAAAACCGCTGCGCACTTTTGCTGGAATTGCTCTGGCTACTTACCCTTTTTCACCAGCTTGCCACCGGTGCGGAAGCTGCCGGTGAAGGAGGAATCCTTGCTTTCGGCGGTGCATTCGATCGCGATCGGCTTGCCGGCATAGGGATTGCCGAAGGTGCAGAAGCCGGCAACCTTGACCTCCCCGGTCATCTTGTTGCCGACGCCCGTGGTAACGAGGCTGAGCGGCAGGCGGGCATTGCCGTTGGAAGCGGGCTTGATGCCGCTGCCGTCGCCCTGGAAGCCGAGCGCCTTGCCGTCTGAAGTGAAGATGAAGGTCACCAAGCCATTGGCCAGCGTGACGCTGGCAAGCTCGTTCTTGCAGCCCTTGGTGGCGTCGAATTTGGCGACGACCAGCCTGGCGCATTTGCCGGAAAGCGTAATGACGCCGGGAGCGCCGGGAAAGGTCTCGGCGGGTGCGGCCGGCGCGGCAGAGGCCGGCACGGCGAGGACGGCAGAAAAAAGGGCGGCGGCTGCCGGTGCGAAAAGTCTCATTGTCTGTCTCAACCCCATCTGTCTGCGACGGCGAATCGGCCATGCGCTGGATAGTCAGGCAATGGCACGGTTCTGTGACTTATTTTGGTCTTACCCTTCGTCGAACGGGTGTCGAAGAGGGCGTTAGGAACTTTTGAAGTCGTCCCACAGGATTGCTGCCCCGGCCGCGAACATGGTGATCGGAATCAGCCAAAACTTGACGCTAATGGGTTCGGCGACATGAAACTGCATATATCCGAAACCGAAGAGGCCAGCCCCAGCCAGGGCGAGGCCGAGGATTATGGATACCGCTTTGCGCGTCCGCGTCCTTTGCGCCATACGTCCCCCTATTTCCCACCTGCGGGGCTATCCCACAGCCATTGAAACCCCGGCCCGGATCATGGTCGCGGACCAATCACACCCAGGCCCTCGCTCCGCAAAGTGCTGGATCTGGAGCACGTGCCAGGCTCAGGAATCAAAAAATCCCCAAAGGGGGATTTATCAACGATGTCAGGGAGATCGGATGGTGGGCGTGACAGGGATTGAACCTGTGACCCCTACGATGTCAACGTAGTGCTCTCCCGCTGAGCTACACGCCCATCCGATGGCGGCGCATAGATCACAAAACCTTCGGAGCCGTCAATAGGCTTTTTTCAGTTTTGTGACGCGCCGTCCTGCAAGCCTTACGCGGCAAGCATTTTGTTGACCTCGTCGACGAGGTCGCGCAGGTGGAAAGGCTTGGAAAGGACCTTGGCATCCTTCGGCGCTTTCGAATCGGGGTTCAGCGCCACGGCGGCAAAACCGGTGATGAACATCACCTTCAGGTCGGGGTCGAGTTCGGTGGCGCGGCGCGCCAGCTCGATGCCGTCCATCTCGGGCATGACGATATCGGTCAGCAGCAGGGAAAACGGCTCCTCGCGCAGCCGGTCATAGGCGCTGGCGCCATTGTCGTAGGAAAGGACCTTGTAGCCGGCCTTTTCGAGCGCTTTCACCAGGAAGCGGCGCATGTCGTTATCGTCTTCGGCGAGAAGTATCTTCTGAGTCATCAATCCAGACCGCGATCCATAAGTTTTTGGTGGGCTACCAGCCGTTTACACTAGTCTTTACCCGGTAAACAACCGGTGAATTGCCTGTGCCTGACCGCCATCCCTTCTACATAGTATGGACTTGCGGCCGGGCAACTGGCAACATGCGCAAAGCAGTCAGTTCATGACATGGTAAAGAGGGCCGAAAGTGCCGGAAATACGCGAATACGAGCTTTTTGAGATCCATGAGCCCGTGTCGCAGACCATTCCCTTCGTCTACAACTCCCCCCATAGCGGCCGTATTTATCCACCGGAATTTATTGCCCAGTCCAGGCTGGAGGGCATCGCCATCCGCCGTTCCGAGGATCACTATGTCGACGAGCTCTTCGGCTCGGCCGTCGCCCTCGGCGCGCCGCTTCTTGCGGCCAACTTCCCGCGCGCCTATCTCGACGTCAATCGCGAGCCCTATGAGCTCGATCCGCGGATGTTCGACGGGCTGCTGCCGCCCTATGCCAATGTCAATTCGCTGAGGGTCGCCGGCGGGCTCGGCACCATTCCGCGTATCGTCGCCGAGAACATGGAGATCTATGCGCGGCGCCTGCCGGTGCAGGAGGGGCTCGACCGCGTCGAAGCGGTCTACAAACCCTATCATGCGGCGCTGCGCCGGCTGATTGCGCGAACGCATGTGCAGTTCGGCTTCGGCGTGCTGATTGACTGCCACTCGATGCCCGGCAATGTGCGCGTTGCCGGCAGCACTTCGCGACCTGATTTCATTATCGGTGATCGCTACGGCACCAGCGCTTCGGCCGAGCTTTCGCGCGCGGCCATCGCCATCCTCGAGGAGATGGGTTTTGCGGCGATCCGCAACAAGCCCTATGCCGGCGGCTTCATCACCGAACATTACGGCCGGCCTTCGCGCGGACTGCACGCGCTGCAAATCGAGGTGAACCGGGCGATCTATGTCGACGAGCTGACGCTGGAGAAACGCGAAGATTTCGCCGCTGTGGCTGATGCCGTCACGGACTTCATGCAGCAGATGGCGGAATATGTCGAGAAATTTGCCGGAGATCGGGCGCTGGCCGCCGAATAGGTCGCTTTTCGATGTCGCTTACGTCTGGCCTTCGTCTTCCAGGCCAAAAAAAACCGCGCTTGTGAGCGCGGCTAAGTCTAGGGAGGAAACACCCAAGGAGGGTATTTACAGTCAGAAGACTGTATGAAGACGCTACTATTGCATTGCACAAATGTCAAGCAATATATTGCGCTGCGATATCTTTGGGCAGTTACAGCCAAATTGCCTGCTGCGTTTGCATTCCCGTTGCTTTTCGCTATGAAAAGCGCCATTCCCGCCAGCCAAACGGATCCATCATGTTTCCTGACCGTTCGTTCTTCAACCGCCTGGCGGAAGCCGCCCGGGCCGAGACGCTGCCGCGCTTCCGCTCCGGCCTCGATGTCACGAACAAGCTTTCCTCCGGTTTCGATCCGGTGACGGAGGGCGACCGGGCGGCCGAACTCGCCATCCGGGCGCTGATCGAGGAGAGTTTTCCCGGCCACGGCATTCTCGGCGAGGAGCACGGCAATGTCGGCCTCGACCGCGAATATGTCTGGGTGATCGATCCGATCGACGGCACACGCGCCTTCATCTCCGGCGTGCCGGTATGGGGAACGCTGATCGGCCTGCAGAAGGATGGCAGGGCGATCATGGGCATGATCGAGCAACCCTTTACCGGCGAGCGTTATTTCGCCGACCAGAACGGCTCGATCTATACCGGGCCGGAGGGCGAACGGCGGCTGGCGACGCGCCAGTGCGACACGCTTTCGAACGCCATCCTGTTCACCACCTCGCCGCATCTTTTTGCCGGCGAGGAGATGGAGAAATACCGCGAGATCGAGGGCCAGGTGCGGCTCTTCCGTTACGGCTGCGACTGCTATGCCTATGCGCTGCTTGCCGCCGGCCATATCGATCTCGTCATCGAAAACAGCCTGAAGCCCTATGATGTCGGCGGCATCATTCCCGTCATCGAGGGGGCGGGCGGCATCATCACCACCTGGGACGGCGGACGGCCGGAAAATGGCGGCTCGATCATCGCCGCCGGCAGCCGGGCGGTCTACGAAGCGGCGATCGCCGTGCTACAGCGCTAATCCCGATCAGCTGCGCTGGCCAGGTTACGTGCCGAGGGCGGCGACGTCCTGGTTTTCTTCGGCATCGCTGCCGGGTATGAAGGCGTGGAAGGCGGCAAGGGCGGCGGCGCGGTAGATATCGCGTTCCTGGAAGATCTCGTGACGGGCGCCGTTGATCGGCACCAACTGGCCGGCGCGGAAATAACGCGAGAGCCGCTCCTGCGCCGTGTAGGGCACGACACCGTCACGCGTCGGGGCAATGATGACCGTCGGGATGGTGATCGAGAAGAGGTGGTAGGGCGAGGTGACCCGGTCCATCGTGCGAAAGGCCTCGGTCAGCCAGCGGGCTGTGGGTGGCCCAAGTGTCAGCTCCGGATGGGCCTTCATCATCGCGACATTGCGCTCGAAGCGGCGTTCGTCCGAGGTCAGCGGATTGTCGCGGAAATCCGGCTCCTTCAGGTTCGAGGTCAGCGGCAGGAAGCCGAGGCCGACGGCGTTCAGCGTGCCGGCAAGTGTGCGAATGACGCGGGGCGAAGCCGCCTGGCCGGTCAGGCCGATGAAGGGCGCCGACAGCACCATGCGATCGATACGGGTGGTGAGATAGGGGGCGGCCGAGAGCGCGATCAGGCCGCCTGTGGAATGCGCGAGCAAGTAGAAGGGCAGGCGGGTATCCGGCAGCACCACCTTTTCGAGGAAGGTGTCGAGATCGCGCTCGTAATCGACGAAGCGGCGGATGTGGCCGTGGTTGCGGCGTTTCAGGAGCCGCTGCGAGCCACCCTGGCCGCGCATGTCGAAGGTCGCGACCCAGAGGCCCCTGGCCGTCAGGTCGCGGATCGTCTCAAAATATTTCTCGATATATTCGTTTCGGCCGTGCAGGATGACGACGGTGCCCTTGGCAACCTGTCCGCTGGAGCGGAAGACGGCGTAACGCAGCTGGTGGCCGTCATGGGTTTCGAAGAACCCCTCCGCGCGATTTTCCGGAGCGGGATTGTCGGGCGTCGAATAGAGAACCTGATCCATGACTTTGCCAATGCGCCGCTGCTGAGTGCTTCCACCTTCAGGGATAGCGCATGGCATCCGGCTTGGAAAGCGGGGGAAAAGGGCCGGCAGGAGCATGAGGGTGCTCGCGGCCGGCCGAAGTTGAGACTGAAGAAGAAGGGACGATGCACTTCAGCCATCGGGACCAGATTCACCCGACGCCGAAATTTCTAGGCGAATGCGCCTGAACGCGCTCCGAACCGGTCGTTCATGCGGGGTTCACAGGCCGATCAAGGCGATTCCGGAAAGGTCTTGAACTCGTCAAATCCCATCACCATCTCCTTTCTGCGGGTGCCGGAAAGGGCCTGCGCAACCGTCCCGAGGCCGCCAAAGATGGGGTTTCAGGGGCATTTCATCGCAACACGTCGCTTCCACAGGAGGACATCATGCGTCACGTAGACTTCTCTCCCCTTTATCGTTCGACCGTCGGTTTCGACCGGCTCTTCACCATGCTCGACAGCCTTGCGCAGCCGGAGCAGGCGCAGACCTATCCGCCCTATAACATCGAGCGCACCGGTGAAAACACCTATCGAATCACCATGGCCGTTGCCGGATTCGACGAGACCGAACTTTCGATCGAAGCCCATGCCCATGTCCTGTCCGTGAAGGGTGAAAAGCACGAGGAACCTGCCGAAAGCGGCGAATTCCTCTACCGCGGTATTGCCAAGCGTGCCTTCGAGCGCCGCTTCCAGCTTGCAGACCATGTCGAGGTGAGCGCTGCTTCGCTGAAGAACGGCCTGCTGCACATCGACCTTCTGCGCAATATTCCCGAGGCCATGAAGCCCCGGAAGATTACGATTGCTGCAGAACCGGTCGAGGCTCCGAAGGCCATCGAAGCGCAGATCATCAACGGCTAATCAGATCCTTGTCGGATGAAACGAACGGCGCTCCATCGGAGCGCCGTTTTTCATTGGTGCTTGGCGCGACATGCTTCATGCCGGGCTGGCGGCTTCGTCGATTTCCTTGTCCGTTGCGCGGCGGGCCGCGGCGGCGGCGTATTTCTGGGCGATGACGGCGCAGGCCATCAACTGGATCTGGTGGAACAGCATCAGCGGAAGCACGATCGCGCCGATCGACTGGCCTGCGAAGATGACGTTCGCCATCGGCACGCCGCTTGCAAGGCTCTTCTTCGAGCCGCAGAAGGTAATGGTGATCTCGTCGGCCTTGTTGAAGCCCAGCCAACGGCTGCCGAACATCGTCACCACCAGGACAATTGCCAGCAGGACCATGTCGGCGACGATGACGACGGCGATATCGCCAATCGAGAAAGTATGCCACAGGCCCTCGACCACAGCCGTGCTGAAGGCGAGATAGACGACCATCAGGATCGAGCCGCGGTCGACAGGCATCAGGATCTTCTTCTTGGCGCGAATCCAGTCGCCGATCCAGGTCTGCAGAATCTGACCGATGATGAAGGGGGCAAGCAGCTGCAGCAGGATCTGCTCTAATGCGTCGAAGGAGAAGCCGCCGTGGCCGCTGACGGAAAACAGCAGGCCGACGAGCAGCGGTGTCAGGAACATGCCGAAGATGTTGGATGCCGAGGCCGAGCAGATGGCGGCGGGCACGTTGCCGCCCGCCATCGAGGTGAAGGCGATCGACGACTGCACCGTCGACGGCAGCACGCAGAGGAAGAGGATGCCGAGATAAAGCGGCTGCGGCAGGATCGCGTCGGGGATCAGTCCGAGCGCCATGCCAAGCAGCGGGAAGATGCCGAAGGTCGTCAGCAGGATGACGAGATGCAGGCGCCAGTGCAGCAGGCCTGATATGACGACGTCGCGCGACAGGCGGGCGCCGTGCAGGAAAAACAGCAGCGCGATGGCAAGGTCGGTGGCGATACCAAAATAATCCGCGAATGTGCCGCGCGCCGGCAGCAGCGAGGCGAGGATGACGGTGCAGACAAGCAGGATGGTGAATGTATCGGGCAGAAAGCGGCGCATGGCGATCTCGCGGCGTGATAAAACAGTCATTGTTCTGTCGTCCATTATGATCCAGGATGCAAGGAATAACAGTTATCGAGAAACTGGATCATGCTGGACCTTTCGCAATTGCGCAGTTTCGTTGCCGTCGAACAGATGGGCAGTTTCACGCTCGCGGCAGAGAGGCTCAGCCTCGGTCAGTCGACCGTCAGCCAGCACATCCAGCGGCTGGAGACAGCACTCGGGCGCAAGCTGCTGGCGCGCGACACGCATAAGGTGATGCTGACCGGCGATGGCGAGGCGCTGCTGTTGCATGCGCGCGCCATGCTTTCGATCGAGGGGCAGGTACAGTCGCTGTTTAAGAACAACAGCCTGCGCGGCAGTCTGCGGCTCGGCGTGTCGGAAGATTTCGTCACCAGCCAGCTGCCGGCGGTGCTCGAGGATTTCGTGCGTTCGCACCCCTCCGTCGACCTGGAACTGACGGTGGCGCTTTCCGGCGTTCTCTACGAGATGCAGGACAATGGCGAGATCGATCTGGTGCTGGCCAAGCGCCGGCTCGGCGATGCGCGCGGAAAACTCGTCTATCGCGAGCCGCTCGTCTGGCTGGCGCGAGATCCCGAGCGTGTGCTTGCCTCCGGCCCTCTGCCACTGATCGCCTTTCCGCCGCCGAGCGTCACGCGGGTGATCGCGCTCGAAGCGCTTGGTCGAAACGGGGTGCCGTGGCGGATCGTCTGTACCTGCGGCAGCCTGAGCGGGCTAACGGCAGCGGCGCGGGCCGGGATGGGCGTGCTGGTGCAGCCGCGCAGCATGGCACCGTCCGGTCTGAAGGAAATTGCTGCGGGAAGACTTCCGGTGCTGGAGGATGTGGAATTCGTGCTGGTTCCGCGCAAGGGCGCGGATCAGGCGCTGGTTTCAGCACTGTCGGAGGATATTCTGCAAAAGGTGAGGGGACTGAGGTCGACGTGAGTCCTTGCCCGCCAGCGAAGGGCCTGCCGGGCCCGCAAGCCTTTCGGACAGGCGATCAGGCGGCCAGGTACTTCAAGAAGCCATCAACATCCGCGTCGGTGGTCGCGAAACTGGTGACGAGGCGGATCAGGGTTTCGCTTTCGGAAACGAGTTCGGGCGTTGCCGCCGGGAGCGGCCATTCGTAAAATTTCGCGCCCTTTTCCTCCGCGGTTTTTGCGGCACTTTTGCTGACGACGGCAAAGACTTCGTTGGATGCGGTCGGCCAGGCGAGGCGGGCGGAATTGCTGGTGGCGATGCCGGCGCGCAGCCGGTCGGCCATGCCGTTTGAATGACGGGCGAGATCGAGCCACAGGCCGTTTTCGAAATAGGCGTCGAACTGGGCGGCGATGAAACGCGACTTGGAGAAGAGTTGGGCGGCGCGCTTGCGGATGAAGGGCATTTCCCGGGCCTGATCCGGATTGAAGAAGACGATTGCTTCCGCACACCAGCAGCCGTTCTTGGTGCCGCCGAAGGACAGCATGTCGACGCCGCGCTTCCAGGTCATTTCGGCCGGGGTGGCGCCGAGTGCGACGAGCGCGTTGGCGAAGCGGGCGCCATCCATGTGGAGCGGCAGATTGCGCTTTCTGGCGATGGCGGCGATCTCGCCGATCTCCGGCAAGGAATAGACGGTGCCGATCTCGGTGGTCTGGCTGATGGTCACCGCGCTGGCGCGGCCGTGACGGACGGCATCCTCGGGAAAGCTTGCGATCTTCGCCGAGAGCTTTGCCGGGTCGATCTTGCCGGCTTCGCCGTCAACGGCAACCAGGCGGGCGGAGCCTGAGAAAAATTCCGGCGCACCACATTCATCCTCGATCACATGGGCCTCCGAATGGCAGAAGGTGATGCCGCCGGGGCGCTGGACGCTTGCGAGCGACAGCGAGTTGGCGGCCGTGCCGGTGGCGACGAAGAAAACCGAAACCTCGCGCTCGAAGATCTCGGAAAAACGGGCTTCGACCTTTCTGTCGAGATCGCCGGCGCCATAGGCGGCGGCAAAGCCGGTCGATTCCGTCAGCAGACGTTCGGCAATGGATTTGTGGGCGCCGGCCCAGTTATCGGAAGCAAAGAACATGTGGGAAACCGTTGGAAAGGAAGGGGTTGGCAAGTTCGCAGCGGACATTACGCCAAAGCTTCACAGGATCAAGGTTGTCGCCCGCGACACATCACGGAAATTGAACTAAGCAATCAATAAACAAAATAATACGTCATAACGTAATTTTCTTTCGTCATCGCCGCTACCCAGGCAATCTTCCGTCGCAGATTGACGTTTTTTGACGGAGCGCTCTTGCAGAGCCGGATGCTTTCTGGCATAGAACTGATGAATTAGGACAGTGTTGCTGTCCTATTTTGGCCTTTATGACCGAAGAGGCGCCGAAAGCCCTGGAACAGACCGGCTTTCACGCTATAGTTCTTCCGAGCGTTAAGCCTCAAGGGCGGCGCGCGGAGGCGAATGGCAGGCGCGGAACGCGACGGTTTGCTTTCCTTTAAAGCAGATGTCTGCGGCCGATCTTCACAATGCAACAGCGCTGTCATGCGCCGAACCTATCTTCGGGTTGCGGCGCGGGACGAAAAGCCGCCCGCGGCCCCGCGGGCTTCGACAGGAGGAAAGATGATGACGAAGACGCCATCCATGGAAGTTGACCGGTTTGCTGCTGCAGAGCTGCGCGCGACGGCCAATATGTCCAAATTCGCCTCCGGCCTGCCGAAGAAACAGGGCCTCTACGATCCGCGCAACGAACATGATGCGTGTGGCGTCGGCTTCGTCGCGCATATGAAGGGTCAGAAGTCACACCAGATCGTCAAGGATGGCCTTTTCATCCTTGAAAACCTGACGCATCGCGGCGCCGTCGGCGCCGATCCACTGATGGGTGACGGCGCCGGCATCCTGGTGCAGATCCCCGACCGTTTCTTCCGCGAGGAGATGGCCGAGCAAGGCATCACCCTGCCGCCGGTCGGCGAATACGGCGTCGGCCATATCTTCATGCCGCGCGATGAAAAGCAGATCGAGCACTTCAAGAAGGTGATCAAGGACGTCATCACCGAGGAAGGTCAGGTCTTCATCGGCTTCCGCGACGTGCCGGTCGACAATTCCTCGCTCTCCAAGGCGCCGGCCATTGCCGCAACCGAGCCGCATCATGTGCAGGTCTTCATCGGCGCCGGCGAGGATGCCGAAAACAACGACGAGTTCGAGCGTCGGCTGTTCACGCTGCGCAAGGTGATCTCCAACCGCATCTATGACGAGTTCGACGGCGAGGAGAGCAATTTCTATCCGGTATCGCTGTCGGCGGCGACGGTGGTCTACAAGGGCATGTTCCTGGCCTATCAGGTCGGCGTCTACTACAAGGACCTGTCGGATCCGCGTTTCGAAAGCGCGGTCGCCCTGGTGCATCAGCGCTTCTCGACCAACACCTTCCCATCGTGGAAGCTCGCGCATCCCTATCGCATGGTCGCCCATAACGGCGAGATCAACACGCTGCGCGGCAACGTCAACTGGATGGCGGCGCGCCAGGCGTCGGTCTCCTCGCCGCTGTTCGGCGAGGACATCTCCAAGCTCTGGCCGATCTCCTACGAGGGGCAGTCGGACACGGCCTGCTTCGACAATGCGCTCGAATTCCTGGTGCGCGGCGGTTATTCGCTGGCGCATGCCGTGATGATGCTGATCCCGGAAGCCTGGGCCGGCAACCAGTCGATGGCGGCCGAACGCAAGGCGTTCTACGAATATCATGCGGCGCTGATGGAGCCCTGGGACGGGCCGGCTGCCGTCGCCTTCACCGACGGCAAGCAGATCGGTGCGACGCTCGACCGTAACGGCCTGCGGCCGGCGCGCTACCTCGCCACCGATGACGACCGCGTCATCATGGCGTCCGAAGCCGGCGTGCTGCCGGTTCCGGAAGAGATCATCATCCAGAAGTGGCGCCTGCAGCCGGGCAAGATGCTGCTGATCGACATGGAAGAAGGCCGTATCATCTCAGACGACGAGGTGAAGTCGCAACTGGCGACGGCCCATCCCTATCGCAGCTGGCTCAACCGCACGCAGCTCATCCTCGAAGACCTGAAGCCGGTGGAACCGCGGGCGCTGCGTCGCGACGTGTCGCTGCTCGACCGCCAGCAGGCCTTCGGCTACACGCTCGAGGATACACGCATCCTGATGTCGCCGATGGCGACGACGGGCCAGGAGGCGATCGGTTCGATGGGCACGGATACGCCGATCTCGGCGATGTCGGAAAAGTCGAAGCTGCTCTACACCTATTTCAAGCAGAACTTCGCGCAGGTGACCAACCCGCCGATCGATCCGATCCGCGAGGAACTGGTGATGAGCCTGGTTTCCTTCATCGGGCCGCGGCCGAACATTCTCGACCACGAAGGGGCGGCGAACGCCAAGCGGCTCGAGGTTCGTCAGCCGATCCTGACCAATGGCGATCTCGAAAAAATCCGCTCGATCGGCCATACGGAAGACCGTTTCGACACCAAGACACTCGATTTCACCTATGATATCGAGCGTGGTGCCGAAGGCATGCCCGAGATGCTCGACCGCCTCTGCGAGCGCGCAGAAGCGGCCGTCAAGGGCGGCTACAACATCATCGTGCTCTCCGACCGCCAGATCGGGCCGGACCGGATCGCGATTCCCGCGTTGCTCGCCACAGCTGCCGTGCATCACCATCTGATCCGCAAGGGGCTGCGCACCTCGGTCGGTCTCGTCGTCGAGACCGGAGAGCCGCGCGAGGTCCACCATTTCTGCCTGCTCGCCGGCTACGGCGCCGAGGCGATCAACCCTTATCTTGCCTTCGACACGTTGCTCGACATGCATGCCAAGGGTGAATTCCCGAAGGAAGTGGATGCTTCCGAAGTCGTCTACCGCTACATCAAGGCAGTCGGCAAAGGCATCCTCAAGGTCATGTCAAAGATGGGCATCTCGACATACCAGTCCTATTGCGGCGCGCAGATCTTCGATGCGATCGGCCTGCAGTCGGAACTGATTGACAAGTATTTCTTCGGAACCGCGACGATGATCGAAGGCGTCGGCCTCGAGGCGATCGCCGCCGAAACCGTCGCCCGCCATAACGCGGCCTTCGGCACCGATCCGCTTCTTGCCACGACGCTCGACATCGGCGGCGAATATGCCTACCGCATGCGCGGCGAAAGCCATGCCTGGACGCCGGATGCCGTCGCGGCCCTTCAGCATGCCGTGCGCGGCAATGCCGAGGACCGTTACCAGGAATTCGCCGAGATGGTGAATAACTCGGCGCTGCGGATGAACACGATCCGTGGGCTGTTCAAGATCAAGAGCGCCGAAGCGCTCGGCCGCAAGCCGGTATCGGTCGACGAGGTCGAACCGGCGGCCGATATCGTCAAGCGGTTCTCGACGGGCGCAATGTCCTTCGGCTCGATCTCCAGAGAGGCGCATACGACGCTGGCGATTGCCATGAACCGGATCGGCGGCAAGTCGAACACCGGCGAAGGTGGTGAGGAATCCGACCGTTATATGCCGCTGGCCGATGGTTCGATGAACCCGGAACGCTCGGCGATCAAGCAGATCGCCTCGGGCCGCTTCGGCGTCACCACCGAATATCTCGTCAATGCCGACATGCTGCAGATCAAGGTGGCGCAGGGCGCCAAGCCCGGCGAAGGCGGCCAGCTGCCCGGTCACAAGGTCGATGCGACTGTTGCCAAGACCCGACATTCGACGCCGGGTGTCGGCCTGATTTCGCCGCCGCCGCACCACGACATTTATTCCATCGAAGATCTGGCGCAGCTGATCTACGATCTGAAGAACGTCAACCCGACCGCCGATGTCTCGGTCAAGCTCGTCTCCGAAGTCGGCGTCGGCACGGTTGCCGCCGGTGTCGCCAAGGCACGCGCCGACCATATCACGGTCGCCGGCTTCGACGGCGGCACGGGTGCGTCGCCGCTGACCTCGCTCAAACATGCCGGCAGCCCCTGGGAAATCGGCCTCGCCGAGACCCAGCAGACGCTGGTGCTGAACGGATTGCGTTCGCGCGTCGCCCTGCAGGTGGATGGCGGCCTGAAGACCGGCCGCGACGTCATCATCGGGGCGCTGCTTGGAGCCGACGAATTCGGCTTTGCCACCGCACCGCTGATTGCCGCTGGCTGCATCATGATGCGCAAGTGCCATCTCAACACCTGTCCGGTGGGTGTGGCGACCCAGGATCCGGTGCTGCGCAAGCGCTTCAAGGGCGCGCCGGAGCACGTCATCAACTATTTCTTCTTCGTCGCCAACGAAGTGCGCGAAATCCTCGCCTCGCTGGGCTTCACCCGGCTCGACGAGATCATCGGCGCCTCGGAGCTTCTGGAGAAGGACGAGATGCTGAACCACTGGAAGGCAAAGGGCCTCGATTTCAGCCGTATCTTCCACAAGGTCGACGCTCCCAAGGAAGAGACCTTCTGGACGAGCAGGCAGAAGCACCCGATCGACGACATTCTCGACCGCGTGCTGATCGAGCAGGCGCAGCCGGCACTGACGGCTAAGACACCGGTCGCCTTCGAGGTCGGCATCAAAAACGTCGACCGGTCCGTGGGAGCAATGCTTTCCGGCGAGGTCGCCAAGCGTTATCGCCATCGCGGTCTGAAGGAAGACACGATCAACGTGACGCTTCGCGGCACGGCGGGGCAGAGCTTCGGCGCCTTCCTGGCGCGCGGCGTCACCTTCAACCTGATCGGCGACGGAAACGACTATGTCGGCAAGGGCCTTTCAGGCGGTAAGATCATCATCCGGCCGCCGGAGAATTCGAGGATCGTGGCCGAGGACTCGATCATCGTCGGCAACACCGTGCTTTATGGTGCGACCGAGGGCGAATGCTATTTCCGCGGTGTGGCGGGCGAACGTTTCGCCGTGCGCAATTCGGGCGCGATCGCCATCGTCGAGGGTGTCGGCGACCATGGCTGCGAATACATGACCGGTGGCGTCGTCGTCGTGCTCGGTGCCACGGGCCGCAATTTCGCGGCCGGCATGTCCGGCGGTGTCGCCTACGTGCTCGATGAGACCGGCGATTTCGCCAGCCGCTGCAACATGGCGATGGTCGAGCTCGAGCCGGTGCCCGAGGAGGACGACATGCTGGAGAAGCTGCACCATCACGGCGGTGACCTCATGCACAAGGGACGCGTCGACGTCTCTGGCGACATGACGCGCCATGACGAGGAGCGCCTCTACCAGCTGATCTCCAACCATCTGCACTATACGGGCTCGGCCCGCGCCACTGAGATTCTCGACAACTGGGCCGAATACCGTCCGAAGTTCCGCAAGGTCATGCCGGTCGAATACCGTCGTGCGCTCGAGGAAATGGAGCGCAGCCGGATGGGCATCGCCGCGGAATGAATTGCACCGGGACATCCGTCACCTGCTGACTGCAGGTGACGGATGACGACAATATCTCAATGACCCGTGACGATCACGCCGACGACGTAGGCTGTTCAGATCGCCCGGATGTCTTGCAGGGGGATATGTTCCAATGACGGTCAAGACAAGCAACTTGCCCCGGATACCGGGACTGACGATAGACAGATTGGCTGCGGTGAGGCGGTCATGAGGGTAAGGGACGAAGATATGGGTAAGGTAACAGGGTTTCTGGAAATCGACCGGCAGGTGGCGAAATACCAGCCGGCGTCGGATCGGATCCGTCATTTCCGCGAGTTCACGATCCCGATGTCGGACCCGGAAGTGCAGAAACAGGCTGCGCGCTGCATGGACTGTGGCATCCCCTATTGCCACGGCCCGACCGGCTGCCCTGTTCACAACCAGATTCCCGATTGGAACGACCTCGTCTACAACAACAACTGGGAAGCGGCGATCCAGAACCTGCATTCGACCAACAACTTCCCAGAGTTCACCGGTCGCGTCTGCCCGGCGCCCTGCGAGGAAGCCTGCACGTTGAACCTCGAGGATGCACCGGTCGCCATCAAGACGGTCGAGCAGGCGATCGCGGACAAGGCCTATGAACTCGGCTTCATCCGGCCGCAGCCGGCAACGGTCCACACCGGCAAGAAGGTCGCCGTCATCGGTTCCGGTCCCGCCGGGATGGCGGCCGCCCAGCAGCTCGGCCGCGCTGGCCACGAGGTGCATCTCTACGAGCGCGAGACGAAGCCGGGCGGACTGCTGCGTTACGGTATTCCGGATTTCAAGATGGAGAAGAACTTCATCGACCGCCGCGTCGAGCAGATGAAGGGCGAGGGTGTCACCTTCCATTGCGGCGTCAATGTCGGCGTCGACGTCAAGGTCGAGCAGTTGCTCGCCGATCACGACGCCGTCCTCTACTGCGGCGGCTCCGAGACGCCGCGCGAGGCGGGCATTCCGGGCACCGACCTTGCGGGCGTGCATGATGCGATGCCCTATCTGGTGCAGCAGAACCGCCGCGTCGGGCGCGAAAACATCGACAGCGTCGGCTGGCCGTCGGACCCGATCCTTGCTGGCGCCAAACACATCGTCGTCGTCGGTGGCGGCGATACGGCTTCTGACTGTGTCGGCACGGCCTTCCGCCAGGGGGCCGTCAGGGTCACCCAGCTCGACATCCGGCCGCAGCCGCCGGAGAAGGAAGACAAGCTTGCCGTCTGGCCCTTCTGGGCGACGAAGATGCGCACCTCGTCCTCGCAGGCTGAGGGCGCTGTGCGTGAATTCCAGGTGGCGACACTTGAATTCGTCGGCGAAGACGGTGTGCTGACCGGCGTCAAGTGCTGTGAGGTCGATGAGCGCCGGCGGCCGGTTCCAGGCACGGAATTCGTCATCAGGGCCGATCTCGCCTTCATCGCCATCGGTTTCCGCGGCCCGTTCACCGGCAGCGTGCTGAAGGAGCTCGACGGCAAGCTGACGCTCAACACCGACAAGCGCGGCTCGACCAACGTCGTCGCCAACGACCGCGACTACAAGACTTCGGTCGACAAGTTCTGGACGGCGGGCGACGTGCGCCGCGGCCAATCGCTGGTGGTCTGGGCGATCCGTGAAGGCCGCCAGGCAGCGCGCGCCATCGACGAGGAATTGATGGGCTCGACCGTGCTACCGAACTGACTGCTAGCTCGCACGCCTTCGCAAGACACCAACTCCGCCTTTCCGGCGGAGTTTTTTTTGTGTGCCGCGCTTTGGCGCGACCACTTGACGCGGAGGTCGTGCGCCGCAAGCCTCAGGCAATGCCGGGAAGCCAGATTTTCCGCCGGACGCGGGCTCAGGTGGAGCCGGCGGCGACCGAAGCGGAGGTGCCCCGCCGTTTTGGTCGTAGTGCATTCACTATCGGCTGCGGCGTGAGGCCGCGAATGATCGACAAGGACATTTCAAATGGTTTCCGCACTTGACAGCACGCGTTTGGTTTCGGCCCAATATGCCCTGAAAAACCTGCGCAGTTCCGACGACAGCGAGCAGGATACGCAGAGTTCTTCGGCCGCCAGCATCCTGAGCAGCTACGGGCTCGATCCGAGCTCCGCCTCGCTTCTTTCCAACCAGGCGCTTTCCGGGCTGCTCGACACGCTTTCGGCCCAAAGCGACACGTCTGACGAGACCGATACGACGGGGGACGGCGCCGACGTCACCAGCGCCTCCTTCATGTCGATGTTGAAGCAGCAGTTGCGGGATGCGGCTGCGGCCGAAGGTGAGAGCGGCAAGGCGCATGACATGCTGGCCGCCCTCGAAGCAGGCACGCTCACCATCACCGATCCGACGCAGGGCGTGGCGGTCAACGCCTGGGATGTTGACGATCCCGACGAGGCGGACACCGAGAGCAAGGCCGGCAAGGATATCGATGTCAGCGGCTGGAGCGACTTCCTCGACGCGCATCTGGAGCGCGGCACCGATGGCGCCTTCGTCAAGGAAAACGGCAGCTATGTCGACCAAACGAACGACAGCAACGCCTTCTTCGGCCTGATCGGCTCGAACTACTATTATCTGAGCTGGCCGCAGGCGACGGCGAAGTAGACGGAAAAGTTTAAGTTCTGCGACAGCAGTTCTCTGTACTTTCAGTGAGATTTGATTTTGTCGCGAAAGCTAGAACATGCGAAATGGGCTAGGTTGGTCTGCGGTTAAACCGCGCCTCCAAGTCCATCTCCATCACGACGTCGGTCTGCAAGTCGTCACCGACCGCAAACGTGGTGCTCCCGGTTGCCGCAAATCCGGCCCGTTTGTAGAACGCTATTGCTCGCGCGTTTCGCTCGAACACGGTTAGTTCAAGTCGCGTAACGCCACGCTGTGCCGACTCACTCACAACCGTATCGAGAAGATCGTTCGCCAATCCGCTTCCTCGCCATTCGGCATCTATGCAAATCCGATTCAGAAGAGCCGAGCGACTTTCGGTTGACCCCACAACGACTTGTGCAAATCCGATGATGAGATCATCGATCGTCGCCAGGAAAACAGCGGCTGAGAGATCGACAATCTCCGCTTCCTGACGTTCCCTGTTGAAATTCTTATAGATATAGGCGTCAAGATCGGCGGCTGCCGTGTTGCTGCTGTAGGTTGCGCGGAATAGCCTTGCGGCGAAGTTGGACAAGGCTACCGCATCCGATTGGCACGCGCGTCTGATCACAAATGAGCCCATCAACCTAATGCCTGCCAATGCTTGATTGAATTTCGGCGACGTCACGAAAGTGGATGTCCTGAGACGATCGAGGGCATAAAGTGTCTTACGTAGACGTTCTTTGCAAGGATGCCGCCCGCAAAGTCCCCGCTGCGAGCAGGTTTGGACCTCAGACGGCGCTTTTCACTTGACCGAGACTTCGGCCGGCGCTTTTGCCACAGGCAGGCGGTAATCGTCGACGCGGCCGGGAGGTGCTGGCGTCATTTCGCCCTGCTCGACCAGGAGATCGCGCGGCGACCGCGTCAAAGTCATCGGCGGCGGCCTGGCGCCGAGAAGCTCGGCGCCGCCGTCGAGATTGGGATCGGAGAGACTGATCGGCACGGTATGTTCGACCGGATTGGCGGGAAGGCCGAGACCGGGCAGATTGCTGGAGTCGAGGCGGACCAGATCGGGGCTTGCCTGCGTGCCGAGAAGACGCCGCGCCGGTTTTTCCACATAGAAGGCAAGTTTGCGCCGGCCGGCCTGGGTCAGGTTGATGCCATCGGAGGTGCGCAGGCGCACCTGCTGGCCGTTCACATCCGAACCGGTGACGATGAAATTGCCGTTTTCATCGACGAAACCATCCCAGATATCGACGAATTCGCCGCCGATGCTTTCGACCTGGTTGCGGTAAAGCTGATTCATCTGGACGGCATCGGCCGTCATCGAATCGGATTCGAAGGCGGGAAGGCCGACCCAGAGCAGAGGGATCTTGCGGCCGGTGACTTCCTTGCCGAAGGAAAGGACACGACGGCGGTATTCGGTGAACCAGCCGTCGGTACGGAATTTTTCCTTGGCGGTGTCGGTCACCATCTGCTGGCGGTCGTTGGCGCCGATCATGACGACGACCATTGCCGGCTTCAGCTCGTCGATCATCTTCGGCAGCTGTTCCGGCCAGTCGTAATAATCGTCGCGGACAAGACCCGAGGAGACGTTGCCGCGGGCTTCGACGACCACACCCGGCGAGGTCTCGAAGGCGGCGGTGAGGCCGTCGCCGAGGCCGCTAGCCAGGAAATCGCCGACGATCAGGATCGTCCGGGCGTCGCCGAGCTTTTGCACCGCCGGCTCCTCCTGTACGGGAGCGCGGACCGGCGGCGCGGTGCGGGTATTGACGATGGCCTTCGGCGCCGGCGGGCGTTTGCGCTGCTGGCGTCTCGGCTGCTGGATGTCAGGGGCTTGCGGCCCGTCATCGAGATAGCGCCGGCCGAGAAAGAAATCGAGGATCGATCGGCGTTGATAACGCTGCTCCTGGGCTTCGGCGACATGCACCGGCGCAATGGCGCCAAGGCATAGCGAAGCCGCCGTCAAGGCGAGCACGAGCCAACGGATTTTACAGGTCCGATCAGTTTTCTCAGTCATGGGCAGTTCCGCATCCGCCGGCATCTTGCACGCCGGGTAGGCCAGCGTCCACTCCCGCTATTATCTAGGTCACGGTTCTGCCTGTTGTAGAGCATCATGCCGAAAAGTGTGTGGGGTTTTCGGGCGGTATCATGCCCTATTTCCTTGATTCAAATGCGGATTGAGATTTCCGGCCAGTTCGGCGGAGATCATCCCGATCTAGCGGCGCAATGCATTCAGAAGCGGCAAGGAGGGCTCGCCGTCCGGCTGCATGCCGATGCGCGACTGCACGGCTGATATCGCCGCCTTCGAACCCGAGCCGAAATTGCCGTCGACCTCACCATTGTAATAGCCGAGCGTCTTCAGGCGGGTCTGCAGCTCGAATTTCTCGGTGATATCGAGGGCACCGTCCGGGCGCGGCCAGCGCTGCTGCATGCCGCCGTAGCCGGCGATCTGGTCGGCCAGCAGGCCGACGGCAAGTGCGTAGCTGTCCGAGGCATTGTAGTTCTTGATGGTGAAGAAGTTGGCGGTCATCAGGAAGCCCGGGCCACTGGGCCCGGCCGGCATCTTCAACACGGCTTTGGTGGCACTCTCGCGGAAGGCCTTGCCGTTCGGGCGGGTCAGGCCGAGTGCCGCCCATTGGGCCAGCGTATGGGTCTTGCCGGCCTGCTTGGCGACTGCAGCGGGAACGACGACCTCGTAACCCCAGGTCTTGCCGGTGTCCCAGCCGTTTTTCATCAGGAGGTTGGCCGAGGTCGCCAGCGCGTCAGGCACCGAGTTCCAGATATCGCGATGGCCGTTGCCGTCGGCATCGACGGCATAAAGCAGGTAGCTTGTCGGAATGAACTGGGTGTGGCCCATGGCGCCGGCCCAGGAGCCGGTCATCTCGCGTGCCGGCACGTCGCCGTTCTGCAGGATCTTCAGCGCTGCGACCAGCTGCTTCTTGGCGAATTTGGCCCGGCTCGGATCGGCATAGGCAAGCGTTGCCAAGGCGCGCGGCACGTAATGCAGCCGGTCGTCCTTGTCGAGGACCGCGCCGTAATTCGATTCCATCGACCAGATGGCCAGCAATATGGTCTTGTCGACGCCGAACCGCTGCTCGATCGCAGCGAGCGTTCTAGCGTGCTTGACGGCCATCTCGCGGCCGATCTTGACAGTATAGGGATTGACGCGGGAATCGATATAGTCCCAGATCTTCGAGGTGAATTCCGGCTGGTAGGCTGCCTTTTCGAGCACCGTTGGATCGGGCTCGCTCACCCCGGAAAAGGCCTTTTGATAGGTTGCCTTACTGATGCCACTCTGAGCGGCAGTCTGGTAAAAATCCGCGATCCATTTCTGGAAGCGGGAATCAGCTTTCGCGTTGTCGGGGACCAGTGCCACCTGGGCAGCGACAACGAGGGCGAGAGCAAGACCACGAAGGGAGTTTTTGTGATTCTGGGTCATCGACAGTCGTATCCGTCATCTTCAGTTTCTGGTGCAGCGGGGCATCATTTCCGCCCAGACCCGAGACTACAGGAACGGAGTCAACAAATTCTTTACCATGGCGATCCGCTGCGGTCACCATTTGCAAAACAGTAGCAATTCTATACTAGTTAAAGCTAAAAAACTCCATTTCCAAAGCGATATGATCGAAGCAGGAGGCCGGGTGTGGCTCAACACAACAAAGTTCGTAAAGCAGTATTTCCGGTTGCCGGGTTGGGAACGCGATTCCTTCCGGCGACAAAGGCTGTTCCGAAGGAAATGTTGACCGTCGTCGACAAGCCAATCATTCAATATGTCGTCGACGAGGCGATCGAAGCCGGGATCGAACATCTAGTCTTCGTCACCGGACGCAATAAGCACGTCATCGAAGATTATTTCGACATTCATTTCGAGCTGGAACAGACGCTGCGCGAGCGCGCCAAGAAGGCGGAAATTACCCTTCTCGCCCAGCAATTGCCGAAGGCCGGCACGGTGAGCTTCACCCGCCAGCAGGAGCCTCTCGGCCTCGGCCATGCCGTGTGGTGCGCCCGCGAGATCGTCGGCGACGAACCCTTCGCACTGTTGCTGCCGGATATGATCATGAAGGGCGACAAGGGCTGCATGAAGGGCATGATCGACCTCTATGCCCAGAGCGGCGGCAATATCATTGCCGTCGAGGAATGCGCGCCGGACCAGGCGCATAAATACGGCATCGTCGGCGTCGGCGAGGCGATCGGCGACGGTTTCCGCATCACCGGCATGGTGGAAAAGCCTGCCAAGGGGACGGCGCCTTCCAACTTCTTCATCAACGGCCGCTATATCCTACAGCCTGAGATCTTCAAGATCCTCGAAACCCAGGAGCGCGGCGCCGGCAATGAGATCCAACTCACCGACGGCATGCTGAAGCTGCTGAAGGAACAGGTTTTCGCCGGCTACCATTTCCGCGGCGCAACCTATGATTGCGGCGCCAAGGACGGCTTCATCCTGGCAAACGTCGCCTTCGCCCTGGAACGCGCCGATATCCGCCCCTCCGTCGAAGGCGGCTTCAGGGAACTGCTGGCCGGCCTGAAGTAAGGATCCTGCTCAGCGCAGCTTCAAAGTGATAGAGCGCCGCGCTTCCTATCGGACGCGCGGCGCTTCTCTTTTCCCGATGCAAGCCGCTCCCGCACTTTTGCTGGAGTTGCTCTAAAGCACGTCGCGATCTTTCAGATTCGCTCCTCGCGCTTTAGGTCTTTGTTTTTACGCATGTCGTTGCCGCAAAACCGCGGCACACTTTTGCGCGACATGCTTTAGCGTTTCAGCTTGAGACCGACGCCGGCTCGCCATTCCTGCGAGTCGGTCCCTTCCTTGCGCGTCGTCAGCTCGTAGCCGAGCGTGCTGGTTAGATCGAGATAGCGGCTGATATTCCAGGTCAGGCCGGTTGCGGCGGTATAGACGAGCTCGTCGTTGATGGTGCTGTCCGTGGGATAATCGCGCCATATCACCCCGCCGATCATCGTCCCGACCAGATTGTCGCGCAGCTGGTGAGTGACCGTCGTCGTCAGCGCGTGCGAGACGTAGCCGCTTTCGCCTGCCGTGGTCGATGGCTGGATGCTGGTCAGCAGGTCGAGATTGACATCGGTGCCACGGATCGGCGACCAGAGCAGGCTCGCATCGAGCGTGGCGGTATCGATCGAGGACAGGCGGCTGTCTTCGAAATCCGCCATCTCGTAGCCGACGCCGACTTCACCCTTCAGCTTTTCACCGAGATCGACCTCGACGCCTGCCTTGGCGCCATAGCTATGGCCGGAACGCTCGTAACCGGCGGAATCTTGCGTTTCGTCATAGACCGTGCGGCCGATGTTGGCCTCGATGAACGGGATGAGCGCGGGTGACAGTTCGTAGCCGACACGGCCACGCAACGTGCCCGTCGTCTGATTGCGGTCGCTGAGGGAGACGGTCGTGCCGTTCGAAAGTTTAGCGTCCGAATAGATCGAGCGTGTCAGCGCAAGTGCAGTCGTGCCGCGCAGGATGCCGAAATCGCGCTGGACGGAGGCGCCGGCCGAAAATTCCTGGACGTCCGACTGCTGCGCGGCGTTGGTGATCGCGTCGGGATCATCGGTGTCCTCGCGGTAGAAATTATAGCCGGCGATGAGGTGCGCCGTGGTGTCGTCGGGAAGATCGAGCCTGAGATCGCTGTTGATCTTGAAGGAGGGCTGTTCCTCACCCTCGCCGCTGACATTCTTCTGCCAAGCGCCTTCCGAGGTCACGGTCAACTGATGCCGGCCCCAGTCCGAGGTCAGGGTCGCTGCTGCGTCGGTTTCAAGAAAGGCGCGCCGTTGCGTGGTATTGCCGTCCTTGGTGGTTTCGGTGTTGATGCTCTGGGTGACGCTCGGGCGGAGCACGAACGTGCCGATCGGGATTCCCGGCGTTTCCTCTGTCGAGGCACTTTCGGCAGCCCTGCGGCGTGGCAGTGTCTCGTCGAGCGGCGCTTCACGGGTGTTCAGCCGGCGTATGTCCTCGTCGAGGATTGAACCGGTAATGTCGTCGCCCGCTTGTGCATCCGGTATGGCGGGCCGCTGCTGGGTATCGTCCGCGTTTGCGGTCGTGCCGTTTGCCGCGGGAGCGGCGGTATCGTCGGTCTCGTCATCGAAACCGGCGACGGATGCGGCGCTGTACGTGGTGCGATTGTCCTGGGAGGCGGCGGAGCGGCTGTTTGCCGGTTGCGACGAGGCGGATTGCGCGAAGGCTGCCGTCTGGCTGAGAAGCAAGCAGCCGAACGCAGCAAAAGAGACGGCACGGCTCATGGCGCGGAGCGGCGTCACACTGCTCGTCTGGTTTGGCTGGCCCATGCAATTCGCGCCTGACATGCTTTCGGTTCTTACCCAAAGGTAAAGCCTCGTGGTTAATCATTCGTTGCTGTCGGCGGGCGCTGTTTACAATTCGGAAAGAGCGCGGGGTGGACTTGGAAAGTGAAAAGGTCTAACGCAATTTCATGAACAGAAGAGCGATCAACCTTGTTGAAAACAGCGTGCTCGAGTCGGCAAAACGCACGATAGAGACCGAAAGACGCGGTCTTGAAGCGCTCGAACAGGCTTTTGACAACGGATTGGCCGGCCCGTTCACACGGGCCGTCGAAGTCATCGGCGACATCTCCGGACGCGTCATCGTCACCGGCGTCGGCAAGAGCGGGCATATCGGCGCCAAGCTCGCGGCGACATTCGCTTCGACCGGGACACCCGCCTTTTTCGTGCATGCGGCGGAGGCCAATCACGGCGATCTCGGCATGATCGCGCGCGATGACGTCGTGCTGGCGATTTCCAAGGGCGGCGAGAGCGCCGAACTCAAGAGCATCATTTCCTTCACGCGGCGCTTCTCCATTCCGCTGATCGCGATCACCTGCAGCGAAGGGTCCTCGCTCGCCGCCGCCGCCGATATCGTCCTTCTGATGCCGAACGAGCAGGAGGCCTGCCCCAATGGGCTGGCGCCGACGACCTCGACGCTGATGCAGCTTGCAATCGGCGACGCGCTGGCGGTGGCGCTTTTGGAGGCCCGCGGCTTTACCGCTACGGATTTCCACGTCTTCCATCCCGGCGGCAAGCTGGGCGCGAGCCTGATGCATGTCGCCGATATCATGCATACCGGCGAGCGGCTGCCGCTCGTTGCCAAGGGCACGCCGATGCCGGAGGCGATCACGGTGCTGTCGCGCAAGCATTTCGGCTGCGTCGGCGTGCTGGACGAAGATGGGCGGCTCTGCGGTATCGTCACCGAAGGTGACATGGCGCGCAATCTGACACGCAATCTTTCAGAGCTTGCCGTCGACGACATCATGACGCGGACGCCGAAGACGGTGAAGCAGACGGTGCTGGCGACCGCGGCCCTGGCGCTGCTCAACCAGCATCACATTGGCGCGCTGATCGTCATCGACGACGACCGCCGGCCGGTCGGGCTGGTGCATTTCCACGACCTGCTGCGGATCGGCGTCGCCTGATCAGAGTTGTTTGATCAAACGGGCTCGACCGTCAGGTCGCGGCCGTTGCTCGAAACCACCTTCACCTGCGTTCCGACGGGCAAGTCGGGTCCCATCACCTGCCATAGCGTATCGTCGAGGCGGATGCGGCCGCGGCCTTCGCGGATCGGTTCGTGCAGCGTCGCCGTGCGGCCGACGAGGCTAGCGCCGCGCTGATTGAGGAAGGGCTCGTCGGTCGTGGCGTTGCGCAGCGTTAGCCGGCGGCCGGCGAAGGTCGTGGCAACGGCGAGAAGCGCAAAAAGGATCGCCTGCAACTCCCAGATCCAGAAGGGGCTGTCCCAGAAGAGCAGCGACAGTGCGCCGACAATCAAGGCAGCAAGTCCGATCCAGACCAGGAAGAAGCCGGGAACGATCAATTCCGCGGCGAGCAGCACGAGGCCTGCGACCCACCAGCTCCACGGACCGAGTTCGGCGACGATCTTCGCCAGCATGGCTTATCGCTCCTGCTCGGGGTTGAAAGGATTGGGGGTCGACGGATTGATCGGCGGTGTCGAGCGCGCCGGTGCGGGACGTGGACGCGGCGGCACGGGCAGCGGCGTTGACGGGCTGTTGCCGGCATCGCCGAAGACTTCGCGGGCAATGGCGCCGATGCCACCGAGCGAGCTCAGGATGGAAGAGGCTTCCATCGGCATCATCACGATCTTGGAATTGGGCGCCGAACCGATCGAGGTGAGTGCCTCGGTATATTTCTGGGCGACGAAATAGTTGATCGCCTGGATGTCGCCGGCGGCGATCGCCTCGGAGACCATCTTCGTCGCCTTGGCTTCGGCCTCGGCCAGACGTTCGCGGGCTTCAGCGTTGCGGAAGGCGGCTTCGCGCTGGCCTTCGGCCTGCAGGATGGCAGACTGCTTGGCGCCTTCGGCTCTCAGGATCTGGGCATTGCGCGAGCCCTCGGCCTCCAGCACCTGGGCGCGCTTCTCGCGCTCGGCCTTCATCTGGCGGGCCATCGCATCGACGAGGTCGCGCGGCGGCTGGATGTCCTTGATCTCGACGCGGGTGACCTTGATGCCCCAGGGATGCACGGCCTCGTCGACGACGCGCAGCAGCCGGTCGTTGATCGCATCGCGGTTGGAGAGCAGTTCGTCGAGATCCATCGAACCCATGACCGAGCGGATGTTGGTCATGGTCAGATTGAGTATGGCGTTTTCGAGGTTGGAGACCTGATAGGCAGCCTGGGCGGCGTTCAGCACCTGATAGAAGGAGACGGCATCGGCCGAAACGGAGGCGTTGTCCTTGGTGATCACCTCCTGGGTCGGCACGTTCAGCACTTGCTCCATCACGTTCAACCTGGCGCCGACGCGCTCGATGAAGGGGGTGATGAGGTTGAGGCCTGGCTCCAGCGTGCGGGTATAACGCCCGAAGCGCTCGATCGTATAGCGGTAGCCCTGCGGGACGGTCTTGATCCCGGCAAAGAGCACCAGGATGACGAAGATGACCAGCACGATCACGACGATGTCGAAGCCGCCGAACAGCATGAAAAATTCCTCCTATCGGCGCATGCGCGCCTGCCCAATTCATGTGGTGAGTTAGCACGTTCTTTGCGAGGAAGAAATGATGGCACAACCGGCTAGCCTCCAAGCGAAAAGGAGGTTCCGTTTCGGCTAAGTCACTGGGTTGTCGCTAAAGCGCGTCGCGATCTTTCAGATTCGCTCCCGCGCTTTAAGTCTTTGTTTATACGCATGTCGTTATCGCAAAACCGCTTCACACTTTTGCGCGACATGCTTTAGCTCCTCGTCCAATGCTGCTTTCTGAAGGCGGTTTCTCAGACCCAGCCCTGCAATTCGCGGCGGACGACCTTTTCCAGCACGTTCATGCCGTCCTCGCCGTCGTTGAGGCAGGGGATATGCGCGAACTTCTCGCCGCCATTCTCGTGAAAGGAATGGGCGGCCTGTTCGGCAATCTCCTCCAGCGTCTCCAGACAGTCGGAGACGAAGCCGGGATTGATGACGGCGATGCGCTTGACGCCGTCCCTGGCGAGCTTCTCCACCGTCTTGTCGGTGTAGGGCTGCAGCCATTCCTCCGGCCCGAAGCGGGACTGGAAGGTGACCATGAAGTTTTCCGCGTTCAACCCGAGCCGCTCGCGCAGCAGCCGGCCGGTCTTCTGGCATTGGCAGTAGTAGGGATCGCCCTGCTTGAAATAGGACATCGGTATGCCGTGGAAGGAGGCAAGCAGCATCTCGGGCTTCCAGTCGAGGGTCGAAAGATGCCTTTCGACCGACGCGGCGAGCGCCTCGATATAGGTCTCGTCGTCATGATAGGCGGGAACGGTGCGCAGCGCCGGCTGCCAGCGCATCGAGAGGAGCTTCTGGAAGGCCTTGTCGTTGACGGTGGCGGTCGTCGCCGCGGCATATTGCGGATATAGCGGGAAGAGCACGATACGGTCGCAGCCTTCTTCTTTCAACGCGTCGATGCGCGAGGCGATCGACGGCGTGCCGTAGCGCATGGCCCAGTCTACCTTGACGTTATCAAGATCCTTCAGGCGCTCCGCCATCAGCTCCGACTGGTTGCGGGTGTAGGTGCGCAGATAACTTTCGTTCCTCTCCTTGTTCCAGATCAGCTCATAGGCCTTGCCGACCTTCTGCGGGCGGGTCTTGAGCACGATGCCGAACAGGATCGGATACCACTTCCAGGGCGACCATTCGATGACGCGCCGATCGGTCAGGAATTCCCTGAGATAGCGGCGCATCGAGGTATAGTCGGTGCCGTCAGGCGTGCCGAGATTGACCAGCAGGACACCGACCTTGCCTGACTTGAAGGCCGGATGGTCCGCCGGGCGGAGTGAAATATCTGCTGTCATTCTGGCCCCAAAGCTCTTTCTGTCTCTTCGGCTCATACGCAGCCTCGAGATTGCGGTTCACCCTATAGAAATAAAAGCCGGCCCGGGAAACCCCGGACCGGCCAGTGGCATCGGGACAAATCGTCTTACTTGGCAGGGACCTCGATCTCCTTGCCGACCGTCAGGTGACGCGGGTTCGGCTTGCCATTGGCATCCGAAAGCTTCCGCCACATCGTG
The DNA here is from genome assembly GCF_001652265.1 of Rhizobium leguminosarum. Lineage (GTDB taxonomy): Bacteria > Pseudomonadota > Alphaproteobacteria > Rhizobiales > Rhizobiaceae > Rhizobium > Rhizobium leguminosarum_D. The sequence continues at coordinate 197,885 of NZ_LWBS01000417.1, forward strand.
CCGTCGCCATAGAAGGTCACGGCGAGATCCCAGAAGGTATCGCCCGCGGCGATGACGTGGGTGGACGGCGTCGTTGCGGCAGGTGCGGAGGCTGCCGGTGCCGCCGGCGCTGGAGCCGGTGCTGCTGGGGCCGGGGCAGCGGGTGCGGGAGCCGGCTCGGTGGATGGAGCAGGAGCAGCCGGTGCGGCAGGCGCCGGCTCGGAAGCGGAGGGAGCAGGCGCTGCCTGCGCCAGTTCGGTGACGCGGCCATCCGTATATGGCTTGTAGGGCGAATGCGCGGCGACATATTCGGCGGTCAAGTCGGCAAGGTCCGGACCGTAATCATAGGCGTTCTTGCCTTCCTTAAAGATCGAATAGCCATCGCCGCCGGCCCGCATGAAATTGTTGGTGGCGACTTTGTAGGTCTTGGCGGGATCGATCGGAGCGAAATTGTCGCCTTCCTTCACCTGGACATCGCCGACGCGGCTGCCGACAGGCTTCGACTGGTCGAAGGAGAACTTCAGGCCGGCGACCTGCGGGAAGCGCCCGGCGCCCTGGTCGATCTGGCTGACACCATTTTCGAGCGCTTTGACGACATCTGCGCCAGTCGTCTCAAACGTAGCGAGCGTGTTCTGGAAAGGCAGGACGGTGATGACCTCGCCCTGGGTGATCTCGCCGCCGTCGATCGAAGCGCGCAGGCCGCCGCCGTTCTGAAAGGCGATGGTGACACCCTGGTTCCTGGTGCGATCGAGCATGGCGTCGGCCACCAGGTTGCCCATCGAGCACTCCTTGACGCGGCAGACCTTGCGGTCGCCTTCGATCGGGCTTTCGGAGGAGCCGATCACCTTCTTGCGCAGTTCTTCGATCGGCTTTGCCAGTTCGGCGACACGGGCAAGGACAGCAGGATCAGGCGTGAAGGTGAAATCGATCAGGATCGGATCGCCCTTGGCATCCTTCACGACGCCGCTATCGTCGAAATTGACGACGAGATCGCCGAGATACTTGCTGTAGGAGGCAGCCTGGACGACCGGCACTTTATAGCCGCCGGGATTGTCGACCATGGTCGGATAGGGGCCTTCGGCCTTGGGGTCAGTGTTGGAGAGCAGGCTATGGGAATGGCCGCCGACGACGACATCGACATCCGCGATCTTGGCGATCAGGGCGAGATCGCGGGGGTAACCGACATGGGTGAGCGCGATGATCTTGTTGACGCCCTGGCCCTTCAGATCCTGAACGGCCGCGGTAATGCTCTGTACGTCATCGGCGATCGTGACGTTCGGGCCGGGGGAAGAAAGCTCTGGCGTGTCATTGGTGACGGCACCGACGATGCCGATCTTCTGGCCGGCGATATCGAGCACCAGCGACGGCTTGATGCGGTCGCCGAGCTTGGAGGCGGCTGTCGCCTTGACATTCGCCGTCACGACAGGGAACTGCACCTTGTCGAGGAAGGTCGCAAGTCCGTCCTCGCTATCGTCGAATTCATGATTGCCGACGGTCATGGCGTCGAACTTCATCAGGTTCAGGAACTCGGCTTCGGCTGCTCCCTTGTAGGTCGTGTAGAAGAGCGAGCCCTGGAAATTGTCGCCGGCATTCAAGAGGAGGACGTTCTTGCCGGATAGCGCCTGGCGGCGCTGATCGATCGCGGTCTTCAGGCGGGCAGCACCCCCGAAGCATTCCTTCTTGCCCTCCTCTTCGGCCGAGCAGGTGGAGTCGAACTTGTTGATCGATTCGATGCGCGAGTGGAAATCGTTGATATGAAGAATATTGAGTTCGTAATCTGCAAAGCCGGCGCCCGTGCTCAGCGCCAGCATGGACGCGGTCAAAAGACCGAAGCTGAAAGACTTCGTCATCCCTGTTCTCCTGATTGAGGCGAAAGATCCCCCTGATCCCTCGCCGATCCCTTTCATCGTGCGCCGGGGCGGTTTCCCGGCCTGCGGATGTTCCATCAGACGATGTACGACCGCAAGAGAAAGCTGGGCCAGGCGGGACGCTTTCCAAGGGGGCGGGGCAAAAAAGCCGGGCTGCTTATGCCCGGCATTCGCCATCGGCGGCGTTTCGGTAGAGTTCGTGCACGGCCTCTGCGATATTCGGGACCGTGGCGAGCGCGATGATCAAGCAGAGAAGGGAAACGAGGCGATGAAAGCGCCGGCCGGCTCGATAGGCAAGGAGCGCGCCTACACCATAGATCAGGACCGCCGGCACGGCTGACATCAGCACCTGCAGCGGCCCGTCGCAATCGGGAGCGGCGATGCCCTGGGCACGATATTCGTTGGCTGGCGAAACGATCGCAAGCGCCGCAAACGGCAATGCGAGCAGCAGGACGAGGTAAGAGGCGACGGCCCGCATGCTGTTAGCCTATCGCCGCATCTTTCAGCCGCGGCGGGAAAGCGTGAACTGTGCGCCGGAATCGGAGGTGCAATTGAGCTGGCTCGGGTTGACGAGGGCGCAATTGACCTTGGACTGAGTCTTGCGCACCAGCGAGGTCATGTTGATCTCCACCAGGGTCGGTGAGGTATTCATATAGGTGCCCGAGGCAAGAAGCTGGTTGCTGTCGGTCGTGCGGGTGGTGAAAGTACCGCCCTGGAAGGTCGAAACGATGCCATTCGGATCGCTCCAGTTGCCTTCGACACCAGTGGCGGCGGGCGCGGTTGCAATCGGCAGGCGACGCGGCTCTGATGAAACGCAGGCGGCGAGAGCGGCCGCTACACCGACAAGAACGAGACCAGTTCTGATTTTCATAAGGCTTCTCCCGGCGAATCGGCGCGGCGGACAGCCGCCAAGTTCGGGCAAAACATGGCGCGCGCCCGGTATGAAGGCAAGCCTTGGAAGGGCGGCGAGCGGCATTTAGACAGCCGGCGTTACAAAAATGCCCGCCTTGCGGCGGGCATTGTCAAAGCCGTGCAGGCGATCTCAGCGAACCAGAATGTTCCTGAACTGCCACGGATCCTTGGTGTCGATATCCTCGGGGAAGAGGCCCGGACGGCCGTCGAGCGGGGTCCAGTCGGTGTAGTGGCCCTCGACCGGGCCGAGATAGGGCATCTGCACTTCGAGGCAGCGCTTGTAATCGATCTCGTCGGCTTCGACGATGCCGGCATTCGGGTTTTCCAGCGCCCAGACCATGCCGGCGAGGACGGCTGATGTGACCTGCAGGCCGGTGGCGTTCTGATAGGGCGCGATACGGCGGGTTTCTTCCAGCGACAGGCGCGAGCCATACCAATAGGCATTCTTCTCGTGGCCGTAGAGCAGGACGCCGAGTTCGTCGATGCCGTCCTCCAGCTCGTCCTCGTCGAGAACGTGATGGACTGGCTGCGAGGTGCCGCCATTGCCGAACATTTCATGCAGCGAGATCACGGCGTCGTTGGCCGGATGGTAGGCATAGTGGCAGGTCGGGCGGAAGGTCACTTCGCCGTCCTTGTCGCGGACGGTGAAGAAATCGGCGATCGAGATCGACTCGTTGTGGGTGACGAGGAAGCCGTATTGCGGGCCGGGCGTCGGGCACCAGGTGCGCACGCGGGTGTTGGCGCCCGGCTGCTCCAGGTAGATCGCCGCCTTGTTGCCCTTCTTGTGCTTCTTGGCGTTCTTCGGCATCCATTGTTCATGCGTGCCCCAGCCGAGTTCGGCAGGCTGCAGGCCTTCGGAGATGAAGCCTTCGACGGACCAGGTGTTCCAGAAGACGTTGAGCGGCTTCGGATGCTTGGTGCGCTGGGTGTCGCGCTCGGCGATGTGGACGCCCTTGACGCCGAGCTTCTTCATGAGCTTTGCCCAGCCTTCGCGATCGTGCTGGTCCGGTTCGTCGAATTTGAAGCCGGTATCGTTGGCGAGGTTGACGAGCGCCTGCTTGACCAACCAGGAGACCATGCCCGGATTGGCGCCGCAGGTGGAGACGGCGGTAGCGCCGCCCGGGTTCTTCGCCTTTTCCTTGCGCATGGTTTCGCGCAGCGCATAGTTGGTGCGGTCGGCATTGCTCATGCTCTTGTCGAAATAGAAGCCGAGCCAGGGTTCGACGACGGTGTCGATATAGGGAACGTCAAGTTTGCGGCAGAGCTTGATGATGTCGAGCGAGGAGGTGTCGACCGAGAGGTTGACGCAGAAGCCCTGGCCTTCGCCTTCCGTCAGCAGCGGCTTCAGCAGTTCCTTGTAGTTGTCCTTGGTGACATATTCCTTGATGTGGCGAACGCCGTGCTTCTTCAGGATCTCCATGTCGGAGGGTTCTTCCCGCGGATCGATGACGACCATCCGGCTCTTGTCGAATTTGAAATGGCGCTCGATCAGGGGCAGGGTGCCGCGACCGATGGAGCCAAAGCCGATCATCACGATCGGACCGGTAATTTCGGCATATACCGGATAGTTTTGTTCCGTCATTCTTTTCTCCTGTGGAAGGCGACGAAGGCGTTCAGCCCGAAGAATTATTTTGAAATTGCCGCAGAGATTGCGAAGTGACCGGCTCTAACCATAAAACGGCGTCACAATAAAGAGCGTTGACGGGGAAAGGCCAAATATCGAGCGGCGATAGAGGCCGGCGAAGCTGTCCTGGGGACCGGCAGCCCGCGTGGATTCGAGCTCTTTCAGATGAGATCATCCATGATCAGCTCCTCTAAATTCAGCCCTTCAGGATTTCCAGCCCTTCGACCACCGTCGTGACGGCAAGCTCGGTGATTTCGTGTTCGGCAACGCCATGGAGGGTGAAGGGATCGGCGGCGACATAGGCCTCCATCGCGGCGCGCTCGCCGATTGCAAGGATGACGCCGCCGGTGCGTGGCACCTTGCGGCCGGAAGCCAGAAACCAGCCCTTGGCATAACCCTCCTTCACCCAGGCCATATGAGGCTCCATGTGCTTGTCGGCTTCGTCGTTGGATTTCACATAGGTGAGCGAGAGAATGAACATGGTCAGTTCCTGATGAGGTTTGCGCGGATCAGGCCGCGCAGCGAGTTGCCGATATAAAGCGCGCCGGCATCGAGATCGGCAAGCGTGATGCGGCCGACACGGGCCTTGCGCCGGCAGATGAGTTCGGTGCGCAGCACGCCGGCAAGCAGGCCGCAGGAGATGGGCGGGGTGCGCAGAATGCCGGTTCCATCGTCCAGGAAGATCGAGGTGATGGTGCCCTCGCAGACTTCATCGCGTTCATTCAAAAGGATGACTTCGTCGGCCTCATCAGGCCTGTATTCGGCCCGTGCGGCCTCGTAGACGGCACGGCGCGTGGTCTTGACGCGCAGCAGCCTGTCGGCGGAATTCAGACGGGTTTCGGCGAGGCGGGCGATCCAGGTAGTATCGGGCGCCAGGGGCACGAAAGCGGCGCTCGTCACCTCGATGCGGCCTTGCGCGTCGAAGGTCAGGCGGATGCGCAGCGGACCGGCAGCACCTGTAATGGCTTCGTCAAGCTTGGCCGCCGCCGCGATCGGTTGCGGGAAGCCAAGGCGACGGGCGGAGCGGGAAAGTCGGGCGAGATGCAGCCGCAGCCGGATGAAGCCCTCGCCGGGCTGCCACCGCAATGTCTCGATCAGCGAAAAATCGATCATCGCGCAATCCATTGGTCGCCGACAGCGAAGCGGGCCTTGAGCAGGCATTCCTCATATTCGGCCTCGGCGGTCGAATCGAAGACGATGCCGCCGCCGACATTGAAGACGGCCCTGCCGCCCTTAAAAAGGGTGATCGTGCGGATGGCGACGGAAAAACGCATAGCGCCGGTGGGCGAGATCATGCCGATCGCGCCGCAATAGGCGTCGCGCGGGACATCCTCGAGCGCATGGAGGATTTCCATTGCCCGCATCTTCGGCGCGCCGGTGATCGAACCGCAGGGGAAGAGCGCGGAGAAGATGTCGCGGATCGAAAGATCGGGGCGGAGCCTTGCCTGGACATGGCTCACCATCTGGTGGACGGTCGGATAGGTCTCGATGTCGAAGAGCTTCGGGACGTCGAGCGTGCCGACCTCGGTGATGCGGGAGATATCGTTGCGCAGCAGATCGACGATCATGCGGTTTTCCGCCTGCGTCTTGATATCGCTGCGCATCGCCTCGATGATCTCGGCATCCTCGGCGGCAGTCGTGCCGCGTTTTGCCGTGCCCTTCATCGGATGGGTCTCGATCCAGCCCTGTTCATCGGTGCGGAAGAAAAGTTCGGGCGACCGCGAAAGGATGACCGGGCCGCCAAGATCGACCAGCGCACCGTATTTGACCGGCTGGCGTTCGATCAGCGACCAGAAGGCGGCACGGGGATCGCCGTTCCAGCGGGCCTCGATCGGCATGGTGAGGTTCGCCTGATAGGCGTCGCCGAGCCGCAGGTGCTTGTGGAGGCGGTCGAAGCGCTCCTTATATATAGGGAAATCCCAGGCGGCTTTCGGAGCGGTGAGGAATTCCTCGTTTTCGAGGCGCTGTTTTGGCTGGGCAAGCGGATGCGTATCCGGCTGCGGAGCGTCGAAGACGCCGAAACAGATGAGCGGGGTGTCGCGATGTTCCCCGGCGAAGGGAGCGAGTTTTTCCTCGAAGAGGTATCCGGCCTCATAGGCCATGTAGCCGGCAAGCCATTTGCCTGCGGCCTTGGCCTGCTCCATCCGGGCAAGGCCTGCAAAGAACTCGGCGCGCGTCCTGGCAATGATGATCTCTGCAGGCTCGGCGAAAAGCATCACCTGTCCGGTCACGTCGTCGCGGAAGAGAATAGTGGGTTGGGTTTCGGCCATCGGCGGCGTCTTTTCTTGGAGCGCAATCCTTCGTCCGCCTGCCGGCGCCTCTTCCCGCTTGCGGGAAGAGGTTTGGCGTGGGGACAGGGCTGATCAGGCCGCTCGGTCCAACGCTTCCAGTTCGTCGATCAGCCCCTCGATCATCGACAGGCCCTGGCTCCAGAACGACGGATCGGTGGCGTCGAGGCCGAAAGGCTTCAGCAGTTCCGAGTGATGCTTGGTGCCGCCGGCCCTCAGCAGTTCGAAATACTTCTCCTGGAAGCCCTTCTCGGCTTTCTGGTAGACGGCATAAAGCGAATTTACCAGGCAATCGCCGAAGGCATAGGCGTAGACATAGAAGGGCGAGTGGATGAAGTGGGGGATATAGGCCCAGTAGGTCTCGTATCCTTCCGAGATGCTGATCGCCGGCCCGAGGCTTTCCGACTGGACGGAGAGCCAGAGTTCGCCGATGTCGTCAGCCGTGAGTTCTCCTGATTTGCGGGCGGTGTGGAGCTTGCGTTCGAATTCGTAAAAGGCGATCTGGCGCACGACCGTGTTGATCATGTCCTCGACCTTCTGGGCGAGCATCGCCTTGCGCTCGCGCGTATCGGTGGTCTTTTGCAGAAGGGCGCGGAAGGTCAGCATCTCGCCGAAGACGGAAGCGGTTTCGGCAAGCGTCAGCGGCGTCTGGCACATCAGCGCACCTTGCGCGCCGGCGAGGACCTGATGCACGCCGTGCCCGAGTTCATGGGCAAGCGTCATCACATCGCGCGGCTTGCCCATGTAATTGACGAGCACATACGGATGGGCCGAGGGAACCGTCGGATGGGCGAAGGCGCCTGGCGCCTTGCCCGGACGAACCGGGGCATCGATCCATTGTTCGTCGAAGAAGCGCCTGGCGATATCCGCCATCTCAGGAGCAAAATTGCTATAGGCCGACAGCACCGTATCCTTCGCTTCCGGCCAGGAGATGATGGCGCTGGAGGTTTCCGGAAGGGGCGCGTTGCGGTCCCAGAAATTCATCTGCTCCATACCGAGCCATTTCGCCTTCATCTTGTAATAGCGATGCGAAAGGCGGGGATAGGCTTCGCGGACTGCCGCGGCCAGCGCATCGACGACCTCGCGCTCGACACGGTTTGCCAGGTGGCGGCTGTCGGCGATGTCCTCGAAGCCGCGCCAGCGGTCGGCGATCTCCTTGTCCTTGGCAAGCGTGTTGGTGATCAGCGTGAAGGTGCGGATATTCGCCTTGAAGGTTTCAGCGAGCGCCATGGCCGCCTTGCGTCGCGCCTCAGGATCCTTTTCCTGCAGCCTGTTCAGCGCTACTTCGAGCGGCACTTTCTCGCCATCGATGTCGTAGCGAAGTTCCGCCATGGTTTCGTCGAAGAGGCGGTTGAAGGCGGCGGCCGATGTCATCGACTTCTCGAGGAAGAGCTGTTCCAGCCTGTCGTCGAGCTGGTAGGGCTTGTCCTTCCTGAGGTCGAGCAGCCAAGGACGATAGTGCCCGGCGGCGGGATCATTCGCCATGCAGGCGTCGATCACCGCGTCGTCGATGCGGTTCAGTTCCAGCGCGAAAAACAGGAGATGGCCGGAAAATTCGGTGATCTTGGCCTGTACGTCGCCATAGAGCTTGCCGTTTGTCGGGTTGGTGGTGTCGGAGAAATAGGTGAGGCCGGCAAAGGAGCCGAGGCGGCCAATGATGTCGTCCAGCGCCTCATATTCCTTCAGGGCCGCGCCGATGCCCTCAGCGCCGGTCTTCGCTGCTGCCTCCGTGAGTTTGCCCTTCCACTTTTCTTCAAAGGCGATTGCGGCCTTGCCGGCTTTTTCCATGTCGGCGACGAAGGCGGTGGAGGTAGCGGAGGGATAAAGATCCTGCAGCTTCCAGACCGGCAGATCGCCGAGCGCCGGGTCGGCGGCCCCAGCTGGCACTGCTGCCGATAAAAGAAGGCCGACGTGCGGGAGCTTGATTTTCATGGGCGCAATTCCTCTCCACTTTCATAACAGGTCTGATTGTCTACCGCATCGGCCCGAAAATCGGAATCGATTTTCGGTAAGCACGATGCGTCGATTCAAAGTGTTACAGCGTCCTTTGCGCGTCTGAAAAGACGCGCGGCGCTGTAAGCGCGCGAAGGCCTCGCATCAAGGGGTTTTCGGCGCATGAAAGGCGTCGCTTCGGCACGAAAATGACCCGTTCCAATCGTTAAAATGCAATTGTTTCTCAAAACTGGATGTTCAAGCCTTGCTGTCAGAGTGCGCTTTATGGTTTCGCATGAAGTGAGGCGACAATGACCGGTTACAATGAGCTCAAGGGAGCAGGGCAAATCCTCGTGGTCGAAGACGACCCCGTGCAGCGCCGTCTGCTCAAGAACGCAATCGAGCGTCACGGCCATGTCGTGCACCAGGCGGAAAACGGCCGCATCGGCCTGGAAATGGTCAAACGCGACAGCGGCCTTTTCAACGTCATCGTACTCGACCTGATGATGCCGGAGATGACCGGCCTCGAATTCCTCGATGCGCTTCACGAATTCGGCACGCAGATCCCCGTCATTGTGCAGACGGGGCAGGGCGGCATTGAAACGGTGGTGCAGGCAATGCGCGCCGGCGCCTTCGATTTCGTCGTCAAACCGGTCTCGCCCGAACGCATCGCCACTTCGATCTCGAACGCGATGAAGCTCGACCAGCGCGAAGTCAAGGCGCGAGCCGGACGCCGGTCTCGTTCCGGTTCGGTTGGCTTCGACGATATCGTCTCGGCAAGCCCGGCGATGCTCCGCGTTATCGATCTCGCCCAGCGGGCGGCTCAGTCCAACATTCCCGTCGTGCTCGAAGGCGAATCCGGCGTCGGCAAGGAGCTGGTGGCGCGCGCCATCCAATCCGGCGGCGACCGATCGAACAAGCCCTTCGTCACCGTCAATTGCGGGGCGATCCCGCATAACCTGGTCGAGAGCATTCTCTTCGGTCACGAGAAGGGTGCGTTTACCGGCGCGACCGAGCGCCACATCGGCAAATTCATGGAAGCCGATGGCGGCACCATCTTCCTCGACGAGATCGGCGATTTGCCGCTCGAGGTGCAGGTAAAGCTCTTGCGTGCCGTGCAGCAGGGCGAGATCGAGACCGTCGGTGCGCGCACCGCGCACAAGGTCAATGTCCGACTGATCTCGGCTACCAACAAGGATCTGATCGAGGAGGTCAAGAACGGCCATTTCCGCGAGGATCTCTATTATCGCCTCAACGTCTTCCCGATCACCATCCCGGCGCTGCGCAAACGCAAAGAAGACATTCCGAATCTGGTACGCGTCTTTGCCGAGCGCTTCTCCAGCGAGCAGAAGAGTGGTCGCCGCATGACGGTGAATGCCGGCGCGCTGGCGTTGCTGACCGCCTATGACTGGCCGGGCAATATCCGCCAGCTTGAAAACGCCATCTTCCGTGCGGTCGTTCTGGCCGAAGGGCCGGAACTGACCGAGGCAGATTTCCCGCAGATCGCCGCCCAGCTTCCGGAATACGATGTGGTGGATCACCTGGCGCTCGTTGCCGACAATACCGGCCTCGATCCCGACGATGGCTATGGCGAGGACTTCAGGGCGTCGATGTCGGGAGAGGTGCACCACCGCCTGTCCGAGGTTTCGGAAAATGCGATTGCCAGCGTCAATCCTGCCGGAGACGTGCGCAGGCTTGCCGATGTCGAGGAGGAGCTCATCCGATTCGCGCTCAAATTCTATCGCGGGCAGATGAGTCAAGTAGCGCGCAAGCTCGGTATCGGCCGGTCCACACTTTATCGCAAGCTCAAGGACTACGGCATAGACCCTGACAATCCCCAGAAAGATGCGGCCTAAGCGCTTTTCGTTAAGATTAAGGCAACCACGTTTTGTTACTAGTCATAAACCACTTGTTAGTGGCGCGTTCACTATGTAAAGAAAAGGTTGATCATGTGTGGCATTTTTGCCATCGTGTGACCGCATTTGACAGTCATCTGAGGCAGTACGGGACATTGTCTGTCTGACGGGGATCGAGTTGCCGAATCTGAATGGGAATTCCAAGCCTTCGCGCTTGAGCTGGCGTTTGTTGTGCGCCGACATCTGCGGAAAGGCAATAAGGACGGTAGCGGCCGCCCTTCTTGCGCTCGCGGTTTCCTCACCGGTATTCGTTAGTACGCCTTCGCAGGCAGCGGGCGACACCCGCAGCCTCAAGCTCTATTTCATTCATACCGGCGAAAAAGCCGTCATCACCTACAAGCGCAATGGCAAGTTCGACCCCAAGGGTCTGGAGCAGCTGAATCGCTTCCTGCGCGACTGGCGCAAGAACCAGCCGACGAAAATGGACCCGCGGCTGTTCGACCTGATCTGGGAAGTCTATCGCCAGAGCGGTTCGAGGGACTACATCAACGTCGTCTGCGGTTTCCGTTCGCCGGGAACCAACGAGATGCTGCGTGGCCGCTCTCGCAATTCCGGCGTCGCCGAAAAGAGCCAGCATATGCTCGGCAAGGCGATGGACTTCTTCATTCCCGACGTCAAGCTGGCGACGCTGCGCGGCATCGGCATGAAGATGCAGGTCGGCGGCGTCGGCTTCTATCCGAAGTCGGGCTCGCCCTTCGTTCACATGGATGTCGGCGGCGTTCGCGCCTGGCCGCGCATGAGCCGCGACGAGCTGGTTCGGCTCTTCCCGAACGGCAATACCATCCATATTCCGGCCGACGGCAAGCCGCTGCCGGGCTACCAGCAAGCGATGGCCGACTATAAGCGCCGCGTCAGCGGCACGCAGATCCAGATCGCCAGCGCTTCCGAATCGGCGCCGAAGCACAAGACGCTGTTTGCCGCGCTCTTTGGCGGCGGGGCCGACGAGCAGGAAGACGAGACGGACGATTCCACCCCTGTTGCCGTTGCCAAGGCGACGCCGCCGAAGGCCGAGCCTGCTCCTGTCGAGCCGCAGCAGACCGATGTCGCCGATCTGAACGCGCCGGTGCCGCAAGTTCGCCCTGCGTTCAGCAACCAGCCCGCCGGTAGCGAAGTCGCGAGCGCGCTCGTAGCGCCGCCTTTGGGTAATGCCGCACAACAGGCTCTTACGGCCCTTCCGGTCGATCAGGCCCAGCCGCAGCAGTTCGCCGACCTCAGCGCCTACAGCATTCCGGTTCCCTCGCTTCTCGGCCAGCGCCGTGCGCCTGGTGACGCCGAAGTCGCGTCGACCGATCCCATGCTGACGGGCGCAAATGGGCTGCCGGTTCCGACGCCGGTCGAACGCCCTGCCGTTGCCGAGAACCTTCTTGCTGCGGCCGAGGCCGATCCGGAGGCAGAAGCCGACGAAGCCGATCAGGACGCGCTGTCTCCTGCCGTGGCCGACGCACTCGACCAGCAGCGGAACGATGGGGAAAGCCAGATCGCGTCGAAGGCGCCGCCGCAGACGGTTGAGCAGGCGATCAACGCCGCGATGACGCAAAAGGCGCCTGCCGCAAAGCCGCCGCTCGAACTCGCGGCATTGGCACCGATGACCAAATCGGCAAGCTTTGGCGATAGTTTCGACGAACCGGCCGCCGAAAGCGCCGTGGCGCAGGGTCTTCCTGCCAAGGGTGGTCGCCCGACGCAGAAGGAAGCCGCCGCAGCGGATGCCAGCCGCACGACGGTGCGCACCGAGCCGAAGCTGACGGAAAAGATGATCTCGCAATGGGCGCTCACCAATGCCCGCCTGGAAATGGCCTCCAAGCAGGTCAAGGCGCCGCGGTTCGTCAGCCAGACGATGCGCGCCCAGCCGACCGCCGTCTATGCCGAGGGCTTCAACGTCAAGACCGCTTCAGTCGACCCGGCCCGCTTCAGCGGTACGGCTGTGAATTTCATGGAAGTGCGCAAGTTCAACACGAACTGAGCCTGCCGATTACGGAATATCGAATACCGCCGGAGCGATCCGGCGGTTTTTCTTTGGCCGCTTCGACGGGGTAATGTCACTGTTTAACTCGGCGCGTTCTCCGCAAAAGAAAAGCCGCCGGGCGGTCCGGCGGCTTGTCGACATATCAGCGATGCTAGGCGGATCAGCCTTCCGGCGGCGACTCGATCATGCCGAGCGCGAGCAGGTAGGTGTCGAGGATTGCTTCCTCTTCCATGCGCTCCTGCTCGTCCTTCTTGCGCAACGCCACGACCTTCTTCAGGATCTTGGTATCGAAGCCCGTTCCCTTGGCTTCGCCATAGACGTCCTTGATGTCGTCGGCGATGGTCTTCTTTTCTTCTTCCAGCCGTTCAATGCGCTCGATGAAAGCGCGAAGCTGATCGCGGGCGACGCCATGAGCATCAGACATCGTGTTCTCCTGATTTTTCGGTGATCGATTTTGGATGCCAGTGACTGCCGCGAAGCGACGTCACGGTCAAGCCTGTTCGCGGCCAGCCAAGCTATTTGTGTGGGTTGTTCAGTTCAAAAGCAGCTTTTTGCACAGGTGAAGCCTCGTTCTGATGAAGATTCTTCCAGTCCTCATAGGGCACGCCATAGACCATTTCGCGCGATTCGTCCCTGGTCACCGCGACACCTTCGGCCTCGGCGGCTTCGCGATACCAGTTCGACAGGCAGTTGCGGCAGAAGCCGGCCAGGTTCATCAGATCGATGTTCTGAACGTCGCTGCGTTCGCGAAGATGTGCGATGAGGCGGCGAAAGGCGGCGGCCTCGAATTCAGTCTGTTGTTCCTTGCTGAGCGCGGTCATCTCGCTTCCTTTCGTTAAAGTGGGGCCTTCGTTCAATAGGGGCCGGTGCGCGACAGGTGAACGTCGTATTCGTGCAAGGCGGGATCGGCATTCATCGCCGCAAAGATCGGCGCCAGGCGTTCGGCCCATGCCGATATGCCGGTTTCGTCTCCGATCAGATCCTGGCGCACTTCGAGCAGCGCATGCGGAATGCCGGTGATCATGCAATGGCGGTACATGGTATCGCCCTTCAGCGCGCCGTCATAGGGTTCGTTGTCGCCGACGGCGAGATCGGGATCGGCGCGCAGCATGTCAAGCAGCGGGCCGACAGCGCGATGGTCGCTGTCCCAGAGGACGGCGGCGTGCCAGGGACGGGGGATGCCTTTCCAGGCCGGCGTGAAGGAGTGCAGCGAGAGCACCAGCGGTGCCCTGCCGGTGGCATTCGCCACGCTGTCGATCGTTGTGGCCACGGCATGGTGATAGGGGCGATGGAAGGATTCGATGCGGTAGTCCCATTCCTGCGGCGTGATCGGATGATTGCCTGATATGACGGCGCCGTCGGAGATCTTCATGATCAGCGTCGGATCGTCTTCGCCGCGGTTCGGATCGATCAGCAGGCGCGAGAAGCCGCCGAGCACGGCGGGAACGCCGAGCCTTGCCGAAAGCTGCCGCGTCAGGCCCTCGATGCCGATGTCATAGGCGATATGTCGGGCGAAGGCCGCGTCGGGCAATCCGAGCCGGCCATATCGCGCGGGAAGGCGGTTCATCGCGTGATCTGCGAGGATCACCATGCCTTTGTCACGTTTGCCGGGTAGGATTTCGAAGGATTGGAAGTCGTCCATGAAGGAAATGCCGTTCGTCATTGCGCCGTCGGGCGCAGTGATCGCATGTGCCTGCGGCAGGTTCAAGCGCGGCAGGCGGGGAGAGGTTGAGCCGGACCCTCGACAGGTGGTTATGAAAGGAAATATAATCGATTAGCATTGCGTTGACTTTCGCTTGACGGCGGCGCAAGAAGACACGGATACGAATAACCGTGGAGCTATTTGGGAGCCGTGTTGATCCAAGCCGCGCCAAGTTTCCTCACGCGGTCCGGGCCGCTGGTCCGTCTCGCTCTGTTCGCTCTTGCAGCCGCCATGCCGTTTTTCATCGCAGATGCCGCACGCGCCGATTTTCGCGTCTGCAACGGAACGCAGAATCTCGTCGGCGTCGCGATCGGATACCGGGCCAAGGATGGTTGGGTGACGGAGGGCTGGTGGCAGGTGCCGGCAACGACCTGCGCCACGCTGATCGAGGGAGAATTACAGTCGCGATATTATTACCTCTACGCAGAGGACGCCGCCCGGGGTGGACGATGGACGGGTGACGTGCAGATGTGCGTGGCGGAAAACGAATTCAAGATCACGGGTGTCCAGGATTGTTATGCCCGCGGTTACCAGAAGATGGGATTCAAGGAATATGATACGGGCCGCCAGGGTAGCTGGATGGTTCAACTCTCCGACACCCCAGGGACGCAAGAAAGCCAGAATTGATGAAGCGTAATCGCAAAGTTAAAATCCTCGCCACCCTCGGCCCAGCCTCCTCCGAGGAATCGATGATCGAGAAGCTCCACCAGGCCGGTGCGGATGTCTTCCGCATCAATATGAGCCATGCGAGCCACGACATGATGCGTACGCTGATCCAGCGCATCCGCTCGGTCGAAGCGCGCTCCGGCCGGCCGATCGGCATTCTCGCCGACCTGCAGGGACCGAAACTGCGTGTCGGCAAGTTCGTCGACGGCAAGGTGGATCTGAGGCCCGGCCAGACGTTCACGCTCGACAACAACGAAGCGCTCGGCGACCAGAGCCGCGTCTATCTGCCGCACCCCGAGATCCTGGAGTCGGTGCAGCCTGGCCACCGCCTGCTGATCGATGACGGCAAGCTCGCCCTGCGCGCAGAAAAATGCGACGGCAAGAGCATCGTCACGACTGTTATTTCGGGCACGCGCATCTCCGACCGCAAGGGCGTCAGCCTTCCCGACACGCTGCTCGGCGTCGGCGCGCTGACGGACAAGGACCGCGCCGATCTCGACGCAGTGCTTGCCACCGACGATGTCGACTGGGTGGCGCTTTCCTTCGTCCAGCGTCCCGACGACCTCGCCGAAGTGCGCAAGATCGCCCGCGGCCGCGTCGGCCTGATGTCGAAGATCGAAAAGCCGCAGGCTCTCGAGCGCATCGAGGAAATCATCGAGCTTTCCGACGCATTGATGGTCGCCCGCGGCGATCTCGGCGTCGAAATGCCGCTCGAATCGGTTCCCGGCATCCAGAAGCAGCTGATCCGCGCGTGCCGCCGTTCGGGGAAGCCGGTGGTCGTTGCCACGCAGATGCTGGAATCGATGATCTCCGCGCCGGTGCCGACACGCGCCGAAGTTTCCGACGTCGCGACCGCCGTCTTCGAAGGCGCGGATGCCGTCATGCTCTCGGCCGAATCGGCCTCGGGCGACTATCCAGTCGAAGCTGTCACGACGATGGCGTCGATTGCCACCGCCATTGAGCGCGAGCCGCATTATCCCGGCATCATCTATGCCCAGCGTGCCCAACCGGAAGCGACCGGTGCCGATGCGATCTCGCTTGCCGCCCGCCAGATTGCCGAGACGCTGAAGCTGTCGGCGATCGTCTGTTACACCTCGTCGGGCACGACAGGCCTCCGCGCCTCGCGCGAGCGTCCGCAGGTACCGATCCTGGCGCTATCGCCGATCATCAAGACGGCACGCCGCCTTGCCATCGTCTGGGGCCTGCATTGCGTCGTCACCCATGATGCGACCGATCTCGACGACATGGTCAACCGCGCCTGCCGCATCGTCGCGGACGAAGGCTTCGGCAAGCCGGGCGATCGCATCATTATCTCGGCCGGCGTACCGCTCGGCACGCCCGGCGCCACCAACATGATCCGCATTGCCTATATCGGCTCGGACGGCCAGAGCGGCATCTGATCCGATCGCATGCATCCGAAAGCTCGCTGCCTGAGAAGGCGGCGGGCTTTTTCGTTGATGGGCCGGCATTGCCAACGGCAATGGCGCATGCAAGTTTCGATCCCTGTATGGGGAGGATCGTCATGGATTTCGTCACGCTTCTGGCTTTTGCAGCGGTTTCCTTTGTTGGTATCGCGACACCGGGGCCGACAGTGTTGCTGGCGCTGACCAACGGTTCGCGGCACGGCCTGCGCCGGGCGGTTGCCGGCATGATTGGTGCGGTGCTGTCCGATTTCGTGCTGATCGGCGCCGTCGCGATCGGGCTCGGTGCGCTGCTCGCCGCATCGGAACTCTGGTTCTCGATGCTGAAATGGGCGGGTGCCGGCTATCTCGCTTTTCTCGGCATCATGCTGCTGCGTTCGAAGGGCACGATCGATGCGGCGTTGAAGTCCGGAGCGCCTGCGGGCGCGACATCGCCCTTCTCAATCGGACTGAAGAGCTTCATGGTCGCGGCGACCAATCCGAAGGGTTATCTGTTCTTTTCGGCTTTCCTGCCTCAGTTCATTGACCCGATCCTGCCGCAGGTGACGCAATACGTGCTACTCGCCCTTGTCTTTGCCGCGCTCGATTTCCTCATCATGTTCGCCTACGCCTTCTTCGGCTCGCAGGCGGTGCGTTTCCTGAAAACCTCAGGCGCCATGTGGCTGGAGCGAGCCTGCGGTGGCGCGCTGCTGGCGCTTGCCGGCTCGCTGGCCATCTATCGCCGGGCAATCGTCTGAGTTCAGGGTTGAGGCAGGGACAGGTGGCCGACACGATAGGCCTGGGTGTGCTCGCCGATCTCGGGAATCTCTCGCCATAACCTGAAGCGTGCCCGCGTCCAGGTCGTCGGTTCGAAGCCGGAAACGGAGGCGAGCGCGCCGCCTGTCGCCAGGTCGGCTTCGGCGGCCGCGCTTTCGGTGCAGCGAATATCGGCGAGCGGCGCGTAGGGCTCCGTCTGCAGGACATCGCGTGTGGCGAACCTGGCTGAGGCGATATCAGGCGAGTTTTCTGCGTGCCAGACGATCCAGGTCCTCACCTGCGGCCAGCCAAAGGCGCCGGTGAGCGTCTCAAACCCTGGGCCGCAGAGGAAGTTGCTTGCCCCTTCCGGCCTCTGCCAGAGATAGAACGGCGCATAGAGATTGTCGTGGCTGCCGAACTCCCCCTTGAGGGCGCTGAGATAGGCTTTGAAGCCGAGATTGGGAAAGCCGTCGAGCAGCGGCCCCTTGTCGCGGATGCGGCGGTCGATGATCGACATGTCGTAATCGGCAGGCAGGGTAAAGCTGTACTGCATGGCGATCATGACTGTGCCTCCACCGGTTGCAGACATTCGACGATGCTGCCGTTTTCGGTCGGCTGGACGCTGATATAGCTGAAGAGGCTGTCATCGGCCGCGCCATGCCAGTGGCGGTCGCCGGGTGCAAACCAGACGGCATCGCCGGCACGCAATGCTTCGATCGGGCCGCCCTCGTTCTGCGCCAGCCCATATCCCGAAAGCACATAAAGTAGCTGGCCTCTTGGATGCGTATGCCAGCGGGTGATGGTGCCGGGATCGAGCGTGGCGCGCATTGCGGTGTTCTCGCCATCGGCGCTGCCTTCGAGCAGCATCTCGACCCAGAAAGGCGCAGTTGCGACGCCCTCAGGCGAGCGGATCGCCCCGCCGGGACGCCTGATGGTCATGGTCTTCGGGTTCGAAGCACTCATTGCCGGGCTCCAGCCAGACGAAGCCGCCAGTCTGGGTCGGTCATCTGGGCAATGCCGTCGCCGAAGGACCAGTCTTCCGGTGCGCTGGTGCTGATGACGATCATCGCATCCTCGGGCCGGAGGCCCGGCGATTGCGCCAGGAGTTCGGCGAGCCGCCGATAGAGCGCCTTCTTCATCTCGCCGGTGCGAGGCCTGCCGATCGTGATCGAGATGTAGACGAAATCGTCAGAGCGCGGGCCGGCGAGATAGCTGCGATCGAAGATCAGTTCGTTTTCGTCATGCTGGTGAATGGCCTGGAAGCGGTCGTTTTCGGGCACGTCGAAGGTCTCGACCAGGGCGCGCTGGATATTGTCGGCCAGCGCCGCGAGGTAGTCCGGCGACTTGCCTTTGCGAAGGGAAATGCGAATGAAGGGCATCGGGATCTCCATGGTTCAGGCCGTCGATCGACCTTGACAGCAGAACCATCGCACGGCACGATGATGCTGAAAATCAGAATTTTAAGGATCAACGATCCTGAAAACCAGGACTATATAATGCGACGGACAATCTTCGATCTCGATGTGCTCCGAACCTTTTCGACCGGCATGGAGCTTGGCAATTTCGCCAAGGCGGCCGAGCGGCTCGGGCGTTCGACTTCGGCGGTCAGCGCGCAGCTGAAGAAGCTGGAGGAACAGGCGGGCACGCCGATCTTCCGCAAGGCGGGTCGCGGGCTGGCGCTGACCGATGCCGGCGAGACGATGCTCGGTTATGCCAGGCGGCTGCTGGAGCTCAACGACGAGGCGGCTGCAGCCGTCAACAGCGTCGAGCTGGAAGGCTGGGTGCGGCTCGGCCTGCAGGAGGATTTTGGCGAGACCCTGCTGCCTGGTGTGCTCGGCCGCTTTGCGCGTGCGCATCCGAAGGTCCGGATCGAAGCGCGGGTGGTGCGCAATGCCGAGTTGCTTGAGCGCGTCACATCGGGCAAGCTCGATCTGGCACTTGCCTGGAGCGATGGCACGCTGACGGCGCATTGCGAGCGGATCGGCGAAGTGCCGATGCGCTGGATCGGACCTGCCGAGGGGCAGCCGGACTGGCAAGCCGCAAGCGGCGAGCCGATGCCGCTCGCTTCCTTGGAGGCACCGTGCCTGCTGCGGAGTGCGGCGACCAAGGCACTTGATGAGGCGGGTATCTCCTGGCGGCTCGCCTTCGTCAGTCCCAGCCTCGGCGGTCTCTGGGCTGCGACGGCGGCAGGCCTCGGTCTCACCATCCGCACGCCGATCGGCCTGCCGGCGAAGGTCCGGCCGCTGGCGCCCGAGACGATCGGCTTGCCGGATTTGCCGAAGCTCGGTCTGGTCCTGCATCGGGCGGAGGCCGAACCGCAACCGGCTGCGGCCCGGCTTGCCGAGCTCGTGCTTCAGTCGGTGCATGGCGCGCTGCGCGAGGTGTTGGCTTGACATCTCCGCGTTGACCCCTCGGGCGCAAGCCTGTAGCCTCGAATCGCTATGAAGACGTTCACCCTCAATATCGCTTCGGTCTTCTTCTTGAGCCTCTAAGGCTCTGCCTTCGGGCATCAGAAGATGCGGCCGCTGACCAGCCTTCGCGGCTGGCGTGTTGCCGTGGACTGTAACCACCCTGCATCCGGCCAAGGAAAGAGCCGGCAGGCTCGGCGATAGAGAGAGATATATCATGACATCAGATGTTTACCCGCCGGCGCTGAGCGTCGCGCAGATCGAGCAATTCATCGAGGATGGCTTCATCAGGATCGACGATGCCTTTCCCCGCGAGCTGGCAGCGGAAGCCCGTGCCATCATGTGGTGCGACATTCCCTTCGATGCGGATCATCCGGGAACGTGGACGCAGCCCGTCGTGCGGCTTGCCGGCTATGGCGGTGGGCCGTTCGAGAAAGCTGTCAATACGCCGGTATTGCGTTCGGCCTTCGACCAGTTCGTCGGCAAAGGGCGCTGGGAGCCGCGCAACGGACTTGGCAGTTTCCCGGTCCGCTTTCCCCATCCCGATGATCCCGGCGATGCCGGTTGGCATGTGGACCTGAGCTTTCCCGGTGAGGGTTCCAATCCGGATGAGCAGCGAGACTTTTCCGCCTGGCGGGTGAACATCACCTCGCGCGGGCGGGCGTTGCTGATGCTCTTCCTGTTCTCGGATGTTGGGGAGGAAGATGCACCAACCCGTATCCGTGTCGGTTCTCACAAGGATATCGCTCGCCTTCTGGCACCGGCGGGCGAGGCGGGGATGGCCCACCTTTGGCTGGAGCATGTCGGGGAAGAGCGGCCGCTGGCGTTGGCAACAGGGCAGGCGGGCACAGTCTATCTCTGCCATCCCTTCCTCATCCATGCAGCGCAGATGCATCGCGGCAAGGAGCCGCGTTTTATGGCGCAGCCCGGCCTTGTGCCTTCCGAACCTCTTCGGCTCGAACGGCAGGACGGCGCCTATTCGCCGGTCGAGATCGCAATCCGCCGGGCGCTTCACCATCAATCTATCTGATTGGTGATCTGGCATCCGGCCCGAGAGCCGGATGCCTTCGGCTACTTCATAATTCAGAGTGCTACAGTGTCCTTTGCGTGTCTGAAAAGACGCGCGGGACTGTAGGGTGCCGGCACGTCATCTCAGCCGAAGCGTTCGAGCGCCATGGCGAAGATATCGGAATCGACATTGCCCCCCGAGGTGACGGCGATGACCGTGTCGCTTTCCAGAGCATCGCCATGGAAGAGGGCGGCGGCAAGTGCCACGGCGCCGCCGGGCTCGACGACGATCTTCAACCGCGAGAAGGCGAGTGCCATGGCGCGCAGCGCCTCCTCGTCGGTGACGACGATGCCGGCGCCGGCGAGGCGCTTGAGGATCGGAAAGGTGATGTTGCCCGGCTGCGGCGTAACGATCGCATCGCAGATCGAGCCCGATACCGCCGCGTTTCGTTCGATCCTGCCGGAGGCGAGCGAGCGGGTCGTGTCGTCGAAATCCCTGGGCTCGCAGGGACGGACGCGAAAGCCGGGAGAACTGGCTTCAAGGGCGAGCGCGATGCCGGAGGTCAATCCGCCGCCGCCGCAGGGAACAAGGACTTCGGCTGATGTCACGCCTTCCTCTCCAGCCTGCTCGGAGATTTCAAGACCGGTCGTGCCCTGACCGGCAATGACAAGCGGTTCGTCGAAGGGCTTGATCAGCGTCAGGCCGCGCTCGGCCGAAAGCCTGGCGCCGATCTCGTCGCGATCCTCGTTGACGCGGTCGTAAAGCACCACTTCGGCGCCGAAGGCGCGGGTGTTGGCGATCTTCAGCTTCGGCGCATCGCTCGGCATGATGATGACGGAGGGAATGTTGTGCAGCTTGGCCGCAAGCGCAACACCCTGGGCGTGGTTGCCGGAGGAGAAGGCGATGACACCTTTGGAGCGCACGGCCGGATCGAGGCCGGAGACGGCCGACCAGCCGCCACGAAACTTGAACGAGCCGGAATGTTGCAGACATTCCGCCTTCACGAACAGGCGCCGGCCGGCGATCTCATTGAGGAAAGGGGAGGAGAGAAGCGGCGTACGCCTGATATGACCGCGCAGACGGGCGCGGGCCGCGACAATCATTTCAATGCTGGCCATTCGGGAATCTTTCTGCTTGCGGGTTCGCCCATGCATAGGGCGAGGCAAGCCAATTGTGAACGGCGACTTTGTCACGGTGACATGAATGGTGCCACCGCTGCTTCTTCAGCCGCGCTGCGCTTCCACCGAGTGTTTGATCAGGCGATCCCGAAGCGTCAGTAGCCGCTTGCCGAACCTTCCGCTGCGCGGCTGTCCATGGCGCCGTTGTAGCGGGCGCCGCCACCTTTTTCGATGGCAGCAAGGGTTTTGCCGCCGACGAGGATGCCGGCGGCCTGGCCCCATTGCGGCGCGTCATTGCCGCCATCGAAGCTGTAGCCCATCGCGGCGAGCGTCTTTTCCGTATCCGGCGAAAGTGCATAGGGTTCGAGAAAGACTTTGTCGGGCTGCCATTGGTGGTGGAGACGCGGGGCGTTGACCGCCTGGCTGATATCCATGCCGAAATCGACGACATTGAGGATCGCCTCCAGCGTGATGGTGATGATGCGCGAGCCACCGGGGCTGCCGATCACCATGAAGGGCTTGCCGTCCCGGGTGACAATCGTCGGGCTCATCGAGGAGAGCGGCGTCTTCTTCGGGACAATCGCATTGGCCTCGCCCTGCACCAGTCCGTAGAGGTTCGGCACGCCAGGCTTGGAGGTGAAATCGTCCATCTCGTTGTTGAGCAGCACACCCGTGCCGGGTGCTACGACGCCGGCACCGAAGGAGCCGTTCAGCGTATAGGTGACGGCAACCGCATTGCCCTCGTCGTCGATGATCGAATAATGCGTCGTCTCGGTGCTTTCCTTGCCGCCGAGCGGCTTCAGATTCGCCGAGGTGCCGGCCTTGTAGGGGTCGATCTTGGCGGCAATTTCCGATGCATATTTCTTGTCGAGCAGTTTCTCGACGGGGTTCTCGACGAAATCGGGATCGCCGAGCGCCGCATTACGGTCGACATAAGCATAGCGCATCGCCTCGACCATGATGTGCACGGTTTCGGCCGAGTTATAGCCGAGATAGGAGAGCGGATAGCCTTCGAGAACGTTGAGGATCTCGCAGATGATGACGCCGCCGGAAGAAGGCGGCGGCGAGGAGATGATGTCGTAGCCGCGGTAATTGCACTCGATCGGCTTCAGCTCGCGCACGGCATATTGCTCGAAATCCTCCTTGGCGAGGATGCCGCCCTTGGCCTGGCTCGCCTTGACGATCGCCTCGGCGGGCGCGGCCTTGTAGAAGGCGTCGGGGCCTCTTTCGGAGATGTCTGCCAGGACGGCGGCAAGGTCCGGTTGCTGGAGTTTTTCGCCCGATGCATAGGGTTTACCATCCGATTTCAGGAAGATTTTCGCTGCCGCCTCATCCTTGGCGAGGCGCTTGGCGCCGCCGGCAAAGCTTGCGGCATCGCCCTGTTCCAGCGTGAAGCCCTCCTTGGCGAAGCGGAGCGCCGGTGCGATCAATTCCTGGCGAGGTTTGGTGCCGTATTTCTCGCGTGCGCTCTCGAAGCCCATCACGGAGCCCGGCACGCCGACGGCGAGATAGCCGTCGAGGCTGGCGCGTGGCACGACATCGCCCTTGGCATCGAGATACATGGTTTTTGTCGCGGCAAGCGGCGCGCGTTCGCGAAAATCGAGAAAGGTCTTGGTGCCGTCCTTCAGGCGAATGGTCATGAAGCCGCCGCCGCCGAGGTTGCCGGCCGCGGGATAGACGACCGCCAGCGCATAACCGACGGCGACCGCTGCATCGACGGCATTGCCGCCGCTTTTCAGCACCTCGACGCCGACATCGGTCGCCAGATGCTGGGCGGTGACCACCATGCCGTGCTCGGCTTCGACGGGTGCAGGCGAGGCGGCGAAAGCCGAGGTCAGGCTCAGCGCGAATGCTGATATGACGGAGATCGTCCCGATATGCAGGCGGCCCATGATTTCCCCTCCTATGGACAATGATGGAAAAACATATGGGACTGCAACGGTCCGAGGCAATGCAAGGGGTTGGCTTTAAAGCATGTCGCGCAAAACTATGTCGCGGGTTTGAGACGACGACATGGATAAAAATATATCCTAAAGCGTCAGGAGTTCGGCGAGTTTCCGGTTGGTGTCGTCGTCATCGAGCGGGGTATAGACGATGAGCTTCATCTCCGGCCGGTTTGTCAGCGTCAGGCCGGTATGTTCGAAGGACATGCGGCCCTTGACGGGGTGGTTGATGCGCTTGATGCCGGATAGCGGGCTGACGACCTCGTGGCGCTGCCACCAGTCGCGAAATTCGTCGCTTGCCTGCTTCAGTAGCGCGATCAGCCGTTCGAAATCCGGATCGCCGGCATAACGTGCGCTGTCGGTGCGGAACATTGCCAGCGAGACGCGGGCAACCGATTCCCAATCGACGAGCAGCCGGCGATGCGCCGAGTCGGCGAACAGACGATGCATGATGTTGCGTTCGTCGCGGTCGAGCGTGTCGTAACCACCGAACAGCATGTCGGCGGCGCGGTTCCAGGCGAGCACGTCCCACCGGCGGCCGAGCACATAGGCCGGTTGGTGGGTCAGGTTGGCGAGCATGCGTTGCAGCGGCTCGTCGACGCATTCGGGTGCGGACGATACAGCCTGCGGCGCAGGGCGATTGTTGAGGGTGAAGAGATGCCGGCGTTCGGCCTCATCGAGGCGCAGTGCATCGGCAAGGGCGTTGAGCACCTGTGTCGAGGGCCTGATGTCGCGGCCCTGTTCCAGCCATGTGTACCAAGTGGTGCCGACGCCGGCGAGCATGGCGAGCTCCTCGCGCCGGAGACCCGGCGTGCGCCGACGGAAACCCTCCGGCAAGCCCACCTCGGACGGCGTCAGCCGCTCGCGGCGAGAGCGCAGAAAGGCTGCAAATTCACGGCGGCGGGCTTCGAATGTGTCGGCTCTCTGGTCCATGGCGGTGATCATATCAGTATCGATACCAGGATAAAACTGGAACTGTTTGCCGTTTCCGGGCCGCGCATGATGCCGGCGCCGCGGGTGGTTCAAACGCCTGCGGATCGATCAATTCAAGGAGCAGCATCATGTCTTTGCAGCATGTGGTCGTCATCGGCGGTTCTTCCGGCATCGGCCTCGCCACGGCGAAATTACTTTTGAAACAGGGTTATACGGTCACCATTGCGGGCCGCGACGGCGAAAAGCTCGCGGCGGCGAAGGCATCGCTCGATGGCGATCTGCGCAGCGTCGTGCTTGATGCGATGGAGCTTTCCACACTCGGGGAGGCTTTTGCCGCGATCGGCGCATTCGGTCATCTCGTGCTGGCGATGGGCAGCGGTCACGGTGCCGGAGCTTTTGCGACGCTCGACATGACGGACCTGCTTGCCGGCTTCCAGACCAAGCTCATTCCGCATGCCGCAGCAGCCCAGGCGGCACTGCCGCTGCTGCAGCCGGGCGGCAGAGCATCACCTTCGTTTCGGCGGTCAGCGCGCAGGCTGCGATGCCTGGCACGGCTGGGCTTGCGGCCGTCAATGCCGGCATCGAGGCGATCGTGCCGGTGCTTGCCGCCGAATTGAAGCCGTTGCGCGTCAACGGCGTTTCCCCCGGGGTCGTCGATACGCCGTGGTGGAGTTTCCTGCCGCCCGAGCAGCGCGGCAGCGTCTTTGCGGATTTCGCCGGCCGCACGCCGGTCGGCCGTGTCGGCAGGCCGGAGGATATTGCAGAGGTGATTGCCTTCCTGATCGGAAACGGCTTCATGAGCGGCCATGTCGTTACCTGCGACGGCGGCATGCGTCTCGGCGCCTGAGGCAGGTTTCCGGGCGATGCTGAGGACAAAATTATGCGGCAATTCAAAGTACTACAGCATGTTTTGCGCGTCGGAAAAGACGTGCGGCGCTGTAGGCTCTAACGACAGTACGGCTGCGGCTCTCTGATCGCGTGAGGCGGCGGCAAGCCTCTCCTCGGCCCTGCGGGCGATTGCCTGCAGGTCGCGCGGCTTGCCGGCGATCTTCTCCATGGCGGCGATGGCGACATCGGTTGCGAGATAATCCGGCTTGTGGCCGACGCCGCTGACGGTGATGAGTTCGGAGCCTGATATATCGCGGGCAAGGCCGCGCGAGTGCAAGTGTTCCCAGACGATCTCGTCGCTGTCGCCTGTTATGATGACGGTCGGCGCTGTGATCTGCGAATAAAGCAGCGACTGCTCCTTCACATAGGCGAGCAGCCTTTTGAAATCGGCGGCGTTGTTATGGAAAGCGTTGGGTCGCAGCACCAGCGACGGCCCCGTTTTTTCGATGTAGTCGGCCGGGCGCGGATTGGGACGGAAGACATTCAGCGTGCCGCGCTCCAGCCGGCTCAGACCGAGAGGCACGACGATCGCGTGGTTGAAGAGCCAGCCGACGATCGGCACGGTTGCCACATGATAGTACCAGTCGATGCCGCCCGGCCAGGGATGGGTGGCGGGCGCGAGGAAGAGCAGGCCGGCGGTCTTATCAGGGTGGCGCAGGCCGAAGGCGGCGGTGATCGCGCCGCCGAAGGAATGGCCGACGATAACAGCCTTCTCGATGCCGCGTTTCTCCATCAGTCTGGCGATCGCATCGGCCTGGCCGGAGGGGACGGCGTTCTCAGGGCCGCCGCGCTCGGAATAGCCATGACCGGGGCGATCGACGAATAGCATTTCCGCCCGACCTTCGAGTGCGGCGCGGAAGGCAACGACCTGGTCGAGCAAATTGCCGCTGGCGCCGTGAATGAAGACCAGTGCCGGCAGATCCGCATTTTCGGGACGCTCGATGTGGACGGCATTCATGCGGTAGCCGCCGACATCCGTCAGTTCGCCGATATTCGGATAGGCGTGTTCGAATTGCCGCGCCTTATAAGTGGAGTAGCCGATGGCGGCGGCGAGCGGCGCGAGAAGAGCGGAAACTTCTGCAAGCATGATCTCAACGAGCGATAATTGCGGGACGACCTGCTGGCGGACAACCGCCATATCGTTCCCTCCATATGCTAAAATTGCGCGGCGCGATCCGACGTCAAGATATCAGACCAGGAATCAGGTGCGGTTGCCGGCGAGTTTTTCCGCAAGCGTGTTGGCTTGTTCCTGCGCAGTGCGTTCGGCAGGATAAACGTCGAGGAAACGCTCCCAAGCCTTCAAGGTCAGCTGGTCGTTGCCGGAATTGCTGAGGATCGCGGCCATGCCGGAGAGCGCGCCGAAATGGCGCGGCTCGAGATCGAGCACACGTTCGATGTCGGACATCGACTTGCGATAATTGCCCATGACGAAATTCAGCGTGGCGCGGCGGTTCCAGCTTTCGGCATAATCGGGCTTCAGCGCGATCGCCTCATCGAGGAAATCAAGGGCGGCGGGATTGCGCTTTTCCTCGATCGCCTTGTCGGCCCACTGCATCAGCAGATTGACGGTGGCGCTACCGGAATCGTTCCATTCCATGCGGATTTCATTGGCGATGCCGCTGGCCTTTTCGGGATCGCGTTCACGCTTCAACTGGCTGAAGAGCTGGTCGAGGTGCTGCTTCGGCGAATTGTTGGCATCCGCCTGCTCGACGATAACCTCCTTTTTCGTGGCAGCGGCTGGCTTTTCCGCGGCGGCGGCCGGAAAGGAGGAGGTGAGCAAAATGAGGGCGAGCGGCAGCGCCGCTGATGTCAAAGCAAAAAAGCGCATGGCGGACATATTAGCCCGCCAGCGCCGAAGATCAAACAAATTTGACGTGATCACCGCAGCGACCCACCGGATATATCTGCCGGCGCAAGCTCACGCGGCAGGGCGATCCGGACGCGCGAAATCAGCCCTGACGAGCCTTGAAGCGCGGGTTCAGCTTGTTGATGATGTACATGCGGCCCTTGCGGCGAACCAGACGGTTGTCACGGTGACGAGCCTTGAGCGACTTGAGCGAATTCTTGATCTTCATTTTTCTGATCCGCGATCTCTATGGGGGAATTCACATTCGCCCGTATCTTTAACAATCAAAAGCGCGCCATCGGGCGCGCTGTTTAGGTGGGGGAGCAGATACCCCGTCACCTTTTCCGTGTCAACCACATGAAGGTGTTTTTCCCAAGGCGCAGGGGTGTTTTCTCAGGCCAAAACCGGCGGTTTCGGCGTCAAGGTGGTGACATGGCCCATCTTGCGACCGGGGCGCCACTCGGTCTTGCCATAGAGATGAACCAGCGTATCGGGGCGCCGCAGCCAGTCGGGAACCGCAAGGATATCGTCGCCGATCAGGTTCTGCATGATGCAGTCGGAATGGCGCTCGGCACTGCCAAGCGGCAGGCCGGCGACGGCCCGGATATGCTGCTCGAACTGGCTGACAACGCAGGCCGCTTCCGTCCAGTGACCGGAGTTGTGGACACGCGGCGCCATCTCGTTGGCGATCAGGCCGCCATCGGCAAGCACGAAGAATTCGATGCCGATGACGCCGACATAGTTCAACGCGGCAAGGATCTTTTCGGCTGATTGGCGCGCGGCGTCCGCCGTCGATGCAGAGATCGCGGCGGGAACCGTCGAGGTGTGAAGGATACCGCCGCGGTGCACATTCTCGGCGGGATCGAAGCAGGCGACCGTCCCGTCGGTGGCGCGCGCGGCGATGATCGAGACCTCGCGCTCGAAAGCGACGAAGCTTTCGAGGATGAGCGGCACGCCGCCGAGTGCGGCATAGGCGCCATCCGGGCTGTCGGCCGCCGAGCGGAAAACCTTCTGGCCCTTGCCGTCATAACCGAGACGGCGGGTCTTCAGCACGCCCTGGCCGCTGAAATCCTTAAGTGCCGTCTCAAGATCGGCCTGGCTGTCGATCGCGTGGAAGCGGGCGGTTGATATGCCGCAGTCATTGAGAAAGCGCTTCTCCACGAGGCGGTCCTGGGCGGCTTCCAGCGCCTTCGGCGGCGGAAAGACGGACACGCTCGCCGAGAGCCTTTCGGCGGCTGCGACGGGCACGTTCTCGAATTCGTAGGTGACGACGTCGCAGATATCGGCGAGTTCGGCCAGTGCCGCCGGATCGTCATAGGCGGCGGTAATCTGCCGGTTGGCGAGCTGGGCGGCCGGGCAGTCCGCCTGCGGCTCGAGGATGATCGTGCGATAGTTCAACCGGGCGGCGGCAATGGCCAGCATGCGGCCGAGCTGGCCGCCGCCGATAATGCCGATCGTTCTTGCCGTCATAGGTCGTCCATCGGGTATTCGGCGACGGCAGCACTCTGGCGCTCGCGCCATTCGTCGAGCCGGTCGGCGATTTCTTCGTCGGACAGGGCAAGCACGGCAGCGGCGAGAAGCGCGGCGTTGACCGCGCCGGCCTTGCCGATGGCAAGCGTGCCCACAGGAATACCGGCCGGCATCTGCACGATGGAAAGAAGACTGTCCTGGCCGGACAGGGCTTTCGACTGGACCGGCACGCCGAAAACCGGCAGCGGTGTCATCGCGGCGGTCATGCCCGGCAGGTGGGCGGCGCCGCCGGCGCCGGCGATGATGACCTTGAAGCCCTCCGCGCGTGCGCCCTTGGCGAAATTGACCAGCCGGTCCACTGTGCGGTGCGCCGATATGATGCGCGCGTCATAGGGAATTTCCAGCGCCTCCAGCGTGTCGGCGGCGTTTTTCATGGTCTCCCAGTCGGACTGGCTGCCCATGATGATGGCGACGGGTGGTCTGTCTGTCATCGTTGCTGCTATTCCCTCTCAGGCGATGATGTCAGGGATGATCTGATCTTCCAGCTTGGAGAGCCTGTCCTTGATGACGAGTTTTTTCTTTTTCATTCGCTGGATTCGCAGAGCATCGCATCCGGTCTGGATCATGGCGTTGATCGCGGCATCGAAATCCTCGTGCTCCTGACGCAGGCGCGCCACCGTGAGCCTGATTTCCGCCTGTTCCTGATCGGCCATATGCATTCCCCGTTACCGTCCCTGGACCTTGTCCGATCTGGCGATGATTTCCGCAAGCTCCTATCACCAAATACGGGTAACGGCTAGTTAGTCTTGATCATGAAATTGCCATCCAGTCTCCATCTTTTGGCCTTCGACAAGCCTTCAAAAATATGTCACAGTCCGGCCGTTGACACCTTGATCCCCGACGATGTTGGCCGGGGAGGGTAAGAGGAAGGAAGGGTCATATGACTGTTCAAGCTCATCTTGAGTCACTCCAGAAAAAGCATGTCGCTCTCGAGGAAGAGTTGCACGCGCTCAGAACATCTCCCTCTATTTCCGATACGGAACTTGCCGAATGCAAGCGCCGCAAGCTGCGCATCAAGGACGAGATTCAGCGACTTAAGTCATCCGTCCACTAATCTTCCCAAGGGTCGCCGGGCGATCATCTTGCGCAACAAGGTAAATCCATCCATTCCGCCAAGAATTAGCAAGAACCGGTGATTTGACACCAGATTTGCGCCAGTCCGATGCATCCGGCATCGCGGCTGGCGCTTTTGGGTCGCCACGTCTCACATGGCGTTCATATGATTTGCATGGTATCCCTTGATCTTATGGGAAACCTGCATCAGGCCCAGAATTGATCCAGCCACAAATTGAGCTTGTCGAAGCCGCGGTTATTGACCGTGTAGATGCGTTTGGTGCCTTCTGAGGTCACGGAAACGAGATTGCTGTCGAGCAGCGCCTTCAAGTGTTGCGAGACAGCGGGGCGACTGATCGGCAGGCCTTCGGCGAGCTCATTGACCGTCCGTGGCGCGCGACGCAATTCCTCCAGCAGAAACCGCCGGTTCGGATCGGCAATCGCAGAGAAAGGGTCCGTGTTCGACATGACGGGAACGCTACGTCAAACCGGCCGCGCCAGCAAGGAAATTGTGCATTGCAGCGTGCCGTGGTTTCTAAAGCGCGTCGCGATCCTTCAGATTCGCTCGTCGCGCTTTAGGTCTTTGTTTTTACGCATGTCGTTAGCGCAAAACCGCTCCACACTTGCGTGACATGCTTTAGCGGTTTCTACCAGCCAAGGCCCTCGCGCACGATCAGGAAGGCGGCGATCAGCGCCATCGCATACATGAAGGGATAGAAGATCTGTGGCTTCATGCGGCGCACGCACCAGGCGCCGGCAATGGTGGCGAGCGGGGCAAAGGGCAGAAGCGTCGCGGAGGTCGCAAGATTCTGGGTGTCGAGCTGGCCGAGCGCGAAATAGGGGATCAGCTTGATGGCGTTGAGGATCGCGAAGAAGCGCACGCTGGTGCCGGTATATTCGCGTGGCTGCAATTTGAGCGGCAGGGCATAGATCTGGAAGGGCGCACCGCCGGCATGAGCAACGAAGCTGCCGTAACCGGAAAATGTCCCCCAGAGGCTGGCGGCCACCGGACGCTGGCCGCGCGGTGGGATCACCTTGCCGGCGCCCGGGCCGAAATTGTTCCAGAAATAGCGCAGGCAGAAGAGGATGGTCACCGCGCCGATGACGATGCGCAGCATGTTGCCCGGAACCAGCGCCGAGGTCGCCCAGCCCAACGCAATGCCGAAGACGGCGCCCGGCAGCATGATCTTCAGCGTCGCCCAGTCGCCGTGCTTGCGCCAGATGACGAGCGAGATCATGTCCATGAAGACCAGGATCGGCAGCAGGATCGCCGCCGCCTCGACCGGCGAGACGACGAGGGCGAGGAAGGGCAAGCCGATCAGCGACAAAGCGTCGCCCATGCCGCCCTTTGCGAGGCCTACCAGCAGAACGGCGGGCACGGCGGCGTAGTAGAATGACAAATCCTGCGGCATGCTTTCGACGTCCTCCTCTTGCAAGCCTCGTCTAACGGAACTACTCACACAAAACGAGTGTGGATCCCTCATTTCGAAGGGGAATTCGCAGGAAACGGAAAGACATCATGACCGAACCGGAAAACCGCTGCCGCCTTGTGCTCATCGTACCTGATATCGCTGATGCCGATGAACAGGCAAAGGTCGTTGCCGACGCGCTGAAGGGCGGCGATGTCGCCTCGGTGATCGTGCCGCAATATGGGCTTGACGACGGCACCTTCCAGAAACATGCCGAAAAGCTGGTGCCATTGATCCAGGATGCTGGAGCAGCCGCGCTCATTGCAGGCGACAGCCGTGTCGCAGGCCGCGCGAAAGCCGACGGCTTGCACATTTCCGGCAATGTAGCGGCGCTTTCGGAAGCGATCGACAAACACGCGCCGAAGCTGATCATCGGCGGCGGCAACGCGGCCGACCGGCACCATGCATTGGAGATCGGCGAAGCCAGGCCGGACTATATCTTCTTCGGCAAGCTCGATGGCGACATCAAGCCGGAGGCGCATCCGAAGAACCTTGCGCTCGGCGAATGGTGGGCCTCGATGATCGAGATCCCCTGCATCGTCATGGGTGGCACCGATCCAACCTCGGCGCTCGCCGTCGCCGAGACCGGAGCGGAGTTCGTGGCGCTGCGGCTGGCGGTCTTCGGTGAGCCCGCCCGGGCGCCGTCTCTCGTCGCCGAGATCAATGCGTTGCTTGACGAAAAAGCGCCACGGTTTGAGGATTGAAATCGCGCTCATGCCGATCCCACCCGTCCGCCTTTTGAAATATCTCCTTGCCAGCATGGCTGTCCTCGTTGCGGCCGGACCGGATGTCGTCTTGGCGCAGGCGCCGGACAGCGTCATCAGCCAGCCGGGCACGGGGCCGGCTTCGACCTTCCGCACCGACCGGCCTTCCGCCTCGGGCGCGGGGCCCTCCGATGGTGTCGGCGTGTTCGACCGTATGGGCGCGAAGCTGCCGGATCTGCCGCCGGAGAAGGATTACAAGGGGCCGATCGACGAGGCTTACGGCGCCTTCCAGCGCGGTTATTACCTGACGGCAATGGACAAGGCGCTACCGCGCGCCCAACTCGGTGATCCAGCGGCGCAGACGCTGATCGGCGAAATCCTCTCGCAAGGCCTCGGCGTCAAGAAGGACGTGAAGAATGCTGCCTTCTGGTACGGCAAGGCGGCAGAAGGTGGCGATGCGGCGGCGATGTTCAAATATGCGCTGATCCTGATGGAAGGCGAGGGCGTGCCGCGTGACAAGGTCAAGGCCGACGACTACATGCGCAAGGCGGCCGAGGCCGGCAATCCTTCGGCGGAATTCAACTGGGCGCAGCTTCTCATCGCCGACAATCCCGGCGACAAGGGACTGAAGCTCGCACTGCCGTTCTACGAGAAATCGGCCGAGCAGGGCATTGCCGATTCGCAATATGCCGTGGCGCAGATCTATGCGACGCTGAAAGAACTGCCGGAGGAAAAGAAGAAGCTCGCCCGCGAGTGGATGGCACGTGCGGCGCGCGCCGGGTTCGACACGGCCCAGCTCGATCTCGGCATCTGGCTGGTCAACGGCGTCGGCGGGCCGAAGGATTACGTCAAGGGCTTCGAATGGCTGAAACTTGCCGCCAATGGCGGCAATGTCGCTGCGCAGAACAAGCTCGCCCATCTCTATATCAATGCCATCGGCACGGCGCCCATTCCGATCGAGGCGGCGAAGTGGTACGTGCTGTCGCGCCGGGCCGGGCTCGCCGATCCGGCGCTCGAGGATTTCTATCTCGGCATCGAGGAGGATCAGCAGAAGGCGGCGATCGAGGCTGCCAACAAATTCCGGCGGCGATAGCGGCCGCTTGGCGATCCGGCTGACGACAGGCGGACGGCCCACTGCGCAATTCCTTAAATCGGGATCGATTTAAGGACAAAATTATGCGTCAGTTCAAAGTGTTACAGCGTCCTTTGCGCGCCTGAAGAGACGCGCGGCGCCATAGCGTTCCAACCTAAAAAAGCGCGTCGGCGAAAAGGTCTTCATCGTTTTCGGCTTTGGCGGCCTCGGCGGGGGCGGGAGTATTGCCCTCGCTTGCCGGGATGATATCGCGATGAATGTTGCGCTCCTGGACCATCGTATAGTGCTTGAAGATCTTGCGGTCGAGCGGCGCGATCATCTCGGCGAGATCGGAAATATCGGCGACATTGGTGCCGGCGACGCCTTCGAGCAGATCGGCGCAGCCGGCAAGGACTTCGCCGAGGTCATGCTGGAAATCGAGCTTGCCGATCAGCAGGCTGATCTTTGTGGCGACCTCGCGACCGTTCTCGGCGAGCACCTTCAGCTCGTTTTCCATCAGGTTGGCTGCAGAGCGGATGTTGCCGACGGCCGACGTCAGGCTCTCTCCCAGGTTGCCGGCTCCGGCATCGGCGGCGGGGGCGACGCGCCCGGCCGCGGCTTCGAGCGCCGGCAGGCCATTGACGATGGCGTCGGCGGAATCGTCGAGCTTGCCGGCGAAGATGCGCAGCTCGGCGGTGACGACATTGATCGACCTGCCTTCTTCACCGAGGCGGCTGCAGCGCAGGTTGGTATTCAAAGCCATATAGTGAATATCGGTCTTGACGGCGCGGATGTTGCCGATCGATTCGGAGAGCTTAGCGGCCGTGCCGATCGTCGACTGGCTGACCAGGTCGGCCTGACGGCTTGCCGCGTCGACCTGCTTGACGATTTCATGGGCGGCCGAAACGCTGGATTCCAGCGCGCGCATGAAGTTACCGCCGGCCCCGCCGCTCTCACCGCTCATCTGATCGCGCAGCCTGAGGATCTCCCGCATATCGTGGTCGAAACTCGCGATCGTCTTGACGACGTTCTCAGAATCCCGCTGGAAATTTGCACACATGTCGCTCATCTGCGCTGCGGTCAGATGGTGAATGACGTTCTGGAGGCGCCGGCGCGCGCCGGCGTCGAGCTTTGCGCCATCCTCGCCGGCAAAGAAATCTTCAAGCAGCGAAAAAGTGGCCTGTACATGCTCGATACGCTGGCGAGTGATATCGCCGATCTGCAGGGCAGACAGCGTCGAGGCGACCTTGCTCTGCACGGCGCGGGCAATCGCGCCGACCTCGCGCGCAATGGCGCCGAGGTCCTTGCGGTGTTCGGCGATCTTGGCGGCGTCATCACGCAA
The DNA here is from genome assembly GCF_001652265.1 of Rhizobium leguminosarum. Classification (GTDB taxonomy): domain Bacteria; phylum Pseudomonadota; class Alphaproteobacteria; order Rhizobiales; family Rhizobiaceae; genus Rhizobium; species Rhizobium leguminosarum_D. The sequence goes on from NZ_LWBS01000417.1 coordinate 232,206, forward strand.
GGCCCCGGCGACGGCCGGAACGGTATCGGCATAACCCTTGGAAACACTGGCGCCAAAGGAGGCGGCGAGCTTGACCTCCTTATCGAGACTGTCGAGATGTGTGGCGAAACGGTTGACCTCATCGGTGCCGGAATAGATACGCTCCAGAATCTCCTGAGCGAAGCCGGCGAATTCGGCAATGCCGGCGCCGGTGATCTTCACGGTCACGGCGAAGGTTCTGAGATAACGCATCGTCTCCTGCATGTCAGCGACGTGCTTGCGCAGTTCCCTGCCGGTATGCGCCAGCGAGACGAGCGCCTGCTGGCGGCCTTCCTCGGTGATCGGCAGCGCCGTCAGGCTCGCCACCGTGGCCCGGAGATCGGCGCCGGTGTCGCTCGCCTCTTTATTGTCGAGCGCCGTGGTGACGCTCTCGAGCGAGCTCAGCAAGCGGTTGAGAACATCCATAACCGACAGCAGCACGGTGCCACCTTCGAGGAAACGTTCCTCGACTTGGCCTCGGGCGGATTCCAGGGTCTGGCTGATGTCCCGCCCTGATGTGTAGGCTGCAGCGTTCGGCGATACCAGAGCGTGTGCCACTTTTATACCTTTTGTTAAAATCCAGGCAATTCAACTCTATTTTTACGGGCAGGATGGAAACGTCCGGTAAACGCGCCGGACTCGCCAGCGTTGTGATTAACGAAAGATGTTGATGGCGTATCGGTAAAAGCCCAACGCTCGATTTGATGATTCAACATATTGTTTTTATTTTATTTATTTCTAAATTCTGAGAAAAAAATACAACTTATCCCGGATGAGAATTGGGAGTCGCCGGACTCGCTATACGGCAGTTTCCTACAACCGCTGTTTACCCCGCATTAACGCTGCCGTGAGAGTCCTTTTAGGGTCATCAAGTATTTCTCTGGCCCAGGAGGCTGCATTGGATACTCAGAAGCAATATTACGAATCTATAAATTTGCCGGACGTGCTCAGCATTCGTAACGTGTCCGAACTATATTCCAAGCTTAACGACGAATTTCATAACCGCGATGCAATCATCATCAGCATTCCCGAAGGCGCAGAAGCGGATCTGAGTTTCATTCAACTCATCGAGTCCTCGCGTCGCCAAGCAAAGGTTAAGGGAAAGACGTTCGAGCTTTCTTTGCCGGCCAGCGGCTCTGTCCTGAAAGTACTTGAGCGCGCAGGTTTCATCGAATCCTTCGATCGCGAAGACGCAAAGTTCTGGTTGCATAAAGAGGTGACGTTATGAGTGCAAATATCCTGACTGTCGACGATTCCGCCAGCATTCGTCTGACCACCAAGGTCACGCTGACCAATGCCGGCTATCGCGTCACCGAGGCGGTCAATGGGGCAGAGGGCCTCGCGACGGCGAAGGGCAGCAGCTTCGATCTGATCGTGACCGATCTGAACATGCCTGTCATGGACGGGCTGACGATGATCGAGGAACTGCGCAAGCTGCCGGCGCAGGCCGGCGTTCCTATCATCTTCCTGACGACGGAATCGGACGCCGATCTCAAGGCGCGCGCCAAGGCCGCCGGCGCGACGGGCTGGCTGACCAAGCCGTTCGACCCGGAAAGCCTGGTGAAGATCGTGAAGAAGGTTCTTGGACGATGAGTACGCTCGATCCCGTCGCCGTATTCCGCACGGAGGCTGCCGAATGCCTCGAAGCGATCGAGGCCGGTCTTCTCGACCTCACTCACCAGCTCGACAACAAGGATCTCGTCGACGCCGTGTTCCGCGGGCTCCACACGCTCAAGGGCTCCGGCGCGATGTTTGGTTTCGAGGCGCTCGCCGCCTTCACCCATCATTGCGAAACAGCCTTCGACCGCGTCCGCAAGGGCGAGGTCGCGGCGACCAGCGAACTCGTCGCCGCCGTCCTTGCCGCTCAGGACCATATGCGTGCCCTCGTCGACCAGCCGGACGCCGATCATGGCGATATTGGGCATAAGCTTCTGGCGCAGTTGCAGGCCGCCGTCGGCGGCAAGGAAGCGGTGCCGGCCGCTGTTCCGGCACCCGCAGCCGTGCGCGAGACGCCGGCGAAGAAGAAGAACAGCTGGCGCATCCGCTTCAGCCTGCCTGCCAATTCGATGGCCAACGGCACCAACCCGCTCGGTCTGCTGGACGAGCTGCGTGATCTCGGCGAATGCACCGTGCGCGCCAATACCTCGGCCATTCCGGCGCTTGACGAGCTCACTCCGACGGATCTCCATATTTCCTGGGACGTGACGCTGACTAGCGAGCAAGACCGTTCGGCGATCGACGACGTCTTCATCTTCGTGCTCGATGACATGGAACTCAGTGTCGAGGAGATCGACGGGCCGACAGCGGCAGCCGTCGCTTCGGCCGATGAAAAGGCAGCCCCTGCGCCTGTCGCCGCGGCATCGGCGGCGCCCGTTCCGCCGGCGGCCGTCCCGGAATTCCGTCCTGTCGAGGCGGTTCCGGCCAAGCGCGAGGCGCCCGCCGCCGTCAGCCAGGCGAAGGCGGCCGAGAACGTCCGCGTTCCGGCCGAGCGTCTCGACGAGTTGATGGATCGCGTCGGCGAGCTCGTCATCGCGCAATCGCGCCTCAGCCAGCTCGCCAGCGCCAGCACCGATATCGCGCTACGCTCCGTTTCGGAAGAAATCGAACGCCTCTCCGGCGAATTGCGCGACACGATGATGGTGTTGCGCATGGTGCCGGTCGCCACCCTGTTCTCCCGTTTCCGCCGCCTCGTCCATGATCTCGCCCGCGAGACCGGCAAGGTGATCGAACTGGTGACGGAGGGCGAGAGCACCGAAGTCGACAAAACAGTTATCGAGCGTCTGGCCGATCCGCTGGTGCATCTGGTGCGCAACTCGATCGATCACGGCCTCGAAACGCCCGCCGATCGCCTTGCCTCCGGCAAGATCGAAGCCGGCACGGTGACGCTTTCGGCCCGCCAGGCCGGCGGCGAAGTGATCATCTCGATCAAGGACGACGGCCGCGGCATCAATCGTGAACGGGTTCGCGCCAAGGCGGAATCCTCCGGCCTCATCCAGCCCGGCCAGCCGCTTTCCGACTCCGAGCTGCTGCAGCTGATCTTCGCCCCTGGCTTCTCGACGGCTGCCGCGATCACCAATCTGTCCGGCCGCGGGGTCGGTATGGATGTGGTGAAGAAGACGGTCGAAGCGCTCCGCGGCGCGATCGATATCGTCAGCCTGCCGGGGCAGGGTTCGGAAGTGTCGCTGCGCATCCCGCTGACGCTCGCCATCATCGACGGGCTGCTGGTACGCGTCGGTTCCGGCCGCTACGTCATCCCGCTCTCGGCGGTCGAGGAATGCCTCGAACTGTCGCTCGAGGAAGATCTCCGCTCGCGCGGCCGCAGCTTCATCTCGCTGCGCGACAGCCTGGTGCCGTTCCTGCGCCTGCGCGATCTCTTCCGCACCGGCACCAAGCCCGACGTGCACCAGAAGGTCGTCGTCATATCCACAGGCACGGAGCGCGTCGGTCTCGTCGTCGACCAGATCATCGGCGACCACCAGACGGTCATCAAGTCGATGTCGAAACTGCACAATAACGTCGCGACCTTCTCGGGCGCGACCATTCTCGGCGACGGCAGCGTCGCGCTCATTCTCGACGTCGGGCACCTGGTTGCCGCGGGTCAGCAACAGGAGGCGCAATTGCGTGTAGCAGGATGAGTGCAACAGCAGCAGCCGAACGATTCGACAATCACTGGAGCTATGCCGAGGAAGTCGAGGTCCTGACCTTCGATCTCAACGGCGAAACCTTTGCGCTGGAAGCCGTCATCGTTCAGGAAATCCTGGACCTGCTTCCTGAGACCGCGGTGCCGGGCAGTCAGCCCTTCGTCGCCAGCGTCATCAACTTTCGCGGCAAGGTCATTCCGCTCGCCGATCTGCGTCTCGCCTTCGGGATGGAAGCAGCGGAGGCGACGATCGACAGCCGCATCATCGTCATCGAGATCGATCTGCAGGGCGAGCAGACGCTCGTCGGCCTCAGAACCGACAAGGTGAACGAGGTGACGACACTTGCAAAGTCCGCGAGCGAGGCGCCGCCGAGCATCGGCATGCGCTGGCGCGCCGATTACATCAACTGCCTGGTGAAGAGGGGCGGAGAATTTATCATTCTCCCTAATCTGCAGGCGATTTTTTCATCGAGGCACAATGCGGCAGGAGCCGCCAGCTGATGTCGGCTGAGTTCAAGTTGGAGTTAGACCGATGCGATTGACAATCAAGACAAAACTGGTGACCGCGTTCACCTTCATCATCCTCATACTCATGGGCACCGCTGCCTACGGCATCGTCAGCCTTGGATCGCTGAACGACACGATTGGCAACCTCCTCGCCGGTCCGGCAGCCCGTCTCGACCTCGCCCAGCAAATCAACATTGCCCAGCTCGAGGCCATCCGCCAGCAGAAGAACCTGCTCACCGCCCGCACTGCCGACGAAACGGCGGCTGCGATCGCCAAGGGCAATCAGGCCCGCAAGGACTTTACCGATGCCTTCGGCCAGGTGCTGGCGCTGGCAACGGAAGAGGGCAAGGCGCGCTGGGCGCGCATCGCCGAACTTTCCAAGACCTTCAATGCGGCTGACGATCAGATCCGCGACTATGTGAAGGCCGGCAATGCCGAAGGCGCAAATACCATTTCCGTGACGGCTGCGCGGGCCGCTGCCAACGATATCGACTCGACGCTTGGCGAAATCCTGGCACTTGAAAAGCAGCGCATGAAGGCTGCCGACGATAGCGCCGACGCGCAGTATGCGGCCACACGCATGATGATGATGGCGGTGGCAGCCGTTGCCCTGTTGGTTGCGGCCATTACTGCCTTCTGGATCGCCAGCACGATCAGCAGGGGCCTCAGCCGGGCCAACACCGTGGTTCGCGAAGTGTCGGAAGGCGATCTGACGAAAATGGCCGACATCACCAGCCGCGACGAAATCGGCGAGCTTCTGGGTAACGTCAACACGATGATCGAACGCCTGCGCGGCGTCGTCGCCGACGCACTATCGGCCGCCGACAATGTCTCATCCGGCAGCCAGGAACTTTCGGCGAGTTCGGAACAGGTATCGCAGGGCGCAACCGAACAGGCCGCTTCGGCCGAGGAGGCTTCTGCCTCGATGGAGCAGATGGCTGCCAACATCAAGCAGAACGCCGATAACGCCGCCCAGACCGAAAAGATCGCCCGCCAGTCGGCCAAGGACGCGGAGATGAGCGGTGAAGCGGTGACGCGTGCGGTCGACGCCATGCGCACGATCGCCCAGAAGATCGGCATCGTCCAGGAGATCGCCCGCCAGACCGATCTCTTAGCTCTCAACGCCGCCGTTGAAGCCGCTCGTGCGGGTGAACACGGCAAGGGTTTTGCGGTGGTCGCCTCGGAAGTGCGCAAGCTTGCCGAACGCAGTCAGTCGGCCGCTGCCGAAATCAGCTCGATGTCGAGCGACACGGTCAAAGCTGCCGCCGATGCCGGCGACATGCTCGGCCGGCTGGTGCCCGACATCCGCAAGACGGCGGAACTGGTCTCCGAGATCAGTGCGGCCTGCCGCGAACAGGATATCGGCGCCTCGCAGATCAACGAGGCGATCCAGCAGCTCGACAAGGTGACGCAGCAGAATGCCGGTGCTTCCGAGCAGATGTCGGCAACCTCCGAGGAACTCGCCTCCCAGGCGGAGGAACTGCAGACCTCGATCGCCTTCTTCAAGGTCGATACGGCAGGCAGCGCGCGGCCTGGTGCCCACAAGACCCAGCCAAAGGCTTCGGCCAAGGTGCTCAAGGCCCCGGACGCTGTCCGCAAACCCGCCCCGCAGGCCCACAGCCAGAGCCGTGGCCAGACGGTTTCGGCTCAGCAGCAGCGTCTCAAAGGCTTTGCTCTCGATATGTCGATGGGCGGTCCAGACGCCAGCGACGACGATTTCAGGCAGAGCGCATAAGCGCTGCCCGGGAGAGGCTAGCTCTCCCGCGGAAAGCGCTTGAGCGCCTTCGCCTCAAAGTGATCCCTCGGGCTGCTCCGGCGGCCCGAGACGGGAATATCCCCCAACGCATGTAGGCGTTGGCGCTGCGATCGATAGATTTCCGGCTGCCGGGAAGTGAATGTAGTCGCTTTCCCCCTTTTCAGACACATCACTTTCAAGCTCGACGCCCCACCGATGGGACGTGTCTCTATCCATTCGTTTTGACCGCAAATAGGGGGTATCACATGCGTTTCACCATCAAGCTCAAACTGGGTCTTGCCTTCGGCATCATGACGCTGCTGCTGATCGGCATTGCGGTTTATGGAAGCCTGAGTCTCGGCACACTGAACGAGGCAAGCGGCAATATGATCGACGGCCCGATGCGCCGCCTGGAACTTGCGCTGAACGCCAATGTTGCCGAAGTCAACGCCATCCGCGCCCAGAAGAACGCGCTGCTTTCCACGGATCCCGACGCGACTGCCGGTTTCAACAAGGAAGCCGACCAGAACTTGCAGGCCATGTTCGATGCTGTCGATGCCGGCCTTGCGATCGCCTCGCCCGAAGGCAAGCCCTATTGGGAAAAGCTGCTGACGATCGGTGCGAAATTCCGCGACAGATCCGCCGAACTGCAGCAGCTTGACGCCAGGGGCGATCAAGCCGGCGCACTGGCGCTGTCGCTCGGCGACCTGCGCGCGATGACCAACGACATGGGTGACGCGATTGCCGCACTCATCGAGATCCAGCGCAAGGGCATGAAGGCGACAGATCAGTCGAACACCGATCTTTACAGCTCGACGAAGCTGATCCTCGGCGCCGCTTCCGGTATCGCCGTGCTCATAGCTCTCGGCGCTGCATTGTGGATCACGCTCGGCATCAACAACGGTCTGCGGAAGATCACGACCGTCGCAAACGCCGTCGCGATCGGCGACCTCAACCAGACGGTGGATGTCAAGACCAATGACGAGATCAAGGATCTCATCAATACGGTCAATGCCATGACTGCCAATCTGCGCGCCACGGCAGCACTTGCCGACCAGATCGCCATGGGCGACCTCAGCACCGACGCCAAGCCGCTTTCGGACAAGGATGCGCTCGGCATCGCGATGCAGAGCATGATCTCCAACCTGCGGACCACCGCCGGCATCGCCGACCAGATCGCGAACGGCGACCTGACGGTGTCTCCGAAGCCGCTCTCCGATAAGGATGCGCTGGGCATCGCGCTCGAACAGATGGTCGAGCGCCTGCGCGGCGTCGTCGCCGACGCGATCTCCGCTGCCGAAAACGTCTCTTCCGGCAGCCAGGAACTTTCGGCAAGCTCGGAACAGGTATCGCAGGGCGCCACCGAACAGGCGGCGTCCGCCGAAGAGGCGTCCGCCTCGATGGAGGAGATGGCCTCCAACATCAAGCAGAACGCCGATAACGCCGCCCAGACGGAAAAGATCGCCCGCCAGTCGGCCAAGGATGCGGAAGCCAGCGGCGAGGCCGTCTCCCGCGCCGTCGACGCCATGCGCACGATTGCCCAGAAGATCGGCATCGTCCAGGAGATAGCCCGCCAGACCGACCTTCTCGCTCTGAATGCAGCCGTCGAAGCTGCTCGTGCGGGTGAACACGGCAAGGGATTTGCGGTCGTCGCCTCGGAAGTGCGCAAGCTTGCCGAACGCAGTCAGTCGGCTGCTGCGGAAATCAGCGCCATGTCGACTGACACGGTCACGGCTGCCCAGGAAGCCGGCGACATGCTGGGCCGCCTGGTGCCCGATATCCGCAAGACAGCGGAACTGGTCTCAGAGATCAGTGCGGCCTGCCGTGAACAGGATATCGGGGCTGCCCAGATCAACGAAGCGATCCAACAGCTCGACAAGGTGACGCAGCAGAATGCCGGTGCTTCCGAGCAGATGTCGGCAACCTCCGAGGAACTTGCCTCCCAGGCGGAGGAACTGCAGACCTCGATTGCCTTCTTCAAGGTCGATACGGCAAGCAATCGCCAGCATCGCGTGCCGGCCGCCAAAGTCACCGTCCGTAGCCCGGCTCCGGCAGCACCACGCAAACCGGTCGGCAAAGCGCCCGCCAATACGATCGCCGGCCAGCAGGCCCGTGTCAAAGGCTTTGCTCTCGACCTATCGATGGGTGGGCCCGACACGACGGACGATGATTTCCGGGAAAGCGCATAGGGCTTCCCGTTCGCTCTTGTCGCGGGCCAGCCAGTGCGCCCGCGACGCATGCTTCCGGCGTTTGTGGGTGCCGGCACGGAGATCCGTGAACATGTCGTCGCCTGCCGGAACGTTTTGCTGCATGACGCCGCATCAAGGAATAGCCGGTTCAAACTTATTACGTCGCTCTCACAAAGGATATTGAGATGCGTATCACGATCAAGCTTAAGCTCGCGGCCGCGTTCGGCTTCGTCATTTTGTTGCTGGTGGGCAGCGCGGTGTATGGGATCATCAGCCTCAGCTCGCTGAACGATGCTGTCGGCAACCTTGTCGCGGGTCCTGCAAAAAGCCTGGAACTCGCCCTGGAAGCAAAAGCTGCGGAGCTCAATGCCATTCGCTGGCAGAAGAATGCCCTCCTGGAAATGGATCCTGAGGTGGCCGGGAAGAATTATCAGAACTCGGCGAAGAGCATGGATGAAATGCTCAGCTTCGCGACGGCCGGCGAACAGCTCGCAACGGCTGACGGCAAGCCCACCTGGGACAGGCTGATCGAACTGGCCAGACGTTTCACCGAAGGCTCTCACAAAGTCGCCTCCATCCAGGAAAGTGGTGACAGGGCAGGGGCCAATGCCCTGTCGTCAGGAGAGGTTCGCGCCATCGTTACGGAACTGGAAGACGTCTTTGCGTCGCTCGTTACGCAGCAGCAGAAGTCGATGGCACAGGCCGACGACGACACCGAAACCCTTTATGGCTCCACCAGGAACCTGCTGATTGGCATCGCTATCGGCGCTTCCGTCATCGCTTTTGCCGCCGCATTGTGGATCGCGCTCGGCATCAACAGCGGCCTGCGCAAGATCATGAACGTTGCCGGCGCTGTTGCCGTTGGCGACCTGAACCAGAAGATCGAGATCAAGAGCAATGACGAGATCAAGGATCTCGTGAACACGATCAACATGATGACGGATAATCTTCGCAACACTGCGGAGATTGCCAATCAGATCTCAAACGGCGACCTGACGGTGTCTCCGAAGCCGCTCTCCGACAAGGACGCGTTGGGCATTGCGCTCGAGCAGATGGTCGAGCGCCTGCGCGGCGTCGTCTCCGACGCGGCCGCTGCCGCAGAAAATGTCTCGGCCGGCAGCCAGGAGCTGTCGTCGAGCTCCGAGCAGGTGTCGCAGGGCGCCACCGAACAGGCGGCGTCGGCCGAAGAGGCTGCCGCCTCGATGGAAGAGATGGCCGCCAACATCAAGCAGAACGCCGATAACGCCGCTCAGACGGAGAAGATCGCTCGCCAGTCGGCCAAGGACGCGGAGATGAGCGGTGAAGCGGTGACGCGCGCCGTCGACGCCATGCGCACGATCGCCCAGAAGACCGGCATCGTCCAGGAGATCGCCCGCCAGACCGATCTCTTGGCGCTCAACGCCGCTGTGGAAGCAGCGCGCGCCGGAGAGCACGGCAAGGGGTTTGCGGTCGTCGCCTCGGAGGTGCGCAAGCTTGCCGAACGCAGTCAGTCGGCCGCTGCCGAAATCAGCTCGATGTCGGGCGATACGGTCAAGGCCGCTCAGGAAGCCGGCGACATGCTCGGCCGGCTGGTGCCCGATATCCGCAAGACGGCGGAACTGGTCTCCGAGATCAGCGCCGCCTGCCGCGAACAGGATGTCGGCGCTTCGCAGATCAACGAAGCGATCCAGCAGCTCGACAAGGTGACGCAACAGAATGCCGGTGCTTCCGAACAGATGTCAGCGACCTCGGAAGAGCTCGCGACCCAAGCGGAAGAACTGCAGGCCTCGATCGCCTTCTTCAAGGTCGATACGGCAAGCCATCGCCAGCATCGCGTGCCAGCCGCCAAGGTCACGGTGCGCAGCACGGCTCCCGCCGGCCGCAAGCCTATCTCCAAGAAGCCGGCTGCCAATAGCGTCGCCGGCCAGCAGGCGCGGGCCAAAGGCTTCGCTCTCGATCTCTCCATGGGCGGTCCCGATGATGGGGACGCCGAGTTCAAGGAAAGCGCATGATCATGGCCACGACATCTCTGGAAGCGCAATTCGTGACCTTCAGCCTCGGCGAGGAGATTTTCGCCGTGCCGGTTGAGGTGGTGCGGGAGATCCTCGACTATGCGGAAGCTTTCAAGATTCCGAATGGTCCCGACTATCTGCTCGGTCTGCGCGACGTGCGCGGGCAGGGCGTGCCGACGATCGATCTTCGCTTGAAGCTCGGCATGACGAAGACGGTGCCGACGCCGCACACGCGGGTGCTCGTCCTCGACGTGCCGATGGAAAGCCGGCTCCTGACCCTTGGCCTCGTTGCCGACCGCGTCTTCGAGGTCACGCCATTCCGGCACGAGCAGATCGAGGCGGCGCCTGATATCGGCGTGCGTTGGCGCTCGGACTATATCGCCGGCGTCGTTCGTCGTGAAAACGGCTTCGTCGTCATCATCGATCTCGCACGGTTGCTGTCGCGCGAGGACGCCTCGGCACTGCAATCAGCGGCCTGACCGCATCAACTCGGAGTACTGCGTTCTATGAGCATGGCAGCGGTGGAAACCCAATTGCCGGGCGACCGGATCAGCAAGCGCAATTTCGATAAGCTTGCCCGGTTCATCTACGATTATAGCGGCATCAAGATGCCGTCGACCAAGCTGACGATGCTTGAAGGGCGGCTGAGGCGCCGCCTTCGCGCAACCAACCATGCGACCTTCGACGATTATTGCGACTTCCTCTTCAATCATGATGGCCTCGACCAGGAAACCGTCTACCTGATCGACGTGGTGACGACGAACAAGACCGACTTCTTCCGCGAAGCCAAACATTTCGACTATCTGCAGACGGTCGCGCTGCCAACGATCGCCAACAGCGGCGTTCGGACCATCCGCACCTGGAGTTCGGCCTGCTCGACGGGAGCCGAGCCCTATACGATGGCGATGGTGTTGGCGGAATTCGCTGAAAGCCGCAATAACGTCTCCTACAGCGTGCTGGCCACCGACCTTTCCACCGATGTGCTGCAGACGGCGCGCCGGGGCATCTATCCGGAAGATCTGATCGCGCCGGTGCCGCGCGACCTGCAGCGCAAATATGTGCTGACGGCCAAGCAGCCGGATCGGCGGGAGGTGCGCATCACGCCGAAACTGCGCAGCAAGGTGGGCTTTGCCCGGATGAACCTGATGGACGAGAAATACCCGATCGGCGAGTTGATGAACGTCATCTTCTGCCGCAACGTGCTAATCTACTTTGACAAGCAGACTCAGGCCGGTGTTCTCAACCGCCTCTGTGCCTGCCTGGCGAAGGGCGGCTACATGTTCATCGGCCATTCTGAATCGATCACCGGCTTCGATCTGCCGTTGAAACAGGTCTCGAATACGGTGTTTCAGCGTATCTAAAGCGCATCACGTTATCCCAAAACCGCTGCGCACTTCTGGACGGCATGCATTAGGGGCATTCATGGCTAAGAAAATCCGCGTCCTTATCATCGACGATTCCGCGAGCATCCGCCAGACGCTGACCCATGTGCTGGAGCAGGATCCCGATATCGAGATCATGGCGGTCGCATCCGACCCCTTCATGGCGGCGCGGAAGCTGCAAGAAGAGATCCCGGATGTCATTACGCTCGATGTGGAGATGCCGCGCATGGATGGCATCACCTTCCTGCGCAAGCTGATGGCGCAGCGGCCGATCCCTGTCGTGATGTGCTCGTCGCTGACGGAGGCGGGTTCGGAAACGCTGCTCCAGGCGCTGGAGGCCGGCGCCGTCGACGTCATCCTGAAATCGAAGATCGGCGCCGCCGACAGCCTTTCCGACGACGCGATGCGCATTCGCGAAGTCGTCAAGAGCGCTTCGCATGCACGGCTTTCCAACGTCCGCCGCGCCGCCGGAACTATCCGCTCCGCTTCAGCGGAGGGGCCGGCCAAGAAACTGACGGCGGATGTGATGCTGCCGCCACCGACGGGGCGGGCCATGGCGAAGACGACGGAGATGGTCGTCTGCGTCGGCGCCTCCACCGGCGGCACCGAAGCACTGCGCGAGTTCCTGGAGGAACTGCCGGCCAATGCGCCTGGCATGGTGATCGTCCAGCATATGCCGGAGAAATTCACCGCCGCCTTCGCCAAGCGGCTGAACGGGCTCTGTGAGGTAGAGGTCAAGGAAGCCGTCGATGGCGATCCGGTGCTGCGCGGTCATGTGCTGATCGCGCCTGGTGACAAACATATGCTGCTCGAGCGCCAGGGTGCGCGCTACTATGTGAGTGTGAAGACCGGGCCACTGGTGTCGCGCCACCGGCCTTCGGTCGACGTGCTCTTCCGCTCGGCGGCGCGCTCGGCCGGCTCGAACGCCATGGGCATCATCATGACCGGCATGGGCGACGACGGCGCGCGCGGTATGCTGGAAATGCATCAGGCCGGCGCCTACACGGTGGCGCAGGACGAGGCGAGTTCCGTTGTTTTCGGCATGCCGAAGGAGGCGATCGCCAAAGGCGGTGTCGACCGAATCCTGCCGCTCGATCAGATCGCTCGCGAAGTGCTGATGACGCAACAGAAGTTCTGAGATCGATTTCGACGAAACGGAGCATAGCCGCCGGTTTCCGGCACCGCAGGGCAGCCATGCGTGGCTCCCCTTGAAATTTCCGCGATTTTGTGGTCTTGAGGCCGCCAATCAATGCAGCGCTGCCTGTCATGCATGTTCAGGGACACTTCCCGCCCCTGGCAGCGCGCACCTCGTATCAGTCCCAAGGAAAATGCCCGATGGCTCGTTCAGCTCTTCTCAATGTCATGGTTCAGGCTGCCCTCAAGGCAGGAAAGTCGCTGGGGCGTGATTTCGGCGAAGTGCAGAACCTGCAGGTTTCCGTGAAGGGACCGGGCGACTTCGTTTCCACCGCCGACCGCAAGGCCGAAAAGATCGTCAGGGAAGAGCTGCTCAAGGCGCGTCCGACCTATGGCTTCCTCGGCGAGGAAAGCGAAGAGATCAAGGGCACGGACGGCGCGCATCGCTGGATCGTCGACCCGCTCGACGGCACGACGAACTTCTTGCATGGCATCCCGGCCTTCGCTGTCTCGATCGCGCTCGAACGCAACGGCGAGATCGTTGCCGCCGTCGTCTTCAATCCGGCGACCGACGAGCTCTATACCGCCGAGCGCGGCGGCGGCGCCTTCCTCAACGATCGGCGCCTGCGCGTTGCCGCGCGCCGGGCGCTGTCGGATTGCGTCATCGGCTGCGGCGTGCCGGCGCTCGGCAAGCGCAATCACGGCAAGTTCCTGGTCGAGCTTCGCCACGTGATGGGCGAAGTGGCGGGCATCCGCCGCCTGGGTTCGCCGACGCTCGATCTTGCCTATGTCGCTGCCGGGCGGTTCGACGGTTTCTGGGAATCGGAGCTTGCGCCGTGGGACATGGCAGCCGGCATCCTGCTCATCCGCGAAGCCGGCGGTTTCGCCACCGACTGGGACGGTGGCGCGACGATGCTGGAGAGCGGCACGATTGTCGCCGGCAACGAGATCATCCACAAGGCCTTGATCGAAGTCGTCAAGCGGCCGGTTCCCGCCAAGTGACCGAACGAAAATCTGGCTGTTGTAAAGTCACGGTTTTCGCCCCGGCATACTTCAATTCGGCACAATGTTGTTCTAGTCTCCGCCAGCAGGGAATCCGGAGGCTGCGTAACCTATGGAAAATGTGAATGTGGCGGAGATCGGCTCCACCGAAAAGACGGCGGGCATTTATGCCAACAGGCTTTCGAGCCCCATGCCCTTCCTCTGGACGATGCTGCTTTTCCTCGTCATCGTCGGTTTTATCGCCGCTATCCTCTTCCGCCAGACGCAGACCGCCTTCATGCACAATCCGGGCCTCAACGGCCTGATCGTCGGCGTTCTCGCGGTCGGAATCATCCTTGTTTTCAACCATGTACTGGCGCTTCGCCCCGAGGTGCGCTGGTTTAATTCGTTCCGCGCCGCCGGCAGTGCCGACAAGGTCAACCGCAATCCGCGGCTGCTTGCGCCAATGCGGGCGCTGCTCGGCAGCCGTAAGTCCTCGGTGTCGCTGTCGACGACGGCGCTGCGCTCGATCCTCGACTCGATTGCCAGCCGCCTCGACGAATCGCGCGACGTTTCACGCTACCTGATCGGCCTCTTGGTCTTTCTCGGCCTGCTCGGCACCTTCTGGGGCCTCATCGGCACGATCGGTTCGATCAGCGTCGTCATCCAGTCGCTCGATGCCGGCTCGAACGGCACAGGGGACGTGCTCTCGGCGCTGAAGGAAGGGCTTTCCACGCCGCTTTCGGGCATGGGCCAGGCCTTCTCCTCCTCGCTGCTCGGCCTTTCAGGTTCGCTCATTCTCGGCTTCCTCGACCTGCAGGCAGGCCGCGCGCAAAACCGCTTCTACATGGAGCTGGAAAACTGGCTGTCCTCGGTCACGGATGTCGGCTCCGATCTTGCCCCGGCTCTCGACGCCGTTTCCGGTGCTTCCTCGGACGACATGCGAGCTCTCTCCGATTATCTGCGCAAGGTCGCCGAAGAGGGTGGCGCCGGCAGCCAGCGTTCCGTCGCCGCCATGGCGAGCCTTGCCGAAGGTATTCAGGGCCTGGTCAAGAACATGCGCAACGAACAGCAGATGCTGCGCGACTGGATCGAGGCACAGCAGGACGAGGCGAAGGCGATGCGCCGCACGCTCGACCGGCTCGCCGAACGCATCGGCGTGCAGGAGCGTGCAGGCGATCGGGGCGAGCGTTTGCGCGACCGCGCCAGCCATGCGGAAAAGAGCGAGGGCAAGTAAGCTATGGCTCTTGCCCGCAACCGGCGCCGCGAACGCACGGTGGATTACTGGCCGGGCTTCGTCGACGCGCTGTCGACGCTGCTCATCTCGATCATGTTCCTGCTGACGGTCTTCGTCGTCGGGCAGTTCATCCTCAGCCGCGAGATCACCGGACGCGATGAGGTGCTCAATCGCCTCAACAGCCAGATCAACGAGCTGACGCAGCTTCTCGCGCTCGAAAAGGGCAGCAACCAGGATCTCCAGGATTCGGTCGCCAACCTGCAGGCCTCGCTTGCCAGTGCCGAAGGCGACCGTTCGCGGCTACAGGCGCTGCTGAATGCCGGTTCGGGCGGCCAGGATGCGGCGCAGAAGCGGATCGGCTCGATGACGCAGGAGCTTGACGAGCAGAAGCAGGTGAGCGAACGGGCGCTCAGTCAGGTCGAACTGCTGAACCAGCAGATCTCAGCGCTTCGCAGCCAGATTGCCGCCGTCGAAGCAGCCCTTCAGGCGTCGGAGGAGAAAGACCGGGTCTCGCAGACCAAGATCGCCGATCTTGGCAGCCGCCTCAACGTGGCGCTCGCCGCACGCGTGCAGGAGTTGAACCGCTACCGTTCCGACTTCTTCGGCCGTCTGCGCGAGATCCTCTCGGACCGCGAGAATATCCGCATCGTCGGCGACCGGTTCGTCTTCCAATCGGAAGTGCTGTTTCCCTCGGGTGGTGCCGATCTCAACCCGGAGGGGCAGACCGAGATGGCAAAGCTTGCCGCCGCCCTTCTCGATCTCGCCAAGGAAATCCCGCCGGAGATCAACTGGGTGCTGCGCGTCGACGGGCATACCGACAATGTGCCGCTTGCCGGAACGGGCCGCTATCGCGACAATTGGGAGCTCTCCTCCGCGCGCGCGATTTCGGTCGTCAAGTTCCTGATCGCACAGGGCGTGCCGGCCGACCGGCTGGTTGCCGCCGGCTTCGGCGAGTTCCAGCCAATCGCGCCGGGAGATACGCCGGATGCGCGCTCTACCAACCGCCGCATCGAGCTGAAGCTGACCGAGAAGTGATTACAGCGCCGTGCGTCTTTGAAGACGCGCAAACGACGCTGTAACACTTTGAATGGCTGCACAATTCCTTAAATCGATTCCGATTTAAGGAATTATGCAGTGGGCTGACATTACCGCTGCACGGCCTTTAACCGGCCGGCGAGAAAGTCGCGCACGGCGGAGCTGTCGCTGAGGCCGATCGCTGTCATATAGGCGTCGGCTGCGGCGGTCTTGTCGCCGGCCTGCGCCTGAAGATAGGCACGCACGGCCCAGTAAGGCTGATAGGCTGCGACGTCGCGCCGATCGAGCTTGTCGAGCTGCTCCAGCCCGGCAGCGGCGCTCGAGGCCCTGCCGATTACCGCAGCCTGGCTGACGCGTGCACCCAGCGTCGGCTTCATCATCACCAGCGCCGCGTAGAGCGTCGTCAGCGCCTGCCAGTCAGTCGTTCCTGACAGCCGGCGCGCCGCATGCACGGACTGGATCGCAGCCTGGCACTGGAAGGGGCCGAAACGGTCGACGTTTCCGGCTTTGCGCAGCAGCGCATCCGCCTCGGCAATCATGATCGCGTTCCACGCGGCCGTATCCTGCTCGTCCAGCGGCACATATTGGCCGTTGCTGTCGCGCCGGGTGCTCCGGCGGGCTTGGCAGTGAAGCATCAGCGAGAGGAGGCCTTTCGCCTCCGGTTCGTCCGGCAGCACCGCCAGAAGCGCACGGCCGAGCCAGATCGCCTCGCCGGCCAGCGAATGGCGTTCGTTCTCCCCGTCGAGCCCGTCCCATCCGAGACCGTAGGCGGCGTAGATCGCCGAAAGCACGGCGGCGAGCCGCCCGGGCAAGTCGAGGCGAGGCGGGACGGCGAAGGGAATGCCGGCATCGCGGATTTTTACCTTGGCCCGCACCAGCCGCTGGCTCATTGCCTCTGGTGCGACGACGAAGGTCCGCGCGATGGTCTTTGCCTGGATGCCGAGAACGGTCTGCAACATCAGCGCCGTATGCACGGAGCTGTCGATGGCGGGATGGGTGCAGGCGAAGAGCAGCTTCAGCCGCTCATCGGGAAAGACGGCGTTGCCGGCTTCGTTCATGCGTTCCTCAGCTTCCTCGAAGGCGACCGATATCGTCGTTTGCGCATTGGCTTCGACGGTGCGGTGGCGGGCCGCCTGCATGAGGTTGCGGCGGGCGGCCACCAGCAGCCAGGCTTCCGGATTGTCGGGAACGCCGCGCTCCGGCCAGACGCGAAGCGCCGAAGCCAGCGCTTCCGACAATGCATCCTCTGCCGCCGGCACGTCGCGCGAGCGGGCAGCGAGGAAGGCGATCAGCTTGCCGTAGGACTGACGCGCCACCTTTTCGGCAGCGCGTCCGGCATCGGGCGGCATTGCCGCCTCACATCTGCAGGCGCGGGCGCACCTCGACCGAACCCTTGTCAGAGATCGGGACGCGGGTCGCCCATTCGAGCGCGGTATCGATATCGGGAACATCGATCAGATAGAAGCCGCCGAGCTGTTCCTTGCCTTCCGGATAAGGCCCGTCCTGAACATCGTGTTCCTCGCCTTTGCGGCGCACGATCGTGCCCGTCTCCGGGCCGGTCAGCCCGGCGCCACCGGTCATGATCCCCGCCTGAGCAAGCGCCTTGCTGTAGGCGACCCAGCCGTCGCGATAGGCGGGATCGCCGCGGCGGGCGAAATCTTCGGCGGCTTCGCGAATGATGAGAGCATATTGCATGGAAAACTCCTGATCTCGTTGTTTCGTTGATCCGGGCATGCCGATAGCGGGGATCGCGATCCCGAAAACCGTAAAGCCCGGCGGAGCGGCGCGGCCGTTCCGAAACAATGAGGCTCGGCCACCCGTCCTTTCGACATGGCTTTCAAAAAATATGCGAAAACGAAAAACGGCACCCAAAATTGCAAGCGGGTCGGGCTCAAGGGCGCCAGCGCTGCTCAACGGCGCGAAAGGGCAGGGCGGCAATCACGCCGCCGCTGCCGGTCTGCTCAGGACTCGGCCTTCGTCTGATCGACGACCTCGGCGCTAGGCGTGTTCTTCTTGATGGATTCGATGGCACTCATGGCGGACGCCTTCGCCTTGTAGCCCTCGGACGAGAACATGGCCTCCCCGTTCGATGCCTTGAAGCGGAAGCGGAACTCGCCGGCCTTATCTTTATAGACTTCGAATTTATACATAGATGTCTCCCGAAATCCCAAAACGCTGAATTGCAACCATCAGCTTAGCGGAGGCTAGATCAAAATGGCGAGCTTTTCCACTGCCTTAATGTGGATTGGGTTGCCTAGCGTCCAATTGCCACCGTTTCCATTGGACGCAAGTGAAGGAGGGATGCCGCTACATGCTCTTTCACATTACTCCATCTGGATATTCGCGCCCTTGACGACCGGCCGCCATTTGGCGAGCTCGGCCTTTACATGGGCAGCCAGTTCCTCCGGCGTCGAGCCGACGATGGTGGCGCTGAATTCCTTCATCCGTTCAGCGACGGCAGGGTCGGCAAGCGCCTTTTTAGCCGAGACGTTGAGACGCATCACCACCTCGTTCGGCGTCTTGGCCGGGGCGAAAAGCGCGTTCCAGGTATAGGTCTCGTAACCTGGAATGCCTGACTCGGCGACGGTCGGCACGTCGGGGAAGGAGGGCGCGCGCTCGGCCGTGGTCACCGCCAGCGCCCGCAGGGTGCCGGCCTTGATGTGGCTCGACGAGGAGGGCAGGTTGTCGAACATGATCGGCACCTGGTTGCCGATGACGTCGTTCAATGCCGGACCGGCGCCCTTATAGGGGATGTGCTGCATGCTGACGCCGGCCATGGACTTGAAGAGTTCGCCGGAAAGATGCAGCGGCGTGCCGTTGCCCGATGAGGCGTAGCTGTATTTGTCAGGCTCGGCCTTCAGCAGCGCGATCAGCTCCTGCACGGTCTTTGCCGGCAGTTCCGGATTGACGACGAGCACGTTCGGCACGACGACGAGCAGCGAGATCGGCGCGAAATCCTTTTCGGCGTCATAAGGCGTCGATTTCAGGATCAGCGGATTGAGGGCGTGGGTCGCGACCGTGCCCATCAGAATGGTGTAGCCATCCGGTTCGGCGCGGGCGACGTTACCGGCGCCGAGATTGCCGCCGGCGCCGGCGACGTTCTGGACGATCACCTGCTGGCCGAGATCCTCCGACATCTTCTGCGCGACGATGCGGGCGACGACGTCGGTCGAGCCGCCGGCCGCGAAGGGCACGACCATGGTGATCGCGCGATCGGGAAAATCCGCAGCAGCGGCAGAGGCGCCGACGGCAAAGGCCGCAAGCACACCGAAACCGAGCGCAAGGCCCGTACGTCGCGTTATATCGGAAAGCGCCATTCCTATCTCCTCCCAAGGATTTCAGCAGCAATATCCCCACCTCGGGGAATGAAGAGGTTAGGGCGGGACGCGCGAAAAACAACTGCGGGGAGGAGTGGCGGGTTCAGACTTTAGTCGCTGTTGGCCGGAAAAGTGGCGCCGGCTATTTCGCCGCGGCAAGCACATCCTCATTGGCGGCGTCAAATTGCAGCCGCGCCAGCCGCGCATAGATGCCGCCATGGCGGATCAGGCTCTGATGCGTGCCCTCCTCGACGACGCGGCCCTGGTCCATGACGAGGATGCGGTCGGCCTTCAGCACGGTTGCCAGGCGGTGGGCGATGACGAGCGTCGTGCGGCCGTCCACTAGTCCGTCGAGCGCCTTCTGCACCAACGTCTCGCTTTCAGCGTCAAGCGCGGAGGTTGCCTCGTCGAGCAGCAGCACCGGCGCGTTCTTCAGGATGGCACGGGCAATGGCGATGCGCTGGCGCTGGCCGCCGGAGAGCATGATGCCGCGTTCGCCAACCTCGGTCTCGTAGCCCCTGTCCAGCCGAGCGATGAATTCGTCGGCCTGCGCGGCAAGGGCTGCGGCGCGGACCTCGTCACGCGAGGCGCCGGGACGGCCGAAGGCGATGTTGTCATGGATCGAGGCGGCAAAGATGGTGACATCCTGCGGCACGATGGCGATGCGCTGGCGCAGCTCGTCGGACGTCGTCAGCTGCGCATCGACACCGTCGATCTTCACGCTACCCTGCTGCGGATCGTAGAAGCGCAACAGCAGCGAAAAGACGGTGCTCTTGCCGGCACCGGAAGGGCCGACAATGGCAACCGTCTCGCCTGGCGTGATGGCGAAGCTTAAGCCATGGATGGCCGATTTGCCTGGGCGCGCGGGATAGGCGAAATGCACACCGGAAAATTCGACGCGGCCATGGCCGGGCGAAGGAAGAGCCTGCGGGCTGGCGGGGACGGCGATCGGCGAGACTTCGTCGAGCAATTCGGTCAACCGGTCGGCAGCGCCGGCTGCCTGCGAAAGTTCGCCCCAGACCTCCGAGAGAGCACCCAGCGAACCGGCGGAGATAACGGCATAGAGCAGAAACTGGCCGAGCGTGCCGGCCGAGAGCGTGCCGGCGAGCACGCTGTGGGCGCCCACCCAGAGAACGGCGACGACGCTGCCGAAGATCAGCGTAATGGCGATCCCCGTCAGCAGCGCGCGCGAGCGGATGGCTGCGCGGGCGGCCTCATAGGCGGATTCGACGGCGGTGCCGTAACGCGCCGCTGCGGCATCTTCGCCATTGAAGGCCTGGACGGTGCGGGTCGCGGCGATCGTCTCGTTGGCGAAGGCGGAGGCATCGGCGAGCGTGTCCTGGGCGGCGCGCGAACGTTTGCGCACCGAGCGGCCGAAGGCGACGAGCGGGAAGACAATCAGCGGGATCGCTCCGATGACGAGGCTCGAAAGCTTCGGCGAGGTGACGATCATCATGCCCATGGCGCCGATACAGAGGATGAGGTTCCTGAGCGCTACAGAGGCAGTGGCGCCGACGGCGGACTTGATCTGCGTGGTATCGGCGGTCAGGCGCGAGACGATCTCGCCGGACTGGTTGACATCGAAGAACGAGGGCGACAGCCTCGTCACATGGGAAAAGACATCGCGACGAAGATCGGCGACGATGCGCTCGCCGATGGTGATGACGAAATAATAGCGCAGCGCGCTTGCGACCGCGAGCACGATGGCCATCACCATCAGCATGGCGAAGTAGCTGTTGATAAAGCGACCGTCCGACTGGGTGAAGCCGTGATCGATCATGCGACGCACGGCAAGCGGCAGCGCCAGCGAAGTGACGGCGGCAAGCGCCAGCGACATCAGCGCACCGGCCACCATGGCGCGATAACGCATGACGTAGGGCGTCAGCCTGCCGAGCGGCTGCAGCGATCGTCTTTTGTTTTCCTCAGCCCGTACCTGCTCTGCCAAATCGTCTCCGATCGCCCGCAGGACCCACGCAATGCGGCCTGTAGGCTCTTGTTATCTAGGCGTCCTTCATGTATAGGCACCGCATCCTAATGGGAAGCCGTAGCCATCACGACTGCGGCTTCATTTATTCAATCGGTTCGGTGGCTGCAACTGCATGCGGCAAATTGAACTCCGGTATCGCAGGAAGATTGTTATGAAGGCAGGCATCCATCCCGAATATCACATGATCAAGGTGGTCATGACCGATGGCACCGAATACGAAACCCGCTCGACCTGGGGTTCGGAGGGCGCTGTCATGAACCTTGAAATCGATTCCAAGTCGCATCCGGCCTGGACTGGCGGCAACCAGCAGCTCATGGATCGCGGTGGCCGCGTCTCCAAGTTCAACAAGCGTTTCGGCGGCCTCGGCCTCTAATCGTTTTTGCTCGACGGAATTCGAAGAGAGCCCGGTTTTGCCGGGCTTTTTTGCGTTGTGCGCCCAGCACGGGCGTACTCTTGTGGGTGGAAGTCCCACCGTAAGCTGGTCATAGCGAGCGAAGAGAAGCGCAACTGCGGAAGGGCGACCAACCGTGGGGAGGAAGCGTGGATCGAAACTGCGGGCCGATGGACAAGAACCGGATATGAGGCGGTGCCGACCAGGGCGAGCGGGCAACGAACCGCGAAGCTCTTGTGACCAAGGGGCGGTGGCGTAAATCCGGCGGTCGTGCAGGGAAGGAGTGCGTTCTTACCTGGGGAGATCTCGCTTTGCGCCTGAAAGGGCGACGGTGTCGAGCCGGCGCGAGAAGTCAGCAGAGGCCGTAGTAGGGAGCGC
>NZ_LWBS01000418.1 GCF_001652265.1 Rhizobium leguminosarum
CAAGGGCGAAAAGATCGAGAAGAAGGTCTACATTCCCTTCCAGCTCGTGACGCCTGACAACGTCAAGGACTTCGTCACCAAGAACTGAGGCAAATGCCAGACAGGATGCGGGCTTTGCCCGCATCCTCTTTTCGGGCGCTCGAAGTTCCTCAAATCCTTAAAGATGAAGGACCCTTGAGCTCAGGCTGCTGCGCTTGATCCCCGTGCGCCTTTCTCAGGCGATCTCTTCAAAACGACGGCCGATCAACAGCGCCCGGCAGGTTTCTCACAGGCTCTGGCCGAATCTGCGGGCCATGAGCTTATCACGCCGAGGCAACTCTCGAATTGTTTGTCCATCGTTCTCCGCTTGGGAATGATCAGTGCACCACTTCCTACGAGCTTCCCGACCGGGGCGAACGCTCCTGCCAGATCGGAAGCTGCTTGTCGGCCGTCGTGAGTGCGCGCCGCAGTTGGGAGCTTGGGTTACCTCTCGGGCTGCCACGCAAGGGTTGTCCGTCCTTCATCGCCTCAGACCTGTACTCCGCCGCACAAATTGATAGAAAGGAGCGCCCGCGGAATTCGAAGAAACTGTCCGTTGCCGGACGCGGTCGGCAGCGGTGGAACGAGAAAACGGATGCACGTTTCCGGCCGCCAAAAGGAGCCTTAATCGACATGAACATGGTCTCGAAGATTGCGAAATCCCCAGTTGCCCCGTCCGTTGGTGCTCTGCTTGCAGAAGCTCGCCTGGCTCGCGGCTATTCGCTGGACGACGTCGCAGAAACCACTGGTCTGACTGTGGCAGAGGTGACAGCTCTGGAGAACGACGTGGATTTCGACGAGTCGAGGATTCGAAGGACCGCATCCGCTCTAGGGATTTTAGAAAAGATATGAGATGTGCCGCGCAGACATCGTTGAACAGCTTTTTCCACGGCTCTACCTCCTCAAGGCAGGTGGGTGCAGCAACTCACGGCTCGCGCTTCAATGGGGATGCTGTTCAACTCGGGCACAATTTTCAAGGGTAGGGCAGGGAACCTCGGCTGTGATGTTCGACAACAAGTTGACTCTTCAAGGGGAATGGCGCGGCTGGCGCAGTTCTTCCGCTCGCAAATTCGGCATCATCGCGTGCAGCTCGATTCCAAGGTTCAGCAGTCTCTTGGGAAACTTCGTGGGAATCCGCTGTATGATCTCGTTGGGTGTTTTGCATCGGTTTGACGCCCATCGAAAACTCAACACGCGGTTCACCCGGGTGGCTTGCCCAATAGACGCTAGACGATCAACCGGAAGGACAAATAAAACATGCAACTGAGCCCCCCGCCCCCCGTCGAGTCAGCGCTCAACGCTATTGGCAATACACCGGTCATACGCCTGCGTCGCGTCGTACCGGACGGGAGCGCTCAAGTCTTTGTGAAGCTCGAGTATTTCAACCCGACAGGCTCGTATAAAGACCGCATGGCAAAATCCATCATAGAAGAGGCTGAGCGCCGCGGAGATTTGAAGCCAGGAATGACAGTAGTCGAGGCGAGTGGGGGAAGCACGGGGTCCTCGCTCGCCTTCGTTTGCGCAGTGAAAGGCTATCATTTCATTGTGGCTTCTTCCAACGCCTTTGCCATGGAGAAGTTGCGTACCATGCGCAGCTTTGGCGCAACCGTTGATCTGATCCACAGCCCGTCCGGCGAAATCTCGGCCGATCTGATTCCTTCTATGATCCGTCACGCCCAGGAGGTCTCCAACCGGTCGGACTGCTATTATTCGGACCAGTTTAACAACCGTGACGCCTTGATTGGCTATGAGGAAATCGGCCATGAGTTGGTCAAACAATTTCCAGACGGTATCGACGCCTTCTGTGGCGCAGTTGGTGTGGCCGGAATGACAATGGGCGTGGCAAGGATTCTGAAGTCGCGCTCAGCGACGGTTCGGATCGTGGTTCTGGAGCCGGCCTCTTCACCCGTCATATCGAAAGGTTGGGCCGGAACCCACCACGTCGAGGGGATAGGGGTAGGCTTCGTTCCGCCTTTGCTCAATCAAGATCTCTATGACGAAGCGCGCAGCATTCCGGAAGAGGAAGCACGCGCTATGTGTCACCAATTAGCACGGGAGGAAGGATTGCTGGTCGGTACGTCCACGGGCCTCAACGTCACTGCGGCGATTCGTTTGGCCAAGGAGTTGGGGCAGGGTAAGACGGTCGTCACGGTCGCGAGCGACACCGGTCTAAAGTACATGAACGGGAAGCTTTTTGCCGATGCCTGACAACGGTCGAGCGACGGCCGGGACGACGCTGGACCTTCGGTTGAATTGGAACCTGCGCGACAAAACGCCCCGGCCCCTAGGCAACCGCGCCCCTCGTTGTATCGGTGGCGCAGTTTTTTGGAGCATCCTGTCAACGGGGCAGGGAAGGTTCATGATCGTGCCCACGAGTAAATTTCACATTCCGTCCAGACTCTGCCACGACGATCGCCAATCTAAACGGCGTCAAAGTCCAAGCCTGGCTTACCCACCTTCTTACCTGCGTTGCCGATGTGTCCGTCAGAAAGCTGATCAACTGCTTCGGTCGAACTGGTAATCGACTGAATTGAACTCTTAGGCGGCATAGTCTGCGCCCCTGACGACGGCTTACGGCCTAACATTGTCGCATGAGTGATTTTTACTCCGACCCCGACGCAGGAGCCACCCTGTTGCCGCGACACTAAGGGATGCCGGCGCTGTCGAGAGGTAACGGACCGTTGGATTTATAGGGGCGCATCGCGAAAGATGTCCGGATGACGCCAATTGCGGGAAGAGCAAGTAACGCGCAGAACCGTTGCTTCATACGTAGCCATGTCGGGAATCACTACCTCGAGCAAGAAATCATGGTCTCCCGAGACGAGGTGATATGCTACTACTTCGGGCATGGAGGACGGCCCCTAAGAAGGAGTCAGCGTTGTCGTGCGAGTGTCGTGGGCGTGACGGGATATCCTCTCTCCAATTGGGGTAGGCCGGCACGGATGACCGCGGATGATCAAGACCGCCAGCCTTTTCCTCAAGCGCTCTAATATGTTACGGGACCGCCGAAGGCGTAATCCGAAGTACTTTGGCCGCCCGCTCATCGATCCAACATCGTCAATCTGCCTTATGCCAGTTAAGGAAATCTCATTTGCTCGCGCCCCGTCTTAGACAATGAACACCTAAGGCATCATGATGATAGGCAAAGGAGACCGCTAAAATGACTACTGTGTTGCGAGACAAGTTCGAAATGCTGTCGAATATGACGCCCTCGCTCGAAGACGGCGAGTATGTGTTCTGCTCGTTACCCAATGAAGGGAGCAAAGTCCACAATCTGAATCCGATTGGGATATTTCACGAAAGAGAAGGTTTGACAGTCATCCTTGAGAAAGGAGAGGCGCAAGAAGCGGGGTTCGAAACTTCACTTGCTATGCGCCAGATCACCCTCAATGTGAATTCTGCGCTCGATGGCGTCGGCCTTACGGCGGGCGTTGCAGCCTCTCTCGCAGAAGCTGGCATACCGTGCAACATGGTGGCAGCATATCACCACGACCACATCTTTGTTCCGGCGGGCCTAGCTGATCGAGCATTGCATCTGCTGGAAACGCTGCAACGCGAGTCCGCGCGGGCGATGCGCAAATGTTGACGAACAGTATTCCCGCACATAGCCGGCGAAGCTTTACTAACTTCGCGGGCAAGCGGCAGCACGAGCAGACCTGGGCGTTCCTCGCCGAGGCTCCATCGCGATCAAACGAGAAGCTGCGAAGATCGTCGATACGGGCGATCACTGTTTTGGCGAAAACCGTTCGCAATCGCCTGACGTGGGCAACACATCGAGTTTTTAAAGGGAGCATGACAATGGAGTCGGCCGAGTTAGGGCACTCCACGATCGTTGGAATACGGTTAATGTAGAGATGTGCGATCAAATTTGCGGATGCCAACTGATCGAGGTCACGCGGATCAATGATATCTACTCAGGTTCTCTACAAAGCGGGAGTTTGGGCATCCCAACACCAACTCGCTTAATCGCCCTTCCGCACGTCAATCTTCCCATCCACCATGATCTTCAGCGCTCGGATCATGCCGGCGAGGTTGAGCAGAACACCCTCGACTTCGTCGTTATTCGCAGCAGCCTCTGTCATCAACGCCGCGATCTCAAGGTCCCCCATCGCAACATGATTTCCGCGGCTGGGGCGAGTGCCGGTTTCCAGGCGCATCTCCCGCACCATTCTTACCGCGCGTTCGACTAGGCGGCGGTATTCGTCAGTGCTCAGTTTGTCGACCTCGTTGGCCGCCCGGGTGAGTTCAGAGATAAAGTCGGCAGTGTAGGACATTTGCAGATGGTTTGCCGATGGGTAGGACCTGTCAATGTTCGCCAGAAGGCCGGAGTGTTTGCCGGGTTCCTCGCGGCCTGCATCGGTCTTACCGAGGTTACCGAATTGCTTTAAATATTGCGCGGTATTAAGTGACCATTGTGGCCGAATGCCGCGATAATGCGACACTGGCACCGACAATCCGCGGGCGGTCGCACCGAAAGTCAGCGCTCGGCGGTGCGCCTCTTGATAAACGGACAAACGATCAAGACGCTGCCGGGGTGGCCCGGACTCCCGCATCGATTTCCTCCGCTCAGAACGCGTTGTAGTCAACAAGAATCAGTCACAATGAAGCGGTGTCAACGGAACTATATCCCGACGGCTGCGATTCTATCGTTTTGTCACAGTTGCGTCCATAAGTGGTTCTCTGCGACTGGAGCCGCGTTTGAGCCGAATACTTAAAAAGGATATAGACCGAATGGACTGCAGTCGTTATCTGAAAGGCTTGTTGCGATACTGAAGACGTCGCTGAAAAATTGCCACAGACACCCGAGGCTTCCTAAAGTGAAAAAAGTGCAGCGCAGCTTTGCCGTCGAGTACAAATCAGGTCGGCGAAAACTCAATTCTAAACCGAATTCGATTTGGGGAGACACCGATCTCAAGTCCGTTGCTCAAGATCTGCAGGACGAGGCAATGCCATTTATGTCATTAACTCCTCAGGCAAGAAGCAGCGAGATGCTTGTATCCGGAGAAGAACAGGCCGGGTCGTTATTGACACTGCCGATCGAGCAGGAGACAAATGTATCGGCTTTACAGGAGACCATAATGGCCGACGAAAACGATACGATGACCAATGCTGAAACGCCGGCCGCCGTGGCGCCCGATGCACCGAAGAAGGTGCGCAAACCTCGCGCCAAGAAAGTGGTGCCTGAAACGGCCGCAGCCGTCGTTTCCGTGCAACCGGCAGCGGCTGCGAGTGCCGCAGCGGTCAAGCAGAAGAGAGGACGCAGGCCAAAGTCTGACGAAAGTACGGTGAGTGCCAAGCGTGCGCCCGTCAAACGCGCTCCGAAGGCTATCCAAATAGCGGCTGCACCGCCGGTGGCGGCAGTTGATGAGATCGCGGATCTTCTGCAGCTCGAAGAGGAAAACCAGAGGCTGCGCAAGCTGCTGGCGGAGAAGCTCCGTGCTGAAAATGCCGATCTGCGAAAGCGACTCAACCTCGGTTGATTGGCAGCAGACGGCCAAGTGCTGGCCGCATTCTCATGCTTATTGAAGTGTACATTTTGGCGGCGGTTCGTTCTGCCGCCAACGCTTTTGCTCGCGGTATGCATACCGGAGTAGAATTCGAGGTCGAATAAAATGGCGTCTCCTTGGAAACTTCTTGCCCGGCTGGTGTCCCCGCGACGGCAGCAGAGGCAAGAACACGGCTCGACCGATGACGTGAAGCCGGACGTATTGGCCATCGCCAAGCCGACTGAAACAGCAGACAACAACGAGTTGGACGGCGCAGACCGTCCGGCGGACGAAAAGCCAGTTCTTCACGGTCATTCCGCGGCGGTTCCGGCGGACCCGGATCATTCCGAGGAAACGGCAAGCGTTGTTGATGACACGACAGATGTCGAAAGCGCTAGTCCCGTGGAGGCGGCTAATCCGGTCTTATCCGATGACGCCGGTACAGCCTCGTACGACACACCAAAGCCCTCGCAGACTGGCGAAGGTGCAACGCGAAAGCGCAGCAGACGGGACAAGAGAGCAGAAACGATTGCAGTCGCTCTCCCACCTTCTCCACGTGTTCCCGCCGGTTCTGCCGATGCAATCAGCCTTGATGAAGAGATCAGGCTGCTCCGAGACCAACTGGCGCGCAAGCTCCAAAAGCAAAATGCACAACTGAAGAGGATGCTGGAACGGTTCGAACGTTGAAGCTGTCACAATTTGCGGCCCGTTAATCGGGCCACCGTGGCCCGGGTGATTTGTCGGATCAAACGGCAATCATCGAGAAACTTCGCGTGAGCTACCATTTCATTTTAGCGCCTGCACATGTTGGAGGGCACCGCCCGGCGATGTGCACCTTGGCTGCATTTCTGTTTGCGTCCGCAACCTCCGCCGAAGACCTTAGTGCCTCCCCAGAGGCTCAGGGCATTCGCCATCTAAGGCGCGAACCCTCGGTTAAACAATGTCGAACAATAGGTGTTGTAAGTAGAGCGCAAACTCCGCTGCCCGCTCATCCGCTCTGGGATTTTGAGCGAGGTTAAACTTTCCACTGAGATCACCAGGGCGGTGGCCGGCAAGACCATCTGGCAGATCAGGATCGGCACCGACTCTCTGGCAACCACCGGCGTGCTTCCCCAGCGTTTCTTTTAAAGTTCGCCCGCAAGTACCCGGATTTCCACAAGCGGCTCGGCTGGTCGATGCCCGATTAAATCGCGCCAGGCGTCCGAGGATCTCACTACGCTCGAGCGCCAAAACCGAAGCGCCCGCGGCCATGACAGCCAGAAACAAAAGCCATCGGGTGGCACAGACCTTCGCCCGATCGTGCGGTATCGGAGAGCGGATCTGTCAAAACGCGAAGAATTGGCTCTAACTAAAGGTCCAATATTGATCTAGGAAATCAGCCATAAGTATTGCGGGAGGAACCCGCTGTGAAAACGGCACGAAGGAAACGACAAATGTTTGTCAAGATTGCCATCAACCCTATCACTTGGACGAACGATGACGTTCCCGATCTCGGCGGCGACACCCCGTTGGAGCAGTGCCTTTCCGAAATGAGGCAGGCGGGTTATGCAGGGACCGAGTTGGGCGGCAAATACCCCCGCGAGAGCGGAGTTTTGAAAGGTGTACTCGCCGCTCATCAGCTTCAACTCGTCGGCGGTTGGTGGGACGGCCGCCTGTACGAGCGCGATGTCGAGGCGGAGTTCGACGCCATCCTGGGGCATCTGACGCTGCTCAGGGATCTTGGGGCGAAGTACGCTGTCTACGCTGACACGTCTATGGGTCGGCACGACGGCATCTGGCAGCCAATTTCGAAACGCCCGCGACTTAGGGATGAAGAATGGAAGGGCTATGGCCGGAAGCTCACGGAACTCGCAGAACGGATGGCGGAATTCGGCGTTGGCCTAGCTTATCACCATCATATGGGGACCATTGTCGAGACCGACGGCGAGGTTGACCGGCTTATGTCCGTCACGGGAGATTCCGTTGGCCTTCTATTCGACAGCGGACACAGTGCCTTCAGTGGCGGCGATCCTGTCGGTCTTTGCGGTCGCCATGCGGAGCGTATCGTCCATGTGCATTGCAAGGACGTTCGTGTTGATGTTCTTCGAAAAGCGCGGGAGAAGGACCTCAGTTTCATGGACGCCGTTTTGGAGGGGATCTTTACCGTTCCTGGCGATGGCAGCGTTGATTTTCCCGCTATCTTAAAAGCGCTGGCTAAAACGAACTATAGCGGCTGGCTCGTTGTTGAAGCAGAGCAGGATCCGAAAAAGGCCAATCCGTTAACTTACGCTACAATGGGCCACGAAAACTTGGCCAGAATGATTGCAACGGCCGGCTTGTGACCAGCATCGGCACAAGGATGTCGACCTAACGCGCACCGGGCAACATTTAACCCGCGGGCGACTGAATCCTCCGGGGCCCGCGGCTCGGGGCGATACGTTGCAAGGCGTGTCGCCCCGTAAAATTCCTCTCTTCGAGATCGGAAGATTCAGACGTGGAAGGGCCGACGCCCTACGGCAATGACTGGTGGTTGGCTCGGATGAGAACGGGGCGTCGCAGTAAACGTCCTACCGAGGCTCTTGACGTTGATCCGCCAGCAGCCCGGGATGTCTATGAAACGAGCAACGCGCATAGTCGCCCTTGGCGGAACCACGTTGCTCGAATAGGATGAGGAAGCTATGCAGCCAGTACGCTGGGGAATAATTGGTACGGCCGCAATCGCCCTTGAGAAAGTTATTCCGGCGATGTCACGTGCCGAGGGGCTCGAAGTGGTGGCGATCGCATCGCGCGATGCGGACAAGGCGCAGGCTGCGGCGAGCCGTCTGGGCTTAAAACGTAGCTACGGGTCATACGATGCAATCCTGGCAGACCCCGACATTGAAGCCGTTTATATCCCACTGCCAAACCACCTCCACGTTGAATGGGCGATCCGTGCCGCCGAGGCGGGCAAGGATGTTCTGTGCGAGAAGCCCTTGGCTTTGGATGTCGGGGGACTGAACCGCCTTATCGACTGCCGGGATCGGACGGGCCGGCTGATCCAGGAGGCGGTTATGATCCAGGCGCACCGGCAGTGGGACGAAACGCTCGGCATTGTCGCTTCCGGCGAAATCGGTGAAGTACGCGCTGTGACGGGAGTGTTCACTGAAATCAATCTCGATCCCAAGAGCATCGTCAATAATGCCGCAATCGGCGGAGGAGCGCTGTATGATCTCGGTGTTTATCCGATCGCTGCCGCCCGGCTGGTCTTCGGCGCCGAACCCGAAAGGGTATTTGCTGTTAGCGCCTTCGACCCTGATTTCGGTGTTGATCGGCTGACGAGCGCTATCCTCAGTTTTCCGGGGGCGCGCAATGCAACGCTTATGGTCTCGACACAACTGGCATTGCGTCATCACGTCGAAATCTTTGGCACCCGTAAGTCACTCAGCCTCAGCAATCCCTTCAATCCAACGCCAGATGATCATTGCAGGATCCAGTTGGACGATGGAAGCAAACTCGCAGGGGCCGCAGCCGAGACTAGGCTGGTCGCGCCGGCCGACCAGTATCGCCTCCAAGCGGAGCGGTTCAGCGCGGCGGTACGCTCCGGGCGCTCTTTGCCAATCGAACTCGAATGGTCGCTTGGAACCATGAAGGTGATTGATGCGATTCAGCGTTCTGTCAAAAGCGGTATTGCCGAACCCGTGTAGCGGTTGGGCATTGCAGTTCCGCTTGCAATCGCCGGGGTCCTGCTGCCGCAGCGTCCCAAGCGTTCACGATCGGTCTAAAACGCCGTCTCCCGAGGCAAGTCTACGAGGGCGACTTGCTGCTGGTTGATTTGTCAGTGACGACGGATGCGAGCTGACCCCGTGCGCCGTTTAGCCAGTCGATCACCGCTTTCGTTTCAGGCACCCATCCGAGATTCTTATCCACGACATCCAGCATTTGATCACTTGTCGCGCAGTGTCTTCGACACAACATTCGGCCATGACGGGGTCAGTCAGGCCAGAATGGTCCGGGCGACCGCCCGCTGCGGCGCCGACATAGGCGCCGCACGCGACGGCCGCCGCATCCGGATCGATTGCGTCAATGGTCGCGAAAATCACTCGGCTCTGCGAGGGGCCGAACGCCATGCGGTTCGACGTCGAAAGCGTCAGACGCGAAGTCGCGAGATCCAGTTGTTGAGGCGGCTGACGATTTCCCACGCGATATTTAATCGCTCGCGCCGAAGACGATTTTGTAGAACTCTGTGGTGGCGTCGAGGATGTTCAGTGGCGAGTTCTGCCCTGACGTCCGTTCGGAATCGAACATCGCCTAGCGAAGTTGGCGGCTTCGCACAACAAGCGTGACACGCTGTCATAGGTATACTACTGGGAGCCCGGACGATCGGCTGCCATAACCTCTCGCAATGAGCCTCGCCGAACTGGAAGACTGTCGGCCCAACTGCGAAATGATGGGTCCTTCAAAAGCTCAAATTCTTCAATTCTGATTTGCGCGGTATCGGGTTCAATTGCCTCGATCTCTCCAACCGCGTTTGCGTGCAGACAAAGGAAGTTAAGCCCAGGTCCGATTTGTTCGTAGAGATTTCGGTAGCGATCGGGCGCAGGTTCCCTTCTGTGCCACGGGGTCTCGAGAGCTCTGGATGCGAGAATTCCGCCAGCGTCGTTTAGCCGCTCGGCTCCATTCGTATAAGAATCCTGATCGACCTCGCCCAGATTGTGCTTTGGTCCATATGCTGCGATCGTTGCAGGAAACAGCGCGGGCAGGTCAAACTCCAGGCACAGCGCGACATATCGGTCCACAAACTCTGGTGAAAAGACGCCCCCCATATGGCCATCGATATGCGAAGGAGTCAGGCCGGCCGCGAGAAACGTCTCGACTTGAGCGCGCATCTCCGCTTCGACCGCATCCGGATGAGCGTAGCGCCGCAACTCGGCAACACTCTGCCACATGAAGCCGTATCGATCCGTCAGACCCGATGCAGCCGTAGCCTTCGTTAGAGGCCGCCACCGGTAGTGGCGCTTTTCCGATGTGAGCGTGAGATGGATCCCAAGATTTAAACCTGGTTCGAGCACGCCAGCCTCGGCGATTTCCAGAAACCATGGACACGGCACCATGACGGAACCTGAGTCCACCGCTCCAAGTCGACGCAGTTCTAGATAGGCTTGATTGGCCCCGTGACACATGCCGACGTCGTCGATATTGACGACAACGGAGGGGGATATGGTCTCTCGTTCGTCGCTTCTCCCGACACTGGTCATTCTTTTGGTCTCTCCCGTAGATAAGCCGGCTACAGCAGCCAGCGTTGCGAATTTTTCTCGCCCATGGCCGCATGAGATGCCAACTGCCTTTCGACAATCGCCTGTACTTTGCGGCTCCCTCGTGCAAACAGCATTGACCGATAGCTGATCGCCTATCTCTGCCTATGGCTGATTAGTTCACACCGAGAGTACTTCGGTGGCTGCTTCTGCGATGGCGAGCGCGGTGACGGCGTCTTGTGCGGTTGCACCTTGGGAGACTCCACCGCGTGCCGCTTGGACGAAATCTTCAAGCTGGCTCCGTAACGCATTTAGGAATACCGCCTCTCCATTTGGGGGCCAGAAAAAGCGAACTTCTTCGAAGCCTGAGGTGCCGAAGACCTGGGCCCAGCACGCGTCCCCAGGTGGAAATCTCCGCCCCAGAGAAACCAGACCGACGCCACCGCCTGAAAGATCGCAAAGCAGCTGAACAGCGTCCGGATCACCTTCCACCTTTCCTGCGAAAGTCGTTTTCGAGGCGGCGACCCGGAAATTGCTCGGTTCCTGACCCGTAAGCCAGCGCATCTGGTCAAATTCATGAACGCCCATATCGATAAGGGCCCCGCCTCCAGTAGCTCGAAATGAGGCCGCCGGTGGAGTTTCGTCCCATTGGAAGCAAGATATGAGGTAAGGCTCACCAAGCAGGCCGCTCCGAATATTCTGTCGCAGTTTCTCCAGTTCAGGAACGAACCGCCGCCAGTATCCAATCTGCAAGTGCACTTTGAATTGTTCGGCCGCCTCGGCTGCCTTGCGAGCTTCGTCGGCAGTGACGCCGCAGGGCTTCTCGCAGAGGATTGGCAAGCCGCGTGCAGCTATGTTCGTAATGTTTTCCACATGCGTCTTGCTGGGAGTCGCGATGAGAACTCCATCGATCTCGCCTGCGTCAATCATTTCATCCGCGGTTTTGTAGGTTTTGATACCACTGCGTTCCAACGCAAGCCTCGTAGCGGCTACCGGTTCGACCACAGCCGTGACTTCCACGAGCAAACTCTCAGAAGCCGCTCGCAAGTGTACCTGACCCATGCGGCCAGCACCGATCAAACCAAGACGGAATTCGCTCATAACTTAATCCTGCGGTTAAGAGTTTAAATATCGGTCCGTCGCGGTGGACCTGTCTTTGGCCCTGGCAGACGCAACATCGCGGGATTAAGGATCCAGAAAGTTGCGGGGGCTGGTTGTCGAGTCACTGCAGTTCTGGGACCAAAATCACCAGGCGATGGTCACCACCGTCGCCATGGCAAACCTCGAAATCCTGATCAGTGGCTCACGATCTGCCGCCGGCCAGACGGCTAACGACGGTAGCATCTGAGCCATTGGGGCGCCGGTATTTCCGGTTAGGTCCACACGGATCAAGGTCAATTCTTTCCCTGAAACTTTGCTAGATTCTCCTTCGTGACCAGCTCGAAGGGGATGTAGATCTTCTTTTTGACGGGCTCCCCCTTGGCGAGCTTGAGCGCGGCGTCGATAGAACCCTTGCCCTGACCGATAGCGTCCTGGAACACGCTGACGTCCAGTTCTTCGGCCGCCATTGCGGCCAGCGCATCATCGGTGGCGTCGATGCCGCCTACCACGACTGAATCCATCGGACGGCCTGCGGCTTTCAAGGCTTGTATGGCGCCGATCGCCATCTCGTCGTTGTTCGCAATTACGGCATCGAATTCGAAGCCTGCAGACAGCCAGTTGGTCATAAGGTCGGCGCCCTGGGTGCGCTGCCAGTTTGCCGTCTGCTCTTCGACGATCTCGATGCCCCTGCACTTGTCGGTAGCGAGAACGTCATGAATATCTTTCGTGCGCATGCGAGCCGCCTGGTTCGACAACTCCCCGATTATCACGACGGCCTTTCCCTTTCCGTTGAGGAGCCTGCAAACTTCCTGGGTCTGTAAAGTGCCGGAATCCACCTCGTTCGAGGCCACAAAAGCTTGTGTTTGCGGAAGAGTGTCGACGTTCACCGGTTCGCGGTTGACGTAGACCAGGGGCACGCCGGCATCGGCCGCGATCTTCGATATCACGGTTGTCGCATCAGTATCGACCGGCTGCACGATGATCGCATCCACCCCAGCGGCAATAAAATTCTGGACCTGGCTCTGCTGCTTAGCCACGTCATTCTGCGCGTCTTCGATCTGCAGGTCCACGCTCTCAAGCGTATTGGCGTAGTCCTCCATGCCGTTGCGCAGCAACGTCCCGAATTTGTCGTCGAATACCGCCATCGAGGCGCCGATGGTCCCCGCATGTGCAGAGGTCGACATGAGGACGGCCATCGCGCCGCCTATGATAATTTTTTTCACTCTTTTCTCCCCGCTCTTGACACTGGAAATCCATCACTTGAACAGGCCGAAGATTGACGCGATACTGGCTCAACTGAAAGAGCAGCTTTAGACGATTTTGAGGGGACCAATTTGGCTAAATGTCGCACCCGCTTTCCCTCCGATATGCTTGTTCTCGATAGAGAAGCCAGCGTTCCGATGCACCGGCAGCTTTACGAGAAGTTGCGCTCAGAAATACTGGCCGGTCGTTTGAAGGCCGACACACGCCTTCCCCCAACTCGTTTGATGGCTGAGGATCTCGGCGTCAGCCGCAACACTGTGATCAGTACCTACGATGCCCTACTCGCTGAGGGCTATCTTGAATCTCGCTCCGGATCGGGCACCTGGGTAGCGACGTTGCCTGCAGATGCTGTGACTGCGCGCAATGCACTTGACAAGACCGGCGCGCCGTCTCTCTCGTCGCGAGGGTTGAGGATGGCGAAGCAGCCTCGAGACCGAACGATCCCCGGTCACATCGCATTCCATCCCGGATATCCAGAAATCAAAAGCTTTCCCTTCTCGACGTGGGCGCGGCTGCTCAAACGGCACACCCGCTACTCCCAGGAGGACCTCTATGGCTATCACTGGGTCACGGGCCATCCTCGGCTGAAGGCAGCGATTGCGGAGTACTTGCAGGCTTCGCGCGGCGTCGATTGCGGACCAGAACAGGTGATCGTCGTCAATGGCACCCAGGCTGCCCTGGACATTCTCGCGCGTGTGCTCGTCGATGAGGGAGACGTCTGCTGGATGGAAGAGCCCGGCTACATTGGCGCTCAGAATGCGCTACTGAGCGCCGGAGCAAGGCTCGTGCCCTTGCCGGTCGGACGGGATGGCTGGTCGCTCGACGATGAGGCTCGCCCAGCGCCGCGCCTGATCTTCGTCACGCCGTCTTGCCAGTGGCCGCTAGGTTGCGTGATGCGCATGGAAGATCGGCTTCGGCTTCTCCAGATCGCCGAGAGGCATGATGCCTGGATCGTTGAGGACGACTACGACAGCGAATATCGCTTTCGAGGGCGCCCGATACCGGCAATGCAAGGCTTAGACAAATCCGG
Organism: Rhizobium leguminosarum; assembly: GCF_001652265.1. GTDB lineage: Bacteria > Pseudomonadota > Alphaproteobacteria > Rhizobiales > Rhizobiaceae > Rhizobium > Rhizobium leguminosarum_D. Next base: position 14,109 of record NZ_LWBS01000418.1, read on the forward strand.
CCGAGTGATCTACATGGGCACGTTTGCCAAGACGCTCTTCCCGTCTCTGAGGATTGGTTTCGTCGTTGTGCCCCCACATCTCGCCGACGGCTTTAAGCGGGTCGCCAGTAACACCGGACACTATCCATCTCTCCTGCTGCAGGCGGCGCTCGCCGACTTTATCAGCGAGGGCTACTTCGCCACGCATCTTCGCCGAATGCGGCGCCTCTATGCTGAGCGCCAGAAGGTGTTTGTATCAATGTGCCACCGCAGTCTCAATCGCTGGCTTTTTATCGAGGAAAGCGACGCCGGTATGCAGCTTGTCGGTCGGTTCACGCAGGCAGTCGAAGATGAGACACTTTGGGCCGCAGCACAAAAACAGGGCGTGAACTTCTCTCCGCTTTCGCGGCAGTTTTTCAGCAGCCCACCTGAACAGGGCGCCATACTGGGTTACGCGGGCATCGACCTGAAGGCCATGCGGGAGGGAATTGCCTGCCTGCGAGCGGCATTCATTGATGCTGAAAATAGCGGCGCTTTTGAAAAACAACCGACGTCTGGTTAACCATCTGAGACGTGCTGAGTTCCGGATATGCGTTGTTCAGGACGAATTGCTGCGTACTTTTTGCAGAAGAAGTGGTTCTCGAGAAAAGGACCAAGGCGGCTCTAACGAAGGGTCCACTAAACGTCTAGGCTCGTGCCTCAGCATTGCGACGGAGGCAATCCATGGTTTTAGCGCAAAGAGATTACAGCCTGGTTGGTCGTGGATCCCGAGCTGCGGTTGAGAGCGGACTTGCGGCAGCGGAATGGTATCACACCGACATTCCGCGCAAGGAGATGAAGGCGTTGATGCAGCGTTCGGACGCGCCGGCAATCCGTGACACAATCATCTGGCTCGGTAGTATGGCGGTTTTTGCCTGGCTCGGCATCTACTTCTGGGACTCGTGGATCGCGCTGCCTTTCTTCCTGGCCTACGGTGTGCTTTACGGCTCGGCCTCCGACAGCCGCTGGCACGAATGTGGCCACGGCACCGCCTTCAAGACGCGGTGGATGAACGCTATTGTCTACCAGATCGCCTGCTTCATGATCATGCGCAATCCGGTAACCTGGCGCTGGAGCCATGCGCGCCATCACACCGATACGGTCATCGTCGGCCGCGATCCAGAGATCGCCGTCATGCGGCCGCCGGATCTGTTGCGGCTAATCCTCGACTTTTTCGGCATTCTCGATGTCTGGCACGCAGTTGTGGACATGCTGCGCAATTCCGCTGGCAATGTCTCGGAAGAGGAGAAGACGTTTATCCCGGAGACGGAACAGCGCAAGGTCGTCCGCGTGGCGCGGATCTGGCTCGCGAGCTATGCAGGGACGATCGCGCTGTCGATGTGGCTCGGCTCGGTCCTGCCACTCCTGCTGATCGGTCTACCTCGACTTTATGGTGCGTGGCACGCTGCAATGACGGGCCTGCTCCAGCACGGCGGCCTTGCAGACAACGTAACGGACCACCGCCTGAACAGCCGCACAGTCTACATGAATCCGATCAGCCGCTTCATCTATTGGAACATGAACTATCATGTTGAGCATCACATGTTCCCAATGGTGCCTTACCACGCACTACCGAAGCTGCACGCGCTCATCAAGCACGACCTGCCGGCACCCAATACCTCCATTATTGATGGCTACCGCGAGATGATCCCGGCCTTTATTCGACAGCTGCGCTACGAGGACTACTACGTCAAGCGCGAGTTGCCGCCGACGGCGAAACCTTATCATGAGGAACTTCACGGCGCTCAACGCGTGTCCGCCGCCGAGTGACAGAACACGATCGAGATCGAAGCGACACATTCGGATGGAGCAAACATGAGCCGAGGTTGGATTGAGGTGTGCGGGGTCGATGATATCGATGAGGAAGACCTCATCCGCTTCGATCATGACGGGCGTACGTTCGCGGTCTACCGCAGTTCCGATGGTGGTTATTATGCAACGGACGGCTTGTGCACGCATGAGCAAATACATCTGGCTGATGGGCTTGTCATGGATGAAATTATCGAATGTCCAAAGCACAATGGCCGCTTCAACTACAAGACTGGCGAGGCAATGGGAGCGCCGGTCTGCGTCAATCTGAAAACCTATCCGGCGAAGGTGGAGGCCGGGACCGTCTTCATCGCGATTTCGTAATTCGATGACGGCGACGCTTCACGTGCCGGGGAGGAAAGATGAGTAAGATCATTATAGTCGGTGGCGGAGAATGCGGAGCAAGGGCCGCGTTTGCTTTAAGGGAGCAAGGTTTTAACGGAGACATCACCCTGATCGGCGCCGAACCACATCTTCCCTATGAGCGGCCACCACTTTCAAAAACGGGTCTCGCCAGTGCCGCACCGCCTCAATATGTGGCCGGTCCGGCGCGTTACGAAGAGGCCAGGATCACCATTCTAACAGGCGTTCCTGTCGACACGGTCGATCGGCGAAGCAAACTCGTGAGGCTCTCCGACGGCCGAACATTTCCTTATGATCAGCTTCTCCTTGCGACGGGTGCCCGGCCGCGCCCCTTTGCAGGAGTATCCGGTGATCCAGGTTTGGGGCGCATCTGCATGCTGCGGAACCATGGCGACGCAGTCGCGATCCACGAGGCATTAGCGCCAGGCAAGAGTCTTGCCGTTGTCGGCGGCGGCTTCATTGGCCTGGAAATTGCTGCGACCGCCCGGAAACTCGGTGCCGAGGTATTACTGATCGAGAGTTCACCCCGCGTCCTTTCGCGGGGAGTGCCGGCAGAAATCGCGAAGGTCGTCACCGAGCGACACCGGCAGGAGGGTGTGAACATTTTATGCGGTGAGCAAATCACATCCATCGCAACTGAAAATGATAAGGTGCAAATTCTCTTTGCGAACGGAACCACCAGACTGGCCGATATTGTTGTCGTCGGCATCGGAGTCATCCCCAATGTGGAACTTGCCGAGGCTGCTGGACTTTTGATTGACAACGGCATCGCCGTCGATGCCACGCTCAGGACATCAGACCCTGACATCTTTGCCGCTGGTGATTGTTGCTCGTTTCCACTTTCGCATTATCGCGAACGCCGGGTGCGGCTTGAAACTTGGCGGAACGCGCAGGATCAGGGAATGCTCGCTGCGGCCAATCTGCTGGGCAGGGGCCTCGCAATCGCAAGCGTGCCCTGGTTTTGGTCGGATCAATATGAACTGACGCTTCAGATCGCCGGTCTTTCCGATGGTGCTGCGACAACCGTTCGACGCGACCTTGATCAGGGGGCGTTCATCCTTTTTCATCTTGATGGCGAAGATCGGTTGATTGCCGCTAGCGGCATTGGCCCGGGAAACGTCGTCGCGCGCGATATTCGACTTGCCGAGATGCTAATCGCTGCAAAACGGCGGCTGGACCCGGAAGCGCTTGCTTCCCCAAAAACCAACCTCAAAAAACTATTGGCCGCGTAAAGCTGCCACCATTCACTCTAAAACGTGCTGGAGATTTCCATGAATCATCGCCGCCCGACCGTCGCCGACCTGTTGTCAATCAGAGGTCACAGGCAGCTCAGCATGCTGCGGGTAGTCACGCTTGAGGAAGCCGAGGCGGCGGAGAAGGCGGGCATCGATCTCGTCTCGGTTCCTCCGGAACTGCTTGGCCCCGCCTTTCGCGAAGTGGCCCCAACCGTGTTCGCATTTCCCGGTTTGGATGATCTGATTACTGCTGAGGACTATCTTCGAGCCGCCTTCGAGGCAATTCGTGCCGGCGGCGACGCTGTCTACTGCGCCGCCGGAATGTCGACCGTGCGACGCCTACGGGAGGAAGGAATCCCAGTCTGTGGCCATGTCGGGCTTATTCCGTCTAAAGCGACATGGACGGGCGGCTTTCGCGCAGTCGGTAAAACGGCCGCCAGTGCATTTGAGGTCTGGCGTCAGGTGAAAGCTCTTGAGGAGGCCGGCGCCTTCGCAGCTGAAATCGAGGTAGTGCCTGGCGAGGTCGCTGCGGCGATTTCCAAACGCACATCACTCCTGATGCTTTCCATGGGTGCGGGCACAGGATGTGATGCCCAATACCTTTTTGCCGAGGATGTGCTTGGGCAGAACCGGGGTCATTATCCTCGCCACGCTAAAGTCTACCGCGATTTTGCTTCTGAATTCGATCGGCTGCATCGGGAGCGTGTGGAAGCGTTCCGCGAATATGCTGAAGACGTGCGATCTGGTGCATACCCAGAAAAGGGGCACTTGGTCAGCATAGCGCCAGAGGAGCTCGAAGGCTTTCTGAGAAAAGTCGAAAGTGAACAGCCGTTTTCCGCCACCGCAAGAGAATGTCGTGATGGCACCGCAGCGAATTAGGGATAAAGCATGACCAATTATGTTTTGACGGTGACGTGCAAATCGACACGCGGCATCGTGGCGGCGATTTCGAGCTATCTGGCCGACAAGGGCTGCAACATCATCGACAGCTCGCAGTTCGACGATCTCGATACCGGCAAGTTCTTCATGCGCGTCAGCTTCATTTCGGAAGAGGGTCTTTCGGGCGCCGATATCGACGCCGGTTTTGCAGCCGTCGCCGCTCCTTTCGAAATGGATTATGATTTTCACGACAGCGAGAAGCGCATGAAGGTGCTGCTGATGGTGTCGCGTTTCGGCCATTGCCTCAACGACCTGCTCTATCGCTGGAAGATCGGCGCACTGCCGATCGATATCGTCGGCGTCGTCTCCAACCATTTCGATTACCAGAAGGTCGTCGTCAACCACGACATTCCCTTCCACCATATTCCCGTCACCAAGGCCAACAAGGCGCAGGCCGAGGCCCATATCATGGAAGTGGCCGAGCAGACCGGCACGGAGCTGATCGTGCTCGCCCGCTACATGCAGATCCTGTCGGACGAGATGTGCCAGAAAATGTCTGGCCGGATTATCAACATCCACCATTCCTTCCTGCCGAGCTTCAAGGGCGCCAACCCTTACAAGCAGGCCTACGGCCGCGGCGTGAAGCTGATCGGGGCGACGGCGCATTACGTCACCGCCGATCTCGACGAAGGCCCGATCATCGAGCAGGATACGGCGCGCATTACCCATGCACAGTCACCCGACGACTATGTCTCGATCGGCCGCGACGTCGAAAGCCAGGTGCTGGCGCGTGCCATTCATGCCCATATCCATCACCGCACCTTCATCAACGGCAACCGCACCGTCGTCTTCCCGGCAAGCCCCGGAAGCTTCGCTTCGGAAAGGATGGGGTGAGGCACGGCGTATGTTTTGCTGGGAAAACCAATCGCCGATCGGGTCCTCGATGCAGTGAAGGCAAGGGCAGCTGAGCTTCAGAACACCTCTGGGGTCGAAGCCGGTCGCAGTGGTCATTCTTGGGGACGATCCGGCTAGCCGTACCTATCTGAACGCCAAAAGCGAGATGGCCAGCCGGTGTGGCTTCCGTTCGATGCAGTATAATCTTCCTGCAGAAACCTCACAGGAAGAGCTGCTAGATCGGATAGCGCTGCTGAATGCGGACAAAGTTATCCACGGAATCCTCGTTCAGTTGCCATTGCCGAAACACTTAGAGCAAGAAGAGATCATCCGGTCTATTCTGCCGGAGAAGGACGTCGATGGCCTGCACGTCGTAAACGCCGGGAAAGTGGCGAGTGGGAATCTCGTTACTGGACTGGTCTCCTGCACACCGGCCGGTGCTATGATGCTCATTCGGCACGCCGACGGAGACAACCTTTCCGGCTGAATGCTCTTGTCATCGGTCGGCCGTCCCGAATTGGTTCGCGGTGATTGGCTGAAGCCAGGCGCGACAATCATCGATGTCGGTATAAACCGCCTGCTGGCTCCAGAATAGGGCGAGGGCAAGACACGGCTTGTCGGAGATGTTGCTTTCAAGGAGGCTGAAAAAGTCGCGGCGGGGATCACGCCCGTTCCAGGAGGTGTCGGGCCTATGACGATCGCCATGTTGATGGCTAACACTCTAAAATGTGCCGAAGATTCACTTGCGCGTTTTAGCGAGGCATCGAACATGCCCCAGCTTTCGGAGCGCCAGCCTGCAGCACTCAGATAGCGATCGCTGAGACTCGGCGTCGCTGACCGAATCTTGTCGCCAATTGGGCGGAGAGACCATTCCCCAGTCGACACTCCTCTCCTCCCCGCCGAGAACCTCACAATCAACTAACGCGACCTCATGGCCTAAACAGGTTGACGGCGCGCTTTTTCTAAAACGTAGCACTTAGCCCACATGGGCAACAAGGTCAGTGAGGTCATCGAGATTGACTTCGTCGCGCCTGAAGGTGCCAACAACCTTTCCCTGCGAGAGGACAACAAGATCGTCAGCGACCGCTAGGGCGTGCCGGAAGTTATGGGTGATGAAAATGACGGCCTGACCTTGGTCGCGGGCAGTGACGATATGATCGAGAACCTTGCCCGCCTGCCGCACCGCTAAGGCCGATGTCGGCTCGTCGAGAATGAGGAGAGAGGATCCAAAATACATGGCCCTGGCGATAGCGAGCGACTGGCGCTCGCCACCGGATATGTTTGCTCCTCTTTCGTCCAAGCCGCGCTCCCAGCGCACGCCTAACCGATGAAGAGCCGACTGCGCCATCTCATTTGCGCGTTTTAGATCGAGCCATTTGAACGGGCCTAAACCCCGTTGCGGTTCTCGTCCGAGAACGATGTTACGGGTGACGGAGAGAAGTTCGCAAACCGCCAAATCCTGAAACACCGTGGCGACGCCACGTTCACGCGCGTCCTTCGGATTGCGGAAAACAATGGCTTCCCCATTGAAGCGCAGCTCGCCGCGATCCGCTGGAAATACTCCGGAAAGGATTTTGATCAACGTGGACTTGCCCGCTCCATTGTCGCCTAAAAGGGCAAGAATACGACCCGAGTAGGCTTTGAGAGACACATCCACCAAAGCCGTGGTCGCGCCAAAGCCCTTCGATAGTCCGATGGCTTCAATGACCGGCACGTCTGCCGGTTTAATTGGCTCAATCTGGCGCGTGAGCCCCCTCATATCATCGCTGCCGCTGCCTGCGGGTAAGGCACGAGTAGCGACCGCTGCCTGGCTGTCATTAGAGATCACGTCCTTGCTCATTTCAATTCATCCGTTCGTGTTCTTGCTGATCGCGGTCTGGGCGTTGATTGCTGCGTCTGCTGTCGAACTGCCCCGACGATAGCCCGACAAAGGTCGCGACTTTGACATCCGCTTGCTGATCGATGTATTGAGGATGACGGCACCAACCACGATCATTCCGGTGAGGGTCTTGAAGAGATGACCCGGAGCTCCCGCAAGAACCAGCCCGACCTGGATCATTCCGAAGGTAACGGCGCCCAGGATCGTTCCAATAACGCTACCATAGCCACCGGAGAGGAGTGTCCCCCCGATCACTGTCACTGCGACCGCTTGAAGTTCGAAACCTTCGCCCCGCAGCGCATCTACGGATCCAAAGCGAGCAACCTGAATTATTCCTGCAATCGCAGCCAGCGCTGAGCAGATCATGAAGACGATGATGGTGACCCTATCGACCGGTACGCCGAGATTCCTGGCCGCGTTCTCGTTCTGGCCCCGTGCTTGGATCCAGTTACCGAGTTTCGTACGGGAGAGCAGAAGCGTCCCTGAAATCCCTATCAAGAGAAACCATAACATCGACATACGAAAATCGCTGATCAACGGTCCGGCCATCGTCGCCCGGAAGCTTGCAGGGATCTCCACCGTCATCGGAAATCCGCCGGTAAGCGCAATCAAAACACCGCGCCAAATGAGCATTGTGCCAAGCGTCACCACGAAAGAGTGGATGCGGAAACGCACAACCATGTATCCGTTGACCGCCCCCAGCGCTGCGCCGGCGGCGATCGCGACGGCCGATGCCGAAACTGGATCAAATCCATAATCGCGCATCAATACAACACAAACGTAAGATGTGAGGCCGAGTACAGCGCCGACCGAAAGATCGAAATGACCGCAGATCATCAACAGCGTGGCGCCGATAGACACGATCCCGAGTTCAGCAGCGATTGCCATGATGCTGATATAAGTAATCTTGGTCGGAAACAGCTGCGGCGCAAGTAGGGAAAACAGGATGAAAAGGATGACAACGGCAGCGACCGATGTTGCTTCAGGCCGAAGCATGAAGCGGCGGAACGCTTCAGCGCAAGCGATGCTGCGTGTAGGGGCCTGGGCGAGGTGGACTTCGTCGGACATTTTGGCCTCCCGCCAAATTGATTAGAAGATTGCGACCCGGCGAAATGACCGGGTCGCTCCCAGACTATCGCTCAACGATAGCCCTTGCCCACCAGCGCCTGAACCTTCTCAACGTTGGTCTTGTCCACGATCGTCGGGCCGGTCAGGAAGTAGTTTCCTTCGAGCAAGCCATATTTCAGGTAGTGAGTGAGCAGCAGAACAGGCATGTAGCCGCGCCAGAACTGCTGCTGGTCGATGGTGAAAGCCTGCCGCCCATCACTGATCGCCGTGAGCGATTGTGCATTGATGTCGTAGCCGGTCAGGATCAGATCGTTCCGTCCGCTGTCCGCTTTCGCCGTCAGGAAGCCGTCCACCACGTCACATGTGCTCGTCGCGGCGACTGTGTCAGGGTTGCGACGCAGATAGTTGGATAGGGTTTCGGCCTGCTGGCCCGGATCCATTGACATTTCCAGGAAGTCCGCCGTGATCCCACCGGCTTTGAGGGCATCTATTTCGGAGGTTGCACGCAGCTGGCAAGTTGCGTCACCGGATTGCTGATTGGCAACAACCACGCGTCCTTTTACGCCCATGTCGCGCAGACGTCGGGCCGACAGCTGTCCGGCGGCGCCTTCGTCAGAACCGGCGCGGAAGAGAAAAATATCGTCCGGCTTTCGGATGTGCGACCCCGGCGCAGGCGCCGCGGCGCTGCCGAACGCGATCCCGGCTTCTTTGGCTCGTGCAGCCACATCGGCATAGGCGGCGTCGTCGGCGAAAGCGCAAACCGCGATACCGTCCGCCTGAGCTGCCATGGCTTCCTCGATCTTTTGGATCTGGTTGGGAATTGTCAGCTGGTCGGGATAGATATAGTTGACCTTGACTCCAAGGTTTTTTCCGGCCTCTTCAGCGCCGCGCGCAAGATAGCCGTGGAAGCCGGTTGGCGCCGCACACCCGACGAAGTAGATGGAAATATTTTCTTCGGCAAATGCAGGTGCTGCATTTGAAATGCAGATGAGCATAAGCGCCCATGCCAATGTGCTGGTGGCGGCAAGGGCTTTACTAGCCGACATCATTGCGCAGTTGTTTAGTAGCGGTTTTAACGCTTGCATTGTTGTTCCCTTTGTTCTTCCGCGCAAGTGTAATTCAGTCGCGGGTTTGAGAACATTAGACAGTATTGGGTCGATAAATAGAACCGTTTCTGAACGATTTCTCAGGTCCACATCCGGCCTGAGGCGGCGAGCGTTATCGGAGCTAACGAAAGCCTTTGACGATGAGTGGAGCATGCGGGCAGCACGCAGCTTTGCGAGTGAGATCGAGCTGAGCATGAGCTGGCAGTCCGTAATCCGCACATTATTGGCGGCGGATCGGTGCGGAAACGCCACATCAGGCAGATCAAAAAACGTAGGGAGATAGCATTTCGCGAGCACGGTGAACGCGCGGCAGAGTAATAAACAGCTCGCGCGAAGACCGCCGTCATACAAATGAGGCCGAACGGGGCGCGAAAGCCCTCTCCCAGAGATAGAAACCGCAGAACCCAAGATGGGTTTCGACTCACCTGTGTCGGACGGGCCTGCAACTGAAGACAACAATCCAGACATGAGCACGTCCAATGTCGGACATCCGACACCGCCAAGCGCGAAACTTCCCCTCATTTCCGATGCGAGTCTGGTTGGCACGAGCAGCGCTTAGAGTAGGCCGAGGATGCACCAACCAGACAGAGGATAAAGATGCGCTCAAGCCCAAACTTTCGGGTTCTCTCTGCGGACCCAAGCGAAACCTGGACGCTGCATCCGTGGCCGATTCTGACGGGAGCGATCTACCGGAAAGTCATCGTGTGTATTTCGCCTGGTGAACTATCCGGCTCGGGTTTGGAAGTCATCAACGAGTTTGAAAAGAAGTGGAGAATTGGATCGGCAGTGGTCATGTCGTCTCGACAAATAGCGGCACTGCCGCGCCGATGATAGCTCTACACGATCATTGTCCAATGTCGGACATGCGACGCAGCTCAGTTCGAATTTCCTCTTTATTTTCAATGGAAATCTGGTTGGCACGAGATGTGCTCAGTATGGAAGCGGGCAACATTGACGCCCGGGATGCACCAACCCACACGGGGGTAAATTAAATGCCATCAAAGCCAAATTTTCAGGTTCCCTCTGCGGAGCCAAACGGAACCCGGACGCTGCATCGGTGGCCGATTTTAACGGGAGCGAACTACCGGAAAGTCATCGCGTGTATTTCGTCTGGTGAACTTTCCGGCTCGGGTCTGGAAGTCATTAATGAGTTTGAAAAGACGGTGGAGAATTGGATCGGCGGCGGTCATGTCGTCTCGACAAATAGCGGCACTACCGCGCTGATGGTGGCCCTCCTGACGCTCGGCGTTGGGCCGGAAGACGTTGTTCTTGTGCCTTCCTACACCTGGAGCGCCACTGCATTTGCAGCGACTCTTATCGGCGCCATTCCCCGCTTCGTCGACATTGATAGCGACACCTACAATCTCTCTACCGAGGCAGTGGCTAAAGCGATTACGCCGGACGTCAAGGCAATCATCGTCGTTCATATGCATGGCCTGAGCTGCGAAATGGACGAGATTACCGCCATTGCGCGGGAGAAAGGAGTTCCCATCATTGAGGACTGCGCCCAGGCCCACGGCGCACTCTATAAGAAACAGTATGTCGGGACTCTCTCTGACATCGGCTGCTTCAGCATGCAGAAAAGCAAGCATTTCTCCGCCGGCGACGGTGGCTTCCTTGTGACGAGAAATGCCGCCCTTGCCCAAAAGGCACGCGATATCTGCAACTTCGGCCTTCCTACGCCAAAGCATAATTATCACTTTGAGGAGGGGCTGCGGGAAGGATATGCCGTCTTTCGTGAGTGCGAGCAGATCGGCGGCATGTTTAGGTTAAACCCGCTTTCGGCGGCTCTGGTGATCGATCAGCTAGAGCATCTCGATCAACGGATAGAATGGCTCCAGGAGGCTATGAAGCCACTCGTTGCGGAGGCGGCACAAGTTCCCTTTCTCAAAATCACCCAGCCCGGCTCCCACCAAACGCATGTTTGGCACAAGATCCGCGTCGGTATCGACTATGGGGCAGTTGATCACTACGGGAGATCAATGGCGGACATCAGACAAGGGCTGCGCAACACTCTTGCTAGGAGCGGCATTCCGAGCACGCTGTGGACAGCACCTATACTCCCGCTTCAGAAGGTGTTCAGGCCGTATGCGGGCACGATCGACTGGACCAAAACTGCGGGGCACCTTGCAATCGAAAACTCGTTCATCGTTTTCGACGAGAAGTACCCATTGATTGCCCAGGACCCCTCAACCATGACGGCTCTCGTTTCGAAGCTCAGGCAAGTCTGGAGCGATTACTTTGCCTCATTAGAATAGACAAGCAACCCACGGGCCTGATGGTTCTCGCAGCTCTACGCAGGTCCTGATCACCATCTCGACAACGGAAGCGGAGCCTCCAATGAGTAGCGTTCGCATATTTGTTCCCCAAAAGCGAGTCATGGCGGTGGCTTTCCAGTTCTTTATAAACGGAGTGGTATATGGCACCTGGGCGACAAACATACTTCATATCCGACGGTCGTTTGGTCTGAACGAGTTCGGGCTCAGCATCGTGTTCCTAACAATGGGAGCCGCAGCGGTGTTGATCATGTCGCTCACCGGTTATCTCGTGCAGATTTTCGGGAGCCGGCGGATATCGATCCTGTCCTGCCTATTCTTTCCAGCTGCGCTATGTTTTGTGTTTGTAGCTCCAAACCACATCGCCCTCCTGGTCGGCGTCGGCCTGTTCGGCGCCGCGAACGGCTCAATGGACGTTTCGATGAACGACCAGGGCACCAATCTTGGTAAGAGAGGAAGCGATCCCGTCATATCGCTACTGCATGGTTTCTCCAGCATTGGAGCGCTTGCGGGTTCACTTCTGTCCTACTGGTGGATTGGTAGAGGCTATCATCCGGTGGTCCAGGCCATTGCCTTGCTGGTTGGCACTATAATGCTTTCTTGGCGACTCTTCCCACACCTTGATCTGGACGCTGATCGGAGCAGGATCAGTCTGGAGTTAGGGGCATTGGGCAACGGCAGGCTCATTTTGCTCGGATTCCTGTCATTCCTCACCATGATGAGCGATGGAGCAATCGCCGATTGGAGCACGATCTATCTAGAGGACTACTGGCCGACGTCGCCTCAGACTGCCGTCCTGGGTTACCTCGCCTTTGCGGTCTTTATGATCGTCGGCCGGATCTCAGGAGACCGCATCGGAAGCGTTATCGGTGATCGCGCCATGATTGCGATTAGCGGCGGCCTCATGTCGGCGGGCATGACAATAGCATTGTCAATCCCGTTTTTCGCAGCTGCGCTCGCCGGCTTTTCCTTACTGGGCATAGGCATGGCTAACCTAGTGCCTATCATCTTCAGAAATGCAAGTGAGGTGGTGCCAGACGGTCTCGGGACCGCATTTGTGTCGGTCTGCGGCTATTCCGGATTTCTCGTCGGTCCACCCATCATTGGTGGCGCGGCCGGCGCAGTGGGGCTCAACAAAGCCTTGCTGATCGTCAGTGCGGTCGGAGCGACGCTGGCGTATGCATCGGTCCTTTTTCAAGGACGCAAACGCCCGCCCGCTTCCCGCTGATGGCCTTGGGATGAGTGGCAATAGGCCTTTATTGCAAAAGGGAGGCTTTAACATGAAAAGGAGAGACGTGCTAACCCTCATCGGGGCGCTCGTTGCCGCCGGTCCGATCGGATGCAAGCCCGCCTGTGGCGAGGAAATGAGTGGATACCCGACCGGGACTGACTCAAATAAAAGATCCCCCCTGAAGTCGATCGAGCACGGGGGTTTTCGCAAGGCTCTCATGGATGATGAGGACGTGAGGACCCTAAAGGCGGTATTTGATCGTCTGATTCCCGAAGATCAGTTTGGACCATCAGCATCGAAAGTTGGATGCCTTGATTTCCTCGACGCACAACTTACCGGCGGGTACGGGGAAGCCTCGACGCTCTATCGAGAAGGACCTGAGCAACCGCACGAAGAGCAAATGCTTCAGAGGGCCCAATTTATCGCCACACCGCGCGAGCGATACCGTGCCGGCCTCCAAGCGCTGCGAGCTCATACCTTAGAAACGGACGGCGCATCCTTCGCCGACCTGCCGCCGAGCCGCCAGGATGAAATTCTAGCAGGTATGGAGCAGGGCACGATCAAATTGGGAATGGCCAATGCAAGGGCTTTTTTCGAACTTATGTTGACCAATGTCCGCGAGGGTTATTTCGCCGATCCGTACTATGGCGGGAACAAAGATATGGCGGGCTGGAAGATGATCGGCTTCCCCGGCGCTCGCTACGACTACAGAGCTTACACCGACCGGACAGGACAGAAGCTCAATCTGGTCCCCGTCAGTCTCGTTCCGAAGAACTGAGGAAGCGTTTCTCTGCTTCCTGCAACTATCGAGGTCCAACAAGTATGACCACCAGACACACCAATCCTAAGGTTGACGCTGTCATCGTCGGGTTCGGCTGGGCAGGTTCGCTCATGGCCGCGGAACTTTCCCGCGCAAATATGAACGTCGTCGCGATTGACCGCGGTCCTTGGCGAGATACCTTTCCAGATACGCCGCTTACGGCTGATCCCGACGAGTTGCGCTGGAAAACACGCAGGGAGCTGTTCGCACCGCCGCACGACACCACCATCACCATGCGCAACACGTTGGACCAGACGGCCGTGCCACAGCGTGACTTCGGTATTTCGGAGCTCGGCGGAGGCGTCGGGGGCCAGGGGTTCCAATGGGCAGGAATGGCCTGGCGCTTCAGTCCCTGGGACTTTCGGGTTCGTAGCGAAACGATCGAACGCTATGGCATGGCCCGCGCTGAAGACGGGGAGTTGCAGTTGCAGGACTGGGGCATCACCTACGCTGAACTGGAACCCGACTATGATCGTTGGGAGCAAATTGCAGGCGTAGCCGGTCAGGCAGGCAACCTCGGGGGCAACCTCACAAGCAGGGGCAATCCCTTCGAAGGGCCGCGGTCGCGGGAATACCCGACACCGAAGCTGAAAACGCTCCGCATGATGGAGATTTTCAACAAGGCGACATCGGAGATGGGTCTTCACCCTTTTACCATTCCCTGTGCGAATGTCTCGCAGGCTTACGTCAATCCGCTCGGTGTTACGATGGCGCCATGTTCCTATTGCGGCTTTTGTTCGTCCTACGGGTGCGGCAACTATTCGAAGGCAAGTCCGCAGACGTGCGTCTTTCCAGCTCTGTTGAATAACAACCCCAACTTCAGGCTCATCACCAACGCATGTGTCACGCGCGTCAACAAAGCTGCTGACGGAAAATCTGTGACCGGCGTGACCTATATCGACCAGAGCGGTCGCGAGGTTCTGCAGCCGGCCGATATCATTTGTCTAACGGCTTTCCAAATGGAAAACGTTCGACTAATGCTTCTGTCGGGCATAGGCAAGCCGTATGACCCGCTCACAAGCGAAGGTGTCGTCGGCCGCAATTTCAGCTTCCAGACCGTGTCGGGGGCAGATCTCTGGTTCGAGGAAGACCACATCAATCCGTTCATCGGGGCCGGTGGCTTAGGCTCTCAAATCGACGACTACAACAGCGACAATTTCGACCACTCGTCACTCGATTTCATCGGTGGGGCGGGCATCCTGACTCTTTCGCGCGACGGCACACCGATTGCCAACGCCAACAAGCTGCCACCTGGTACGCCACGCTGGGGCTCGGGCTTCAAGAGAGCTTATTCGAAGTACTACCAGAACTATGGAGTCCTGTTCAATCAAGGGACATCGATGCCAATCAAGCGTGGGTACCTTGATCTCGATCCCACCTACAAGGATCCCTTCGGCCTTCCGCTGTTACGTCTGACATACGACTATGCCCGAAATGACCGCGCCATGGCGACGTTCACCATGAATCGCGCGATACAAATCGGCAAACGAATGGGCGCATCGCAGTTCAGCGCCTTCAACTTCGCCGAGAAACCATTCACCACGGCGATCGGCGCTTCAAACCATACGATAGGTGGCGCCGTCATGGGGGCCGACCCGACCAGTTCGGCGGTAAATTCGTACCTTCAAAGCTGGGACTGCCACAACGTCTTCGTCGTCGGTGCATCGGCCTTTCCCAACAACGGTGGGTACAATCCGACGGGCACCGTGGGCGCGCTGGCGTTACGCGCGGCGCGCGCGATCTGCGGAGATTACGCTCGCAAACCCGGCGCATTGCAGAAGGGCTGACCAATGGCGGAGTGGAAAAACATTATTGGTGCGCTCGTCGTTGCGGCCTTCGGTGGCTCAGTCCACCAGGCGGACAATCTCTTCGTTTTAAGTCGATCGCTCGTCGTTGATTCCACCCGCGCCCCGATGCCCATTCCTTCCTGCGCAATGGCACAGGCAGCACTTAGCTACGAGGTGAATTGTTCGACTTGCCACGGCGCTCGGGGCGAAGGCATCGAGTCAATGATCCCATCGCTTGCCGGGAACGGTGTCCCTAAGGCTAAGCATCTGATTGAAATGATCATTGCCGGCACAACCGGCGGGCAGGGGGGAGTTCACATGCCGCCGTTTGGGTGGAAAATGAGCAATGAAGAGATCGCGCGACTGGCAAATCACGTTCTCAGCAATTGGGGCGGCGCCACGATTTGCGTCACAGCTGAAGATGTCGCCAACGTGCGAGAGACACTCGCGGGATGATAACGGTGGAATAGCAGGCCGTTGGGACGAAAAGACTGACGATCCGCTACGAAATCCGCAGGTCGCCGTAGAAGCCACTCGTTAGGACGACAGGTAGGACCGATCGACATTCAGGATTGAACGAAGCCGCAATCGCGGCATTTGGCCGGACCGCTCGCCTCGGCGGCATGTCCAGCGGTGTCAGGACTGCGCGGCGTTCCGCAATCGCCTTCCAGAAGAAAAATGCCGTCTACACGATCTCTTTCGCGCCGTCGCCGAAACGCTGCGCAGGCTTTTCTGCCGAACGCAGTTACCAGCCGTAGATGTGTCGAGAACCTGACGAAGAAGATGAATGTGTCGACTTCTACACCATTGGCCAACCACTGCTGGACTGCTCCCATTTCGGCCAGGCACCCAACATAAGCAGGAAGGGAAAGGTGTTGTCGCTCACGCGTAGCGACCTTTCTGACACGATCGAGCGACGCGCGCGGCTTTCGTTTCAGTCAGCTCGTCCTTCATCGATCCTATCCAGCGGGCCTGCGCTCCGTCGACAAGTTTGCCGCTCGAAAATCTATCCCAGCCGATGTTTGCAGAAAATTCGTTGTCCCTCTTTTTGACTTCTCACCTCAAAGGGGCAACGTCCCTTAATTCAG
Source organism: Rhizobium leguminosarum (assembly GCF_001652265.1). Lineage (GTDB taxonomy): Bacteria > Pseudomonadota > Alphaproteobacteria > Rhizobiales > Rhizobiaceae > Rhizobium > Rhizobium leguminosarum_D. The sequence continues at coordinate 30,562 of NZ_LWBS01000418.1, forward strand.
CGTGTCCAACCGTATCTCGGCAAGACCGTACTTTTCTTCCGTTGGCCAACGTCATCCGGTGGCTCCATAGCCAATCGGAAAACTCCGAAGCTCTCTTCAGTATTCCATATGTTAAATGGATTGCCCCTGTCGTTGGGTGCTCACACATAAACCTGGCCCATAGCTCGTTCCTTCAATTGCAAGGAAATGATGAACCGCCAAAACCTGGGATTGAACACTCAAACGCAAATGAGCCTCCGAGTGGGCTTGCCAAGGGCGGCAACAACGGATGACGCGACGTGAACTTGACGGTGGAATAGTCAGCGTGTGTCAACGGATTAAAAGCCTTTGCATTTATAGCCGGAGCGTCGTCCCGTCTTTCTGTCCTCACTTTGATGTGGATCAAGGAGCAATTTGCGGCTTCGTGACAGTCCTGGCGAGAAAGACGGCCGCGACGCGGTCGTCGGCGTACTGGGGACGACATCATGAATTACACAACGGAAACGATGGTGATCGCGGTCGCGGCGTTTCTAGCGCTGCTAGTAGCCGCATTCGCGCATGATCATCTCTTTGCGGTTCATATGGGCATACTTTGCCTCTGCCTCGTTATGGGGGCTGTGCTGATGGTCAGGAAGGTTGACTTTTCGCCGGCAGGCCAACAGCGCAACGTCGATAAGTCCGGCTATTTCGACGAGGTGATACGGTATGGCTTGATCGCCACGGTATTTTGGGGCGTGGTTGGCTTCCTGGTTGGCGTGATCATCGCGCTGCAACTTGCCTTTCCTGACCTCAACATCGCCCCTTATCTCAATTTCGGAAGGCTGCGGCCCGTTCACACGTCGGCAGTCATCTTCGCCTTCGGCGGCAACGCGCTGATCATGACCTCCTTTTATGTGGTGCAGCGGACCTGTCGCGCGCGTCTTTTCGGCGGCACCCTCGCCTGGTTCGTATTCTGGGGCTACCAGCTCTTCATCGTGATGGCTGCGACCGGATACGTTCTTGGAAGCACCCAGGGCCGTGAATATGCCGAACCCGAGTGGTACGTCGACCTCTGGCTGACGATCGTTTGGGTCGCCTATCTCGCAGTGTATCTTGGGACGATCCTGAAGCGCAAAGAGCCGCACATCTATGTGGCAAACTGGTTCTACCTTGCCTTCATCGTCACCATCGCGATGCTGCACGTGGTCAACAACCTGGCGGTTCCCGCCTCATTACTTGGCTCCAAGAGCTATTCTGCCTTCTCGGGCGTCCAGGACGCGCTGACCCAATGGTGGTACGGCCACAACGCCGTCGGCTTCTTCCTCACCGCCGGCTTCTTGGGAATGATGTACTACTTCGTGCCGAAGCAGGCCAACCGACCGGTCTATTCATACCGGCTTTCGATCATCCACTTCTGGGCGCTGATCTTCATGTACATCTGGGCCGGCCCGCACCATCTGCACTACACGGCACTGCCCGACTGGGCCCAGACGCTCGGCATGGTCTTCTCGATAATGCTCTGGATGCCATCCTGGGGCGGCATGATCAACGGCCTCATGACCCTTTCGGGCGCCTGGGACAAGATCCGCACCGATCCGATCATCCGTATGATGATCGTCGCCATCGCCTTTTACGGGATGTCGACCTTCGAAGGCCCGATGATGTCGGTGAAAACCGTCAATTCGCTCAGCCACTATACCGAATGGACGATCGGCCACGTGCATTCCGGCGCTCTCGGCTGGGTGGGAATGATCACCTTCGGGGCGATCTACTACCTGACGCCGAAGCTATGGGGACGCGAGCGTCTCTACAGCCTGCGGATGGTCAACTGGCACTTCTGGCTCGCAACTCTCGGGATCGTCGTCTACGCCGCCGTGCTTTGGGTTGCCGGCATCCAGCAGGGGCTCATGTGGCGCGAGTACAATTCCCAGGGCTTCCTCGTCTATTCCTTCGCGGAGACGGTCGCGGCGATGTTCCCCTACTACGTGCTGCGCGCGGTCGGCGGAACGCTTTACCTGGCGGGCGGTCTCGTCATGGCCTGGAACGTGTTCATGACGATCCGCGGTCGCCTGCGCGACGAGGCTGCAATCCCAACCACTTTCGTGCCCCAACCACAGCCTGCCGAGTGAGGTGAGACATGGCATCGATACTTGATAAACATCAGATCCTGGAGAAGAACGCGACGCTTCTTCTCGTCGGCTCGCTGCTCGTCGTGAGCATCGGCGGCATCGTCGAAATCGCACCGCTGTTCTACCTGCAGAACACGATTGAAAAGGTGGAAGGCATGCGGCCGTATACGCCGCTCGAGCTGGCCGGCCGAAACATCTACATCCGCGAAGGCTGCTACCTCTGCCACAGCCAGATGATCAGGCCGTTCCGCGACGAGGTCGAACGTTACGGCCATTACTCGCTCGCGGCCGAGTCGATGTACGACCATCCTTTCCAGTGGGGATCCAAGCGAACCGGGCCGGATCTGGCCCGTGTCGGCGCACGCTACTCCAACGAATGGCATGTCCAGCATCTCGCGGATCCTCGGGCAGTGGTGCCGGAGTCCATCATGCCGCGTTACGCCTTCCTCAAAGAGCAGAGGGTGACGGTCAAGGACGTGGGAATGGACCTGAAGGCCAACGAGGACGTCGGCGTACCCTATAACGACGACATGCTGGCGAATGCGGAGGCCGACATGAAGGCCCAAGCCGATCCGAACGCAGATACGACGGCCCTGCTTGCCCGCTATCCGAAGGCGAAGACCGGCGATTTCGACGGCGATCCTGCTGCGCTAACCGAAATGGATGCCTTGGTGTCCTACCTGCAGATGCTCGGAACGTTGGTCGATTTCTCGACCTACGACGATGCGACCGGCTACCGATGAGGTGATCCATGGAAACCTACACTGCAATGAGACACTTCGCCGACAGCTGGGGCCTCCTGGCAATGGCGGCATTCTTCGTCGGCGCGGTTGTGTTCACCCTTCGCCCAGGCAGCAAGCAAACGGCGAAAGAGGCCGCCGATATTCCCTTGAAGGATGATTGAGATGTCGGAAAAACATATCGATGAATTTAGCGGCGTCGAAACGACCGGACATGAATGGGACGGCATCCGCGAACTCAACAATCCGATGCCCCGCTGGTGGGTGTGGACCTTCTACGCCACCATTGTCTGGGCGTTGGGCTATGCGATCGCATATCCCGCGATCCCGATGATTACCGACGCCACGAAGGGCATGCTGGGCTTTTCCAGCCGCGCCGAGCTGCAGCAGAACCTGGATCAGGCCAAAGCATCGCAGACGACACTTCATGATCTGATCGCCGCCAAGACGGTGCACGAGATCGATTCCGATTCTGCCCTTCGCGAATTCGCGGTCGCCGGCGGCGCATCTGCATTCAAGGTGAACTGCGCGCCGTGCCATGGCTCGGGAGCAAGCGGCGGCCCGGGATTTCCGAACCTCAACGACGACGATTGGCTGTGGGGCGGAGACCTGGATGCCATCCAGGCGACGATCGCGCATGGGATTCGCTTCGACGGGGATACGGACACTCATGCTTCCGAGATGCCGCCCTTTGCCGATGTTCTGGATCCCGTCCAGACAAGGCAGGTCGCGGCTTACGTCTGGGGACTGACGAATACACCGTCGGACCCCGGTCTCGCAGAGGCCGGAAAGCAGGTCTTCCTCGATAACTGTGCCGCATGCCACGGCGACGACGCCAAAGGAAAGGCCGACATGGGCGCGCCGGATCTCGCCGATGCGATCTGGCTGAAGGCACGCGGCGAGGATGCGATCATGCGCCAGGTAGCCGCTCCCAAACACGGCGTCATGCCTGCTTGGGCAGCGCGTCTCGGCGACACGACGGTCAAGGAACTGACGATCTTCGTCCATTCGCTAGGCGGCGGGACGTGAGGAGAAATGCCATGGCAGCTCACGGCCACAACCCGATCCTCGATCTCTATGACACGCCGCGCGCCACCATACGATCACGTGTGTCGGCGCGCGCCAAGGCCACGCCGCCACGAGCAGACAAGCCGCTAACTCTACACTTGTTAAGGACGTCCCAGCGTTGGTTGTTGTTCACAGTTCCTCCAGGCCGCGCCCCTCTCTCAAGGGCGTGGCGTTTTCCTTTCTCGGGAAGGGCTTTGCTCTTGATCTGCATCAAGGACGGATGCGCCGCAGATGGGACAACGGCAGGTGAAATCGGATAGGTCCCATGAACCTCTACACTGCACCAGATCCCGATAACATCGTGCGGCTCAATGTCGAGCCGGTCAATGCCGGTCGCAACCGACAGCCTCTCTACGCACCTCGAAAGAAGGTTTTTCCCAAGCGTGCAGAGGGACGTTTCCGTCGGTTCAAGTGGATCGTCATGCTGATCACCCTCGGCATTTACTACCTTGCGCCGTGGATCCGATGGGATCGCGGTCCCTATGCGCCCGACCAGGCAATCCTCGTCGACCTCTCGTCGCGGCGCTTCTTCTTTTTCTTCATCGAGATCTGGCCTCAGGAATTCTATTATGTAGCGGGTCTCCTCGTCATGGCGGGGTTCGGCCTGTTTCTCGTCACTTCCGCGGTTGGCCGCGCATGGTGCGGCTACGCCTGTCCCCAGACCGTCTGGGTTGATCTTTTTCTCCTCGTCGAACGTGCGATCGAAGGCGATCGAAACGCGCGAATGAAGCTTGACGCTGGTCCCATGAGCTTTGCCAAGCTGAGGAAGCGTGTGGTCAAACACTCGATCTGGCTGCTGATCGGCGTCGTCACGGGCGGAGCGTGGATCTTTTATTTTGCCGACGCGACGCGCCTGCTTGGCTCGCTGTTCACCGGCCACGCTCCTGCAGCCGCCTACACCACCGTCGCCATCCTTACTGCAACGACCTATGTGCTTGGCGGTCTCATGCGAGAGCAGGTGTGCACCTACATGTGCCCATGGCCACGCATCCAGGGTGCGATGCTCGACGAAAATTCTCTCGTCGTCACCTACAATGACTGGCGGGGCGAGCAGCGGTCGCGTTACCCGAAGAAAGCTCGAGCCAGGGGCCTGCCGGTCGGGGATTGCGTCGATTGCAATGCCTGCGTAGCGGTCTGTCCGATGGGAATCGATATTCGCGACGGGCAGCAGATGGAGTGCATCACGTGCGCGCTCTGCATCGACGCCTGCGACGGTCTCATGGAAAAGCGCAGGAAGCCTCGCGGCCTGATCGCCTACGCCACGCTGAGCGAATACTCGGGCAACATGTCGCTTGCCACGGACGAAGGACGAACGGCCGTCCAGCCATCCAGGGTTCGAAACGAGGATGGGACCTTCGTTCCGGCGATCCGGCACTTCAACTGGCGTATCATCTTTCGTCCGAGAACCGTGTTTTACGCAGTCGCCTGGGCGTCGGTCGGCGTGGCTATGCTCGTCCATCTCACCTTTCGGGAGCGCCTTGAACTCAACGTCGTTCACGACCGAAACCCCCAATATGTTCTGGAAAGCGACGGCTCTCTGCGGAATGGCTACACGCTTCGTGTCCTGAACATGGTGCCGACGCCGAGGGATGTGAACATAAGCCTGGTCGGGCTGGAGGGGGCGACGATGCGCATTCCCGAGTTCGGCAAGGAAGACGCTCGCAGCTTTATAGTCCATGCCGAACCCGACGCGGCCACAACGCTCAAGGTCTTCGTTACGCGCAAGCCTACGGGAGCGGCGATCAACGAATTTCTGTTCGTTATCGAAGATACCGATCATGCCGATCGGGCAACCTACCGCGCGGCGTTCAATGCACCGGGAGACATCAAATGAAGACCTCCGCTCAAGGTTTTACAGGCCTGCACATGCTGCTTGCGACCTCGGCATTCTTTGGCGTGGTGATCGCGGTGAACGTCACCATGGCCTTCTATGCCTCCTCCAGCTGGAGCGGTCTGGTCGTGGAAAACACCTATGTCGCCAGTCAGGAGTTCAACCGCAAAGCGGCGGCGATGAAGGCAATGGCCGCTTCCGGCATCGAGGGCAACCTCTCCATAAAGGGGCACGAGATCCGCTACGATATTCGCGACAAGAGCGGATCGCCTGCGATCGTCGACGACGTCGTTCTAAATTTCAAACGGCCCGTCGGAGACCACGAGGACTTCCTCCTTACGCTCAGGAAGACAGCCGCGGGGCGGTTCGAAGCGGAGCATGGCCTAGCCGAAGGTGACTGGATCGTCGAGGCCATCTCGCGAAACGGCGGCGTGGTCGTCATGCATGAGGCAAAACGCATCGATACCGCGGAGTTGGGCCAATGACCTGCTGCACCATGGACGCGGAAAGCGTGCTTGCCCTCAGCACGACATCATCCAGTGCCGAAGAGGTTCGCCTTGCCAGCCAGCCGCTCGGCGAGGGATTGCGTCAGCTGGACCTGAGTGTTCCCGACGTTCACTGCGGCGGCTGCATTTCGACCATCGAAAGGGCGTTGTTGACGCTTCCCTTCGTCAAGACAGCGCGGGTCAATCTCACGGCTCGAAGGGTGACCTGCGTTTACCAGGAGGAGATCGAGACGCGTGCAACCGATCCGTCCAAGACCCTCGCAGCGATCAACTCGGCCGGATATCGCGCACATCTCTTCACCCCCTCAGCTCCCGAGAACGACAAGACCAGAAATCAGTTTCTCCTCGCGATCGGCGTTTCCGGTTTTGCGGCCGCCAACATCATGTTGCTCTCGGTATCGGTCTGGTCGGGCGCAGATGCCGCGACGCGCGACATGTTTCATTGGATCTCAGCGATGATAGCAGCACCCGCGCTGGTTTACGCGGGGCGCTTCTTCTTCAAATCGGCCTGGAATGCGCTGCGGCACGGGCGCACCAACATGGACGTTCCGATCTTGCTCGCTGTGACGCTCTCCTATGCCGTTTCATTGTGGGAGACCGTCCATCACGGCGAGCATGCGTGGTTCGACGCTTCCGTCTCGCTGCTCTTCTTCCTGCTGATCGGCAGAACCCTCGACCATGTCATGCGGGAAAAGGCTCGGGCGGCGATCAACGGACTCGCACGACTGGCCCCGCGCGGAGCAATGCTGATCAATCCGGACGGGTCGCGACATTACATTGCGGTAGAAGAGATCGCAGCGGGGGATGAAATCTCGATAGCCGCGGGCGAACGGGTTCCCGTCGATGGCATAGTCGTCAGTGGAGAAAGCGACGTGGACCTCTCTATCGTCACCGGCGAAAGCAGCCCCGTCGCCGTTGCCAGCAACAGCGAAGTGAGTTCGGGGGCGATGAATCTGACCGGCTCGCTCGTGTTGCGGGCAACGAGAATTGCCAAGAATTCGCTTCTCTCCGAGATCATCGGCCTGATGGAAGCCGCTGAGGGCGGAAGAGCTCGCTATCGCAGAATCGCCGATCGCGCTGCCGCACTCTATTCCCCGGTCGTGCATCTGCTGGCGCTGGTCTCTTTCCTTGCCTGGGGCATCCTGGGCGGAGACTGGAAACAGGCCATGCTGGTCGCCGTAGCGGTGCTGATCATCACCTGCCCATGTGCATTGGGTCTTGCCGTGCCCGTGGTCCAGGTTGTCGCTGCGGGGGAACTTTTCCGGAAAGGCATCATGGTGAAGGACGGTTCAGCACTCGAAAGACTGGCCGAGACCGACACCGTAGCCTTCGACAAAACGGGCACCTTGACGACGGGCAGCCCGCGCCTTGTCGGAGTGAACACCATGGAAGAGAGCGCCACTGCAATCGCCCGCGGCTTGGCCACGCATTCACGGCATCCTCTTTCTCGGGCTCTGGTGCGGGACACCGAAACCGCCCCCATATCCTTCGACAGCGTCACGGAAATCCCCGGCGGGGGACTGGAGGCCAGGAACGGAGCGGATATCTATCGTTTGGGCAACACGGCGTTTGCCTGCGGAACCAGCTTCGTGCCCCGCACCGCCGATAGTCCATTCTCGGAAGTGGTCTTGTCGAAGAATGGCGTCGATCTTGCTCACTTCTTCTTCGATGACACGCTTCGTCCGGGTGCTTGCGAGGCCATCGACCGGCTCGGTGCAGCCGGCCTTGAAACGCTGATCGTGTCCGGCGACAGGCAGACCGTCGTCGACAATACGGCGCATGCTCTGGGTATCGACAGGGCTTTGGGCTCTCTGACGCCGAAACAGAAGGTCGAGGAATGCCAGAGGCTGAATGACCAAGGTCGTCGCGTGCTCATGGTTGGCGACGGCATCAACGACGCCCCGGCGCTTGCTGCGGCGCATGTCTCGATGGCGCCGGCCACGGCCTCCGATATCGGCAGACAGGCCGCCGACCTCGTTTTCTTCAATGATCGCCTTGACGCTATTCCGGAAGCGATCGCTGTTGCGCGAAGATCCGCCAGCCTCATCCGACAGAACTTCGCTCTCGCCATCGGTTACAATGTTCTGGCGGTGCCGATCGCCATCGCCGGATTGGCGACACCGCTCATAGCCGCGGTGGCAATGTCGACATCTTCGATCATCGTCGTGACGAACGCGTTGCGCCTGAACGCGTTCGGCAAACGTCGGGATATGCAAATTCGAGGGAGGATCGGCAGGAGTGCGGAGGTCAAAGCCGTATGAACATGTTGATCTATCTCATACCGATCGCGCTGCTGATGGGAGGAATGGGACTCCTGGCATTCCTTTGGTCGCTGAAGAGTGGCCAGTATGACGACCTTCAAGGCGCCGCCTGGCGAATCCTCGCCGAGGACGAAACCGATCAACGAAAACCCTAACCGCACACTGGGTCCAAACACGAAAGGAATTTGGACAGTCGCGACAATCTGCACTGTCGTCGTTTGTCGGCTCCGCGACAAATGCCCTTTCCCAACCAAGTTCACTGCTCGCCATAAATAACTGAAACTTAGGCATATTCTTTTTCGGAATCCAGTCGATGGTTTGGCACGCTTCTTGAAAGCTATCACGCGCCGGGGCGCCCAAGTTGCCCCAAGTGGTTCATGATGCCAAGCACGTGCCAATTTCACGTGAAGGCATCGATCTCCGTGCCCTGAGGTCATGATCAGGCATGGTCCCGAGAATTAAGTGGAACTTTATCATGAAACTGTCAGCTAATCTCTTCCTGCGCCAGACCCAGTCTTTGGTGATGACAGCGCGACTGAGGCAATCCATCCAGTTGCTGCAGATGACGCATTTCGAAGTCAACCAGTTTATCGCTCAAGAAGTGGAACAGAACCCGCTACTCGAATTTCCGTACAACGATGATGAGGCGGCCGACGTAGCCGAAGATGATCGATATGCTCATCAGCCGGAGGATGTAGGCTCCGACGACGGCTACGACAACCGCACCGAGGCGCTCTCCAGCGACTGGTATGACAATGGCGGCAGTGCAAGCACGAGCCGGCTGAACGACGAACTCGACGCCAATTACACCAATGTCTTTCCTGATGACGGCGCCCCGCAGCGCCTCGATGCGCCTGAGCTCGTCAGCCAGTGGAAATCGATGCCGGGCAGCGGCGAGGGCGCCGACTACGATCTCGACGATTTCGTCGCCGGCCAGGTATCGCTGCGCGATCATCTCGCCCAGCAGATCCCCTTTGTCCTGCCTGACATGGCCGACCGGCTGATCGCGCAGAATTTCGTCGACCAGCTCGACGATTGCGGTTATCTGCAGGCCGATATCGTCGAGGCGGGCGAGAGGCTGGGCACGAGCCTCGCACAGGCCGAGCGCGTGCTCGCCACCCTCCAGAGCCTCGATCCGCCGGGTGTTTTCGCCCGCAGCCTTGCCGAATGCCTGGCGATCCAGCTCAGGCAGAAGGACCGATACGACCCCGCCATGCAGGTGCTGGTCGAAAACCTCGAACTGCTCGCCCGGCGCGATTTCGCCACGTTGAAGCGACTCTGCGGCGTCGATGAGGAAGATCTTCTCGACATGCTCGGCGAGATCCGCCAGCTCAATCCGAAGCCCGGCAGCGGTTTCGAGGCAGGTGTTTCCGAAGCGATCATGCCGGATGTGGTCGTCAGAGCCTCCTCGGATGGCGGCTGGCTGGTCGAGCTCAATCCGGATACGCTGCCGCGCGTGCTGGTCAACCAGTCCTATTTTTCCCGGGTGACCAAGACCAAGGACGCACAGGTTCAGGCCTTCCTCTCTAATTGCCTGCAGACCGCCAACTGGCTGACGCGCAGCCTCGATCAGCGGGCAAATACCATCATGAAGGTGGCAAGCGAAATCGTCCGCCAGCAGGACGCCTTCCTGCTGCACGGCGTCGACTATCTGCGCCCGCTGAACCTGAAGACGGTCGCCGAGGCGATCGAGATGAGTGAATCCACAGTCAGCCGCGTTACGTCGAACAAATATATGCTGACGCCGCGCGGCCTCTTCGAACTCAAATATTTCTTCACCGTCTCGATCAGCGCCGTCGCTGGCGGCGACAGCCATTCGGCTGAGGCGGTGCGTCACAAGATCCGTGCGCTGATCCTGCAGGAGCGCGCGGAGGCGGTGCTTTCCGATGACGATATCGTCGACATGCTGAAGAAGGGCGGCGTCGATCTCGCCCGCCGCACGGTTGCGAAATACCGGGAAGCGATGAACATCGCCTCTTCGGTCCAGCGCCGCCGCGAGAAGCGGGCGCTCGCCAAGGTCGTTGGCTCCTAAGGCTATCATGCTTCGACCTGAACCGAAAAATCCTGCCTTAAGCGGCGCGACCTTATGAAAGCTAGCCCTTGGGTGAGTTTGGATCACGCCCGCGGTGCTTGCGCTGGCCAAGTCTGCATGTTTGTTGTGGGTGCGGCTCCGCTTCGCGGGTCACGGCATGTTTTGTGTCGAAATGTGCCCGGAACCACATCCGCCGGCACCGCGCTTAGCGTCGCAACCGCAATGGGGTTAGATCGCACCCTGCGCTCGAGCTGGATCAAGAAGTGCGGCGGCTATGACAGCATCTGCGACAGCAAACTCAATTCCTCAGATATCTCAGCGCAGGAACAGGTTTCGCGGTGCCACATTATACTGGGGCGACGTACAATTGTTCGACAAGCGCGAGCCTGCACCTTGCGCCATGCCGCGACATCTGCGCGATTGTCCGGTAGGCAATCTTCGGGATTAATCGTGCCCCTGGGACAAGATTAGGATCTGCCGTGTAGACGCTCTTAACATCTGAATATATGTCGCAGGCTTGCTCTCCCAATATAGCTGCGATCACGACTGCTGTCAGATCTGAGCTGTCTCTGCCGAGAAACGTTAGTCTGCCCGACTGATCAATTGTCTGACCACCCGCGGCAATGACAATGTCATGCTCCTGGAGTGCAGCCCTGATTGGCTGAGGATCCACGCTTTTTACCGACGCTCGGCCGAAGTCTGAATCAGTGCGTATCCCAAGGACATAGCCGTTCAAAGACGTTACGGGAATCCCAAGGCAGCTGAGCAGCATCCAACAGACGGGCACTTAGCATCTCGCCAGTGGCAAGTGCCGCATCGAGATTCGATGGTGATGCTTCCCTGTTGACGCCAAGCATGGTTGCTTTCAGCTTGTCGGTCATTCCAGATATTGCGCTGACCACGGCGATAATCTTACTTCCTCCTGTAGTCCGCAGCTTAGCTAAATGCCGAGCAACTCGAGCGTAATGACAAGGATCTCGAAAACTCGAGCCCCCGAACTTGACAATAGTCGTCTTCATGTTTCACCGATCAAGTTATTGGCGATCGCAAGCTGTGCGATGAGGAGTGCGTTGAGTGCGGCCCCAACCTGAAGGTTGTTGGCTACCACCCACATCCACAGCCCGCGCGGATTCTCGGGATTAACTCGGACCCGTCCAATGTGAACATCGGCAGGATCTCCCAGAAAGCGCGGCGTTGGATATCCGTCTCGAATTTCATCAGCATAAAGTCGAACACCTGGTTCATTTGCCAGGAGCTCATGGACCTGTTCAAGTCGAACATGATCGTCGAACTCGACGTATACCGCCTCGGAATGACCCGTCTTTACCGGCACTCTAACGCAGGTGGCGGTTAACTGCAGATGAGGCATACCGAAGATCTTCCGTGACTCTTGAACCAGCTTGCTCTCCTCAAGAGCCACGCCTTCGCGGGAAATCTCTCCGATCTGCGGTATGACATTGAACGCGAGAGGGACAGGAAACCTCTCCGCAGGGGGGCCGGCGCTCCCTTCGAGCAGGGCTTCGGCACCGTTTAGTAGCTCCTTACACCCGAGCAGGCCCATTCCGGACGCTGCCTGATAGGTAGTCAAAATGATCTGATGAATGTCGAACGTCGTTATCAGTGGTTTCAGTGCCCGAACCAGCTGTATCGTGGAGCAATTTGGGTTTGCTACTATTCCAGACGGTGGGCGAACGGTAAGTGAACGGGCGTTAACTTGTGGTACGATGAGTGGTACGTCAGGGTTCATTCGAAAGGCATTCGAGTTATCAATCACCAAGGCGCCTTGGGACGCGAACCGAGCCCCCCATTTGGCGCTTACGTCACCGCCTGCGGAGAAGAATGCGATATCGGTTTTTGTATCGGCGATATCGCCGATGTCGCGGAGTGCCTCAACTAAATATGTTTGGTCTCGAAACTTGAATTGGCGCGCACCCGAACTGGAGGAGAACAGCCGCAGTCGATTGATCGCAATCTCGCTTTTTTCCAATAACTTGATCAGGGCCGTTCCGACCGCCTCGGTTGCTCCAACGACAGAAATATCTAATGCTCTCATGAGTAACCTCATTTAGAAGCTCATGGTTGGATCTTGCTTTCAAATTTCGAAGCTCGCTTGGGCCGCCCAAGGATGTAACCGGAAGGCTGTCGAACTCGTCGGCGGGTTTACATGCTCCGAGGTCGACCACATCGAGTCCGGACGGGTTGGGCATGACCTTGGTTTCACTCGCGACAGTCGCTTCGGCGACGCAAACAATAATCACAGAGAGGTAAGTCGCAGCTTGATGCACAGTTCAATGTCCCCTCTCTTCGGATCGTTGGACTTTCGACCCGGTGTTTCCGGTGATGATCGCGTCCGAATGGCAGATTGGATGCCCAGAAAGAGCTTCGCGTCGCATGGCTGGATTTGCTTTCACGCAAAGCTGCCATGCCGCCTTCTCCACGTCTTCGAACTGATGCGATTGTCTCGCGCTGTGGATCGCGCCGGCGGCTGCTACCGCTCCGAACGGAATTCAAGATTCGTGCACCGCACGATCATCAACGGCGATATGAGTCTGGCAATTCTTGGGACAGACGCGTGCGCACGCTCCGCAGCCGATACAGCGGCCGGGATAATCAATGACCATGATCACGCGACTGAGCTCACCATTAAAGTCGTCCTCGCCATCGCAGACACCGAGCATTTCACCTGCTTCATCGATGCCGTAGGGATGCATGACCTCACGTGAGCAGACCTTGAAGCAGCGACCGCAGCCGATGCACATCGCAGGGTTGATCGAATTCAGATATTCCGGAATCCATAGGGACCCGTCGCGAGTCACGGATGAGCTTGTCATAGATTCCTCCAATTTAACGAGTTCTGCCGATGACAAATGTGACCGCCGAGGGCGCGCCGATTGCCAGACAAAATGCGAGCTGGCAGCTGTCTAACGCCGCTATCTTTGCCCCGGTGCAGTCCTCACCTTCGATACGGTGTCGTCCGATCTCGTTGGAGATATCCTCGAACCTAGCGGCTTCCACGAAGGTCCACGCGTCGCGTAGATGGCAAATAGTCTGGCCGATTCAAACTGCGCGTTCAGTCCTTTCATCTTTTGCGTGGAGATCAATTCGCAAAGCTCCCAACTGCCGTTTCGGCCGCTGTTGATGGAATCTGCCATTGAAGAGCGAGAGACGATGAATTGATTTCATTTTTGCGATTTCTGCCTGTCGGTTGAGTCAAGTGGGCGAGGGGGGTTCGGGGGGTGGTTGGCCTGAAGGATGTTCGCGAGGTCGAAGATCACGTCGCGGGTGCCCCGGTACAAAATTGTAAGCTTGTGCTGGCTGCCGAAGCGGTCGAACATGGGGAAACCCACCCGCATCAGCGGAACGCCGAGACGTCTGGCAGCTTCTCGGCCGTGCGAGTGTGTGACGATAAGATCGGCCGTTGCGGCGAGACTTTCCAGATCACTGAGATCGCCGACTTTGACGGTCTTCGCCGGTACCATCTCGAGCGCCTTCGAAGTGCCGGTCGTGGTGACCGCGGCCGCAATTTCCGCACCCATGGCAGTAAAAAAGTCGGAGAGCTGGAAAAGTTGATCGGGCTCGGAAGCGATTGCGATCTTCTTGCCAGCCATATGGGAATGTCCGTCGAGCATGGCATCCTGCAACTGCATTCGGTTGCGGCGGACATTGAGCGGTGTCTGTTTGCGTGACATAGCGGCAAGCACGCGAAAAAAGCGATCGACGTTTTCTAGGCCCGTCAGCGATCTAAACAGCACGTACGGCACGCCGGTCAGTCTCTGCAGCGCTTCAGCCGGTCGCCGCATATGCTCACCGATTGCGATACACTGCATCGTCGCACCGAGATCGCGAATCTCCTTCAATTTCGTGCCGCCATACGTTATCGGCATCCATTCTTCGGGGATGGAGCCGTCGAGCGCTCCGGATACGTCGGGCAGAATAACCGGGTCGAGGCCGAAGCTTACGGCCGTCTCGCGCAGATGTTCTATGTCAGCAACCGTTAAGTTCCCGCCAGGCAAGATCGCGATTTTCCTCGGATTGCGATACTGCTTGTCAGGTCGCGCTATTGCCTCGATCACGGCGGTAACAGCTTTAGACCAACCCTCCTCTATGGCGCCGTCAAAGTCCGGCGTGTTGGCGACTACCACTTCGGTCCCCATAAGTTCCATCGCCCGCCTGCGTTTGATGTGTTCGACGTCACCGGCGGCATCCTCGTCGCGGGCCTCTACCGATGCGGTCGTGCATATCCCGATCAGTCGTGGCCTTGTGCGGGCTTTGAGGCTGAGAATTGCCTCTTCGAGACGATCCGCGCCGCCGACGATTATCGCGGCTTCGTTCATCGCCGTCGTTTGCAGCGGGATCGCTTCATTGAAATGCCTCACGAGCAGTGCGAGCGCGAAGCTCGTACATCCCTGGCTGCCATGGAGCAGAGGTATTGCGCCGTCGATGCCCAGAAAGGCGAAGGCAGCACCAAGCGGCTGAGACGACTTCAGGGGGTTGACCGCCGCCGACTTAGTTTGAGATACGACGCGTGCCATAGTACGACCTCTACATTCTTTGCGAGTGATCTCGCGGTTTTGGTTCGCGCACTTACGCTTCTCTTTTTGCTCGCTTTTCAACGACCAAGGCCGGCTCCCATGGCGCCGGCTCGCGCACCTGCGGCCACATCGGGTTGTGGATTGCCAGGTCAATTTGTCGAGCAAGTTGCGCCATTCCCTCATAGCCAGCGTAAGCGTGATGACGCTCCTGGTTAATGTCGAGCCAAGGTAGTTTAGCCTTTAACGCTATATACTGGGTGCGTCCGCCCGACAGCATGATGTCAGCCTTTCTCTCGAGCAGAAGCGAGAAAAGCTCGCGCGGCGACATCGACTCGAACAGGAGGTTCTCCTCCTTCAGGGTCTGTTTCGCTCGCTTCCTATCTTCGAGCGTCGATTTCTTGACTGATGTGCCGACGATCTCCATGCCGATCTCCATCAAGGCATGGACGACCGACCAGGATTTCACGCCGCCTGTATTTAGAAGCACGCGCTTGCCCTCAAGGCGAGGTCGGTAGGCTTCCAGCCTCTTCCACACCTTTTCTTCTTCTTCCGCTACGAGGATTTCCGTGCGATGCAAAAGCGAGGGGTCAGCACCCTTCTTTACAAGCAGATCGGCGATCCGCCGGAGCGCCTCCGAGGTGCCGGAGATGCCATAGAAGGAGCCCTCGAAAAATGGAATGTCCCAGCGTTCCTGCATCTTACGTGCCAACGTAACGAACGCTGTCGAACACACCGTCATCGCTGCGCGTGAACGGTGGGCGGAGGCGACTTGCAGATATCGCGCGTCTCCGGGAATACAGGCGCGGACGCGGATGCCGAGCTTATCCAAGAGCGGCTTCACCTGCCAGAACTCACCCGAGAGGTTAAATTCGCCGAGTATGTTGATGTCGCAAAGGCCCGGTTCATCGGGCTCCACGGTACCTATGACATGCTCGAGCAGCGCCTCGCCCGCTAGCTTGTTGCCGAGGTTTTTAGATCCGACAAAGCCTGGCGCATTGACCGGCACCACCGGTAAGGCAAATTCGTCCGTCGCTCGCTTGCAAACAACGTCGATGTCGTCACCGATCATCGCTGTAACGCAGGTTGAATAGACGAAGATTGCCGCGGGCGCATACCCATCCTTGATTTCCCGGATCGCTTTAAAGAGCTTCCGTTCACTGTGTCCCATTACGATGTCGATTTCCGTAAGATCAGTCGTGAAGCTCGTGCGCCAAAGTGTTGGACCTGACGAGGCAGCGCCACGGTTGTCCCAGGAATTTCCCTCGCAGGCGAGCGGCCCGTGAATCAGATGTGCGACATCGGTGATCGGCTGCAGTGCGACCTTGGCGCCGTCGAAAGCGCAACCGCCGACGGCCGTTCCCGGGGCCATTGGCCTCGCGCAATTCGTTCGGCGCGCCTTGGGACCGTTGCTGCCGCTCCTTTCACTCGCTAGCTCGTGGAAGGCATCTTTGATTTTGGCGTTGAGCGAGGACATTCGTCTGCCTTCATATCTGGTTGAGAGATAGGCCGCCTGGCCGGCCGCTTGGCCGGCCGCCGCTTTTAGCGAGTGAGGTCGTACGAATAGTCTGTCACACCCGCGTGCATTGTTTCGCGATCGAGGTTGTCGAAGATCTTGTCGAGGATCGCCGTTAAAAGACGCAGTCCGCCTTGGTAGCCCATGAGGGGGAATCGATGATGATGGTGCCGGTCGAAAATTGGAAACATCAGCCGAACCAGTGGGGTACCGGTGTCCCGTTCGAGATACTTCCCATAAGAATTTCCGATCAGGAGATCCACCGGCTCGGTGAACAGTAGCGAGCGCAGTGCCCAGAGATCTTTGCCTGGCCAAACCTGTGCATTCTTCCCGAAGGGCGAGGATGCGAGGAGTTCCTTCATCTCGTCCTCCCAAGCTGAGGTGCCATTTGTGGCGAGGCAGTGGGTTGGCTCGCCGCCGGTCTCCATGATGAAGCGCGCCATCGCATAAACGAAATCTGGATCGCCGTAGATCGCGTATTTTTTTCCGTATAGCCAAGCTTGGCTGTCCGCCATCGCATCGATGAGTCGGCCGCGCTCCAGACGGATCGCCTCGGGAATTTCTCTGCTGGAAATCTCCGATATCACCATCAGCAGTTCGTCGGTAGCTTCGACGCCGAGAGGGTAGTGGAAGGAGGTCGCCGCTTGTCCAACGTCTCTGCAGTAATCTAACGTCTTGCGAGTGTTGTAATATTGCAGGGACAATGTCCACTCCGCGCTCAACGCCGCCTTCACGTCATTGATGCTGGTCCCGCCGTCATACATCCGAAATTTGCCATCGGAAGGCGTATCGAACTGATCTGATGCGTCTTGGATGAACATGTAAGTCACTTGCATCAAGTCGAGCAGGCGTTTTAATTCGCGATTGTTCCCAACGCAGAAGCCATCAAATCCAGGAATGATGTTGATAGTAGCGGTGGCTTCCTTTCGCGCGGTATCCTTCCAGAAATTCTCCAGCACACCTTTTACCATGCTGTCATAGCCATCGACATGGCTGCCGACAAAGGCAGGTGTGTGGGCGAAGGGGACATCGAAATCGCGAGGGACCGAACCTTCACTTTTGGCGTTTTCGATAAAACCATGCAGGTCATCTCCGATGACCTCTGCCATACATGTGGTCGACACCGCGATCATCTTCGGGCTATAGAGCTTGTACGTATTGGCGAGACCGTCGACCATATTCTTCAGGCCACCAAATACAGCGGCGTCTTCTGTCATCGATGACGAAACCACCGATGACGGTTCCTTGAAATGGCGTGATAGGTGCGATCTGTAGTAGGCAACGCAACCTTGGCTGCCATGGACGAACGATATCGTTCGCTCGAATCCCGCCGCTGCGAAGACCGCGCCGAGTGGCTGGCAGGCTTTGGCTGGATTGACGACAAGGGCTTGGCGGCCCAAGTTTTTCTCGCGGTATTCCCAGGTCTTCGTGAATTCGCGTTGGTCTGACACGACCTGATCCGGGTGTGGGCATTCGAAGTTCAACTTTTTCTCGGCCAACATTTGCCTATATTCCGGCTCGCAGAACAAAGGCGCATGGTCGAGAGCTTTCTCGGCTGATTGCGGCATAGGGTCACCTTTTTCGATCTGGCTGCGACGTGGAGGTGGTACAGAGACCTTCGGTGCGTAAGGCCTCCCGCGTTTTCTTCGAGAAATTCTAGGTTCTCATGCTACTGCCACCCGCCGAAGCGCGGTCATTCTTCCAGGGTGCGTCGTAAAGACCCCAAACGGGATTGTTGATGGCCATATCCATGTCCCGGGCGAAAATCGACAAGCCGTCATAACCGTGATACGGACCAGAATAATCCCAGGAGTGCATCTGACGGAACGGAATGCCCATTTTCTGCACCGGGTATTTTTCCTTGATGCCGGACCCGACGAGATCGGGCCGAATTCCCTCGATGAATTTCTCTAGCTCGTAGCTAGTCACGTCGTCGTAGATCAGCGTGCCTTCATTCACGTAGTGTCCGGTGCGCTGATAGTCGTCGCCGTGACCGAATTCGTAGCCGGTTCCTACGATTTCCATTCCGAGGTCCTCATAGGCGGTGATGACGTGACGAGGACGCAATCCGCCGATGTAGAGCATCACCCGTTTGCCAGAGAGGCGCGGCCAATATTTGTCGACCACAGCCGAAACGAAGGGTTGGTATCTGGCTATGACTTTTTCGGTTTTATCTTCGATCTCCGGCCCAAAATGCTTGGCTATGTCGCGCAGCGAGGCAGCGATCTGGGATGGGCCAAAGAAATTATACTCCATCCAAGGGATGCCATATTTTTCCTCCATGTGCCTGGAGATGTAATTCATCGACCGATAGCAGTGAATGAGGTTGAGTGTCGCTCTCGGCGCGCGCTCCACTTCGGCGAGAGTTGCATCTCCCGACCAGTTGCCGACCACGCGCAATCCGATCTCCTCGAGCAGGATACGCGAGGCCCATGCATCGCCGCCAATGTTATAGTCACCTATGACGTTTACGTCGTAGGGACCCGGCTCGAATTTTACGTCTTTCTTGTCGAAGACCCAATCTCGAATTGCGTCGTTGGCGATGTGGTGGCCAAGCGATTGCGACACACCACGGAAGCCTTCGCAGCGCACCGGCACGACGGTCGTCGTGTGTTCTTTGGCCTTTTTTCGCGCTACGGCCTCGATATCGTCGCCAATCAGGCCGATCGGACATTCTGATTGCAGGCTGACGCCATTGCTTAGCGGGAAAAGTTCAGCAATCTCATCGATGACCTTTTCCAGTTTCTTGTCACCACCGAAAACGATGTCCTTTTCCTGAAAGTCGGATGTAAATTGCATGGTTACGAACGTGTCGATGCCCGTCAGACCGACGTAATAGTTGCGACGTTGCGACCAGGAATATTGACCGCAGCCCACAGGCCCGTGTGAAATGTGAACCATATCCTTGATTGGTCCCCAGACGACACCTTTTGAACCGGCGTAAGCGCAGCCGCGGATCGTCATCACGCCTGGAACAGACTTGATATTCGACTTTACCTCGCATTCGCTAATCGTGTTTGCGTCCTCGCCGGCGTCCTTTTCGCTCGTTGCCACGCTAAGGTGTTTACTGCGGCGCTTTGCTGCTTTGCCCGGATATTGCGACAGCACGTCTGCTATAAGCTTCGCGTGGAAGTCACTGTCATTGTCGTATTTGAGGCTCATTGACCCTTACCCCTTAGAAAATCCGGCTGAAATCTCAACTGCGAAACCTCCCTCACGGGATGGCAGGCGCTTTGCGTGTCGCTGCGCGCTCGTGTCAGTGTGATCACTGGGCAGCTTTCAACTTGGCATCTCTGGCTTGAAGTTCGGCAAGCATCTGCTCGTCGGTCTTCATGATCCCGAAATCGAGAAGCATGTCCTCAAGTTCTTCCATGGTGATGGGGGTCGGGATGGTGCCTTTTCCAGAATTGTCATGTATTCTTTGGGCAAGTGTCCGGTACTCGGCCGCTTGCTGAGAGTCCGGCGCATATTGGATCACCGTCATCTTTCTAAGCTCGGCATGTTGGACTATGTTGTCGCGTGGCACGAAGTGGATGAGCTTAGAATTGAGTTTGGCAGCCAGCGCTTCGGCGAGGTCGAGTTCGCGGTCGGTCTGACGCTCGTTGCAAATGAGCCCACCCAGGCGGACGCTGCCGCCTGCAGCATATTTCAGGATGCCCCTGGCGATATTGTTGGCGGCATAGAGTGCCATCATTTCGCCGGACATGACGATGTAGATTTCCTGAGCTTTGTTTTCACGGATCGGCATCGCGAAGCCGCCGCACACAACGTCACCGAGCACGTCATAAGACACGTAGTCGACATCGTTGTAGGCGCCGTTCTCTTCGAGAAAGTTGATCGACGTGATAACGCCGCGGCCCGCGCATCCGACGCCTGGCTCCGGGCCGCCAGACTCCACGCATTTGATACCTTTATAGCCTATCTTGAGCACGTCTTCGAGTTCAAGATCTTCAACCGAACCTCTCGTTGCTGCGAGATCAAGAACCGTATCCTGAGCCTTCGAGTTCAAGATCAGGCGCGTAGAATCAGCCTTAGGATCACAGCCGACGATGAGGATCTTCTGCCCATGGTCCACAAGGGCGGCTAACGTGTTTTGGGACGTAGTGGACTTGCCAATTCCGCCCTTTCCATAGAATGCGATCTGACGCAGAGCTGCCATGCTTGGCGTTCCTTCATGTGTTCGAAGCAATGCGGTTATCCCGCAACGCGGATGCGGAGGCCGTTCCGCTGCCTCGCAATAGCTCTCAAGATTTGTGCCAGGCAGGCCGATCGAGCTGACCAACAATAATTCGCTGCTATTTCAGCTACCTGGACGGAAAATACGCGATTGGGCGAGGAAGAATACTTGTCGCGAAGCCGACAAAAGTGACGACGATGTCGTAAATTGGATGTCGAGAATTTCGGTTAATCGGGCCATCTGGAACTGCGACTTACGACCCATGCAGGAAGAAATTAAGCGGAGATCGCTTGTCCTCAATTTTGGTAGAGGGGGAGGCCGATCGCCGATGTCTGTCGGCGGCAACATGCCGGCATACTTCTTCTTCCAATTGAGGTAGGTCGCCTGACTGATGCCCGCTTTGGGGCAGATCGCAGCAACAGACACCTTCAACACCTTGCTTCAGAATGAACGCCTTCTGCGCGTCCGAAAATTGCGATGCCTTCATCGTTGTTCCTTTCCCAGCCAGAAAATGCACCGGAAAACTTTAGCTAAAACTGGTCCAGTTTGAAGGGTTCAGATCATCTGACGAACGGCCTGCTCCGATGGAGCGGGAAGTTTGTTGGCCGGCAAAGTGCTGTGTTGACTAGCCCAGGTACCTGGTGTAAACGGAGACAGAATATAGCCGTCATGTGGAAAATAAACCGTCACGAGGATATTTATGCTGCATATAGCGAATAGTCAATTTCCAGACGACAGGACCTCGCGCTCGTTCTCCTTGGGCGAGGTTGCCGAGATTCTCGGCGTGTCGGGCAGTTATCTGCGGCTGTTGTCAAACGATGGGCTGGGGCCAACACCGGATCTAGGGATCCCAGCAAGACGCTCCTGTACGCTTCGACAGATCAACGAACTCCGTGCTTATCTCGCTTCGGCCCGTCCGAAAGAGGCTTTGAAGTTTTGCCCGCAGAGGCTCGAGGGTGAATCGAGCCCGATACGGGAAGCGTGGCTCAAACACCGATCGTTGTATGAGTCGTCAGGGGTAGCGGCAGGCCGATCGGCGTACGAGCAAGCGATCGAATCGCTGACTTCCACCAATGCGGAGGTAATGGACATTCGTATCCAAGGTTTGGGGCCGTCCCCCGATCTATATGTCACAGGCTTCGTGCTCCAGGACTGCAGGTAAGGCGAACTCCCAATCCAGGGGACTTAGCAGATGAGCCCACGCACGCAGCGCATACGCTTCATGTTGTACGAACCGGCCGAGCTCTTGAAGGCGGCCAACGCCATGGCGGAGGCGGCGGCTAGAAGCAGACACTTTATAAGCTCGCCCTCTGGGGCTGCCGCGCTATGGCGAGCTCGCGGCCGCGAAGACCGATATCTGCAGAATAACGTTTGGAGAGAAACCTGATGCGGATGCTGCTTTTAGAGACCCAGGCCTTCCACTCAACTCAACTTTCAAAGGAACATCGTCTTGACTGAATCCGATCGCTTTGTGTGGCAGAAACTTAGTCGCCATTTCAAGACCAATGATCTGACAATTCTCGTGAACTCGCGCCGGCAGTTTACAGCACATCTCCTGCCAGATCTTCAAACCATAATCGAGGACCTAGTCGCACCTTGGTCCCCTCAGCTCTCGGGCTTACATCAAGAGTACGAGATTTTTCCGATGAAGCTGTCAGACCTGACCACTTCCGAGGGAAAACGCGTCGTGCGGCTGGCGCCCGTGCAGCACC
>NZ_LWBS01000419.1 GCF_001652265.1 Rhizobium leguminosarum
CGCTTCGGCGTCAGCCGCTCCGACAGCAGCGCAAGCACCGGGTCGTGGCGCAGCGTGTCGTGATCATCGACATCCTCGTAGCCCAGCGCGATCGCCGCAATGCGCTGCCCGACCAGCGTGCGGGTGCTGTGGACCGTGCACTTGCGATCGCGGCCATCAACGAAGCAGGCGGCCACCCGGTCGAACAGCCCGATGGCCGCATCGACGTGACGAAGCAGCAGCGCACCGGCATCCGAGGTGATCGCGCCGCCGTCGAAACCAGCGACGACTTTGTGGCCGTCGAAGCCTTTAAATTCCAACTGCGCGGAGATACAGTCTGTTTGCATCGGGGCCTCCTTAGCGAATCTGGTAAGCCTTTGTAGCAAAAGCAGTTTCTCAGATTCGCAGCCCCGATGCACCCCTTACTTTGAGAGATTCGGGTTAGTTGACCGACTTGTCGACCAGTTTGTTCTTGCCGATCCAGGGCATCATGCCGCGCAGCTTGGCGCCGACTTCCTCGATCTGGTGGCTGTCGTTCAGGCGGCGGATGCCCTTGAAGCGCGAGCCGCCGGCGCGATATTCCTGCATCCAATCGGACGTGAACTTGCCGGTCTGGATGTCCTTGAGGACGCGCTTCATCTCGGCCTTGGTCTCGGCGGTGATGATGCGCGGACCGGAGACATATTCGCCCCACTCGGCCGTGTTGGAGATCGAGTAGTTCATGTTGGCGATGCCGCCTTCATAGATCAGGTCGACGATCAGCTTCACTTCGTGCAGGCACTCGAAATAGGCCATCTCAGGCGCATAGCCGGCTTCAACCAGCGTTTCGAAACCGGCGCGGATGAGCTCGACGAGACCGCCGCAGAGAACGACCTGTTCGCCGAAGAGATCGGTTTCACACTCTTCGCGGAAGTTGGTTTCGATGATGCCCGAACGACCGCCGCCGACGCCGCAGGCGTAGGAGAGAGCGAGTTCAAGCGCGTTGCCGGACGCGTTCTGGTGAACGGCAACGAGGCAGGGAACGCCGCCGCCCTTCTGGTATTCGCCGCGAACTGTGTGGCCCGGGCCCTTCGGTGCGATCATGACGACGTCGACCGAAGCCTTCGGCTCTATGAGGCCGAAATGAACGTTGAGGCCGTGAGCGAAGGCGATTGCTGCGCCGTCACGGATGTTGCCGGCGATGTCGGCCTTGTAGATGTCGGCCTGCAGTTCGTCCGGGGTGGCCATCATCATCAGGTCTGCCCAGGCGGCAGCATCGGCAACCGTCATGACCTTGAAGCCATCGGCTTCGGCCTTCTTGACGGTCGGCGAACCGGCCTTCAGCGCGATGACGACGTTCTGGGCGCCGCTGTCCTTGAGGTTCAGCGCATGGGCACGGCCCTGCGAACCGTAGCCGATGATGGCGACCTTCTTGGACTTGATGAGGTTGAGATCGGCATCACGATCGTAATAGACGCGCATTTGAAGTTCCTTCCCTTTGCTTGTCTTGTTGACTGTCATTAAAGCGGAATCAGCCGAGAACCGGCATCTCCGCCAGAACCTTGTCCGTGCCATAGAGCCTGAGGAAGGCGGTGACCGCCCTCTCCGCCTGGCGTGCGGTATCCTTGAGGCCCGGTTCGCCGAGCAGCATGCGCACATGCAGGTCGGAAACAACAAGGCCGTAAAGCGTGTGATAAGCCTCGTCGGCGTCGGAAAAACGCAGGAGCCCTGCCCTCTTCCCGGCATCGATCAGCGCCATGGCGCGCCGGTCGATTTGGCGGCGGCCGCGCTCGAGCAGCAGCTTGCCGAGTTTCGAGCCGTCGCGGTTAGACTGGCCGATCGCCAGCCGGTTCAGGGCCAGCGAGACGTCGCCGGCGAGCACTTCCAGCAAGTCACGCGCAAAAATGACGACATGATCGTGCAGGCTCGCCGCCGTCAGCCGCTCGCCGTTGCGTTCGAAGGTGCGCACCTTGCTTGCCTGATAGGCGATCATCGCAGACAGCAGCCCGTCGCGATCACCGAACCACTTATAGAGGCTTTCCTTCGAGCAATTGGCGGCGCGCGCAACACCCGAAGTCGTCAGCGCCTTCTCGCCGCCATCGACGAGCAACTGCAGCGCCTGCTCCAGAACGGCGTTCTGGCGCGGCGAAAATTCGCTCGGCTCTGCGGTATCGACGGACACGATCATGGCTCCCATATACGTACCGTACGGTACGGTTCGTGAGGTTTATGCGATAAACCGATCAGGTCGTCAAGAAGTCCAGATAGATTTTTTAATACGGGAAACCGCGATGAAACACCAGAAATGGATAGGCTCGAATCCTCGGCGATCGGATAATGTCGCGCTACGCCATTTGCCCGGAGGCTTCGATGTCACGCCTGTCTGCAGCTCTTCTCCTGCTTGGAGCAATTCTCCTTGGCGGCTCAAGCGCTCTCGCGCAGTCCGACAGCGACGTCTATAACCGCATCGAGGAACTGCACGGCGATGCCGCAAGCTTCGACCGGCCGCTGCGCCAACTTGTTCGGGCGATGCGCTCAGCCGACGCCGAGACCATCGCCGGCCTTGCCGAATACCCGCTGACGGTCAAGGCCAACGGCGAGACCTACGACGTCGAGAACGCCGAGGATTTCATCGACAATTTCGACGATCTCGTGACGTCGGAAACGCGCAGCGCCGTCGGGCGCCAGCAATACGAGGATCTCTTCGTCAATAGCGACGGCGTCATGCTCGCCGGCGGCGCCGTCTGGATGGGCGCGATCTGCGAGGACAACGCCTGCGAGGCGAGCCACTGGGCGATCATCGCGATCAACAATTAAAATCTGGCGACGAGGAAAAGCCGATGAAATACCAGATAGCCGCCGCAGTCATCACCGCAGCTCTCGCCATCGCCGCAAACGCACAGGCCGCCGAAACGCGCTGCGGCTGGATCGAGAATCCGACGCCCGCCAACTGGTGGCTGGAGGACGCGGAGAACACCTGGACGATCATGACCCAGGGCGACGATGCCGGCGAGGTGGAAGGCATGGAGTTGATCTCCGACATCTCCGAACATGATTATGTCAGGACCAACGGCAATTACGGCTATGCCTGCGCATGCATTAGTGTGGAAACTGATGGCAAGGACCGCATCACCCGCATCCTCTCCTTCCGCCAGCTAAAGCTCGCCAAATGCCGTGCCGACAAGGCGCTGAAATTCCCCGGCTGACCAGCGCCTCACCCGAAAACCGGATAGCGGCCGCGATCATGACCCGATTCAAGGGCAATCGGTCCACGAAGAGCCGCGGCCTATGACGCCGTAGCGCAACCGGCGGGGATCGAGAGAGGCTCTGCCGGCATCGCCTTGTCGATCGCGTAAAGCTTTGCGAAACCGGCATCTTCGACCAGCGTCAGGCCCGCCGGCATGAAGGTGCCGACATAGCGGTCAGGGAGATCGGCATTGGCGACGAGGATGAAATCGAAACGTCTGCGCCAATCCGACAGATAGGGCGTAAAACCCTTATATTCCTGCATCATTGCCGGGCATGAAAGCACGCCGATCGATAGCAGATTACCCTCTGGAACCGCGATCTCAGACCATGGTGTCAGAACCGATAGCGGCTGCTTGCCTTTTGCCGTGAAGAGCGTCGGCACAAAAGCATGCGAGAAGGGCACGGCAAGCGTTGGTAGGTGGCGGAAAGTATCCAACCCCCAGGCAAAATGCCGGTTGGAGTGGGCAAGACCGTTCACCGTCTCGGGTTCGTGCCCCAAAGGCAGCACGGCCGCGCCGGCCGGTACCTTTTTGAGCACAGCTTCGACGGCAGCAACATCCTTTTGTGCCAGCCACCAGTTCCAGCCGACCCAGCCGGTGCGGCCGAAGACCGCGAGATTGATGGTGAGCGCCAGCAATAGCGCCTGCCGGCGCGTGAGATTGGCGAAGGGGCACACCATCGCCATGGCGACGAGCGCCGTCATGATCGGAAAGCGCCAACTGATCCATCCGGTGCCGAGCATGTGGCGAGGCGAAACACAGGACAGAAGCAACAGGCCGCAGGCGGCGACGGCAAGCCCCGCATGCATGCGGATGTCGCCCGCGCGGACGGCACGCGTGCAGATGAGGATCAGTGGCAGAACCAGCACGACATCCACCACCGGAACATAGGTCGTGATGGCGGAGAGCAGATTCAGGACGATCAGGACGATGCCGTCGTTCCAGGCAAGGCCAAGGCCGTTGCCACCGGCGTTGGGCAAAGCCGCCGTATGGAGATAGAGCGCGAGCGGCGGCAGAACGCAGGCGCCAAGCGCCAGCGCCAACCGGCCGGCGAGCCGCATCAGACCCGCCTTCGATCGCACTATATCGATGCGCCAGGAAAATTCGAGGCCGCAGACGATCGCCATATAGAAGCCAAGCGCGAAAAGATGCATCACCGTCAGCAGCAGCGCGGCGGCGAGCCGCCAGGCAAAAACCAGGGCGGGATTTCTACCCTGCAGCCGGAGATCGATGCAGGCAAAGCCGAGCGCCATGCCGAGGCCGATCTGGAAGTTGATGAAGCCGCCGATCATGGTGGCGCACCAGCTAAGCGACAGCATGGCGGTCTGCCAGTGGTGCCGGCCACCGAAAAGCGCGCGGTGCAGGCCGATCGCGCCCAGTGGCGGCAGCACGATCGCCAGGAAAAGCAAAGCCCGCGCAAGCCTGTCGGCACCGACAAGCGGCCCCAGCCACGTGGCTAGAACGTCGATCCCGACATTGGTGAAGGTGCGGTTCCAATCGACGGCATAGATCTCAGGAAACGGCTGCTCGCCGATCCCGCCCGAAAGGAGCCAGATACGGGCGTAATGATTGGCGTAATCGAGAATTGGCGGAAAGGGAAACAGGAGAACCAAAGCCGCGGCAAGTCCGACGAAAGCGACGATCGCAACGGTGGAGTCCTGTCTGGCAATCAATTTCTCAGGCCCGGCTGCGGCCAAGGCAGGAGCGGCAATCCGGTCCATTATCCGATCCGGCTGTTCTTTTGCGAGCGCGGCGGCTCTTCGGATGCGAAGGCCGCATCCAGCGCCGTGCGCCTGTCGCTGGCGCTCATCTCCGAGAAAGCGATCGACAGTTCCGCGTGTTCACTGCCGCGCACGATCGTCTCGACCATGAACATCGGCCGCCTCTTACTCTCCTGCACCAGACGGCCGAGATACTCGCCGATGATGCCGATGCAGATCAGCTGGATGGCGCTGAAGGCGCTGACCGCGGCCATGATCGACGACCAGCCGGTCACCGTCTCGCCCTGCAGCCAGCGAACAAAGGTGTAGACGAGCAACGCGATCGCGACGCCCGCACTCATCATGCCAAGCCAAGTGCTGATGCGCAGCGGCGTCGTCGAAAAGCTGGTGATCGCATCGAGAGCGAAATTGATCATCTTGCGCAACGGATATTTCGTCGTGCCGGCAAAACGGGCGTCACGCTCGTAGGGGAGAGCCACCTGCCTGCCGCCGATCCAGCTGACCATCCCGCGGATGAAGCGATCGCGCTCCGGCATCGCCAGCAGGATATCGACGACGCGCCGGCGCATCAGCCGGAAATCACCGGTATCGCGCGGAATGGTCACGGAAGCGAGCTTGGACAAGGCGCGATAGAAAAGCGAAGCGGAGGCCAGCTTGAACCAGCTTTCGCCCTGACGGCGCGTGCGCTGGCCGTAAACGACGTCGGCGCCGCGCTCCATGATCGGCATCATCATCAAAAGCAGTTCGGGCGGATCCTGAAGATCGGCATCGATCAAAAGCACGCGCTCGCCCCGCGACGCGGAAAGACCCGCCGTCGCTGCCAGCTGGTGGCCGTGATTGCGCAGAAGACGAACACCAAGCACCTGCGGCACATCTGCCGCCAGATCCGAAATGATCTCCCAGGTGCGGTCGGACGAGCCGTCATCGACGAGAATGAGCTCGAAGGCATCGCCGGCGACGCTATGAGCGGCAGCGGCAGCGCGGCGGCAGAACTCGCGCAGCCCTTCTTCCTCGTTGTGACAAGGCGCGACGATGGAAAGAAATGGGACTTGCGCCATGCTGACGTCGGTGCCTGCTTGATGTTTGGCGCCAGACTAGCGATGAAACGTCAAACATCCTTTAACGATTGGCTACCGGTCGCAGGGCCAACTATTCCGCCGCCATGATCTCGCGGGCGCCGTCAATATCGCGGGCCGGCGAGGCGCCGTAGAGGCGGCTGTATTCGCGGCTGAACTGCGACGGGCTTTGATAACCGACGCGGTGACCGGCCGTGCCCGCATCGAGCCGCTCCACGAGCATCAGCCGGCGCGCCTCGTGCAGGCGAAGCTGCTTCTGATACTGCACCGGCGTCATCGCCGTGACCGACTTGAAGTGATGATGGAAGGACGACACGCTCATGCTGACGCGGTCGGCAAGATCTTCGATGCGCAGTGGGCGCGCGAAATTCTCCTTCAGCCATGCGACGGCGCGCGCGACCCTGTTGCTGTGGCTGTCTGCAGTGGCGATGTTGATCAGCCGCGCGCCATCCGGCCCGGTCAGCACCCGATAGAGGATTTCCTGCTCAATCAGCGGCGCCATGGCAGGAATGTCGCCTGGACGATCGAGCAAGCGCAGCAGGCGGACGGCAGCATCCAGGAGCTCCGGCGGAGCGACGTTCACCGCCATCCCGCGCTGTCCGTCGGTATCGGCGGCTGGGCGCGGAATATCGATCCGGCTGAGCAACTCCAGCAGCTTTTCCGAATCGATTGCAAGCCCCAGGCAGAGATGCGGAACCTCAGGGCTTGCCTCCGTGACGCGCCAGGCGACCGGCAGGTCGAGCGAGGTCAGCAGATAGTCGCCAGTCCCGTAGCTGATAAGTTCCGTGCCGAGGCGCAAGCTCTTGGCGCCCTGCAGGACAAAGGCAAAACAGGGCCGGTAGCTGCTGTGCAGCGGATCGCTGGGCTTGGACCGACGGCTGATGTGAAGATTGCCGATATCAGTCGCAAACTCGCCGTCACCAGCCGCGAAGCGCATCGCGATATCGACAATTTCCTGATAGGGGCTGAAGGGCAAAGTCATGCGGCAACTCTTTCTGTCAACTGTCTGACGCCGGCGATACCGCTCTTATCTAGAGTGCCTTGGCCATTTCACAAACAGGCCGGCGCCTCACTTTTGCAGGATCGTGCAAAAAGCTGAGAGGATCGCTCTAACCCTCTGCCGCAGTTCCGGGCAATAGTCCACCATCTCTTTCAACCCCCACCACAATCGAAAAGGATGGTTCCCATGCCTATTGCAAGAGGCTACGCCGCGACCGACGCTTCCCAGCCGCTGACCCCTTTCACCTTCGAACGCCGCAACCCGAACCCCGACGACGTTGTTATCGACATCAAGTTTGCCGGCATCTGCCATTCGGACATCCACACTGTCCGCAACGAATGGAAGAACGCCGTCTATCCGATCGTGCCGGGCCATGAGATTGCCGGGATCGTCTCGGCCGTCGGTTCTGATGTGACCAAATTCAAGGTCGGCGATCGCGTCGGCGTCGGCTGCTTCGTCGATTCCTGCATCGGCTGCGCCGAGCGCGACCTCGATCGGGAACAGTATATGCCGGGGCTCGCCGGCACCTACAATGACTTCGAAGCCGACCGCAAGACACGGACCCAGGGCGGCTATTCCGACTCGATCGTCGTCAGGGAAGGCTATGTCATGTCCATTCCGGACAATCTGCCGCTCGACGCCTCCGCGCCGCTGCTCTGCGCCGGCATCACGCTCTACTCGCCGCTGCGCCACTGGAATGCCGGCCCCGGCAAGAAGGTCGCGATCGTCGGCATGGGCGGCCTCGGCCACATGGGCGTCAAGCTCGGCGCCGCCATGGGCGCTGATATCACCGTTCTCTCCCAGAGCCTTTCCAAGAAGGAAGATGGGCTGAAGCTCGGCGCCAAGGAATATTACGCCACCAACGACCCGGAAACCTTCACGAAGCTCGCCGGCACTTTCGACCTGATCATCTGCACCGTCAGCGCAGAGATCGACTGGAATGCCTATCTCGGCCTCCTGAAGGTGGATGGCTCCTTCGTGGTGGTCGGCGCGCCAGAAAACCCGATCCCCGTGCATGCGTTCTCGATTATTCCCGGCCGCAAGAGCATATCAGGCTCGATGATCGGCTCGATCAAGGAAACCCAGGAAATGCTCGACTTCTGCGGTGAGCACAACATCGTCTCCGAGATCGAGAAGATCAACATCCAGCAGGTCAACGAAGCCTATGAACGCGTCCTGAAAAGCGACGTCCGCTACCGCTTCGTCATCGACATCGCCTCGCTGGCGGCTTGAGAAAATGAGAGGCGGCTCCTTTGGGAGCCGCCTTTTTGGATAACGGCATCCTCAATCCGTCCTCATGCTGAGGCGCGTAGCCCTTAGGGCGAAGCCTCGAAGCATCACCCGGAGCGCCCGCCCCCTGCTTCGAGGCTTCGACCTTCGGCCTCCGCACCTCAGCATGAGGCTCTCGTGGACTGCAGCCGCAGCAGATATTCGACTGGTTTGAACGGATCGGGGCCTGAACGCTGGCGCGAACGTGGCGGGCCGGCCATCGGGGCATAATGGTCGAAAGAGGCTTCCATTATCCCCGTCCCGCTGGTCAGGCCCGGCAATTGCTGCTGGACGCTCTGGATCATCGCGGACGCTATGGTGCCTTCCAGCCGGGCCATGCCGTCGGCAATCACGGAATCCGTCATCGTCGCAGCAGATTTCGCAAGCAGGGTCAGCAAGCCGCTCAAGCTCTCCGCGGGCGCTTCAAGATGAAAGCGGTCGATCGGCTCGCATATCACGGTCTGGGCGGCCGATAACGCCATTGCCAGCACCCATGGCGTTAGTTGCCGGAAATCGGCGGCGGTGCTTGCGGGCGAGCTGTGCCGGGCTGCCGTCATCGCCACGTGGCAATCGATGACCTGCCAGCCGAAAACGCCCTGCTTGAACGTTTCGAACACGGTTTCTTCGACTGCCCTGTAAAAGCTGGCGGGCATCTGGCCGACATCCACTTCGAGCGCAAAGCTGTTGCCCGCCCCGGGAGGGCGCGGCTCGACGCGCAGGCCGACGGTTGCCAGGAAGGGATTGGGCTCCTTGAAAAGGATCTGCAGGCCTGCCCCGGTCCCGACGGGCCTCTCGACCAGGATGACAGTGCTTTTCTCGAACCTTGCCTCAAGGTTGAAATCCGTCAGCAGGGTCGATTGGATAACCTCCTTCTGCACCTCGCCGTAGAGCGACACGAAGACTTCGTCCGCCTCCTCGTTCCGGCGCAGATTGATCAAGGGATCCTGTTCGGCCATCTGGTTCAGCGCCAGCCAGAGCGCCTCCTTGCCGGAAGGCCGCCGGGCAAGAACCCGGGTTTCGAGCGTAGGCGGCGCGAAATGAGCCCGCCCGCCCGCGGGATCGCCGCCCACCGCATCCCCGATGCGGGCACCGGCAAGGCCGCTGATGCGCGCGATCTGCCCGGCGCGGAGGCTCTCGGCGCCATGAACCCGGCCGGCCTCGAACACATGGATCGCGGTCACCCGTTCCGGGCCTCTGGGCAGGTCCAGAT
Source organism: Rhizobium leguminosarum (assembly GCF_001652265.1). GTDB lineage: Bacteria > Pseudomonadota > Alphaproteobacteria > Rhizobiales > Rhizobiaceae > Rhizobium > Rhizobium leguminosarum_D. The sequence continues at coordinate 9,483 of NZ_LWBS01000419.1, forward strand.
ATTGCCGGAGCCGCACCGTGCCTGAGGCCAGGTAGATGTAGGAGAGCTTTTCCCCGCCCCAGCCGCGTTCGATCTTGAAGATCTTGCCCGCAACCGGACCATCCGGATTGGGGCGCCGCTCGGGCAGGATCGTCGCAATGGCCGATGCCAGGGCGGGGATGCCGACGCCGGTCATCGCGGCTCCTGCGAAGACGGGATGCACGAGGCCGCTCGCCACCTGATCGGCTAGGCAGCGCCCGAGCCTTTCCTCCGTCAGCCAATCGGGAGCAAGTACATAGTCATCGAGCAGCGCCTCATCGTTTTCCCCGAGGGTCTCGCAGAGCGCCGAAAAGAGTGGCTCGTCTCCCAGAGCAAGCGTCTCCACGCGGACAAGCTTGGCTCCCGCATCGATGACCGAAGACATGGCGATGGGGCGGACCGCCAGCTGCGCGGCAAGGGCCTCGACAACCTCTTGATATCGCGCGCCGAGACGATCGACCTTGTTGACAAAGAAGACGAAGGGAACGCCAAGCCGCCGCAACGCCCGCACCAGCACCCGCGTCTGGGCCTGCACGCCTTCAACCGCCGAAACGACGACGACCGCGGCATCCAGCAATCCGAGCACCCGCTCGACCTCGGCGATGAAATCCGGGTGACCGGGCGTGTCGATGAGATTGACGATCCTGTCGCCGATCATGAACGACACCACCGCGGCTCTGATCGTGATGCCGCGTTGCCGTTCGAGTTCGAGAGTGTCCGTCTGTGTATTGCCGGTATCGACGCTGCCGAGCTTGTCGATGACGCCGGCGTCAAAAAGCAGTCTTTCGGTAAGGCTAGTCTTGCCTGCATCCACATGGGCGAGGATGCCCAGATTCAAAGTGCGCATGAACCACCAACTTCTCAGAATTTCGAATGTGATTTTCGTGAGAAGTGAATCGGCGCATTGGAACCTCTACCTGGTGATGGCGACGGCTGGATGCAGAACCCCCGTGGTCTTCGGAGGACGCGGGCGGAATGGTAGAGGCGTGTCGGGAGATATGTCAAGATTGGGCGGCGTGCTTGGCGTCCCCCTCTGCCCTGCCGGGCATCTCCCCCACAGGTGGGGAGATCGGCTGGACGCACCGATTTCCCCAAATAATCGGCGTCGCAGCTCGATGAACCGCAACAGGTGGCATCTCGCCACCTGTGAGGGAGATGGCCGGCAGGCCAGAGGGGACTCACAGGGTATGCCCCTTCCTCATGTCGGTCCTCGAGCTTGACCCAAAGAAGCGCTTTACCCCTCCTCCCGCATCGTCTCTCGCTGGGTGATCAGCCGGGCGCTGTGCTGGCCGCTGAGATAAATCCACAGCCAGCTCCAGGCGACGGAGAAGCGCGAGCGGGTGCCAATCAGGAAGTAGATATGGGCAAGGCCCCAGATCCACCAGGCGAGCCAACCCTTTAGCTTGATCCGGCCGAAATCGATGATCGCAGCACTCTTGCCGATTGTCGCCAAGCTGCCCTGATGCCAGTAGCGGAAGGGCGCCGGCGCCGGTTTGCCGGATATGCGGGCGCGGATCACCTTGGCGACGTATCCGCCCTGTTGCTTGGCGGCGGGCGCAATGCCTGGCACCGGCCTGCCGTCCTCGCGCATGACGGAGGCGGTATCGCCGACGACGAAGACGTCGGGCAAACCAGGCGCGCTCAGATCCTTCTCGACCACGACGCGGCCCGCCCGGTCGGCCGCAACGCCGAGCCACCTTGCCGCCGGCGAGGCGGTGACGCCGGCTGCCCAGACGATCGTCCGGCTGGCAACGAAGGTCTCGCCGATCTTCACGCCGTCGGCGTTGCATTCGGTCACCGGCTTGCCGAGATGGATCTCGACCCCGAGCTTCTCCAGCGCCTTCTGCGCATAGGCCGAAAGCTCCTCGGCGAAGGTCGGCAGCACCCGCGGGCCGGACTCGACCAGCACGACGCGCGTCTTGCGCGTGTCGATGTTGCGGAACTCCTTGGGCAGCGTGAAATGCGCGAGCTCGGCAATGATGCCGGCCAGCTCGACGCCGGTCGGCCCGGCCCCGACGATGGTGAAGGTCAGCAGCGCGTCGCGCACGGCAGGATCGCTCTCCATCTCCGCCTTCTCGAAGGCGAGCAGCACGCGCCGGCGGATCGTCGTCGCATCCTCAAGGGTCTTCAAGCCGGGCGCCACCGGCTCCCATTCGTCGTGGCCGAAATAGGCATGCGTCGCCCCGGTCGCCAGCACCAGCGTATCGTAACCAAGAGTCATGCCGTTGCTTAAGGAAACCGTCTTCGCACCGCTGTCGACGCCGGTGATCTCTCCGAGCAGCACCGTTACGTCAGGCCGGTCGGCATAGAGGCGGCGGATCGGCCAGGCGATCTCCGAGGTGGAGAGAATGGTGGTCGCCACCTGATAGAGCAGCGGCTGGAAGAGATGGTGATTGCGGCGGTCGACCAGCGTGATCCTGACACCGGCATCCTTCAACCCGTTGACGAGCTGCAAACCGCCGAAACCGCCGCCGACAACGACGACATGATGATCGCTCATGACCTACCCCTTTTGCGCCATTTCGCTCAAAGCCAATGTGGCCTTCGCCGCGTTAGTTGCAACTGCCGTTTCAGCATACCTCCCCTGCATCCCGGTCGGTGGAGCCGGCTCAATCGGCATACCCCACGGGGATCGCCGTGCCGCCCTTCAGAAGCTCCATCGAGATCGAGGCCGAGACGTCGAAGAGCTCGATCTTGCGCACGATCTGCTTGTAGATCACGTCGTAATGCTCGACGCGCGGCAGCACGATCTTCAGGATGTAGTCGTGATTGCCAGTCAGCCGGTGCGCTTCGACGATCTCGGGAATGTCGCTGATGATCCGGCGGAAGGTCTCGGTCCATTCGTCGGAATGATGCGCCGTCTTGACCAGGGCGAAGACCGTTGTCGGCACGCCCATCTTTTCCCGGTCGAGCACGACGATGCGCCGGGCGATATGGCCGCTCTCCTCCAGCCGCTGGATGCGCCGCGAGCAGGCCGATATCGAAAGCGCCACTCGCTCGGCAAGATCGGTCACGGATATGCCGGCATCCTTCTGCAATATATCGAGAATGCGCCTGTCGCGATCATCCAGCATGTGTCAAACGCAAGCCTTTCGCCTTATTTTTGCATGGTTTTGCCAATCAGCGCAAAACCATACCACATATCTTACGCAAGAGACAAACAACGCAAACACACCGCACCGAGATTGCGGCATCATTTTCGAAGGTTCAGAAGCATGGGAGCTTGAAGAAATGGAAATGATCGGACTGATCGGCGGCATGAGTTTCGAAAGTTCGGCGGTCTATTACCGCCTCGTCAACGAGATGGTGCGCGACCGCAAGGGTGGCCTCGCCTCGGCTGAACTCATCCTGCATTCGGTCAATTTCGAAGAGATCGTCGCGCTCCAGAAGGCCGGAGACTGGGATATGGCCGCCTCGCGCCTCGGCGACGTGGCGCTGCGCCTGCAGATCGCCGGCGCCCGCTGCATCCTCATCTGCACCAACACCATGCACCTGATCGCCGACAAGGTCGCAGACAAAATCTCCGTGCCGCTGATCCACATCATCGACGAGACGGCAAAATCGCTGCATGCGAGCGGCCGCAAGCGCCCGCTGCTGCTTGCCACCCGCTACACGATGGAGCACGGCTTCTACGGCGACCGCATGAAGGGCCTCGGCCTCGACATCATGGTGCCCAATGCCGGCGACCGGACCACCGTGCACGACATCATCTTCAACGAACTCTGCGCCGGCAAGGTCCTCGACAGCTCGCGCGAGAAGCTGATGGCGGTGATATCACGCGCCATCGACAACGGCGCTGACAGCATCATCCTCGGCTGCACCGAGATCTGCCTGATCCTCGATCCCGACCACCTGCCGCTGCCGGGCTTCGACACCACCGCGATCCATGCGCGGGCGGCAGTCGATTTCGCGCTCGGCGCGGACGAAGCGGCAGAAGAAGAAGCCGCCTGATATTGCCATGTTAGTTGACTCAGTCCACTAAATACAGGACAAGATCTCCATCTGGAGATCTTTGCCGGACTGCTGACAAAGTCGGCCAACTCCTCTTTCGTCATGCTCGGGCTTGTCCCGAGCATCTGCAACCGGTGCAGCAGATCCTCGGCACAAGGCCGAGGATGACGCCGAGTGAAGAGCACGGTTCGTCAGCAGTCTGACCAGGATCTCCATTTGGAGATCATCATGTCTAACCTATCGCTCATCGAAACCGCTCGCGATTTCAACCGGTTCTATACGAACTTCCTCGGCCTCTTGAACAAGGCCTATCTCGACACCCCCTTCACGCTGACGGATGCCCGCATCCTCTTCGAGGTCGGCTCGCGCGATGGCGTCAGCGCCGCCGCACTTGTCCGCGACCTGCAGCTCGACCCGGCCTATCTCAGCCGCATCCTCAAGCGTTTCCGCGCCGAGGGGTTGATCGAGACCAGCCCTGATCCGGCCGATCTTCGCAGCCAGGTCATCATTGTCACTAACCAGGGACGAGAGACGTTCGAGGAGCTCGGCCGGCGCTCCAATGCGCAGATCGCCGCCCGTTTCGACCGCCTGGCGAGCGGCGAGCCGGAGGCGGCCGTCTCCGCCATGTGCACGATCCGCGCCCTGCTCGACCCGGCGGCAAAACCTGCGCCGGCCATCATCCGCGCCCACCGCGCCGGCGATATTGGCTGGATCGTCCAGAGCCAGGGCCGCTTCTATGCCGAGGAATATGGCTGGGATCTGCGCTTCGAGGCGCTGGTCGCCGAGGTCGCCGGAAAATTCCTCGCCAATTTCGATCCGGCCAAGGAATATTGCTGGATCGCCGAGCGCGGCGGCGTCAATGTCGGTTCCGTCCTCGTCACCAATGGCGGCGACGGCATCGCCAAGCTCCGCCTGCTCTATGTCGACAAATCAGCCCGCGGCCTCGGGCTCGGCAAATTGCTGGTCGACGAATGCGTCCGCTTCTCAAAACAGAAGGGCTACCGCGAGCTTTCGCTCTGGACCAACGATATGCTGGAGGCCGCCCGCGCCATCTACGTCAAGGCAGGATTCCGCCTTGTCTCCGAGGAGAGACATCGCATGTTCGGCCCCGAAGCGAACGGCCAGAACTGGGTGCTCGATCTCTGAGTTTGCTGCGTCGCAGAAATTTCACTTGATTTGGAAACGTTCGTTCCCTAATTAGGCGCCATGACCGTTGCCAATCTCACACCAGAAGCAAAAACCCGCAGCCGTGGCCGTCCGCGCGAGTTCGATATGGACGCAGCGCTGGATGCGGCGCTCCGCGTCTTTTCCGAACGCGGCTATCACGCCGCCTCCATCAGCGAGTTGGCCGAAGCAATGGGTCTTGCTTCGGGGAGCATCTACAAGGCATTCAAGGATAAGCGCGGCATCTTTCTCGCTGCTTTCGCCCATTATCGAAAACTCGGCCGACGGCGTCTGGAAGCGATGATCGCGTCTGCGAAGACTGGTCGCGAGAAGGTCTTCCAGATGGTGATGTATTATACCGAGCTCTCCTATGGCGAGGCCGGCCGCAAAGGCTGTCTCGTCGTCGGCGGCGCCAACGACTTCGCCCTGCTTGACGAGGAAGCCGCGGTCCACGTTGTGGCTGCCTTTGGCGCGGACGAAAAGCTGATGGCCGATCTCATCCGCATCGGCCAGGCAGACGGCACCATTCCGAAGACGGTGGATCCGGATGCCGCCGCCCTCGCCTTCCTCTGCTTTACCAAGGGCCTGCGCGTCATCGGCAAAACAGGGCGCAGCAGGGAAGAGATGCTGTTTGCGGCCGAGGCCGCGATGAAGCTCGTGACCTGAACAGTCCACAGTCAAGGATCGGGTGGCCGCAGCCAGCATTTTTGCATTCAATCCTTTCAATCTTTGAATACCGGAGTTTCTGATGAGCATTTCAGCCACCACGCCGGATAAGGCCATTTCCAGAGCGCTATCCCCCTGGCTAACTTTCCTTTTCGCCGCCGCCTGCGGGCTGGTGGCCGCCAATCTCTATTACGGCCAGCCGCTGGCCGGCCCGATCAGTGCCGATCTCGGCTTCACGCCTGCCGCCACCGGCCTGATCGTCACGCTAACGCAGATCGGCTACGGCCTCGGCCTGCTGCTGATCGTGCCGCTCGGCGATCTCACCGAAAACCGCCGTCTGGTGTTGATGCTGATCGCCGTCTCCGCCGTTGCGCTCATCGGCGCGGCGCTGTCTTCGACGCCCACGGCCTTCCTCGTCGCTTCGCTCTCTATCGGTCTTTCATCGGTCGCAGTTCAGGTCCTGGTTCCTTTCGCTGCCAACATGGCGCCGGATGCAACGCGCGGCCAGGTCGTCGGCAACGTCATGAGTGGCCTGCTCTGCGGCATCATGCTCGCCCGCCCCTTCGCAAGCTTCGTCGCCGAGGCCTCCTCCTGGCATGTGGTCTATTACATCACCGCAGCGCTCATGCTCGTGCTCGCCGTCGTCTTGCGCATCAACCTGCCGGTTCGCGTGCCGAAGACGAAGCTGCGCTATGGCGAACTCCTCGCCTCGATGGGCCATCTGGCACTGACCTCGCGCGTGCTGCAGCGCCGGGCGCTCTATCAGGCGGGCATGTTCGGCGCCTTCAGCCTGTTCTGGACGACGACGCCGCTGCTGCTCGCAAGCCCGGCCTTCGGCCTGACGCAGAACGGCATCGCCCTCTTCGCCCTCGCAGGTGCTGCCGGCGCCGTTGCCTCACCGATTGCCGGCCGGCTTGCCGACCGCGGCATGACGAAGATCGCCTCGACGCTTGCCATGCTGCTCGGCATGGCCGCCTTCCTGATCAGCCATTTCGCCGCAGACGGCTCGCTTACCGCCCTGCTGCTTTTGACGGCAGCGGCGATCCTCCTCGATTTCGGCGTGACCACCAATCTCGTGTGCGGCCAGCGCGCCATCTATGCGCTGAACCCGGAACACCGCAGCCGGCTCAACGGCCTGTTCATGGCGACCTTCTTTGCCGGCGGCGCGCTCGGCTCGGCGCTCGGCGGCTGGGCCTATGCGACCGGCGGCTGGACGATGACCGCCTGGATCGGCTTCTGCTTCCCGGCGCTGGCCTTCCTGCTGTTCCTGACGGAAGGACGCGGCAAGTAAGGCGCCATCAGAATCCAGGATCGAACACCTGAAACCTTGACAGAGCCGCCTTATGGATGCCCACATCCATAAGGCAGCGTATTCATCTGTTTGAGAGCTGCGGAATTTTCGCCTTTTTGCATGGGATTCCGGCATGGAGATAGACGAAGAGAAAATCGACGATGCCGTTCTCGCATTGTTATGGCTGACGCTGCATGACGGAGACCGTGCCTGGAAGGGTTTTGACTGGGGCGTGATGGACCGTTTGCATCAGAAGGGTCTGATTGCAAATCCCGCGGGCAAGGCCAAGTCTGTGGTTCTGAGTGACGAAGGTTTGCGACGATCGGAGGAACTGTTCCGCGCTCTGTTTATGCGATCGACCTGATAGTCCAATTTATCAGTGGCACTAGCTGTTGGCGGAATCGAATTGCGAACGCGCGGCGCGAACCGCACCATGGTTTGCTTCCGCCCAGTTCAACAGTTGCGCCAGCGTCTGGTAAAGCGAGCGGCCGAGTTCGGTCATCGAATATTCCACGCTCGGCGGCTTGGTCGGGAATACTTCGCGGTGGATGTAACCGTCCCTCTGCAGGTCGCGCAGCGTCTGCGTCAGCATGCGCTGCGAAATATCGGGGATCATCCGCCGCAGCTCGCCGAACCGATAGGGCCGATCCGCCAGCACATCGAGGAGCAGCGTCGACCATTTGCCGCCGATCTGCTGCATCATGTCCCTGACCGGGCAATTGCCGAAATCGAGGCCGGCAAGATCGATCTCGCGCCGCGTCCCCGGCATCCTGTTCTTCAAGCTGAGGACTGCACCGCTCATCTGCTGGTTCCCTTTTGGTAACGTACAGCCGAAAAACTGCCTCCTTTACACCGCCAAGTCAATTCCTATTCTAGCGTTACTCTCTTTTTGAGACCACCGCTGAAACATAGAAGGAAACGACTTATGAGCGAAACCATCCTGGTCACCGGCACTGCCGGGCAGCTCGGCCAGCGAGTCATCCATCACCTCATCGAGACCGACAAGGTCGCTCCCGGTAATATCGTCGCGGCCACGCGCAGCCCGGAAAAGCTCTCCGAGCTCGAAAAGAAGGGTGTGGTCACCCGCAAGGCCGATTTCGATGACGCGGCTGGTCTGGAGAAGGCTTTCGCTGGCATCGACCGTCTGCTGATCATCAGCACGGACGCACTGGACACTCCCGGCAAGCGCCTCGCCCAGCACAAGGGCGCCGTCGCGGCGGCCGTGAAGGCTGGCGTCAAGCACATCGCCTACACCTCGATGCCAGCGCCGGACAATTCGCTCGTCACTTTCGCGCCCGATCATCTCGGCAGCGAAAACGCCATCAAGGCAAGCGGAATTGCCCATACGATCATCCGCGATGCCTGGTACCACGACAACTATCTGCACGGCATGCCGCACAACCTGCAGGGCGGCAAATGGTACAGCGCCACGGGCGACGGCAAGATCTCGACCATCTCGCGTGACGACTGCGCCCTGGCGATCGCCGCAGCCCTTGCCTCCGGCACATCCGAGAGCGCCACCTATACGGTAACCGGCACCCAGTCGCTGAACAGCCGGCAGATTGCCTCCATCGTTTCCGACGTCGCCGGCAAGCCGCTCGAAGTGATCGACGTCACCGACGAACAGCTCGGCCAGGGCATGCGCGGCGCCGGCCTTCCCGGTTTCGTCGCCGACATGCTGGTTTCTGCCGACGCCAACACCCGCGCCGGCAATTTCGACATCGTCACCGAAGACTTCACCAAGCTGACCGGCAAACAGCCGCAGCCGCTGAAGGATTTCTTCGTCGAACACAAGGCGGCCCTGACCGCCTGAGCCAACGCTTGTCGCCCCTGTCCTTTGGTTTAACCTAAGGACAGGGGTGCAGTAGACACCGATCTTGACTGCAAAAAGCTTCATTCCAGCTGCGCCATTCACGACGAAGACGCCCCGCGGCTGGATTCTGCAACAAGAACGTGACCGAGGGACCGCTGGAGAATACCGCGCTGATTCTCGAAACGAGATCGCCAGACGGCTTCATGACACAGGAAATAGCCGCTCCTCAGAATTGGGAGACGAAGCGAGGCGGTTTTTCCCTAAGGTCGAGCCCGTATTCAAGCTCGGCCCGCATCCAGAGAACACCGCTTTCATAGGGATCGTCAGACATTGTCTCAGCTCGAGCGTCTGCGACATTGCTGTCAGCCCAGTTCTTGACGCACGCGCCGTTCTCGCGTTTCCGCTCATTCCGATCGATTGCACACCATTCTCGTCGTTCGTCAAACGGAACCCATGCTAGACCATCCCGGAAACAGGTGATGGCCCGATATTTCGGCTCGACGACAATGTTCCCGGCGGCGTCCGCAATGCCCCAAAGCAAGGTTCCGTTCGAATTCCTGGAGACGCGCTGTCCGCCATCTGCTCCGCATCGCAACCTTGATCGCCGATCCTCCGGGCGGCGCGGCTCGGAAACTTCACGTCCTGATGTGTCGATCCAAAACTTCCGCCCATCCTTCGATACAGCATAGGCGCCGGCGTCAGACCCCAGCTCATCAAACTGTGGAGCGACGGCTAGCATGCCGTTGCTGTACAGTATTCCCCATTTGCCCTGAACCTTGACGCCGGCATAACCATTGATGAAATTAAATTGGTCCTGAAATGACGGCGGATCGACAAGCAGTTTGCCGTCCTTGTTCAGAAACCCCCATTTTCCATTGTACCGAACCGACATGGGAAATTTGCAAGTCATGTACGTGTCGTCAAAGAGATACGAAACCGTCGGCTTTTCGTCCGCTCCGACGACCTGAATACGGCTGCCGTTGCGCCTGAATTTGATGCCCGACGGACATACCGCAAGCACCTTCCCATCCTCTGGGTCGGGTACCACGTTTCCGGCCCGGTTGAGCCCAACCCACCGGCCATCGACCAATATTCTGGCCACATCACCGGAATCCGGCAGTATCGCATCGTCGAACAGACGCCCGCCGAGCAACCGTCCCGCCTCATCAAGGACGCCGGCTTTCTTGTCTTCGGCCACACGGTAAAAACCGTTTCGATAGCCCTGGATCCTAAACCGCTGTGGTGTGAGAATAGTTTGACCGTCCCGGTCGATCACGCCGCATTGGGTGGCGTCGGCCAGGCCATGTTGGGCGGACTGATCTTTGTGTCCGGCCGGCCGGCCATAACAGACAATTGCTCTTCCTCCATGGAGTTTACCGACTGTTTCGAAGCGAGGCTCGATCTTCCAGGTTCCGTCGGGAGCAAGCAATCCGTATCGTTTATCTCCCGGTTGAGCGGCCCAGACGAAAGTACCGAAGTCGAATTCTTTAATGGCCAGCTCGTCCTTCAGGATGTTTCCCGAGAGCAGATCGACGAGCAGATAGCGTGGATCGTCCCTCTCGAAGAGCAGTTCCCCGATCATGAAACGCGGGAAGCCAAAAGATTCCGGCACGATCGCTTTGCCGGGACGAACGAGTGCCGCGTCGGCGGCGAATGGGATGGCACGCGCGTAATTCGGCGGCAGTACAAGCTTTCCCGTCCTGTCGATGATTCCTGCCTTGTCACCGGCCACCACCTCGGCATGGCCTTTGCGAAATGCGCGGGCAAGATCGAACATGGGCGCGATCACCATATCGTCACTCGAATTGATATAGCCGAATTTGCCCTCGGAACGCACGGCGGCCAGCCCCTCCGAGAAGGGAAGTCCAACTTCGAACTTGCGATCGATCCGCGGTTCTGACGTCGCTCTGTCGACATAGCCGCAAAGAGCGTAGACGCCGCCGCACCTTTCCACCCATCTTTCCGGCCGGGGATCGGCGACCCCGGCTCCAGCGGAGCAGAGCAAACACGCCCATGCCGTCGTGACAAACATAAGTTGACGAGTAACTACTCTCATCCTAGCGCCCCCCGGTTGAACGAACCAGGAGATGCTCGTGTGTTGGAAATATGGCCAATCTGCGGGTCGGATGTCACGAGCACAGGAATCCCTGCACTCGAGCACGGGAGATCCTCGCAATGCATCAAGTTAGTCGCCACCAATACGCGAGAAGAAAACGCCCTTCTTCAAACCACCTGCCCGCAGGCCCGGCAGAAGCGCCGCACCGTTTCCGCCATGCCATATTCCAACGCATCGGCGGTCAGCCCATGGCCGATCGAGACCTCGGCGAGAGCGGGAATGCGCTTCACCAGATCAGGCAGGTTTTCGACCGTCAGATCGTGACCGGCATTGACGGCAAGGCCGATCGCAAGGGCTACATCCGCCGTTCGCCCGAGTGCTTCGAGGATCGGGGCCGCCCGCTCCGGCGCGTCGAAGCAGCCACCATAGGGGCCGGTATAGAGTTCGATCCGGTCGGCGCCGACCGCCTTGGCGATCTCAACCGCCTGCGCGTCCCCGTCACCATCGGCAAACAAGGACACCCGGCATCCCATCGTCTTCAGCCGCGCGACGGCATCGGTCAGGAACGCCTGGTGCTTGCGGAAATTCCAGCCGTGATCGGAGGTCGCCTGGGCGGGATCGTCGGGCACCAGCGTCACTTGCTCCGGTGCTGCCCCAGCGCAGAGCTCGAAAAATTCCTCTGTGGGATAACCCTCTATATTGAACTCGGCCTTGGGGAATTCGTCGTCGATCAGGTTGCGGATGACAGGCAGGTCGGAGAAGCGAATGTGCCGCTGGTCGGGGCGCGGATGCACCGTCAGACCGCTAGCGCCGGAGGCAAGTGCTAATCGCCCGAGCGCTTCGACGCTCGGCCACGGCAGATCGCGTCGGTTGCGCAGCATGGCGATGGCATTGAGGTTCACGGAGAGCTTGGCGGGCATGGCTGATATCCATCGGTCACGGAAACGGGAGGCCCTGCTTTTAAGCCAAGGGCCGTGCAATGGCCAACGAGATTCGCAGATGGATGTGATGCCGATCGCTGATGGGCACCGAAATTACGCTGAGCATTTGCCGCACGCGTACCGCAGACAGTAAATCCCGTCACCTCTGAAGAGGACCGCGAGATCCCGCAGGGCAGCACATGTTTTTGTGCAGCACACCCAAGAACCCGGCAAAATATGCCGGTAAAGTTGCTATCCCATTTAAAAGAGATTATTTTTAGCACTTATAAAAAGGATCGTTCACGCATAACGTGGACATCGTATCGCGTAGAGTACGCCGCGTACTGCTTCTTTCCCACTGAAAGAACGCCTAGAGGAAACCCCACTCGCCGCGCATGGGAAGCAACTGGCAAAGCCGCATGAGGTGCAACAACATGCCCCAGGAGGGTTCATGCCAGACGGTTCCAAACGCCTGTTTGCCACCGCCGGTATCGCTTCGGAGGCCCGGTCGAAATACCGGTTTCTGCCTTCGGCCGCGCTACCGCCGGATCTACCGGACGGTCCGGTGCCCATTGCCGACATGGCAAACGCATTCGGCGTCACGCACAGGACACTGCATTTCTATGAAGAGAAAGGGTTGATTTCAGCCAACCGCATCGGCCTGATGCGGGTCTACGGACAGGACGACGTGATGCGCATGGCCGTCATCACGGTCTGCCGTGAGACAGGCATGCCAATCGCCGTCATCCAGGAACTGATGGACGAACTCCGCAATGCCGATTCGCAGGAAACGGCCGAGGCGATGTTCCGCGAGGCCTTGCAGGTGCGCAAGCGCGAACTGACGGCCGAAATGTCGACGCTGCACCGCCAACTCCAGCAGGTCGGCGACCTCCTGGATTTCGACGGCAGCGTCGAGGCGCCGTCGCTAAACGACAATCAGGACAGTGCAAGCCTGACCGCACAGGAGCGGCGTTGCCTGGAACTGATGGCGGAGGGGTATTCCACCCAACGTATCGCTCGGGCGCTCGACCTGAAGCATGACGAAACCCGTGATCTGGAGGCCGGAATCATCCTGAAGTTCCGCGCCAACAACCGCTTCCAGGCCATCGCCAAGGCAGTTCTGCTCGGCATCGTGCAGGCCTGAATTACGCCCAGACGGCCGCCACCGTCTCCTCTTTCTTCTGTCCGATCAGAAGATGCGATCTAGTCGCGGGTGCGACCGGGATCACGAGTGTGATCGGGATCATGGATGTGATCGGGATCAGCGGACGATCGTCAGCGTCTCCGCCGCGCGCGTGATCGCAGTGTAAAGCCAGCGTTCCCGAGTATCGCGAAACGCCCAGCTCTCGTCGAAGAGCACGACATCATTCCATTGCGAACCCTGCGCCTTGTGAACGGTAAGCGCATAGCCGTAGTCGAACTCGTCATAGCGCTTTCGGGTGTTCCAGGGGATCTCACCCTCGACATCCTCGAAGGCCTGTTTCAGCAGCTTGATCTTGGCAGCCCCCCGGTCCATGTCGTCGTCCTCGGGGCGGACGAGCAGATTGATGCCGGGCTTCGTCGTTTCCTTGGATGAGGTCATGACCTGCCAGAGCGAACCGTTGAGCAGGCCCTTGGCTGGATCATTCCGCAGGCAGACGAGCTTGTCGCCGGTCTGTGGATAATCGGCATTGAAGCCTTTCAGCTCGCGCAGGCGCTGATTGTAGCGCCGCCGCGTGCGGTTGGTGCCGACGAGCACCTGGTCGGCATCGAGCACCAACTGCTGCGTCACGTCATTCTTCGAGATCACCTTGGCCGTGCCGTAGTCACCGTACATCACCTCATTGCCTTCGCGCACCTGCATGGCGAGCTTGATGATCGGATTGTCGCGCGCCTGCCGGTGGATATCGGTGAGCAAGTAGTCCGGGTCCTGATTGGTGAAGTAGCCGCCACCTGTCACCGGCGGCAGCTGGCCGGGGTCGCCGAGCACCAGGATCGGCGTGCCGAAGCTCATCAGATCCTTGCCGAGTGCTTCGTCCACCATCGAGCATTCGTCGACGATGATCAGCGCCGCCTTCGCGACCGGGCTTTGCCGGTTGATCGAAAACATCGGCGCGATCGAGGTCTTGCCTGTTTCCTCGTCTTCCACCGCCTCCTCGCCGCGCGGCCGGTAGATCAGCGAATGGATCGTCCGGGCGTTGGAGGCGCCCCGCGAGCGCAGCACCTGCGCCGCCTTGCCGGTGAAGGCGGCAAACAACACGTCGCCATCGACATTTTCGGCGAAATGCTTGGCAAGCGTCGTCTTCCCCGTTCCGGCATAACCGAACAGGCGAAAGAGCGGAGAGCGCCCTTCCTTCAGCCATTTCGAAACAGCCTTCAGGGCTTCATCTTGTTGCGGCGCAAATTGCATGATCGCAGGACTTGGCAGGATTCGCGAGCTTTAGGCAAGGCGGAAAACGGCAAATCGCCCGGCCGGACGATCATCAGTTCCACTGCCGGTTCGCGCCGCTCGCGCACATTGACGGGTCCTGGCCCATAGCCTCGGTGAGAAAATCCAGAACCGTCTTGACGCGCGCCGGCATGTTGCGCCGCGAGGGATAGACGACGGTAACCGGCAGCCGGCTCGGTTGGAAATCCTTCATCACGGGGACCAGCCGGCCGGCGGCGATATCGGGCATCGCGATGATGTGCGAAAGCACCGCAAGACCCGCTCCAGCAAGGGCTGCCCGGTGAATGGCGAAGGCATTGCAGGCGGTCAGTCGCGGTGAGATCCGGACCGATATGTCTTCCGAGCCGTTCGAGAAGGACCAGGTATTGGCCTCACCTGCCCTGTTGTAGCACAGGCATTCATGGTCCTTGATCTCCTTCGGTGCGCGGGGAGCCGCCCTGCGCGCGAGATAGGCGGGAGATGCAACGAGGAAGGCGGTCGTCCAGCCGATCCGCCGGCAGACGAGGCTACTGTCGGCGACCTGGCCCAAGCGCACTTCGAGATCCAGGCGCTCCTCGATCATATCCGAGCCCTGCTCCCTGAAGATGAGTTCGACGGAGAGCTTTGGATGGGCGGCGAGAAGATCGCCGAGCCGCTCGCTGAGATAGAGGCCGAGTGGTGCTGGAACGCTGAGCCTGACCTTTCCCGAGGCCATGGCTCCGTCCGATCCGGCCGCATCGCCGAGCTCCTCAACCGCTTCGAGAATCCGCAGCGCCATCGGCAGCATCCGCTCCCCCTCCGCCGTCAGCGACAGGCCGCTCGTCGTGCGATGCAGGAGGCGGGTGTTGAAATGGCCTTCGAGGGCGGCGACCTGTCGCGAGACCGCCGGCTGCGTCACGTCGAGATCGTGCGCTGCCGCCGAGAACGAACCCGTCTCCACAACGCGCCGAAACGTCCGCAATGCCGATACGATATCCATCCCCGCCCCCTCATACTTTTGCGCATAGGCCTTATGCAGCCAGACTAAGCGAGAATGGCTTTACAGTCCAGCAATTAAGGATATCTTTTATCCATAAGGATATCTAATGTCCTTAATTAGAGGAGAAGTTACATGACCCAGCGACTGAACTACGCCCAGCAGTCCCCCGAGCTTTTCAAGAAATTCATGGAATTCAGCATGGCGCTGAAGAGCAGCGTGATAGACGAGAAGCTGCAGGCCCTCGTCGAGATCCGCGCTTCGCAGATCAATGGATGCGGCTTTTGCCTCGACATGCATGTGAAGCAGGCCAAGATCCTCGGCGAGACCGAACTCAGGCTTTATCACATCGCCATCTGGCGGGAATCGACCCTGTTCATCCCCCGCGAGCGCGCAGCGCTTGCCTGGACGGAAGCCCTGACGAAGCTGCCCGAAGGCGGCGTTCCCGACGAAATTTACGAACGGGTTCGCGGCCAGCTTTCCGAGAAAGAAATCTCGGACCTGACCTTTGTCGTCATGGCCATCAACGCCTGGAACCGCGTCAATGTCGGCTTCAAGACCGTACCCGGCGCGGCCGACAAGGCTTACGGCCTCGATAAGGCCGGGCTGAACTAAACCTTCGAATTCACCGCATAATTCAACTTTAACGCTGCCGCATCGCGGCAGCGAAGGGAGATCTGTTATGAAGATCGTTGTCATCGGCGGAACCGGCCTCATCGGTTCAAAGACTGTCGAACGCCTGCGCAAGCGCGGACATGACGTGATTGCCGCATCACCGAACTCCGGCGTCAACACGATCACCGGAGAAGGATTGGCGGAGGCGCTCTCAGGCGCCGAAGTCGTGCTCGACCTTGCCAATTCGCCGTCCTTCGAGGACAAGGCCGTGCTCGAATTCTTCGAGACATCGGGGCGCAAACTTCTCGCGGCCGAAAAACTCGCCGGCGTCAAGCACCATATCGCCCTCTCCGTCGTCGGCACCGAGCGTCTGCAGGAAAGCGGCTATTTCCGCGGCAAACTCGCCCAGGAAAAACTGATCAAGGCATCAGGAATTCCCTACACCATCGTTCACTCTACGCAGTTCATGGAATTCCTTGCCGGCATCGTACAATCGGGCACGGTCGGCCAGACTGTCCGCCTGTCGCCTGCCTACATTCAGCCGATCGTTTCCGACGACGTCGCCGATGTCATGGCGGATGTGGCTCTGGCACCGCCCGCTAATGCGACGATCGAGATATCAGGTCCGGAACGGGCGCGCCTCAGCGAACTCGTCGCCCGGTATTTGAAGGCCATGAAAGATCCGCGCACCGTCGAGGCCGATACCGAGGCGAAATATTTCGGCGCGAGACTCAACGACCAGTCGCTCATTTCCGACAACAACCCGCGGCTCGGCTCGATCACCTTCGAGCAGTGGTTTGCGGAGTCCGCCCAGCCGAAGTGATGCGACTTGCCCTGAGGACGCGGCCACTCGGGCACGTCCTGCCCAAACCCTATCAACCGTGGAGATTCCAATGATCAGAACACATTTCCTCGCCGCCGCTCTTGCTTGCCTGGCGTTCACCGGCGCTGCCGCCGCGGACGGTAACAATGCTGCCAAGGTCACGCTCGTCTATGAGCACGAACTTCCGAACGTACCGGGTAAGAGCATCAAGGGTGTCTTGGTCGAATATGGCCCGGGTGGCTTCTCCGAAGGCCACACCCATCCCGATACGGCCTTCATCTACGCCACCGTGCTCGAAGGGTTGATCCGCAGCCAGGTCAATGATGGGCCGGTCAAGGTCTATCAGGCCGGAGAGAGCTTCTCCGAAATGCCGGGCGACCGCCATGGTGTCAGCGCCAACGACAGCAAGACGAAGCCAGCCCGCCTGCTTGCCGTCTTCGTCGTCGACACCAAGCAGAAAGAGCTGACCTATCCGCTCAAGAAGTGACGATCCGCATTACAGCGCCGCGCGTCTTTCAGACGTGCAAAGGACGCTGTAACACTTTGAATCTACGCATCGTGCTTTCCGAAAATCGGTTCCGATTTTCGGGCCGATGCGATACCGCCCGCGCGGGCCACGCGCTTGCGCGGGAGGCCGAGATGCTGAATCATACGCGGCCCGCACCCCGGAGACAGAGAGATGATTGACGACGCCCTATTCGGCAAGCCTCTGATATCCCTGACAACAGTCGGATTCGCCGGGATCGTCGTCTGGCATCTTCTCTCCCGCCATCGGCCGACGACGCGGCTGGTGGTGCAGATCCTCTTCTTTGCGGTGATGACGCTGATCCTCGTCGTCAGCGGCATCGAACCCCACCGGTTTCAAGGATATGAGTCCGAGGATCCGCAGGCTTTGCTCGTCATCGTCGCAAAATCGCTCTGGTGGATCCACCTGGCATGGGCCGTCATCGGTTTCATCAGGCTGTATCTGGTGCTGGAGGGCAGCCCGCGGGAGGCCCGCCTGCTCCAGGATCTCGTCATCAGCGTCGTCTATATCGGCATGGCCCTGTCGATCCTGGCCTTCGTCTTCGGCGTGCCGATCGGAACCCTCGTCGCGACCTCAGGCGTGGTCGCCATCATTCTCGGACTGGCGCTCCAGAATACGCTGGCCGACGTCTTCTCCGGTATCGCGCTGACCCTCGGCCGGCCCTACGTCATCGGTGACTGGATCCTTTTGAGCGACGGCACCGAAGGGCGCGTCATCGAAAGCAACTGGCGCGCGACGCACATCCTGACGGGCGCAAACAATGTCGTCGTCCTGCCGAACAGCTTCCTGGCGAAGCTCGGCCTGACGAATGTCAGCCGGCCTGACGAGACCCATCTCCTGGTCCTCACCATTCGCGTCGCCCCGACGCGCATGCCGGCATCGATCCGCCATGTCATGGCGTCGGCCTTGTCGAGCTGCAATTCGATCGTGCGCGAGCCGCCGCCGGTCGTGGCACTCAAGGGGCTGGATGCCACGGCGCTTGAGGTCGAGCTGCAGTTCCGGGTGACGAGCCCCAGCCAGCGGGCGACGGCACGAAACGAGGTGCTCGATCTCGTCTATCGTCACTGCAAATCCGCCGGCCTGATTTTGGCCGTTCCAGCGACGGCCTCGGTCCTGACAAGCGATCTGCCGATCGAAGAAAGCGCGCGGCGGCCCCGTGTGACGCCGCTCGAACTGATCGAGGCCATTCCGATCTTTGCGACGCTGACATCAGATGAAAAGCAGAAACTCGCCGAAACCACGGCCGTGCGGGAGTTCCGCAAGGGCGATGTCATCGTGCGGGAGGGCGAAATGCTCCCATCGCTGATGATGGTGCGGGCAGGTATCATCGCGGCGCGGCACGGAGATGAGGAGCGCGGGCGGCTTGCGCCGGGTGATGTCTTCGGAGAGACCGGCCTCCTCGCAGGCATGCAGGAAGTCTGCACCCTGGAAGCTCTTACCCCGGTGACAACCTATGAAATCGATCAGGAGGCCTTCGCGCCGCTGCTGAGTGAACGTCCCGCGCTGGCGGAAGAAATCGCCGAAGACCTCGCCAGCCGCGCCGAGCGCTTTCGCGACAACGCCGCCCTGCCCCCGGAACACGCCCGTAGCGCGCACGCCATTCTGAAAACCATCAGGACCATCTTCAGGGCATAGAGCAATTCCAGCAAAAGTGCGCAGCGGTTTGGCGTCCGGAATTGCGAAAAACAAATACAGGGCATTTCCTCCGCTCGGAGAAAAGCGGAAATGCATGAAGGGCGGCTATTCGCTCAGCCGGCGCGCTTAAGCACCCATGCGAAGGTGCTCTGCCAAATGTCGGCCGGCACTTCCTCGGACAAGGTGCCGACCAGGTCGGAAAGCCGGACGCGCCTCAGCGTGTCCCGCCAGGCCTCGTCGGCCTCCCACATGATGCGCGCGACCGCGCATGGCTGGCTGTCGCAATATCCTTCCGGCCGGCAGGGATTGTTCGCCCGGATGTTCGTACAGGTGAAGCTGCGGGCTTTCCCCTCGACCGCCTCCACGATCTCGAGAAAATTGATATTCGAGGGAGGCTTGGCAAGCCTGTAGCCGCCACTCGGACCGAGCGTGGTCTTGACCAGCGATGCCTGCGAAAGGCTCTGCAGTGCTTTGGAGAGATATTCCTTCGGCAGACCATGAAGCTCGGCGAGCGCCTTGGTAGAAAGGTACCTGCCTTCTGGCAGGCCCGCGAGAATGGCGCAGCAATGAAGCGCCCATTCGACCTGGCTTTTCAGGATCATTCAGCAACTCGCGTGATGGCTGGCTCTGCCAATGGAATTAAGGATATATCATATCCGAAAACAGACTCGATGTAAATGAGCTGCAAAAGCAGGGTGTTGCTGCCTGAACGGCGATGCGGCTCCGATCTCCCTCAGCCTCCGTTCTCGTCCTCTCCCCGCGCCTGCTCATTTTCAATTCCGCCGATCAGCTTGCGCAGCAGCGCAGCGAGCGCCTCGCGCTCCTTTCCGTCAAGAGCCTGCAGAAACGAAGATTCGCTCGCCATATCGGTGCGGAAGGCCTTTTCGGCGAGTGCCGCACCCGCCTCGCTCAATGCCACCAGCACGCTCCGCCCATCGCGTGGTGATTTCTCCCGGCGGATCAGTCCCGCCTTCTCCAGCCGGTCAAGCCTGTGGGTCAGGCCTCCCGAGGAAATCATCAGCGCCGAATATATCTCCGTCGGGGTCAGCCGGTAAGGCGCTCTGGAACGGCGAAGCGTTGCGATCACGTCGAATTCGCCGCGGTCGAGGCCAAAATCGGCAAATGTCGCCTCGATGCTGGGGCGCACCAGATTCGACAGCCGAAAGGCCCGCCCCAGGATCGCCATCGGCTCGGTATCGAGGTCGGGCAATTCCACTGCCCATTGCCGTCGCAGCCGGTCGACATGATCATCGGCGGAGCGGTCCTCGCCCCGGGGGCGGTCGCGATCCCCTTCAGTTCCATTCATCATTCTCTGCCTCATATCACTACAAACGAGACATACACCTTCCACCCGAGTCACGGAAGATATCTTGACAGGAAGATAGTTTTAAGAATATATCTTCTCACGAAGATAGTTTTGTGTTCGTAGACAGGACGAGCGGGAGGCACGTGATGTTCAGGATTCTTCGCCACCAGGAAGTGCGACCCGATCAGAGCCGCACTGTCCGCTTCGAAGGCCGCGACCATGGCGGCGAGATATCGCTCTTCCTGGTCGACAACGAGCCCGGCCAGGGGCCCGATCTGCATGTCCATCCCTATTCCGAAACATGGGCGGTCAGAAAGGGCGAAGCCGAATTCACCGTGGGCGACGCCAAAACCCGGGCCTTTCCCGGCGATATCGTCGTTGTCGCCGCCAATATTCCCCACCGTTTCGAGAATGTCGGCACGGGACGGCTCGAAATCGTCTGCATTCATGCCAGCGATACGATCGTGCAGGAGTTTGTGTGAGGCGAAGCCCCCCTGGACGACAAAGCCCGGAAGACAGAGGAAGAGGAGTGAATTGCAATGCCCAAGATGATCTTCTTGAACCTGCCGGTGAAAGATATTGCTGCTGCGACCCGCTTCTATGAAGCAATCGGCTGCAGCAAGAACGAACAGTTCAGCGACCATCAGGCGTCGAACATGATCTGGTCCGAAGCCATTATCTTCCACCTGCTGACACGCGATTTCTTCGCCACCTTCACGCCGAAACCCGTTGCCGAAGCGCAGAAGACGAGCGAAATGCTGATCGCGCTGACGATGGACAGCCGTGAAGAGGTGGACGCCATCGTCGAGATGGCCGGAGCCGGCGGCGGCAGGGTCGATCCGCGCCCACCGACGGACATGGGCTGGCTCTACAACCGTGCCTTCGAAGATCCCGATGGCCATATATTCGAAGCGGTGTGGGTCGACATGGCGGCGGCGACCGCCACCGGAGAATAGTCGGCAAGGCGCCCGACGCGACATGCGCGGGTGAAACGGGCTTCGGCCCACCTCGCCCGCCGTGAAAACTTTTGCTGCGTCTGGAATAAAACCACCGCGCCTCGTGTCTCATCTCAGGTATCGCAAGATTGCGTGCCCAATCTGAGGAGAGACATCATGAAATCCGTGAAATTCCTGTCCGTCGTGGCCGCCGCCGCCTTTGCCGCGACCGCTGCTTTCGCCGCCCCTCCTGTCAAGACCGTCGAATCCGAAAAGGGCAAGGTGCTTGCCGGCGAAAACGGTATGACGCTCTACACCTTCAAGAAGGACGTGAAGGGCGTTTCCAATTGCAACGGCGATTGCGCCAAGAACTGGCCTCCGCTGATGGCCGCTGGCGATGCCAAGGCCGATGGTGCATATTCGATCATCGAGCGCAAGGATGGCATGAAGCAATGGGCCAAGGACGGCATGCCGCTCTATTTCTGGGTCAAGGACAAGAAGGCCGGCGACATCACCGGCGATGGCGTCGGCGGCAACTGGGATCTCGCCAAGCCTTGATCGCCGAGATCCCGATCACAAGCGAGTTGCCGGCGTGAAAACACCCGCACCCGAAACCTTCGAGGGCCAGATCCTGGCCCTCCTGCCCTCACTCAGACGCTATTCGCGCAGCCTGACGCGCTCGGATGCCGATGGCGAGGATCTGCTCCAGGATTGTGTCGAGAAGGTTCTCACGCGCCGCGGCCAGTGGCGCGGCCTCAACCTGCGCGGCTGGGTCCTGACCATCATGACCAATCTCTATCGCAACGGCCGGCGCGGCAAGGCGCGCGACAGCCTCGTCGAACTCGACGCCGCAGTTGATCTGGCCGCGCCTGAAGTGCCGGCCGATCCGCAGGAGCGCGCGCGGCTGGACGATGCGCTGAACAGCCTTTCGGAGGAATACCGCGCCGTGCTGATGCTTGTCGTTATTGAGGGATACACCTACAGCGAGGTCGCAGCCGCGCTCGATATCCCCATCGGCACCGTCATGTCCCGCCTGTCGCGCGCCCGCCAGCGTGTCGCCGAGCGGCTGAAAGCCGACAATATCATTACGCTCCGGAGACCGAAATGAATGACACCAACCCGAGCGTAACCGAAGCCGACCTCCACGCCTATGCCGACGGCCAGCTGCCGGAAACGGCACGCGCCCGCATCGATGCCTTCCTGGCAGACAATCCCGACGAGGCGGCGATGGTCGCCGAATGGCAGGCGCAGAATACAGGCATCCGATCGCTGTTTGCAGGCTATGAAAAAACAAAGGAAACCGACGCTCTCCTGGTTTCGCCGCCGCGCGGCATCTCTTCCGGGCGGAAACGCGCCGCGATCGCCGCAGCCGCCCTCCTCGTCTTCGCGCTCGGCGCCGTCAGCGGTCATTATGGTCCGGCCCTTCTGGAAAAACCGGAGTTGCAGCTTGCCGCCTCCGAAACCCTGCCGAAACAGGCTGAGACCGCCTTCATGGTCTATGCCGCCGAGGTTCGCCACCCCGTCGAAGTCTTCGCCAACGAGGAGGCCCATCTCGCCACTTGGCTCGGCAAACGCCTGGCGATAGAGAATCTCAAGATCCCGAATTTGCAGTCGCTCGGCTTCAAGCTGGTCGGCGGCCGCTTGCTGCCGGTCGATGGCAGGCCGGGCGCCATGTTCATGTATGAAAACCAGGCCGGCGAGCGACTGACCGTCCTGGTCGGCCGCAACACGGAAAACCGCACGACGAGTTTCCGCTTCGCCTCATCCGACAATCTCGAGACCTTCTACTGGATCGACGGCGAACTTGGCTACGCCGTCACCGGCGAAATCTCCCGCGAGACGCTGCGGGAGGTAGCTGAGGAGTGCTACCGACAATTCCCGTCGTGAGGATCAGCGCGAGGGATCGTTGCTAAGCTCGATCGGCCGTCCGTGCGGCGTCGCTTCTGCCGCCCGCTGCCAGCTCTGCTGCAGCGCCAGGATCGTTTCCGCATCGGCGATGCCGTTGTCGACGATGAGGTTGGAGAGTGCCGCCACCCAGCAGTCAAAATAGTCGCTGCCATCTTCGGCCCGGCCAGGCTTGTGCAATTGCGCGGAAAGCGTTTCAGCCCATTCGCTCCAGCTGAACAGGCCGTTTGCGTGCAGATGCACGGTCATGGCAAAAGCTTCGGCCGCCCAAGGCTCGGGAAAAACCGGCTCGCCCTCCGGCGATCTCGGCAGCCCGGACGATTGCGTCAGCGGCGATATCTCATGCCGGCGCAAGATAGCTCTCCCAGGCATCGATCGACACGGTCAGCGTGGGATCGGCATCTCCGCCCCAAATCTCCGCGCCGTCGAAAACGACCGTATAGAGCCATTGCGGGTTCTCGCCCTTGCCATGGGCATTATCGTCGGGAAAGACGAAAGAGCCCTGCACCGCCTCGACCATTCCGGTCCTGGCGCGGGCATAACGCGGCAGGCGCGTATGTGTGACCGGATTGAAATTCTTGGTCTTCACTGTCTCACCGACCACGAAGAGCGGCGCGGTCTCGACAGGACGATCGCAAGGGCCGCCTTTCGCCAGAACGCCGGGCACCATGTCCGCCTTCAGCACGCGTTTTGGAACCGCTCCCGCCTGCTGCGCATGGCCGGACAGTAATTCCGCGCGCGTCGCAAAGCCGTGCCGTTCAAGCAGCATGTCGATGCCGCGGATCCAGATTTCGTAGTAGCTGGCAGCGAGATAATCGGCCGGCGGAATATTCTCGCGCGCATGCCGGCTTTCGTCGATCGTCCATGCGCCGAAAGCGCCGCAGGAAAGTGTGATGCCGAGCGCCCGCTTTTCCCATTCGGCATCACTGGAAGGCGGCCGCCGCGAAGAAGGACATCGGCTCGACGCCGCTCCTGCCTTCGCTGAGCGAGCGCGAGGAGGCGATCTTCCAGGCGATCCAGACGAGATAGGCGCCGCCCGCAAATTTCAGCGCGGTATAGACCATAGGCACCGTGTGCAGCAGCGCGCCGAGCCCAAGGCCGACGCCGATGAGCAGCGAGAAGAACCCGACGCCGATGCCGAACATATGCGGGATCGTCCTGCGGAAACCGAAATTCACGCCCGATGCGAAGAGCATCATATTGTTCGGCCCCGGCGTGATCGAGGTCGTGAAGGCGAAGAGAACGAGGGCGAGAAATGTATCCAGCGGCATGCGACCTCCCGAAGCCAGCTTTTCTGCGGCCTGTTTATTTAGGTCAGCATAACTGTCCTAAACCATCGATGCCATTACATCATTGTCATGGTGACAGGATTACTTGAAAGATGGCGACCCGGCCCAATCTCCTGTCAAAGGGACAGAAAACCATGCAGGACGACCCGATTCCAGCGATCACATTCCCGAACGGTACTGAGGTGCCGGCGCTCGGCCAGGGAACCTGGGCCATGGGCGAGGATGCCGGCGATGCCAGGGCCGAGATCGAAAGCCTCAAGGCCGGCATCGGTCTCGGCATGACGCTGATCGACACCGCCGAAATGTACGGCGACGGTGGCGCCGAGGAGATCGTCGGCCAGGCGATCAGGGGCCGGCGCGACGAGGTCTTCATCGTCAGCAAGGTCTATCCCTGGAATGCCAGCATGAAAGGCACGATCGAGGCCTGCGAGCGCAGTCTCGAACGCCTCGGCACCGATCGCATCGATCTCTATCTGCTGCACTGGCGCGGAAATTATCCGCTCACAGAGACCGTCGCGGCCTTCGAAACGTTGAAGGCATCGGGCAAGATCGGCGCCTGGGGCGTCTCCAATTTCGACACCGACGACATGGAGGAACTGCTTGGAGTGCCCGACGGCGCCAACGTCGCCGCCAACCAAGTGCTCTATAACCTTTCCCGCCGCGGCATCGAATTCGATCTGCTGCCCTGGTGCCAGAGCCGCGGCATTCCCATCATGGCCTATTCGCCGATCGACCAGGGAAGCATCCTGCACCATCCCGAGCTGATCCGCATCGCCAAGGCCTATCAGGCAACGCCCGCCCAGCTGGCACTCGCCTTCCTGCTGGAACGCGACGGCGTCATCGTCATTCCGAAGACGGCAAATGCCGAACGCGCAGCGGAAAACCGCGACTGCGTCTCGCTCGACATCACCGACGATGACTGGGATGCCCTCGACGCCGCCTTTCCGCCGCCCACAAAGAAAAAACCGCTGGAGATGCTCTGACCTTCAGCGGCTTTCCCAATTATCAGCATCGGGCTTACATGCCCGGGCTGTAATCTTTACATGCCCTGCACGCCGCGGTTCATCGCCGCAATCCCGGTACGGCACACCTCGATGAGGCCAAGCGGCTTCATGATCGCCACGAACTGATCGATCTTCGACGATTTGCCTGTGATCTCCAGAATGAAGTGACCGACCGTCGCATCCACTACCTTGGCATGGAAGGCATCGGCAAGGCGCAGCGTCTCGGCACGCATCTCGCCCTCGCCGATCACCTTGACCAGCGCCACTTCGCGCTCGATCGGTCGGTCCTGGCCGAGCTCGCGGGCACGCACCGTCAGGTCGACGACGCGATGCACCGGCACGATTCGCTCGAGCTGCGCCTTGATCTGCTCCAGCACCTGCGGCGTGCCGCGTGTGACGACCGTGATGCGGGAAAGATGCGCCTGATGCTCGGTCTCGGAGACGGTCAGGCTCTCGATATTGTAGCCGCGGCCGGAGAACAGGCCGATGACACGGGCAAGAACGCCCGGTTCGTTGTCGACGAGAACCGAAAGCGTGTGGCTTTCGACGGCCGCCGTTTCCGGCGAGATGAAATAGGCGGAGCCCGTGGGCTGTAGGTGTGCGTTCATGGTCTTGTGTTTCCTCTTCCCTGTCGCATAACTCCGAAAATCGGAAACGATTTTCGGAAAGGATTATGCGCAAAATTAAAAATGTCAGACGAGCGCGCGGCCCTTGGCGTCGATCGCATTGGCGACCGCTTCATCCGTGGCTTCGTCCGGCAGCAGCATTTCGTTATGGGCCTTGCCCGAGGGGATCATCGGGAAGCAGTTGGCGAGATTGGCGACGCGGCAATCGAAGATGACCGGCTTTCTGACCTCAATCATCTCCAGAATGGTGTCGTCGAGATGTTCCGGCTTTTCGCAGCGCAGGCCGACGGCGCCATAGGCTTCCGCCAGCTTGACGAAGTCGGGCATCGCCTCCGTGTAGGAGTTGGAAAGACGATTGCCATGCAGCAGCTGCTGCCACTGGCGCACCATGCCCATATATTGGTTGTTCATGATGAAGATCTTGATTGGGGCATCGTGCTGGATCGCGGCCGACATTTCCTGGATACACATCTGAATCGAGGCGTCGCCGGCAATGTCGATGACGAGGCTGTCGGGATGGGCGATCTGCACGCCAAGTGCGGCCGGCAGGCCGTAGCCCATCGTGCCGAGACCGCCCGAGGTCATCCAGCGGTTCGGCTGCTCGAAGCCGAAGAACTGCGCCGCCCACATCTGGTGCTGACCGACCTCGGTGGTGATGTAGGTATCGCGGTCCTTGGTGTGGGCGAAGAGCCGCTCCAGCGCATATTGCGGCATGATGACATCATTGCTCTTCGCATAGGCGAAGGAGTTGCGTGCCCGCCAGCGGGCGATATCGGTCCACCAGTCGTCCAGGCGGCCCTTTTCCGGCTTCTTCGGCAGTGCCCGCCACAGGCGGACCATGTCTTCGAGGACATGGCCGACATCGCCGCGGATGCCGATATCGACACGGACGTTCTTGTTGATCGAGGATGGATCGATATCGATGTGGATCTTCTTCGAATTCGGCGAAAAGGCATTGAGACGGCCGGTGATGCGGTCGTCGAAACGCGCGCCGATGCAGACCATGACGTCGCAATCGTGCATCGCCATGTTGGCTTCGTAGGAGCCGTGCATGCCGAGCATCTTCAGCCAGTTCTTGCCCGAAGCGGGATAGGCGCCGAGTCCCATCAGCGTCGAGGTGATCGGGAAATCGGTGAGTTCGACCAGCTCACGCAGCAGCTTGGAAGCCTCGGGGCCGGAATTGACGACGCCGCCGCCGGAATAGATGACGGGACGGCGCGCATTCGCCATCAGCTCGATCGCCGCATGGATCTGGTTGATGTCGCCCTGGACCTTCGGCTGGTAGCTCTTCTGGATCGTGTAGTCGGCGGGCGGCGTGTAGGTGCCGGTCGCAAACTGCACGTCCTTCGGAATATCGACGACGACAGGGCCCGGACGGCCGGACTGGGCGATGCGGAAGGCCTCGTGAATGACGGCGGCGAGCTCGTTGACGTCCTTGACCAGCCAGTTGTGCTTGGTGCAGGGTCGGGTAATGCCGACCGTGTCGCATTCCTGGAAGGCGTCGGAGCCGATCAGCGAGGTCGGAACCTGGCCGGTCAGGCAGACGAGCGGAATCGAATCCATCAGCGCGTCCTGCAGCGGCGTGACCGCATTGGTAGCGCCCGGGCCTGAGGTCACCAGCATGACGCCAACCTTGCCGGTGGAGCGGGCATAGCCTTCGGCCGCGTGGCCTGCCCCCTGCTCATGGCGGACGAGGATGTGCTTGACATCCTCCTGCTGAAAGATCTCGTCATAGATCGGCAGGACCGCGCCGCCGGGATAGCCGAAGATATGTTCGACGCCGTTGTCCTTCAGCGCCTTGAGAACGATCTCCGCTCCCGTCATTCGATTGCCTGCCGCCTGATTGTCCGTGCTCATCTGTCTGTTCCGTTTGATGCTGGGATTGCGTTTGTGGCCGGAAGCCCGAATTTCGGGCATAAAAAAAGGCCCCTGAGGAGCCTGTCATCTAGCGCATGGGTGGCTATCGCCGGATGGTTACACCATCCTGCCCATGCGCTTTCCCACCACGATAAGAGCCGTTGCGATTTTCATGGTCGGAGTGATAGACAGAAAATTTCGCAGCGTCAACGCGTGCCGCAATAAAAAACTGCTCCACGCCTGCATCCCGAAAATCGATAGGATGAAGGATTTGTTAAAGGATCGACTTTATTCTTCTACGCTACCGCATGGAGTAGCCCTTTGCTCAACAACGACTTGCGCACGTCTGGCAAGGCAGGCGAGCATGATCGCCGCGATGGCCATGCGCCGGGAAATCGCTTTCTCGGCCGCGTCGTTGCATGCAGCGGTTCGCGGGCGACGGTTGCCGCCGTCGCCGAACAGGGCGGTACCGATCTTACCGAACTCTGGTCCGTGGGGCGGCTGATTTCGATCAGCGTCGGCCGCAACCGCGTCGTCGCACTCGTCTATCAGATGAACACCGGCAGCCATGCCTGGGGCGAAGGCGAAGACAATATTTTCAAGATCGAGACCGAGCTGCTCGGCGAAGTCCGTGTCGACGAGGACGGGCGCGAGGAATTCTCGACCGGCATCTCGCGTTATCCCTATCTCGGCGCCATCGCCCACCGCATCCGATCCGCCGACCTGATGCGCATCTACGATGCCGGCGAAGGTACGACCGCCGTCATCGGCAAGCTGACGCAGGACGAAAGCATCGATGCGGCGATCCACATCCCCACGATGCTCTCCAAGCATTTCGCCGTCGTCGGCTCGACCGGCGTCGGCAAGTCGACGGCCGTGTCGCTGCTCCTGCACAAGGCGATCGCGGCGGATCCGAAGCTGCGCGTCCTGATCCTCGATCCGCATAACGAATTCGCCGCCGCCTTTCCCGAGCACGCCGTCACCATCGATACCGATACGCTCGACCTGCCCTTCTGGCTGATGCGGCTGGAGGAATTTGCCGAGGTCGTGTTTCGCGGCCGCCCGCCGGTGCCCGAAGAGCTCGACATGCTGCGCGATATCCTGCCGGAGGCCAAGCGCGCCTTCCGCGGCAGCGACAACTCACTGGTGCGCCGCACGACGGAAAAGAGTTCGATCACCGCCGATACGCCGGTTCCCTACCGCATGGCCGATCTACTGGCGCTGATCGACGAGCGCATCGGCCGCCTGGAAGGTCGCTCGGAAAAGCCCTTCCTGCGGTCGCTGAAGATGCGCCTCATCGCTGCGATCAACGATCCGCGCTATCACTTCATGTTCTCCAACAACACGATCAGCGACACGATCACCGAAACCATCGCACAGATCTTCCGCATCCCCGGCGAGAACCGGCCGATCTGCACTTTCCAGCTTGCCGGCATCCCCTCCGAGGTCGTCAATTCTGTCGCCTCCGTGCTTTGCCGCATGGCATTCGAGGTGGCGCTGTGGAGCGACGGCGCCATCCACATGCTCGTCGTCTGCGAGGAAGCTCACCGTTATATCCCCTCCGATCCGAGCCTCGGCTTCGTGCCGACGCGCCAGGCGATCGCCCGCATCGCCAAGGAAGGCCGCAAATACGGCGTCTCGCTCGGCATCATCACCCAGCGGCCGGGCGAGCTCGACCAGACGATCCTGTCGCAATGTTCGACACTCTTTGCCATGCGCCTCGCCAACGACCGAGACCAGGAAATCATCCGCTCGGCCATTCCGAATTCTTCGATCTCGACGACGAGCTTCATCTCCTCGATCGGCAATGGCGAAGCGATCGCCTTCGGCGAGGCGATCAGCGTGCCGATGCGCATGCGCTTTTCCCGCGTCGACGAAAAGCTCCTGCCGAAGGCGAGCAGCGCCAACAGCAAGAACAGCGAAGAAGATCCGGATACGGTCGATCTGCGCAAGATCGTCACCCGCATGCGGGCGGTGACCGTCGGACCCGACATTTCGAATTTCCAGCAGAGCTATGCCGCATCCGCGGCAGACTTCGACGAGGCCGATCCAGCCGACGAGGATCTTGACGCGAAGCCATACACGCCGCCCGCCTCTTCCGCCGCGCCGCCCGCCTCCGCGCCGCTCGAATCCTACCGCCGCGAACTGCTGCCGCAGACGCCGCGGCTGGACCCGGCCACGTCACCCGCGATCGATCCGCGGCTGGACGCGCTTCGCCGCGAGATGCGCCGCGACGAGCCAGTCTTTCCCCGGCCGGCACCACCGGCGGATCAGCCAGCGATCTCCCGCCGGGAGCCCGGCACGTCGCTGCGCGAAAGCATTCTGAAAAAACCGCTGAGCAGCCTTTACAACAAAGAATAAGCCTTCCACTCGTTCTCCAGTGCGATCAGAGGCTCGACGGCCTCGAGCACCCTTTGCCGGTCCATCGGTCCGAGCGGCAAGAGAGGGCGTGGGAGCTCTGCCCTGGCGAGTGAGAGAAGGTCGATGAGCGTATAGATCACACGAAGGCTTCCGAACGCCTTGAACGTTTGCCAGAGCGGCTCGAGAAGACCATCGAGCCGACGCACTTCCCC
The DNA here is from genome assembly GCF_001652265.1 of Rhizobium leguminosarum. Classification (GTDB taxonomy): domain Bacteria; phylum Pseudomonadota; class Alphaproteobacteria; order Rhizobiales; family Rhizobiaceae; genus Rhizobium; species Rhizobium leguminosarum_D. The sequence continues at coordinate 39,839 of NZ_LWBS01000419.1, forward strand.
ATCCTCGCCTGCAGTCGCGGCCTTGGTCAGGGCAAAGGCGACGCGCGGAAGCAAGCCGCCGATGACGCTGTACCAGGCGTCGGCACCTGAAAGCAGCGCTTCGGCAGCGCCCCAGTCGCCGCTGTAGCCGATCGCAAGCTTGGTCTTCTCACGCAATGTCGCCAGTTCGCCTGCGAAATCGCCGTCAACTGGCAGAGGCATCTTCACCGCCCTGATCGTCTCGATGTCAGACAGGCGCTGCAGAAGGTCCCGGCTGAAGGTGAAGTGGGTCGTGCCGGGATTGTTGTAGATGCAAAGCGGCAGCTTCGCCGCATCCGTGACGGCAAGGAAATGCTGATAGGCCTCTTCCTGAGTAAGCGGCGTGTAGGACACCGGCGCAAGCAGAAGCGCATCCGCACCAGCCGCATCCGCATCCCTCGCCAGGGTCCGGGCGTGGTCTGTCCTCAGAGCACCGACACCGACGACGATCGGAACACGACCGCGAACGCACTCGACCGCGGCCTCAACGGCTCGCCGTCGCTCCTCGCGTGCGAGAAAGGCGTAGATCCCGGTGCTGCCAAGAAGGCCTATCGAAGCGACGCCTGCATCGCACAGGGGTTCCAGCAGGCGGCAGAGAGCTTCGGTGTCGACCCGGCCATCGCTATCGGCGGGCGTTGGCGGAAAAGCCGAAAGGCCATGAAACGGAGAGGCAACAGACATGATACGATCCTGAAAATCCGGTCAATGTGAGAACAGCAGGCGCGATCCGGCGCCCGCGAAGAAGACGGCGAGACTGCCTTCGATCCACCGCCGCGCACGGGCGTAGCCGCGCACCATCGGCGCCGTCGAGAAGAGCACGGCATAGCCGGTAAATATCGAGATTCCGAGCAGCACGCACCCACCGAAAGCCGTGACGGCCATCTCCGGCGAAGCGCCGGGCTTCAGGCCGAGCGACATGATCGCCACCCAGGCCAGAACCGCCTTCGGATTGCTGAGATGCATCAGAACACCGCGACGATAGAGTGTGCCGACTTGCGCGGCGGGTCGAACGACCTCGCTTGCCGGCATATCCAACGTGGCTGCCGAGCGGGCCGCCCTCCAGGCGAGCCAGAGGAGGTATAGCCCGCCTCCGATCTTGAGAAGCAACAGGGCATGAGCATAGCGGACCAGAAGTGTCGAGATGCCGGTGACCGCGACCAACCCCCAGCATGTCGACATCGTTATAACCCCGGCGGCAAGAACCAGCGCCGGTCGACGCCCTTGCCGCATCGCCACATTCATGATGGCCATGTTGCTAGGTCCGGGACTGCCTGCAGCGATTGCGTAGGCGATGTAGACAACGAGAAGATCCTGCATTTGCGTGTTTCCAGAAGTTTGTGCCGGCGCACGGCACGACTCTCGAAGACGATCAATGCGCCATCGGGGAACGGCCAATCCGCTTCCTTTTCTTTGAAAACTGGTTCATCATGAAGCACCATTTTGAAGAATCTTTATAGACCATTTTGAAATGTCCAAACGGCGCAGCACCATCGAAATCCCATCGCTCAACGCGATCGATCGAACGGTCAATGTCAGCCGTCAGCTTGCCCAGGCCCTGCGGAATGCAATCGCCTGCGGTGAGCTGAGGCCAGGCGAACGCCTTCCTTCGACGCGGAGCCTTGCGGCTTCGCTGAAGATCGCGCGCGGCACTGTCGTCGAGGTGTTCGATCAGCTGACCGCCGAAGGTTATCTCGAAGCGCGGGTCGGAGCCGGAACTCGTGTTGCCGCCGATCTGATCGACGCGACGCCAGCGCCCCAGCCTGCTCCGGCAGGGCCGCCAAGCGCGCAGTCTGTCGATCTGCCTCCCCAGGCTGCCCGGCTGATCGCCATCGCTCGTGCGCTCACCCCGCACCCAGCCGTTCCCTTTGCCATCGCCGTCCCGGCTTGCGGTATTGCGCCCGACGACAACTGGCGCCGTCTCGGCAACCGCGTGCGCGCGTCGCGACAGGCCGCACCCTCGGGTTATCACGACCCTATGGGCTTGCTCGAACTCAGGCTTGCCATTGCCGGCCACGTCCGGCGCGCGCGGGCCGTTCATTGCGAGCCGGAACAGGTCATCGTCACGTCAGGCACCCAGCAAGGCCTCTATATGGCGGGCCGGGTCCTTCTCTCGCGTGACGATCCGGTATGGGCCGAGGACCCGGCCTATCCCGGCTTGACGGCAGTGCTCGACGATCTCGGCGTACGGATGCACCGCCTGCCGGTCGATGCACATGGAATGAACGTGGAACGCGGCCTCGAGCTATGCCCGCAGGCCCGCGCCGCATTCGTCACCCCTTCGCACCAATATCCGATCGGGATGCCGCTCAGCATGGCGCGGCGCAATGCCTTGATCGCCTGGGCCGATCAAAATCGCGCCTGGATCGTCGAGGACGACTACGACAGTGAGCTGCGTTATGCCGGACACCCATTTCCCTCGATGCAGGGATTGCGTCCGTCACGCGTCATCTATCTCGGCACCTTCAGCAAGGTGCTCTTTCCTTCCCTGCGCCTCGGCTACGTCATCGCCCCTTCTCCGCTCGCAGAAGCCTTTGCCGGCGCCCGAGCTATTCTCGACCGGCATTCGCCGACCGCCGAACAGCACGTTCTGGCAGCTTATATGCGGGAAGGCTATTTCGAAGCGCATATCCGGCGCATCCGCGGCCTCTATGCCGAACGCCGCGCTGTTCTGCTCTCGGCGCTCGATCGGGCCTTGCCTGAGGGGTGCCGCGTCCAGGAGAGCGACCAGGGCATGCATATTCTTCTGTGGCTGCCCGAGGAGGTCGACGACGTGCAACTCGCAGCCCGCGCCCTCTCGGCCGGCATCGCCGTGCGTGCGATCTCCCCGATGTATGCCGCGCGGCCGGCGCGCCCCGGCCTGATGCTGGGCTTCGGCGGATTTCTGCCGGAACAGCTGCAGGCGGTGGTTGGCGGACTCGCCAAACTGCTGAGCCAGCAGATGTCTCAAGCAGGAGGCCCGCAACAAACTGAAACCTAAACCGTCAGCCGTTCCCAGCTATCGTCCATCTGGTTGCGAAACCATGTCATTTGCCGCTTGGCATATTGCCGCGTCGCCGCAGTCCCCTTCTCCAGCACCTCCTCGCGCGTCATCTCGCCCCTCAGCATCGCCATAATCTGCGACACGCCGATTGCCTTCATCACAGGCGCCGCGGCCGGCAGATCGAGCGCGAACAGAGCCCGCACCTCGTCTTCCGCGCCTTGCTGCAGCATTTTTTCGAAACGGCCGTTGATGCGTTGATGCAGCACCACCCGGTCCGGCAGCACGACGATCTTGCGGGCCTCAGCCGCGTCGATGACCTCCGGCCCTGACCGGCCCTGGAAATCGGCGATCGACCGTCCCGTCGCCTTCATCACTTCGAGCGCCCGGACGATGCGCTGCCCGTCCTGTCGGTTGAGGCTTGCCGCCATGGCGGGATCGGCCTCGGCGAGCTCCGCATGCAGCCCGTCCGGCCCCTCCTGCAACAGCCGCGTCCTGAGTTCGTCCCGCAGCGCCTCGGGTATCTCGGGCATATCGGAGAGGCCGCCGGTCAGTGCCTTGAAATAAAGCCCGGTGCCGCCGACGAAGACCGGCAGCTGCCCCGCGGCCCTCAGTGCCGGCAGCAGTGCTGCGACATCGCGCAGCCAGGCGCCTGTGGAATAGGTCGCACCCGCCGGCACGTGGCCGTAGAGATGATGCGGCACACCCTGCATCTCCTCCTCCGACGGCCGCGCGGTCAGCACCTGCAGCGTGTCATAGACCTGCATGCTGTCGGCGTTGACAACTGCGCCGTCATGGCGCCTGGCCAATTCGACGGCGAGCGCGGACTTGCCGCTGGCGGTCGGCCCGGTTATCAGGATCGCGTTCACTGTGCTCAGAAGGTTTTCCATCATGGCCCTCGTTGCCACGCTTGTTGCCAATCCGTCAAATCCCGTGCTGACACCCGAAATCGCCGAGCAGGCGGCCAAGGCCGTGAACGCTTGCGGTCTCTACTGGCTGGCCGACGGCATCGCCTGCGATATCGCGCTGCGTGACGGCACGGACGTGCAAATGGCCGAGGCCAATATCCTTGCCGTCATATCGAGCGCGCCGATCGACCTCGTTATCCAGGAGCAGGAGACCCGCCGCAAGAAGCTGCTGATCGCCGACATGGATTCGACGATGATCGGCCAGGAATGCATCGACGAACTCGCCGCCGAAGTCGGTCTGAAGGAGAAGGTCGCCACCATCACTGCCCGCGCCATGAACGGCGAGATCGCCTTCGAGCCTGCCCTGCGTGAGCGTGTCGCTCTGCTGAAGGGCTTGCCGATATCCGTCGTCGACGAGGTGATCGCCAAGCGCATCACACTCACCCCGGGCGGCCCGGAACTGATCGCCACCATGAAGTCGAAAGGCCATTACACCGCGCTTGTCTCCGGCGGTTTCACCGATTTCACCAGCCGCATCGCCGCCACCCTCGGTTTCGACGAGAACCGCGCCAACACGCTGCTCGAAGACGGCGGCATTCTCTCCGGCTTCGTCGCCGAACCGATCCTCGGTAAGCAGGCGAAAGTCGATGCGCTGACCGAGATTTCGGCCCGCCTCGGCATTTCGCCGGAAGAAGCGATCGCCGTCGGCGACGGCGCCAACGATCTCGGCATGCTACACCTCGCCGGCGCCGGCGTCGCCCTTCACGCCAAGCCGGCCGTCGCCGCCGAGGCGCAGATGCGCATCAATCACGGCGACCTGACCGCCCTGCTCTACATCCAGGGCTACCGGAAGACGGATTTCGTGAGGGCTTGAAGGCGATACCAGCGACATTCCCGAAATCGGGGCTGATCACTGGCCGCTCGCACGGAAGGGCAACCTCCGTAAACCCGCCAAATAGCCTGTCACCTTCGGACCGCTACGCCAAAGATCTCGTTTCGAAAGGCCGCCCGGCACACCCTCTCCTCCCTCATTCCTGTGCTCGTCACAGGAATCCAGCCACCGCGCGTCTGCGCGGTGAATGACTTACGCCAAGAGAGAAGAGTCTTCTTCGCCCAAGGACTTGGGCGCACTGGATTCCTGTGACAAGCACAGGAATGAGGGAGAGTTGGAGACCACGGCGGCTAATCACTACCGCCATAGCTCCCTTATTCCATCGGCACCGCAACGAACCGCAGATCGCCATTCGCCGACGCGATCATCAGTTGGGCGTTGCGGCGGCCTTCCTGTTTCAGCGCCTGCACCTTGGCGGCGACCGCATCCGGTGACTTCATGAACTCCTGCGCCACCTCGACGATCACATCACCGGGCTTCAGCCCCTTCTCGGCGGAAGCGGAGCCGGGCGTCACCTCTGTCACGACGACGCCGTCGACGCTCTCGGCGATGCCGAAGGCCTTGCGCGTCTCGGCGCTCAACAGCGACAGCGACAGCCCGAGCACGTTCTTCGGCGTTGCCGCATCCGGCGACACCTGGCCCTTATGCTGGTCGGGCGTACCCGGCGCTGGTTGGGCCTGATCGCCGGTGTCAGGCTGGTCCATGTCGTTGTTCTCGCCGGGATCCGGGGTGATCACGCCGTCATCCTGCGAGCCATCGGGCGCCGCATCGTCGGATGTCGCCGCCTGATCGCTGTCCTCGAGCCGGCCGAGCTTCACCTTGACGGTCTGCTCCTTGCCGTCGCGCAGCACCACCACGTCGACTTCCTTGCCGACCGTGCTCTCCGCCACGACACGCGGCAGATCGCGCATTTCGCTGACGGTCTTGCCGTCGAATTTCAAAATGACGTCACCCGCCTTGATCGAGCCGTCGTCGACGGGGCCACCCTTGATGACGCCGGCGACCAGCGCGCCCTTTGCGGTGTCGAGCCCCAGGCTGTCGGCGATATCGTCGGTCACCGGCTGGATGCGCACGCCGAGCCAGCCGCGCCGCGTCTCGCCATATTCGCGCAGCTGGTCGACGACGCCGGAAGCAAGCTCCGACGGCACCGAGAAGCCGATGCCGATCGAGCCGCCGCTCGGCGAAATGATCGCCGTATTGATGCCGATCACTTCACCCTTCATGTTGAAGAGCGGCCCGCCGGAATTGCCCTTGTTGATCGCCGCATCCGTCTGGATGAAGTTGTCGTAGGGACCGGCATTGATGTTGCGGCCGCGCCCGGAAATGATGCCAACCGTCACCGAACCGCCGAAGCCGAACGGATTGCCGATCGCCATCACCCAGTCCCCGATACGCATCGTGCTGGAATCGCCGAATTTCACCGATTTCAGCGGCGTCTTCGGCTCGACCTTCAGCACCGAAAGATCGGTCTTCGTATCGGTGCCGATCAGCTTCGCCTTGAGCTTCGAACCATTGGCGAAATTGATCTCGATATCGTCGGCACCCTCGATCACGTGGTTGTTGGTGACGATATAGCCGGCCGGATCGATGACAAAGCCTGAACCGAGCGAGCTGACATTGTGGTTGCCGCCCTTGTTGCCCTGCTGCTTGTTGAAGAAATCGTTGAAGAATTCCTGGAACGGCGAGCCGTCGGGCGCGCGCGGCGCCGGGCCTGCACCCTCGTCGTCCTTCACATTTTGCGAGGTCGAGATGTTGACCACGGCGTCGAGCAGCCCCTCGGCGAGATCGGCGACCGAAGCCGGACCGCTGTTGGGCACGACGGCCTGGATCGGGGCGGCCTGCTGCGGTGCGGGAGCAGTCGTTTCCGGAGTAGCCGGAGTGGGTGTCGTAACCCCGGGTGTGGTCGTCTGAGGCGCGGTTTGGGCGTACGCGACCCCGTTCATGCCGGCATGCGCAAGAATTGCAGCGCTGGCCATAAGCGCGAGCGTTCGTCTGAAGGGCGAGCGATTCGTGGGGGCCATCAAGCTTCCTCATAGGGGGTACATGCGCACATTGAGCACCAGCATAAGGCGGAATGATGGAGGGCGAAATCACCTTTTCGCGAAATCCCCGTGCAATGTGACGTGGCCTCGCAAAAGCCAAATTATCTCGACCATTCCACGAAAAAAGGGCCGGCACTCGGGCCAGCCCTTCCATGATTGTCGGGATGCGAATGGCATCCTTTGCCTTAGTTCGCCGGCTGGGTGGGAGCGGTGGGAGCAGCCGCGCCGGGAACTGCCGCAGCCGGTGCGGCAGGATTTGCCGGCGGCTGCAAGGTGCCGGCGGCATTGTCGAAATAGCGGAAGAATTCCGAATTCGGCGACAGCACCAGCGTCGTGTCCTGCGACGAGAGAGCAGAGGAATAGGCCGCCATCGAGCGATAGAACTCGAAGAAGGCTGGATCCTTGCTGAAGACTTCGGCGAAGACACGGTTGCGGTCCGCATCGCCCTGGCCTCGAAGGATTTCCGCATCGCGCTGGGCGCCTGCGGTGAGCTCGACGACCTGACGGTCGGCGATGGCCCGGCGCCGCTGGCCTTCCTCATTACCCTCGGCACGGATACGCTCGGCCTCGGCGAGGCGTTCCGAACGCATGGCATTATAGGTGTTCGGCGCAACCTCCGGCGAAAGGTCCGTGCGGCGGATGCGAACGTCGTCTATATGCAGGCCGAGATTTTCGGCATCTGTGCGCAGGTCGTCGCGAATCTCCAGCATCATCGCGACACGCTCTTCCGAGAGCGCCGCATTGTAGTCACGCAGACCGTAAACGCGGCGAAGCGATGAATCGAGCTGCGCTCTCAACCGCGCTTCCGCGGCTTCGCGATCGCCCGATACCGTTTCGCGGAAACGGCGAACATCCGAGATGTTATAGATCACGAAGGCATCGACATCGAAGGTCTGGCCGTCCTGGACCTGAACGCGGATATTGTCGAGATCGAGCCGCAGCGCCTGCTTTTCAACCAGCTGAACCCGGTCGGCATCCATGAAGCCGAAGGGCAGCTTGAAGTAAATGCCAGGTTCGGTCTTGACCGTCTGGATCTGGCCGAAACGGACGACGATGGCCTGCTCGCGCGCATTCACCACGAAGATGGACGAATAGAGCCCGACCAGCACGATGGCAAGGATGAGGAAAATGATGGGAAGTCTGTTCGATGTCATGACTCAACCTCCCTGCTGCGCCGGCTTGCCGAGCTCATTGAGCGGCAGATAGGGCAGGACACCCTGCTTCTCGTCGATGATGACCTTCCTGGAATTCTTCAGCACCTGCTCCATCGTTTCGAGGTACAACCGCTTGCGGGTCACGTCAGGCGCCTTGGAATATTCGTCGTTGATCGCAGTGAAACGCTGCGCTTCACCTTCCGCCTCCTTCACGACACGGTCCTTGTAGGCGGCGGCATCTTCACGGATTCGCGCTGCATCGCCTCGCGCCTGGCCGAGCTTCTGGTTCGTGTAGCGATTGGCCTCTTCGATCGTGCTGTCACGGTCACGGCCGGCACGCTGCACTTCTTCGAAGGCATCGGCGACTTCGCGCGGCGGCGCCACGTTCTGGATCGTCACTCCGGTCACGGTCACGCCTGCGCCATAGCGGTTCATCGTGTCCTGCAGGATATTGAGCACATCCACTTCGATCGGCTGGCGATTGCTGCGGAAGGCGTCCTGCGCCGGACGCCGGCCGACGATTTCACGCATGGCACTGTCGGAAACCTGCTGCAGAGTCTCTGCCGGATTTTCGACATTGAAGAGATAGGCCTTCGGGTCACTCACCGTGTAAAAGACGGCGAACTGCACGTTAATGACGCTCTTGTCGCTGGACAGCATCAGGCCGTTCGAAGACGATGCGGAAGTCGCCCCGATGTTCAGCTGCTGCACGGTCACCTTGACCGTCTCCACGGTTTCCATCGGCCATAGGTGGAAATGCAGGCCCGGCATCGAAATCTCTTCCTTCGGCTTGCCGAACCGCAGCTCGACGCCGCGTTCGTCCGGCTGCACGACGTAGATGCACTGGATCAGCCAGAAGACGGCGACGATCGCAGCGACGATCACCGCCACGCCGCCGTTGAAGCCTCCGGGAATGATGTTGCGCAGCTGGTCCTGGCCGCGCCGGATGATATCTTCCAGATCGGGCGGTCCGCCCTTGCCGCCGCCACCGCGCGGCCGGTTCGGCCCCTGTCCCCATGGTCCCTGATTATTACCGCCGCCGCCGCCCCAAGGGCCGCCGCCGCCATTCTGATTGCTCCAGGGCATCAAAACCTCGTTGTTCGTTAAGTCTCCACGCATCCGAAACCGTGGGGGCTGACCGGCGGACGCGTTGGTGACCGTTATAGGTATCGCCGCATCGGCTTTCAACGCAGCGCGAGAAACTTGGTCAATTTAATTGGAAAATAGTTCATTTTCAGGCGTGTCGGCGTTCGTAGACGATGAAACGCGTGGGATAGCTGTCCTTCTCGCCGGCTGGAACCGCGATCGCCTCCCCTGCCTGCCAGATATCGGGATCGATCGCGGGAAACGACGCGTCGCCGTCAAGATCGGCCTCGACATGCGTGATGCACATCCGGTCGGCAAGACCGATCGCCTGGGCATAGACCTGCCCACCGCCGAGAATGCAGATCTCGTCGACGCCGGTTTCGAGCGCCAGCCTTTCGGCCGCCTTTATCGCCTCGGGCAGCGAATGTGTCATGCTCACATCAGCATGGTCTATCGCCGCCTGCCGCGAGATGACGACGTTCGGCCGTCCCGGCAGCGGTTTGCCGATCGAATCATAGGTCTTGCGGCCCATCACCACAGGCTTTCCCAATGTCAGCGCCTTGAAGCGTTTGAGATCGCTCGAAAGCCGCCACGGCATGTCGCCATCGCGGCCGATAATGCCGTTGCGGGCTACGGCGGCGATAATGGTCCTGCGGATGTCAGCCATGAAATATCCCGGATCAGACGGCGATCGGCGCCTTGATGCTGGCATCGGCCTCGTAGCCGATCAGCTCGAAATCGTCGAAGGTGAAGCCGAAAATATCCTTCACATCAGCATTGATGCGCATGAACGGCAGCGGTTTCGGCCGGCGCGCCAGCTGCAGCTTCGCCTGGTCGAAATGGTTGTGATAGAGATGGGCGTCGCCGAGCGTGTGGACGAAATCGCCGGGCTTCAGCCCGGTCACCTGAGCCACCATCATCGTCAGCAGCGCATAGGAGGCGATGTTGAACGGCACGCCGAGGAAGATATCGGCCGAGCGCTGGTAGAGCTGGCAGGAAAGCTTGCCGTCAGCCACATAGAACTGGAACAGGCAATGGCAGGGCGGCAGCGCCATTTCGTCCACCTCGGCCGGATTCCAGGCCGAGACGATGTGGCGGCGCGAATTCGGATTGTTGACGATGCCTTCGACCAGATTGGCGATCTGGTCGATATGGCCGCCGTCCGGCGCTGGCCAGGAGCGCCACTGGGCGCCGTAGACGGGCCCGAGATCGCCGTTTTCGTCGGCCCATTCGTCCCAGATCGAAACGCCGTTCTCCTTGAGATAGCGGATGTTCGTCTCGCCCTTCAGGAACCAGAGAAGCTCGTGGATGATCGAGCGCAGATGCAGCTTCTTCGTGGTGAGGACGGGGAAGCCCTCTTCGAGGTCGAAGCGCATCTGATAGCCGAAGACCGAACGCGTGCCGGTGCCGGTACGGTCGCCCCGGTCGGAGCCCTTTTCCAACACATGATTCAAGAGATCGAGATATTGCTTCATGTCGCGCTGATTCCGTTTCGGCCAATTTAAGCCTTTGGAACCGGGAAACCAATCACCGGCGGGCATTTTCCCAATGTTTTTGATGCGTCGCATAACGCTTTTATGACGTTTGCCCTTTCCTTGGGCTGAGGAAACCACTATATCAGCCCTGCCGGCTTTCGGGCCGGCTATGGCGATAAATGAGCGGTGTAATAAACCTATTGGACCCGGGGGCGGTACCCGGCGCCTCCACCAAAAACCGGCGGTCTTAAAGGCCGGCTTTTGATGGGGGCGAAACAGGATCGACAAGGGTGTAAAGATCGTCTTTTTGCTCGGCATTGTACCGCCGTTATCGGGCTAAAATTGTAGTTGCAAACGACAACTATGCGGAAGCTCGTCTCGCTGCTTAATCGCGGTGTGACACTTCAATCAAAGTCCTAGTGGTTCGCACCTCTAGGCGGGGTCCGAAGGCACCTGGCAACAGAAGCCTTCACCTTCTCCCTGCCGCCGAAATCATGTATGTTGCTTAAAAACGTGACTCGGCTCCGGTCTTTCCCAAGGCGCCCGGACGTGGCATACAACCTTGTGAAAAGACTCCGAACCGACGAAAGACAGGATAAGCATGGGGCAGGATCATATCCGCTACGACATTCTGGCACAGGATGCACTTCGCGGCGTCATCCGCAAGGTTTTGGCGGAAGTCGCAGCTACGGGTCGCCTGCCCGGTGATCATCACTTCTTCATCACCTTCCTCACCGGCGCGACCGGCGTGCGGATCTCCCAGCACCTGAAGTCGAAATACCCCGAGCAGATGACCATCGTCATCCAGCACCAGTTCTGGGATATGAAGATCACTGAAACGCATTTCGAGATCGGCCTTTCCTTCTCGGACGTTCCGGAAAAGCTGGTCATCCCATTCAATGCGATCCGCGGTTTCTACGATCCCTCCGTCAACTTCGAGCTCGAATTCGATGTGCCTCTCGCCGATGGCGAGGAATTGCCGTCCGGCGAAATCACCGCCTATCCGGTCGATGCGGCCGGAAAGCCCGATGACGCCGCGGGCGCAAAACCCGCCGACGGCGAAGAGAAAAAACCGGGCTCCGTCGTCTCACTCGACTCCTTCCGCAAGAAGCAGTGATTTGAAAGGGAGGCTTTGCCTCCCTTTTTCATAGGAATCGAGGACCATGAGCGCCGAAATCGTCAACCTGCGCCAGTTCCGCAAGAAGCAGGCCCGCTCCGAAAAGGAGAGGCAGGCCGAGCAGAACCGCATCTCCTTCGGCCGCACCAAGGCCGAGAAACAACTGACCCGCAGCTTGAATGACAAGGCAGACAAGGCCCATCGCGACGGCCGGATCGAAACCGATGACGACGGCGCATGACGGCTTCACGCAAAGCTTTAAGAGCCGGAATGGATTCTGCGATCAGCCACTTGCGCGATCGCGCGAGCCATCGAATGAAAGTGCAAGCTATACGCTAACAAATTGCGAATGCCCTTTGCGGGACGTGGAGCGCGTGGTTTTTATTACACT
>NZ_LWBS01000420.1 GCF_001652265.1 Rhizobium leguminosarum
GGCAAGTGCCAGCCGCAACAGCGTCTCAGCGTTCTTGATTTCCCGCACCCGCGTGAAAGCACCGCGCAACCGCGCCGTTGCTTCCAAGTCAAAACCCGCCGGAAGCCGCGCGCGCACTTCCGGCCAACGATCCAAAATCTCAGGACGAATCTTCATCCAAAGCTTGAATCACAACCAGATTCCTTATGTCCAGCGCTAAACCTAGCGCATATGACCCTAACCCTCTCCCCGTAAAAACGGGGTGAGGGGACTTGCCAAATGTGCAGGTCGAGATTGAGGAAAGCGGTGCGGCATGTCCCTTCTCCCCGCCTGCGGGGAGAAGGTGCCGGCAGGCGGATGAGGGGCCGGTGCGGGTTGCTCCCCATCGGATCGAGGCGTAAGTCCGCGAACCTAAGCCTACCCCGACAGTCACGCCCGCACGTCTACCCTCAAAGAATATCCACGCGCCTCAGCAGCCACCAGGCAAAGGCGATGGAGGCGACGATGAGGGCGACGGCGTATTCGGTGCCGTAGTCGCCGACGGCGAAGGGCAGGTTTGCCGTGTTCATGCCGAAGAAGCCGGTCACCAGCGTCGGCGGCAGCAGGAAGGCCGTCATGATCGACAGCAGATAGAGGTGGCGGTTGGTTTCGGAGGATTGCTTCGAATCGATTTCTTCGTGCAGCAGGCGTGCCCGGTCCTGCAGCGCATAGATATCATGGTCGACCGTTTCCAGCCGGCTCGTCAGCCGCCGCGCCACATCGTCGAAGCCGAAGGGCATCTCGTCGTCGTCAGCCGCCGCCGCCCGGCGCATCAGCGCCAACACGGTGCGCAGATGCCGATGCAGCCTGACCACGGTGCGCCGCACCGGCGCCAGGCGCCGGCGCTCGTCGCGCTGCGCACTGTCGTAGACGATATCCTCGATCTGGTTCAGCTCTTCGGTGAGTTCGATGACGATCGCGATCAGCGTGCGTTGGAACTCGATCACCAGCAGTTCGAAGAGATCGACCGGCCGGGAAAATTTGCCCGGGTTTTTCTCGATCAGCGCCCGCGCCCGTTCGACACTGCGCAGCGGCTGCAGCCTCGTGGTGATGATGAAGCGGTCGGACATGGCAAAATGCAACCAGCCGAGATTGTTGGTATCCTCGGCGAAATCGCGCTGGCAATCGACGAGCGTGCCATAGAGCATCTGCTCGTCGACGGTGACGGCCGCATGTGTGTCGCGCGTCGTCAGCGCCGACTTCGCGTCCTCCGTCAGCCCCTCCAGCGTATCGAGCAAGGCCGGCACGCGGGCGTCGACAACGTTGAGGTGCAGCCAGTAGAAACAATTGTCGGCGGTCAGTTCCGCCACCGTCGCACTGTTGTTCAGTCGCACCGCGGTCTTTTCTTCGGGTGAAAAGCGATAGGCCCAGACGAAACCGGGTATGTTGACGGGCAATGTGTCCATTGTTCGCCGGTCCTTTGCGAAGGCGATGTCTTCCCTTAGAGATTGTTCATGACGTCCATTTGTCCAAAGGTGCAAGAGCAAAGCGCCATGTCAGGCGAATTATCGCAGGGCGCCTAAGGAAATGGAAATTGACGTTTACGTAAAAATCAATTAGCCCTTGCCTCGGAGGGGCTTTGCCGCGAGCGAGGCCGGTCTGCGGAGGAAAAACCATGTACAAGGCGCCGGTCGAGGAAATCGCGTTCACGTTGAAGCACGTTGCGGGCATGGGCGAGGCGATTTCCAAAGGGCTGCTCGGCGATCTCGGCGAAGATCTGGTCGATGCGATCCTTGCCGAGGCGGGACGTTTTGCCACAGAGGAAGTGGGGCCGCTTGCCGAAATCGGCGACCGTCAGGGCGCCCGTCTGATCGATGGCGAGGTCCGGCTGCCGGATGGCTGGCGCGATCTCTATCGCCTTTGGATTGCCGGCGGCTGGAACGGCCTGACGGCGTCCGAAGCTTTCGGCGGCCAGGCCTTGCCGCATATGCTGAATGTCGCAGCACTCGAAATGTGGAATTCCGCTTCCATGGCCTTCGCGCTCGCCCCGACCCTGACGATGGGCGCCATCGAGGCCGTCAGCGCCCATGGCAGTGCTGCGCTGAAAGACAAATATCTGGAGAAGATGGTCTCCGGCGAATGGACCGGCACCATGAACTTGACCGAGCCGCATGCCGGCTCCGATCTCGGCGGGCTCAAGGCCCGCGCCGAGCGGCGCGATGACGGCAGCTACCGCCTTTTCGGCCAGAAGATCTTCATCACCTGGGGCGAACATGACGCGGCCGACAACATCATCCATCTGGTGCTGGCCCGTCTGCCGGACGCGCCGGCCGGCACACGCGGCATCTCGCTCTTTCTGGTGCCGAAGTTCCTGGTGAACGACGACGGTTCGCTTGGGCCCCGCAACGATCTGTTCTGCCACTCGCTGGAGCACAAGCTCGGCATCCATGGCTCGCCGACCTGCACGATGATCTACGGCGATGGAAAATTCGGCGGAGAAAAGGGCGCTGTGGGCTGGCTGGTCGGCGAGGAGAACAAGGGGCTGGCCTGCATGTTCACGATGATGAACAATGCCCGCCTTGCCGTCGGCATGCAGGGTGTGGCGATCGCGGAGGCCGCCACCCAGAAGGCGCTCGCCTATGCCAGGGAACGCATCCAGGGCAGGGCGCCGGGCGCAAGTGGCGCCGGCATGAGCCCGATCGTCGACCATCCCGATGTCGCCCGCATGCTCCTCACCATGAAGGCGCTGACCCAAGGGGCGCGCGCCATCTCCTATACTTGCGCCCACGCGATCGACATGTCGCACCGGGCAGGTGACACCAGCCGCCACTGGCAGGAGCGCGCCGCCCTTTTGACGCCGATTGCCAAATCCTTTTCGACCGATGCCGGCGTCGATGTCGCCTCGCTCGGCATTCAGGTGCATGGCGGCATGGGTTTTATCGAGGAGACGGGTGCGGCGCGTTATCTCCGCGATGCCCGCATCGCCCCGATCTATGAGGGCACCAACGGCATCCAGGCGATCGACCTCGTCACCCGCAAGCTGCCGCTCTCCGGCGGCGATCAGGTGAAGGGCTTCATCGCCGAGCTTAGAGAGATCGCCGACGACGTCCGCCGCTCCAATCTCAATGGTTTCGGCGAAACGGCTGTGAGGCTCGATGCTGCGATCGCCGATCTCGAACAGGCGACCGCCTGGCTCATGAAGATGCTTACCGAAAACAGGGTCACCGAGGCGCTCTCGGGAGCGACGCCTTATCAGCGCCTGTTCGGGCTGGTGCTCACCGGCTGTTATCTCGCCAAGGGTGGTCTCGCTGAGGGAGCCGATGGGGCAGGCGAAAACCGCATCGCGCTCTGCCGCTTCGCCGCCGAAAACCTGCTTGCCGAAACCGCAGCCCTGCGCGACTGCGTCGTCAATGGCGCGGCAAGCCTTGCCGCTGCCCGCATCCTGCTTGCCTGAGGAGACCTTATGACCGACCACATCATCGTCGAGCAGCCTTCCGCCCATCCCGGCGTCCAGCTCATCCGCTTCAACCGGCCGGAAAAGAAGAACGCCATCACCCGCCCCATGTACCGCACCATGGCCGATGCGCTGAATATGGCCAATGCCGATCCCGGCATCCGCGCCACCGCCTTGCTCGGCACCGAAGGCTGCTTCTCGGCCGGCAACGACCTCAACGATTTTCTGGCGGCCGCAATGGGCGGCCGCGGCCTGGAGCAGGAGATCCTCGATTTCCTCTATGCCCTGGTGAAGGCCGAAAAACCGGTCGTCTCCGGCGTCGACGGCCTTGCCGTCGGCATCGGCACGACGATCCATCTCCATTGCGATCTGACCATTGCCTCCAGCCGCAGCCAGTTCCGCACACCCTTCGTCGATCTGGCGCTGGTGCCGGAGGCAGGTTCCAGCCTCGTCGCGCCGCGCCTGATGGGGCATCAACGCGCCTTCGCCATGCTGGCCGCCGGCGAAGCATTTTCGGCCGAGGAGGCGAGGGAAGCCGGTCTGGTCTGGAAGGTCGTCGAGCCAGGCGAGGTCGATTCACTGACGCTTGGCCTGGCGGCAAAGCTCGCGGCCAAGCCGCCGGAGGCGCTGCGCATCGCCCGCGACCTCATTCGTGGCGATCGTGGCGAGATCATCGCCCGCATCGACGAGGAGGCCCGCTATTTCTCCGCGCGGCTGAAAAGCGCTGAAGCTCGGGCAGCTTTCGAAGCCTTCATGCGCCGCTGAGCGCCGATCTCGGTCGTTTCCGAAGTATTTATGGCACCGGTCCGGGCGCAAACGGATATCGATTAGGCCGCCGGCACATTGAATACCTCGCCGGCCCTGAGCGGCCGGAACCGTTCCGGGGGAACATCATGCTCGCTCATTGCGTCTTGCAACGCTCTTGCTGGTGCGTCGACCGCTTCATTTGTCAGTTGGAACGTGGCGAAGTGGTGCCCGGCCACATAGGCCGCATTTGCCAACTTCATCCCGATCACCGCCTCCTGCGGATCCTGGTGCTGCCCTTTCATGAACCAGCGTGGCTCATATGCGCCGAAGGGTAAAATGGCCAAACGAAAGCCGCCATGCTTCTGCTGTGCCGCTTTGTAATTGATGCCATCGTGAAAGCCCGTATCTCCGACGTGATAAATTTTTCCGGCCGGAGTCGATAAAACGAACGACGCCCAAAGTGCCATCCGGCGATCGGCGGTTCCGCGCGCGGACCAATGGTGTGCAGGCTCCGCATCAATGCTTATTCCGGCGTGCGAAATGCGCTCGCCCCAGTCCATCGATGTCGTCTGGATATCGGGCACGGCACGGCGAATGATCGTGTCATTGCCAAGTGGCGTCACGACACGCGGCCGATGCTTCGCAGCCAAGCGCCTGAGCGTTGCGATATCGAGATGATCATAATGATTGTGCGACACCAGCACGAGATCAATTGGCGGCAAATCATCGAACGCGATGCCCGGTTGGACGACGCGCTTCGGCCCGGCAAAAGCGAAGGGACTCGCGCGCTCTGACCACACGGGGTCGGTGAGGATATTGAGCCCGGCGACCTGCACGAGCATTGTTGCATGACCAACCATGGTCACCCTTAGATCTTCGCCGTCGACGTATGGATCTGGCTTGGCCGCCGCGTAAGGACTTGGGACCGACTGCGGCCAGCGCTCACGGCCACCGCCGAATTGCCATCGCAGCAGATCGCGGAAACCAAGGGGCTCGATACCTTCGGGATTGAAGAAATGCGTGCCGTCGAAATGATCGGACACGGGGCCGTTATAGTAGGGGTTGCGACTTTTGGTCTTTCCGAAAGGCACGCCTATTTCTCCAGCGTCGCCACCACCTCGACATGCGAGGTCCAGAGGAACTGGTCGATCGGCGTTACCCCGGTGATCCGGTAGCCGCCCTCGACGAGGATCGCGAGATCCCGCGCCAACGTCAGCGGATTGCAGCTAACGGCCACGATCTTCTTCACGCCTGAGCGGGCGAGCTCCTGGCACTGGAACTCGGCACCAGCGCGCGGCGGGTCGAAGACGACGGCATCATAGGGCTTGAACTCCTGCGTCATCAAAGGACGGCGAAAGAGATCGCGTTTTTCGACGGTGACCGGTTTCAGCCCCTGCGTGTTGCGGGCGGCATGATCGAGTGCTGCGAGCGCCTTTGCTTCGGCTTCGACGGCGTGCACGCGGCCGATCCGCGCCAGCCGCAGCGAAAACGTGCCGGAGCCGGCAAAGAGATCGGCGATCCGCTTCGACTTGCCGGCATGGGCAATGACCAGCTCGGCCATCGCCTCTTCCGCCGGCTTCGTCGCCTGGGTGAAACCGCCCGGCGGCGGCGAAACCTGGACGCCGCCGAATTCGACCATCGGCTTCGACGGTTCGACGAGGATTTCGCCGTTCAGCGAAACACGGGCGATGCCGCGCAGACTGAGCGCGGTCTCGATCGCCTTGCGCCGCTGCGGGTCGGAGAGTTTCTTCACCTCGTCGACGGATATGTCCAGGCCGGAAAGCGTTTCGAGCACCGCGACGCGGAAGGGTTCGGCGCTGGTCGCCAGCGAAGCAGCAATCGCCCTGATCGCCGGCAGCCGGGCGATGATCCCTGCCGACGAGATCGGACATTCCTCGATGGCGACGATATGGTGGCTTTCGGCCTGGTTGAATCCAACAAGCATGTCCTTCTCGGTCTTGCGCGCCGCAAAGACGACACGCCGGCGCTCGCCCGGCCGGGCCGGAACGATCTCGCCGACCTCGGACGTCAGACCCTTCGACTTCAGCGCATCGAGCACCAGCTGGCGCTTGAAGGCGCCGTAGGGCGCATCGGCCATATGCTGCAGCGTGCAGCCGCCGCAGGTGCCGTTGACGCCATCCGGGCCGAAATGCCGGCAGGGCGGCTCCTGCCGGTCGGGCGAGGGTGTTGTGATCGACATGATCGTGCCCTGGCTCTTGACGCGGGCGATCGCCACCGTTTCGCCCGGCAGGGAAAAGGGCACATAGACAGGCCCACCGGCGCTGCTGGCGATGCCGTCGCCCTGGGCGCCGAGCTTCTCGATCGTGACGGTTTCGGTGCTCACGGTTTCAATCCTGCCAGAAGGAATTCCTGATTGCCGTCGCCGCCGGAAATCGGGGAGGGGATGAGGCCGAGGCTTTTCCAGCCCATGTTCTCTGTGAACCAGCGCTCCAGTTCCGCAGCAACGGCGGGAGCGGACGAGGGGTCCTTCAGCATCCCGCCCTTGCCGATCGCCTCGCGCCCCGCCTCGAACTGCGGCTTGACCAGCAGCACGGCGACAGCGCCCGGCTCGGCTATATCGAGAGCCGGCGCAAGCGCCAGCCTCAGCGTGATGAAGGAGACGTCGGAAACGATGAAGGTGGCGGGATGGCCGATATCCTCTGCCGTCAGATTGCGGGCGTTGAGGCCTTCCCTGTTGGTCACCCGCGGATCGCTTGATATGCGCGGGTGCATCTGCCCATGGCCAACATCGATCGCGGTGACATGCGCAGCCCCGCGCTGCAGCAGCACCTCGGTGAAGCCGCCTGTGGAAGCACCGACATCGAGACAGTGATGACCGGCGGGATCGAGCCGGAAATGGTCGAGTGCTGCGGCAAGCTTCAGCGCGGCGCGCGAGACATAGTCCTGCGCTGGGTCGTCGATCTCGATGGCCGCGTCTGCGCTATACAGCGCGCCGGCCTTCGTGACCACTTGGCCGCCGATCCTGACGGTGCCGCGCTGCACGG
Organism: Rhizobium leguminosarum; assembly: GCF_001652265.1. Classification (GTDB taxonomy): domain Bacteria; phylum Pseudomonadota; class Alphaproteobacteria; order Rhizobiales; family Rhizobiaceae; genus Rhizobium; species Rhizobium leguminosarum_D. The sequence goes on from NZ_LWBS01000420.1 coordinate 7,165, forward strand.
CGTCGCGGGCGCGCGAGCGGCTGGCAAAGAGGCCGAGAGAGACGAGAAGCTGGTCGAGGCGTTGGGTGTTTTGATCTGACATCGGCTGTGCATGACCGGCAAAGCCGCCGGTTGCAAGCATTTTGTTCCCAAGACCGTCATTGACCCTCAAAAGCTTTCGGCGATAATCCTGCCGCGGCGATCGCGGAGCGGACCGCAGACACGGGGGTGTTCCATGCTGAAGCTCTTCACTCTGATTGTCGCGGTAGCGATCGCATCGCCCGCGCTCGCGAACGACACGATGGCCGAGGTCAAGACCGGCGGGCTGATCTTTGCCCAATCCGATGATGTCAGCATGGCGGAAGAGGATCTCTTCATCTCCGCTTCGGAAGTGCGCGTCGACTATATCTTCGAGAATAGCTCCGACAAGGATGTCGAGAGCCTGGTCGCCTTTCCGATGCCCGACATCACTGGCCAGGTCGACAACAACTCCGCCATCTCCGATTATGACAGCGATAATTTCCTGCATTTCTCCACCGTGCAGGACGGCAGGCCGATCACCGCCAAACTGCAGCAACGCGTCGTCTCGCTCGGCATCGACGTCACCGACGAGTTCGCCAAGCTGGGCATTCCCGTCCTGCCCTATAGCCAGAAGACGACCGAGGCGCTTGCCAAGCCTTCCGAAACCGTCCGCAAGGACTGGATCGCCCGCGGCCTCGTCTATCCCATGGCCGAGGGCGATGCCGACGGCACCGCCAAGATGGATCTCGTGCCGCTCTGGACGCTGCGCTCGACCTATTGGTGGCGCACCACCTTCCCGGCGAAGAAGAAGGTCAGCGTCGAGCATCGCTACAAGCCGGCTGTCGGCGGCACCGTCGCCATCAGTTTTCTCGAAGGTGGCGAGCCGAAGGGCGAGCGTTTCGCGGAATATTCGCGCAAATACTGCCTCGACGGAGATTTCGTCAAGGTTGCCCAGCAGCGTGCTCGGGAAGCCGAGGCGGGAGGCGCCAACTATACCGAAAGCTGGATCTCCTATGTGCTGTCGACCGGCGCCAACTGGGCGGGACCAATCAAGCGCTTCCAGCTGACGATCGACAAGGGCAAGCCCGGCAGCCTCATCAGCTTCTGCGGCAGCAATGTTCGGAAGATCGGTCCGACGACCTTCCGGATGACATCAGAGGATTTCGATCCCACAAAGGATTTCGACATCCTGATCCTCAACCCTCCGGAAACGGCACAATAATCCGCAGGCTCGACCGCTGTTGCGCTGCACAAATTTAAACAAATTTAAAGCCTGCCCGGATAGGTTCGGCGTGATTGCAGCGGTTCGTCTGAACTGCTCGGCGCCATGAAGGCGCAAGCGTTTCCACGCCGATCATGCTCTCAGGTTCAAACATCCCGGCGGTGCGTCTCGTGCGACCTGCCTCTCGCCGCGTCGACTGTCGTCAGGAGAAATCACCGATGTCCGCCAAAAACATATCCTTGAACGGTAAGCTTGCGGCCACGTTCGCAGCCCTCATTCTCATTTTCGTCGCCGTTTCCGCTTTCGTTTATTCCAAGGCGACGGCGTCCGCGTCCGCTTCTGCCGAGCAGGAAAAGTCCGAGCTGCTCGTCAACCAGATCGACGATGCGCTGCAGGCGATGCTCGAGCAGGCCGTCAACCTGCGTGGCTTCATCCTCTTCCGCAGCGACAGCACCTATGGTGATGTCTTCGCCAATCGCGAGCGCATGCTGAAGGCGATTGCTGCCGCCAAGCAGACGGCGGCCGGCGAGCCGCAGCTGGTCGAGATGATCGACGGCATGCAGAAGGCCGCCGATCTCTATTTCCATGAACTCGCCGAGCCGCAGACCAAGGCGCGCAAGGAAACCGACATGCCGATCGAAGAGGTCGTCAAGATCGGCGTCAACGCCACCAAGGGCCAACTCGACGGTTTCCGCCAGGCCTCGGCCAAGATCAAGGCCACCGCGCGTGAAAAGTCGGAAGCGCTTGCCGCCATCCGGACCGAAGCCAACACCGATCTGAAGACGACGCTGCTTGCCGGCGGTATCCTCGCCTCGCTTGCCGCCGCCATGCTCGCCTGGCTGATGTCGCGCATCATCGTCCGCCCGGTCGTCGGCATGACGAGCGCCATGGATCGCCTCGCCGGCGGTCAGAACGACATCGAGGTTCCGGCTACCGACCGCGGCGACGAAATCGGCCGCATGGCCCAGTCGGTTCTGGTCTTCAAGCAGGCGGCGATCGAGAAGCTGCGCCTCGCCGGCGAGACCGACCGCATGCGCGACGACGCCGAGCGCCAGCGCCAGGCAGGCGACGAGCAGAAGGCGCGCGAGGAAGGCGAGATCCGCTATGCCATCGACGCTTTGGCGGGCGGCCTTGCCGAGCTTGCCAATGGTGATATGGCCGGTCGTATCCAGACGCCGTTCGCCTCGCAATATGACAGCCTGCGCAATGACTTCAACCATGCCGTCGAAAAGCTGCAGGCGGCACTGCAATCGGTCGGTCGCAACGCCTCGGCGATCAATGCCGGCGCTGGCGAAATCCGCTCCGCCGCCGACGATCTTGCCCACCGCACCGAGCAGCAGGCTGCCGCCGTCGAACAGACCGCCGCGGCACTCGAACAAGTGACGACGACCGTCCGCGACAGCGCCAAGCGCGCCGAGGATGTCGGCAATCTCGTCGAGCGCGCCCGCCTCGGCGCTGAAAAATCAGGCGAAGTCGTCCGCAAGGCCGTCTCCGCCATGCAGCAGATCGAGAAGTCCTCGGGCGAAATCTCCAACATCATCGGCGTCATCGACGACATCGCCTTCCAGACCAACCTTTTGGCCTTGAATGCGGGCGTCGAAGCCGCCCGTGCCGGCGATGCCGGCAAGGGCTTTGCGGTCGTCGCCCAGGAAGTGCGCGAGCTCGCCCAGCGCTCGGCCAAGGCGGCCAAGGAGATCAAGGCTTTGATCACCACATCGGGCGAACAAGTCGTTGCCGGCGTCGGCCTCGTCGGCGAAACCGGCAAGGCGCTGGAGGTCATCGTCTCCGAGGTGCAGGAAATCAACCACCACGTCAGCGCCATCGTCACCGCCACGCGCGAACAGTCGATCGGCCTGCAGGAGATCAACACCGCCGTCAACAACATGGACCAGGGCACACAACAGAACGCCGCCATGGTAGAGGAGCAGACTGCCGCCAGCCATGCGCTCGCGCAGGAGGCAAACGCCCTCGACGAGTTGCTGCGCCAGTTCAAGCTCGGCCAGATGGCCCCGGCGCCGCGCGCAGCTGTTGCCGGCACCAACGCCCGCCCGGTCGCTTCCCCGACCCACGCCCTGACCCGCACCGTCGCCAAGGCTTTCGGTGGAAGACAGGCGAGCGCTGCAGCCGTGAAGGAAGACTGGACGGAGTTCTGAGGGGGCCCTTCACAGGGACGTTAAATCAAGAGGGCGGTGCAGTGATGCGCCGCCTTTTTTATTGGGGAAGATCGGCATAGGGGGAGCAAGAGGCTGCCCCTCACCCTAACCCTCTCCCCGCGCGCGGGGCGAGGGGACGTGCCCTACGAGATGCGGGAGAGTAACGGAAAGGCTGCGGCTATCCCCCTTCGCCCCGCCTGCGGGGAGAAGGTGCCGGCAGGCGGATGAGGGGCAGCGCAACGGCACGCCCTCACCCAAATCCTATCCCGCAACCCCAACCCCAACCGCAACACCGCGCCCCAGCGCCCTGAACACCGTCGAGACGATACCGGCGCGGTCGAGGCCGGCGTGGGCGTTCATGGCTTCGGGCTTGGCCTGCTCCATCCAGATGTCGGGCATGACGAGCGAGCGCAGCTTCAGGCCGTTGTCGAGCAGGCCCTCGGTGGCGAGGAAATGCATCACATGACTGCCGAAGCCGCCGATTGCGCCTTCCTCGACGGTGATCACCATCTCGTGGTGGCGGGCAAGCTGGCGGATCAGGTCGTGATCGAGCGGCTTGGCGAAACGCGCATCGGCGACCGTCGTCGACAGCCCCGCGGCGTCGAGATCCTCGGCGGCAAGCAGACAGTCGGCAAGCCGGGTGCCGAAGGAGAGCAGCGCCACCTTGGTGCCTTCCTTGACGATGCGGCCCTTGCCGATCTGCAGGATTTCGCCGCGCGCCGGCATGTCGACGCCGACGCCTTCGCCGCGCGGATAGCGGAACGAGATCGGACCGCCATCATAGGCGACAGCCGTGCGCACCATGTGCTTGAGTTCGGCCTCATCGGCGGCTGCCATCACCACGAAGCCGGGCAGGGTGGTGAGGAACGTGGTGTCGAAGGAGCCGGCATGCGTCGGCCCGTCGGCGCCGACGAAGCCGGCACGGTCGATCGGAAAACGCACCGGCAGTCCCTGGATCGCCACGTCGTGCACGACCTGGTCGTAGGCGCGCTGCAGGAAGGTCGAATAAAGCGCTGCGAACGGCTTGTAGCCTTCCGCTGCCAGGCCGGCAGCGAAGGTCACGGCATGCTGTTCGGCAATACCGACGTCGAAACAGCGCGACGGAAAGGCCTCGGCGAGCTTGTCGAGGCCGGTACCATTAGGCATGGCGGCGGTGATGCCGACGATCTTGTCGTCGAGGGTGGCTTCCTGCACCAGCGCTTCGGCAAACACGCTGGTATAGCTCGGCGCATTCGGCTTGACCCTTGCCTGGGCACCGGTGATGACGTCGAACTTGTTGACGCCGTGATATTTGTCGGCCGCGGCTTCCGCCGGCGGATAGCCCTTGCCCTTCTGGGTGACGACATGGATCAGCACTGGTCCGCGCCCATTGTCGCGCACGTTGCGCAAGACGGGCAGCAGGTGGTCGAAGGAATGCCCGTCGATCGGGCCGATATGATAGAAGCCCATCTCCTCGAACATCGTGCCGCCGGTGACATAGCCGCGTGCATGCTCGACGGCGCGGGTGATCGCCCGGTCGATGTTCTTGCCGAGATAGGCCGTCAGCTTCTTGCCGAGATCGCGGAAGCCCATATAGGTGCGTCCCGAGGCAAGGCGGGCGAGATAGGCGCTCATTGCCCCGGTCGGCGGCGCAATCGACATGTCGTTGTCGTTGAGGATGACGATGAGGCGGGCATCGAGGGCCCCGGCATTGTTCAGCGCCTCATAGGCCATGCCGGCGGACATCGCCCCGTCGCCGATGACGGCGATGACCCGGCGGTCTGATTTGTCGAGGTCGGCGGCAATCGCCATGCCGAGGCCGGCTGAGATCGAGGTCGAGGAATGCGCGGCGCCGAAGGGATCATATTCGCTCTCCGCCCGGCGGGTGAAGCCGGACAGCCCGTCTTCCTGGCGCAGCGTCCGGATGCGGTCACGTCGGCCGGTGAGAATCTTGTGTGGATAGCATTGATGGCCGACATCGAAGATCAGCCGATCATCAGGTGTGTCGAAGACGCTGTGGATGGCGATCGTCAATTCGACGACGCCGAGACCGGCGCCGAGATGGCCGCCGGTGCGCGACACCGCATCGATCATTTCGTCCCGGACTTCGCGGGCAAGCTGCGGTAGGTCGCGATCCTCGAGCTTGCGCAGGTCGGCGGGATAAATGACCTGGTCGAGCAGGGGGGTCTTCGGCAGTTGTGTCACGGGCGGGCGCTCTTTCTTGCTTTTCCTTGTTCCGCTTTATTCGATTAGATTGCGGCAAAACAAGTGCATTTCAGGAACCGAAGGTTTTCACCTTAGAGCATGATGCCGAAAAGTGTGAGCGGTTTTCGGATAACATCATGCTCCCACTATTAAAGCATGATGCCGAAAAGCGTGAGCGGTTTTCAGCGGATATCGCCCTCTATTTCTTCGATCAGGGTCCGGATTCGGGCGGGTTCAGCCTTCCGGCAAAGGCACGAATTCCTCTTCGTCACCGGGAACGATATCGAAGCGGCCGCTGCGCCATTCCTCCTTGGCCTGTTCGATCCGCTCCTTCGAGGAGGAGACGAAATTCCACCAGATATAACGTTTCGAATTGAGCGCCGCCCCCCCGAAGAGCATCAGGTGGCAGCCATCGCGGCCGGCTTCCAGCGTGATCGCATCGCCCGGCCGGAAGACCAGCAGCTGGTCGGCGGCGAAGCGATCGCCTGATATGACGACTTCGCCCGACAGCACATAGACGGCGCGCTCTTCGTGGCCGGCTCCGAAGGGAAATTTGGCGCCGGGCTGCAGGTCGAGATCGACATAGAGCGTGTCGGAGAAAACACCGACCGGCGATGTCATGCCTTCGAACGAGCCGATGACCACGCGCCCGCGCACGCCTGCCGTCTCGATCAGCGGCATGGCGGACTTTTCCGTATGGGCGAAGGCGGGATCGATCTCCTCCTTGTCGTCGGGCAGCGCCAGCCATGTCTGCAGCCCGGACATCAGCAGCGGATGGCCGCGCAGATTGTCGGGCGTGCGCTCGGAATGGACGATGCCGCGGCCGGCCGTCATCAGGTTAATATCGCCGGGACGGATGACCTTTTCGGTGCCGAGGCTGTCGCGATGGCGGATCTCGCCGTCGAATAGATAGGTGACCGTCGACAGTCCGATATGCGGATGCGGCTTGACGTCGAGCGCCTCGTCCGGCTTCAGGATCGCCGGACCCATGCGGTCGAAGAAGATGAACGGCCCGACCAGCCGCCGCTGCCGGCTGGGCAGCGCGCGGCGCACCTGGAAACCGCCGATATCGCTGGTGCGCGGGATGATCAGGTTCTCGATCGCGTCGCAGGCGAAGGCATCGCCGGGCAGGGGGTCTTTACCGGGAAAGAAGGACATGTGGATCTCCGATCGCTACAGTGCCGAGCGTCATCGACCACAGATAGCGCCTGGAGCGCCGCGCGTCCAATCGGACGTGTAAAGGGACGCTCCAACACCTGAAAGCGCGCCGCGCGTCCAATCGGACGCGCTAAAGGACGCTCCAACACTTGAATGAGCGTCGGGCTCAGATCGCGGTAAAACCATTGTCGACGAAGAGATGGGCGCCATTGACGAAGCTTGACTCGTCGCTGGCAAGATAAAGGGCGGCCCGCGCGACGTCTTCAGGCTCGCCGATCCGCCCCTGCTGGGCGGCAATGGCGGCATCCGAAACGTCGACGCCGAGCGCCTGAAGGTCGGCCACCTCGCGCAGACCATGCGGCGTGCGGATGAAGCCCGGGCAGACGGCGTTGCAGCGGATATTGCGGTCACGGAATTCTACCGCAATAGCCCGGGCAAACATGTGCACGGCACCCTTGGTCGTGTCGTAAAGCACTTCCATCGGCGTGGCGGCGACCGCCGAGATCGACGAGGTGCAGACGATCGACCCGCCGCCGCTCTCAATCATCTTAGGCAGCACGGCCTTGGTCATCAGGAACATCGAGCGCACATTGACGGCATGCAGCCAGTCCCATTCCTCGACGGTCGTTTCGAGAAAAGGTTTGATGACGATCGTGCCGGCGTGATTGAAGAGCACGGTGACTGCGCCGTAGCGTTCCTCGACACCGGCGACGGCGGCATTGACGGCGGCTTCGTCCGAGACATCGGCCGTCCAGCAATCGGCCTCGCCGCCGGCATCACGGATGTGCTTCACGGTCTCGGCGGCTGCATCGCCATTGCGGTCGATGATCGCAACACGCGCGCCTTCCGCCGCAAAAAGCTTCGAGGCGGCACCGCCCATGCCGGTCGCGCCGCCCGAGATTATGGCGACCTTGCCCTTCAACCTGTCCGTCATTTCCTTGTCCCCTCATCGTTTTGCATGGGGATCATAGATCGGTCTGAAGCCGATAGCCAAGCGCCTTCAAAAGGGAGTTTGCTGCGCCTCAGGCGCCGTCCAGCGGCTCGACGCCCTGCGGTTTGCCGGCGCGGTCGAGCCGGATCTTCTCGATGCGGTTTTCGGCGGCCGAAAGCAGCGTCTCGCAATGTTTCTTCAGCGCTTCGCCGCGCTCATAGATCTCGATCGATTCGTCCAGCGCCACATCGCCGCGTTCCAGCCGGGCGACGATGCTTTCGAGTTCGGCGACCGCCTTTTCGAAGGAAAGGCCTGATACCTCGGGCTTGGCGCTGTCAGTCATTCTCAACCCTTCATCATTCTCAGAATATGCATGCCCGCCGATTCGGCGAGTCCCTCGAGATCATAACCGCCTTCGAGCAGGCTGACGACCCGGTTCTTCGCGTGCCGGTCCGCCAGTTCGAGCACACGCCCGGTCGCCCAGTCGAAATCCTCGCCGGTCAGGTTGATCTGCGCCAGCGGATCGCGGTGATGTGCGTCGAAACCGGCGGAGATGATGATGAGATCCGGCCGGAAATCGTCAAGCGCGGGCAGCACGCGCGATTTGAACGCCTCGCGGAAATGGTCGCTGCCGACATTCGGCGAAAGCGGCGCATTGACGATGGTGTTGTGCGTGCCCTTCTCGTCCTTGGCGCCGGTGCCCGGATAGAGCGGCATCTGATGCGTCGAGCAGAACAGCACCGAGGCATCGTCCCAGAAGATATCCTGCGTGCCGTTGCCGTGATGAACGTCCCAGTCGACAATGGCGATGCGCTCGGCGCCATGCGTCTTCTGTGCATGCCGGGCGGCGATCGCCGCATTGTTGAAGAAGCAGAAGCCCATCGCCGTCATCTTCTCGGCATGGTGTCCCGGCGGGCGGGCCGCGACGAAGACATTGTCGGCCCGTCCGGTAAAGACGTCGTCGACCGCCGCCATCGCCCCGCCGATACCGGTCAGCGCCGCCTGCAGGCTCTTGCTGCTGGCATAGGTATCGGCTTCGATCTGGTTGATCTCACCCTCTTCCTCGGGGATCTCCCGCATGACGGCGATGAGATGTTCTTCGGGATGGGCCAGCAGCACCGCATCCTCGCTCGCCTGCGGCGCCTGCCGGCGCTCCAGCCGCTCGAAATTCGGATGTTCCAGCGCGACATTGATGGCGCGGATCCTGTCCGATCGCTCCGGATGGCCGGCGGGGGTCACATGTTCCAGGAAGATCGGGTGTTCATAAAGACGGGTGCTCATGAAGACACTCTATCGGTCGCTTATGTCATGTGCCACAGCAGATGGGGCATCGCCTGACGATTTCAACAAGCGCTCTTGTCGCGCCGTCCGACCGTTCGCCTATCACAACTGTCTCATTTGCGCCGTTCCCGTCGATCAGGTCCCTTGCAACGGCGCCGCATCTTTCCGGTACGTGGAGGACACTGTAACACTTTGAACTATTGCGTAATTTTATCCTTAAGCCGGTTCCGGTATAAGCAATTATGAAGTAGTGTTGCCATGGGAACTCTGTAAGGCAGATTTGTTGATGAGTCAGTCGAAACGTCCTGATGTGGCGGAAATACGCGTGCCGTTTCGCGATGTCGATATGACCGGCCGGATGTTTCTGGCCTCCTATATTTCCTATGCAGAGTCCGTGCTCGCAGGCTTCTGGTCCTCACGGCCCGATGTCGACGACGAACCCGTCTATAGCCCCAGCAAGGTTTCCTGCTTTCTCCACCGCCCGCTGCACTACGACGAGCCGGCAACCTTCACCGCCACCGTCGACAAGATCGGCGTGCACTCCATCGGCTTCCTCATTTCGATCGAGACGGGCGAGGAGCGCGCCGCCGAGGTGGAAATCATCTGGCAGGCCCATACCCCCGAAGACGAATCGCCGGCCTCGCTGCCGGAGGAGACGCGCGACTGGCTCTATCGGTTTTTGGATTAGGGTATGGTGCGGTCGGCGGGTTGTGCTGTCGTTTTCAAAGTGTGCGTAATCCCGAAAATCGATTCCGATGTTGAGGCCTGCCTACGACTTTCGCAGCAACTACTCTGATGATGGGAGCCAGCGCCGGACAGGTTCAGTGGAGCCTTCAAACGTTGCCTCGAAACTTGCTGACGCGAGAACAGCATGTATGTGAAGGATCGCCGAGCCAACATTTCGGAAGCCATGTTTCCGATGTGCTGGGACAATAAGTGATTGGCCGCTGGTTAGGATCATATGATCCTCATCGATCCACATCTCGGTTTTCCCTGCGATCACGGTAAGGACTTCCTCCACAGAATGCCAATGCGTTGGTGCTCCGACTTTGGGCGCTACCCATTGTTCAAATATGCAAAGCGCCGTTGCGCCGTTGCAGGCTGAAATGTGCATCCGGGTCTCAACGCCAACGCGCCACGCCTCGCAGGCGCTATTGCCGTGATCGATCACATTCATAAATTCACCCCCAAATTCGAGTCCGATGGCATCACACTGTTCACTCCAGGGCCTGCACCAGGGTCGCTTCGTTAGTTTGACTCCCCCAGCCCCCACCGCACAATCGCAACGAAAAGACGGCGCCCGCAATCACGACATCAAAGAGCGAGAGGATGGGTGGCGATCGCTCATGAACGGAAAATACAACGGCGCACTCCTTCTGGCGCTGCGAGATTTCTGGAAAGCAATTCGTTCAGCTTGGCCCGACAAGCGAAGTAGGTCGAGCAATGCGCGAATATAGAATATTAAAACCACCTTATCTCCTGTCACGAATGGCAAACCAACGCGATCCTGCTTCGATAGTTTCTTCAGGATTCGGCTCGCCCTCACATGCCGGGCAGCAACCGCATCCGGACGGACGAGCAGGGCGATCGATTCCAGTCAGTCTTCCCGACGGTGAGCGTTCGGCCGGAGCCTTAGCTATGCGATGACCGGCTCCGAAACGCTCTTTCGAGAACTCCACTCCTCCTTGGTCTGCGTCTTGATGTCGAACTGGTCGCGCGTCCTTGTGTAGGTATGGCCGCCCATCCGGCCGACGGCGTCCATCAGTTGTTGGTCGATATGCAGGTTTGTCGGATTGACCGCATCGCTTCTGACATAGACGCCGAGCACTTCGCCGAGGATGATTTCGCGGGCCGGGCCGACCTGCAGGGTCGTGTGGCGGCGGCATTCGAGTGCTGCGGGCGCGGCCAGGATGCGCGGGCTTCTGACCATCTGTCCCGGCGCCGTTGCCAGTCCGGCTTCCGAGAGTTCGTCGACCTCGGGCCCGAACTTGATGGCGCAGACTTCCATCTGGTCGACAAGGGCGTCGTCGCAGATATGGACCGTGAACTCGCCGTTTTCGCGGATGTTTCGGGCGGTATCCTTGAAGCGCATGTCGGCATAATTCTCGACGCCGATGGCGACGATTGCTGGGTCGTGGGTGAGGACGTTGAAGAAGCTGAACGGGCCGGCATTCGGTTTGCCCTCCTTGCTCACCGTCGTCACCAGCGCGATGGGGCGGGGAATGACCGTGCCGATGAGGATCTTGTAACGCTCGCGCTCGGTCAGTTTGGCGAAATCGAAATGCGTGTGTTGTTTATGATTGGTCATCTCAGGCCTCGGCAGCGACGCGGTGGGTTTCAAGCGGGGTATGGCGGCTGAGGTTCTCAAAACCGTCCTTGGTCACGACATACATGTCGCCGATGTTGCAGCCGGCCGACAGCGGTTCCAGCCATTGCGTGTGCAGCACGAAGACCATGCCCTCCTCCATCCTGTCGTAGTTATGCGAGGAGATGTTGAAGCTGTTCTGGCCGCCGGCCATGCCGACGGAATGGCCGAGGTTCGGATTGTGGGGTCCGTGCGTTGCCGGATAGACGTGCATGAGCTTGCGGCCCTGCGCTTCCCAGTCGAGATCCCGGACATATTGATTGGGAATGAGGCGCGCTGCGCCATCCGGCATCGGCGACCAGTTATAGGGCATGGTGCGTGCCTCGGCTGAGGTGAGCATGCCGCGCTCGATCATCGGTTCGAAGGCGGCGTTGTTGACGTCGCGCATCAATGCGCCGGGCCTGATCAGCTTTTCGGCCCGCTTGACGCCTTCGGTGCAGGCGGCAAGCACCTCCTCCTGATGGCTGGTGATATCGCCGACCGCGATCATGCGGGCGGTCTGGGCCGTATAGCCGCGATAGGTGACGTTGGAGATATAGAGGTTGATGAGGTCGCCGGGCCGGACGATGTGGCCATAGGGCTTGCCGCAATGGGTGCCGAATTCATTGATACCGATCTGGTAGCCGTCGCCGGTTTCGCCGCCGAGCGCCATTTGCGCATAGGTGAAGGCGGAAAGGATTTCATGGTCGGTGACGCCTGACTTCGCCACATGATAGGCGGCCTGCGTGCCGATGCTGATCAGTTGGGCGGCGGCGCGAAACATCTCGATCTCGCGCAGTGAGCGGACCTTCTGCATGCGGTCGAGGATGCCGTTATCGGCCACGAACTTGCTCTTCGGCAGCAGTTCGTCGAGAGCTGACCAGAAGGTCAGCGACGTACGGTCGCCGATCCTGCCGATCTGGGCCTTGGCAAGACCGAGACTGGCGAGAACCTCGGCGCATTTCTCAGCGGTCTTGATGACGGAATCGCCCGGACGGTCAGCATATTCGCGGCCGATCGGGCCGATCTGCCAGATTTCGTCGACGAGCACAGGCTCGCCGCCCGGCGGGAGCAGGACGGATTGGGTGAAGAAGGACAGAAGCACCATCGCCTTGTCGGCATCGGTCGGAATGATCAGCACGCCTTCGCGCATCCAGTCGCAAATATAGCGCAGATAGGCGTTCGACGCGTGGAACCAGCCGACGCTGCCGGCATGGACGATCAGCGCGTCATGGCCGGCTTCGACCGCCTGACGGCGAATTCTGCGAAGGCGATCCTCGAACTCTTCGACAGGAAGCGGCAAGGGCGCGGAGAAGTCGAAATCCGGTTGGAAGTCGGCCAGCAGCGATCCCATCCCGCCGCCTGCGTTTGTCGCGCGCATGTTCATGAGTTTGTTCCTTCCAAGTTCAGGCATAGGTCAATGACGGATTGTTCAGGCCTGCCGCGGCGGCGCGAGAACGCGCCGGGCAACCAGCAATCCGACCAGCGTCACGGCGATCAGAATTCCCGAGATCGCCGCGACGCGCACATCAAGGGATTCCTCGATCAGCGCGAACATGCGCAGCGGCAAGACGGTCGTTCGGGCGTCGGCGAGGAAAAGCGATACCGACACATTGTCTAGAGACTGGATGAAGACGAGGAATGCGCCGGCCAGAATGCCGGGCATCAATAGCGGCAGGGTGACGCGCCGCAGCGTCATGAACCAGCTCGCGCCCATCGTCGTCGATGCCTCGGCAAGCGAGGGGTTGAGGCCCTGGGCGACGACGGAGGCGGCGCGGTACATCAGCGGTCCGAAGACGACGACATGGCCTGATACGGTCAGCCAGAGCGACGGCTTGAAGCCGATGAAGTTGGCGACGATCAAGGCGGCAAGGCCGTAGACCAGGCTCGGCAGGACGAGTGGGGCGAGCAGCAGCGGCTCGATGGTGCCGGCGGCGCTGCGCTTCATGCGCGTCATGCCGATGGTTGCCGGAACCGCAAAGATCAGCGATCCGAGCACGGCAAGGCCGGCGATCTTCAGCGAATTCCAGGCGGCGATATGCTCGGTTGCCGAGCGCACGGGATCGAGCAGCGCCGCGTACCATCGCAAGGAGAAGCCCTGCGGCGGATATTTCAATGTCTGCCCCGAGGTGAACGACATCGTCAGCGCTATCACGATGGGTGCCACGAGATAGATGACGCAGAGCCCGCCGAATCCGTAAACGAATGCCTTGTAGAGCATGACGGGAATGGGATTTTCGCGACGATCAGGCATGGCCGACCAACCTCCTGTGACGGGACATCATGGTAAGGGCGACCAGCAGGCAGCCGGTGGACAGCAGCAGAACGACGGCGATGGCCGAGGCCAGCGGCCAGTCGAAGAGCGTGCCGACCTCGCGGTAGATCAGCTGCGGAACATAGACGTTGCGCGCGCCGCCGATGACGGCCTGGGTAACGAAGGAACTGCTGGTGCTGGCAAAGACCAGGATCCAGCCCGCCAGCAGGCCCGGCAGCATCAGCGGCAGAAGCACGGTGACAAAGATGCGCCAGGGACCGGCGCCGGAAACCTGGGCCGCTTCCGTCAGTTGCACCGGCGTACGCGACAGGATGGCGATCAGCGGCAGGATGATAAGCGGCAGGTCGATCTGGCACATGGCCATGACCAGGCCGAGTTCGGTAAACAGCAGGCTGGTCGGCATGCCCGTCAGGCCGAGTCCGACCAGCGCTTCGCTGATCGGCCCCTGGCGCCCGAGGATGACGATCCAGGCGAAGGTGCGCACGACATTGCTGGTCAGCATCGGAATGAGCGTCAGGAAGATCAGAACCTGCCGCAGGTTTCGGCCGCCGTGCCAGTAGAGAAGCGCGATCGGTACGCCGAGCAAGGTCGTGCCGATGACGGTTTCGAGCCCGAGCCTTGCAGTATTGACGAGGACGCGGAAATTGAACGCGTCGCCGAAGAAGCGGGCATAATGTTCAAGGGTTGCTCCGCCGGGGCCGGCGAAGCTGAAACCGACGAGGACCGCGAGCGGCGTCGCAAAGAACGCCACGGAAAGCAACAGCATCGGCAGGACGTATGGGAAGCCGCTCGCCTTCATCACGTCACCTCAACCGGCGACGAGAGCGTCGAACTGGCGAATCCAGTCGTCGCGGTTCTTATTGATCGCGACCCAGTCCGGATAGACCATGGTCTTGATCTGGTCGCGGGTGACATAGGCTTCGATGCCGGGTGTCAGCGCCACGTCCTTGTTGGTCGGGAACATCTCGGTCGGCGGCTCCTTGAGCTGGTCCTGGGCGGCCTTGGAGATCGCGGCATCCATGTAGGCATAGGCCGCGTCGAGATTGGCCGAGCCCTTGGTCAGGTGGATGTTGACGGGGGCTGCTGGCGAGCCGGTCTCCGGATGGACGAACTCGGCGTTGAGGCCGAGGCTCTTCAGGTGAGCGACATTGCCGGTCGAGCACATGAAGACGGCGATTTCGCCCTGCTGGAACAGCGTCATCTGATGGTTGGTGCTGTCGACCACGCCTTTCAGATGCTCCGGATGATCCTTGAACAGCTTGAAGACGGCGTCCATGTCGTTGGGGCCGGAACCGAAGATCTTGGCGATCTCGGTATAGGCCATGACGGCGGTGTTCGAGGCGAAGCCGGTCCAGGAAACCTTTCCGCTATAGGCCGGGTTTTCGAAGAGATCGCGATAACCCTTCGGCTTCGGAACGAGATCGGGATTGTAGGCGATGCCGTTGACTTCGATGGTCACGGTCGGGCCGTATTCGCCCTGGAAGGACGGATCGAGCATGCCCCAGTTCTTGAGCTTGCTCGGATCGATCTTCTGGATGAGATCCTTCTCGATGGCGACGGCCATCTGGCCGGGCGACATCAGCAGCGTGTCATAGGGCGGGTTGCCGGGGCTTGCCATGATCTTGGCAAGCTGGTCCTGCGCCATCGCCGGGGCAATCGTCAAGTCGTAGCCTGCATCCTTGACCATCGGCGTCAGCACTGTGCGGTAGGCATCCTCCCAACTGCCTGGGAAAGTGGCGGCAACGGCTCCTCCGCCGGCAGCGCGGGCGGAAAGCGGAAGCATGGCCGATGCGGCAACACCGGCCGCCAGGAAACCGAACCCACGACGGGTAATCTGAAAGTCCTTCATCACGTTCACCTCTGTTGATCTGTTTCTTCACTCATGATTTCCGGTTCGGCCGGAAAGGCGTGACACCTTGCGGTGTCGATCTCGGCAAATAGCGGCGTTCCCGGTTCGGGAATGAATGTGGTGGGGCCTCTGACCTCGGAAGCGCGCAGGCCCGTGTCGTCTTCCAGAACAAGGTCATGGACGAGGGAAGGGCCGAGCGGCACGGAAACCGTCATGCGAACGGGCAGGGTGCTCTCGCTCGGCTGCGTCGACAGGCGAACCTCTTCCGGCCGGAAGGTTATCGTGACCTTCGAGCCGAGGGTGAAGTTCAGCCGGCGCGGCAGGAGCAGCGTCCGGTCATTCGCAAGGCCGATCAGCGTGCTCTCGGCATCGAGCCGCAGCACCGTTCCGTTGAGCAGGTTTGCCTGGCCGATGAAGGTGTTGACGAAGAGCGTCTTCGGGCGGTCATAGACGGTCATCGGCGTGTCGATCTGCTCGACATTACCCTTGTTCATCAGCACCAGCCGGTTTGCGAGGCTCTGGGCCTCCTCCTGGTCGTGCGTGACGATCAGCGTCGTGATGCCGAGCGTCTTCTGTAGGTGCAGCAGCTCCACCTGCAGATCGAAACGCAAGGCGCGGTCGAGCGCGCCGAAGGGTTCGTCGAGAAGCAGAAGGGACGGACGCCCGGCAATGGCACGCGCAACGGCGACGCGCTGCTGCTGGCCGCCGGAGAGTTCCCGCGGCAGGCGGTTGCCATAATCCTTGAGCCTGACGAGAGACAGCATCTCCTCGACGCGCGCCTTGCGCTGAGGGCGAGGAAGCTTCTGGCAGGCCAGCGGATAGGCGATGTTTTCTGCGACCGTCAGATGCGGAAACAAAGCATAGTTCTGAAAGACCATGCCGACGCCGCGCGAGCGGGCCGAGACATCGGCCAAATCTCTCTCTCCGAGCACAATCTTGCCCGCCTTCGGCTGGATCAGCCCGGCGATGGCGCGCAGTACGGTCGACTTGCCGCAGCCGCTCGGCCCGAGCAGAGCAACGATCTCGCCGGCCTCGATATCGAAAGCCACGTCGCTGATGGCGTTCTGGCCACCGTAACTGTGGGTGAGGCCCTGAACGCTGAGCCGTTTGCGTTCAGCCATATTCGGTATGCCTGGCATAGGGCCTCCCTGGTTTTGGGTCGAGGTCACGGATCGCTGTGCTGTCTCCGGCACAAGACGGAGAAGCGGTCCGGCGAGAAATTTTGCGTCGAGCTTGTTCATGAGAAACGAATTGCAAGCGGCATGCCAGTTTTGCCGTTCGTCATTGTCGTCAATGCCAAGTCAATGAAAATTAAGCAATATTTTTGACTTATAAAGTTTCGAACGTTTATAATAATGTCTGTGCGATTTGAAATTCGCATTTATGTTTTGTATAAATTTTCGCCAGCGTCGTATATTAAGTGGGCATCAGATAGAAACAGCCACGGCCCCTGAACGTGCGATCGAGCGCCGAAAAGCGTGGGATTTGGCATCTGAAGAGGGTGTTTTTGGGTCTCGTGAGCGAATGAGGCGGTCAAAAGTGATGCGGCAGGGCAGCGAAGCGTAAAAATTGTGCATCATATGTTCGAAACTTTATGCGAATTAGATTGCGAAACTCTGTCCGAAATGTCGTCATCAACAAAAATCCTATTGATATCAGATAATTATTGACGCGCCACTGCAGGTGGCACGGCGATTGCATGGATGATCCCGAGAATTCACCGACACAAAAATGAAAGGGGATCACATGATGCGCATCCAGAAAATCTTGAAGGCCGGGGTTGCCGGAGCGATGGTCTCTTTGATCGCGGCCTCTGCTTGTGCCGCCGGAGGTGCCGCTGAGAAGATGACGCCTGATGCCGATGTCGCCAAGCTCCCCGGCGTCGTCCTCACGCAGAAACTGGCCGACGGGCTGCCGCCCTCCATCAAGTCGTCGGGCGTATTGAAGGTCGCGACCGACCTGACGCCGCCGATCAGCTTTCACGGCGAGGATGGCAAGCTGATCGGCATCGATGCCGATATCGCTGCCGCACTCGGCGTCATCCTGGGTGTCGATGTTGAGATGACCGATGTCGGGGCGGGTGCGGCGATCGTGCCCTCCATATTGGCAAAGCGCTTCGACATCTCGATCTCGGGAATCAACGACGATCCGGAGCTGGAAAAGCAGGTCGACGTCATCGACTACATGTATGACGCAACGACGATCATGACGATCAAGGACAATCCTCTCGCCATCAAGGGCATGGAGGATCTGTGCGGCAAGAAGGTCGCCGTTCCCGTCGGCACCTTCCAGGCGAAGATGGTCGAGGCGGCATCGGCCAAATGCGCGACCCCGGTCAATATCATGTCGATCCCGAAGATGCCGGATGTGCTGCAGGCCGTCCGCACGGGGCGGGCCGATGCCACGGTCAATGGCTACGCCACCAGCGTCTACACCACCGAACACCAGACCGGAAACGGCAAGGGCCTGCAGGCGCTGCCGGATATCCGCCTTGCCATTGGTTATCTCGGCATGCTGACGGCCAAGGACAATCCGCAGCTGCGCGACAGCGTCGTTGCCGCCTTGCAGCAGATGGTGGACTCCGGTGCCTACGAGACCATCATGAAGAAGTGGAGCCTCGGACCGCTGGCCGTGAAGACCGTCAAGGTCAATGATGCTGCCAGCATGCCTGCGGATTGACGCCGATGGCCCTGTTTCAAGCGTCACCCATATCGCTCTCCCTCGCGCCATCGGTCGGAAGGCCGATGCGTTGGGGCCAGATCGCAACCGGCGCCATCGCGATTTCAGCGCTGGCCTTCTTCGCGCTCATCGTCGGGCAGAGCCAAAGTATCCAATGGTCCGAGATTCCCCGCTACCTGGTGGATCCTTCAATCCTGCGCGGCGTCCTGCTGACGCTTGAATTGACGGCTGGTGCCATGATGTTCGGCATTGTGCTCGGATGCCTGCTGGCGTTGATGGCGACGAGCCATAACCTGGTTCTCAAAGCCATCGCCGCTGGTTTCGTCTGGTGGTTTCGCGGAGTGCCGCTCATCGTCCAGATCTTCTTCTGGTTCAATATCGCCCTCTTCATCCCGCAGATCGGGATGGGGAGCTTCACCATTTCGATCAACGATCTGGTGACGCCGGCCCTGGCCGGCTTCCTCGCACTTGGGCTGCATGAAGCGGCAAACATGTCCGAGATCATTCGCGGTGGGCTTGTTTCCGTCGATCGCGGCCAGCGTGATGCCGCATCCGCGCTGGGGCTGAAGCCGGTGCAGACATTGCGTGCCGTCGTCCTGCCGCAGGCGGCCCGGCTCATCGTTCCTCCGACCGGCAATCAGGCGATCGGCATGTTGAAAGCCAGCGCCATCGTTTCTGTTATCGGGATGCAGGATCTGCTGACGCAGGCACAGGCAATCTACGCCCGGAACTTCCTGGTGATCGAACTGCTGTTCGTCGCCTCGATCTGGTACCTCGCAATCACCAGCATCGCCTCGATCGGCCAGCATTTCCTCGAGCAGAGCCTCGTGCCGAAGGGCCGGACATCAGAGAAGCCTCGCGCTCCCAGACGGGCGTGATCGCGGATCCATCGACGTGAAATGAGATCAATAACGAAGGGGTCGCCAGTGCAGCGCGCCCTATCAGGAAACAGCAGAGGAGCATGACATGAAATTGGGAATCGACAGCATAAAGCTGCCCGAGGCAAAGAAACGGGGGCCTCTGGCAAGCCTTGATCACGTCAAGGAACTTGGGCTCGCAGGCATTTTCTTCAGTACGGCGCTGGACATGAGCCCCGACCTCGACAGCGGCCTGCTGCGCGAGATCAGGGCGAAGGCTGACGATCTTGGCCTCTATCTCGAAAGCGGCATCGGCAAGATCAATCCCTATTGCAGCGCCGAGGAACCGGCCCTGCGGGCAGCCGGCGGCGGCGATATCATTGCCGGTTTCACGCGCATGATCGAGGCAAGTGCCGCGATCGGCTGTCATGAGCTCTGGGTTGCTCCGGGCAATTTCAAGAGCGAATATCGCGGCCGGCTGGCCAATGACCGCTTCCGCACCGATGTGACCTGGGAAGAGCAGTTGCTCGGGATCGAAAAGGTCCTCCGCAAGCTCGCTCCCGTCGCCCGTGCCAATGGCGCGCACATGAATATCGAGACCCACGACGAGATCACTTCCTTCGAGATCCTGCGATTGATCGAGAAGGTCGGCGCTGATTGCGTCGGCGTCGTCTTCGATACGGCAAACGGACTGCAGCGGGGCGAGCATCCGGTCTTCGCCGCCAGGCGCCTGGCTCCCTATATCCGCCAAACCCATATCAAGGATGCCTATGTCGGGCGCGCTCCTGGTGGTCTCGATTTCCAGACCAGGCCCGTTGGCGGCGGCATCGTCGATTTCGCCACGATCCTTCCCATTCTTGCCGACGCCCACCCGACGCTGAACCTGTCGCTGGAGGTTGCCCAGTCTGTCGCCGACAAGCCCCGCAAGGCCAATCCGCGCCAGTGCATCGAGATCGACGATCCTAGCTGGCGCGCCGGCCACCCCGACCTGACGGCGGACGAGCTTGCGGCCTATATGGCGATGGTGGATGCCTATGCGAAACGGGTCGCCTCCGGGGCCGTTCTCGACTGGGAGGCCTATGAGAGCAGCCGCTACGGTTACCCGACCTATGAGGTGCAATCCTACGGCTTTACCGAGGCGATCGGCTTCATCAAGCAATCGGCCCGCCACATCGAGGCGGTTTGCGCCGAAAAGGATATTGCCTTGTCCGCACCGGTGAAGAAGCAGAAAGCGGCTTGATTCCCAAGGCCGTGTCGGCGTTTTCGCCGGCACCGTCGATCGAAATACTTGTGCCGAGATGATCTACGCAAGAATATTCTTATGGAAATAATTATCGGGCACGGATATCTGGTGATCGATCGAATCCACGCCGGGCCGCCAGAGGCAATTTGGAGACTGCAATGAGAAAGATGCGCCGTCAGAGTCCCAAAGCGATGACAGCGACCAATGGGTCGGCGGAGAGTGCCGATACCCATGACGATGTTTCGGAACGTATCCGCGCCACACTTGCCGCCGCCATCGGCGAGGGTGCGCTCAAGCCCGGCACCAAAATCCTGGAGGAGGCGATCGCCGAGCATTTCGGTGTCAGCCGAACCGTCGTGCGCGGGGCACTCGGTGTGCTTGAGAGCGACCACCTGCTGGAGCGCAAGAGAAATCGCGGCACCTTCGTCGCCGAGCCGAGCGTCGAGCAGGCAAAGAGCCTGTTCGAGGCGCGGCGGAAAATAGAGCGGCTGCTTCTGGAACTCGTCATCGCCCGTGTCACGCCAGAGCAGCTGGATGGGTTGCAAAAGCTGACGGACGAAGAGGAGCACATCCATCACCATGGCGACGAAAAGTCGAAGACGGTTCTGTCCGGCAAGTTCCACATCGTGCTCGCCGAAATCGCCGGCAACCCGGTGCTGACGGAAGTGCTCGCCAAGATCGTCGCCCGACTTTCCCTCGTCATGTCCTTGTATGAAGAGGACCGCAAGGACGACTGCGGCGCGGACCACCATCGCATGATTGTCGCCGCCTTGAAGGCGAAAGACCTCGCCAAGGCGCAACAATTGATGGACCACCACCTCGCCGACATCGAAGGCCGTGTGCGCCTGACCGAGGGGCAGGGCGACCGGCACACATTCCTGGCCGTGCTGGAGAATTTTTCCTGATAGAGGCCCGCGCGTATCGCTGATGCTTGCTTCAGGGCTGAAGCATCATCTTGATCAAAGAGCGCGCTTGTTCGAAGCTTCCCTTGATGCTAGAAAAATTGCATGGACAACACCGTGATCAGCACTTTCGTGATGGTGATGCCGCGCTCATAGCGTGGCGGGTTTCGTGCGTCCAGAATGCACCAGCGACCGCCCTCAAGGCGGTCTTTTTCATGGTCGATCCGTCTCGCGGGCAATAACAGTCTTCGAAAGGAAACACCGATGAACAAGATCTACATCACCACCTCGATCCCCTATGTGAATGCCGCGCCGCATGTGGGCTTTGCCCTCGAGCTGGTCCAGGCCGATGCCTATGCCCGCCATTTCCGGCTTCTCGGCCACGACGTCAGGTTCCAGTGCGGAACCGACGACAACAGCCTGAAGAATGTCCGGTCGGCGGAAGCCGCGGGAGTGCAGGTCAAGGACTTCGTAGATGCGAATGCAGACAGGTTCGAGCGCCTCGGCGGCCTGCTCGATATCTCCAACGAGGAATTCGTCCGCACGTCGCGCGATCCGAGGCATATTGCTTGCGTCCACGCCTTGTGGAGGGCCTGCGCCGGCAATGGCGACCTCTATCGCAAGGCCTATGAGGGTCTCTATTGCGTCGGTTGCGAGCAATTCTACGAGCCGTCGGAACTCGCTGACGGGCGCTGCCCGGAACACGGCATTGCCCTGGAGATCATCAGTGAGGAGAACTGGTTCTTCCGGTTGTCCCGATACGGCGAGCGGCTGCTTGAGCTCATTGAGACCGGCGAGCTTCGGATCGTCCCGGCTCATCGGCGCAACGAGGTCCTTGCCCTGCTGCGGCGTGGCCTGGCCGATATCAGCGTGTCGCGCAGTTCGGAGCGGGCGCGAGGCTGGGGCGTTCCCGTGCCCGATGGAGATGAGGTCGTCTATGTCTGGTTCGATGCCCTGGCGAACTACCTCACCGGTCTCGGCCACGGGTCCGATCCAACCCTGTTGCAGCACTATTGGAACGGCGGCCAACGCATCCACGTCGTCGGCAAGGGCATTTCCAAGTTCCACGCCATCTACTGGCCGGCCATCCTGCTGTCCGCAGGCCTGCCGCCACCTTCGTCGATCCTGGTGCACGGTTACGTCACGGTGGATGGCAAGAAGATCGGCAAGTCGGCCGGCAATGGGATCGATCCGGAAGGCATCATCCAATCCTACGAAACGCCGGACGCACTGCGATATTACCTGCTCCGGCATATACGCTCGGGAGACGATGGCGACTTCTCGGCCGACCGTCTCGAAGCCGCATGGTCGGGAGAGCTCGCAGGGCAGCTCGGAAATCTCGCCAACCGGGTGCTTGCCCTTCTGTCCACCTCGTTCAACGGGATCGTTCCGCCTGTGCCAGACAATGGGTTCGTCGAGGTTGCGGCCCGCCTTCCGGCGAAGGTAGCCCAGGCCTTCGATGCCTACGAGCTCCATGTCGGGCTGGCTGATATTTTCGAGTTTATCGGCGCGGCGAACAGGCGGTTTGCACAACGCGCGCCATGGGCGGATGCAAAAGCCCTGCTTGCCGACCTCACGCCGGAAGATCGGAAGGCGACCGCTGATCGTCTCGGCGCTTGCCTGGCCGAACAGGTCTACGGCCTTGCAATTGTGGCCCGCTGCCTCCTGCCGTTCCTGCCGAGCTCGGCTGCAAAGCTGCATTCCAGGCTTGGGATACCGGCTCCGCGCCTCTATCAGGACCCCTTGATCGTGGCTGGAGTCAAAGCCGCTCCGCAGGCCGTCCTCTTTCCGCAGAGAGCGGCAGTGTTAAGCTAGGAAGCAGCCCGAGTCCAGCGACCCTGCGCTGCAGCCAAGGCAGCGCAGGGTTCGAGCCCGTATTCATGCTCGTCCGGATCGCACTGACAGCAGACATTCGGATGATCTGTAGGATCGACCAAAACTCTGTGTCACATCGCAACAGCCAAAATCCCAGTGTAGGTCAGATGATGCAACAACTGATCGGCTCCGTGCGCGGCCCAGTAAGGACGGCTTGTCATGGCAGCCGGATGGCGGCGCGCGTGAACGGCCTTTAAGTGATCAACGGTAAAGTGAATTAGAAATTCGCCTAGCGCCAAGACCGCGACCGTCACGCCATCCAGCCCGAACAGAAGCAATCCCGGAAGGGTGCCCGCTACGTGGATCGCGGCATGGATATAGCCACCCGGATGACGGATGTCGCCCTTGCCCTGCAGAATCCAGGCCGGCTGCAAGAGATAGTCGGCGGCGAAATGCTTGACCTGCAGCCAGGCGAGTAAGCCAATAAGGAAAGATGCGCTTTCCATGATCCATCCTCCCTCAAATCGGGGGCGATTTCCGGTCCAGGGTAAAGATCGGCACCGGTTGCGATTTGCCGCGCACCACCGTCTCTCCCAGCGAGCGGGCATCGAGCCGCCGGTCTGCCCGTTCCCACGTCTCGCCACTCAACACGATTTCAACGCCTTTGTCTTTGGCGACGCCGACCAGGCGGCTTGCGAGGTTTACGGCATCGCCAATCGCCGTGTAGCTCAGGCGTTCGGCCGAGCCGATATTGCCGACGAGTGCCGTCCCGCTGTTGATGCCGATCCTGACCCGCACTGCGTCGTGCTGGGGCGCGAGCGGCGGGATGGCATGCATCGCGTCACGGATCGCCGCCGCGCGGCAGGCGCGCCACGCGTGATCAGGCTCGTCGTTCGGGGCATTCCAGATCGCCATCACAGCGTCGCCGATGAATTTGTCGACCGTGCCGCCCTCGGCGTGGATCGCGGCGATGGAAAGCGTGAGGAAGCGCGAAACGCACATCGAACGGCCTTCTCCATGTTCTCATCGATCAGTCGAAGGACGATTCGGTGAATGCGGTCCTTGCCTGCCGATGCAACGGTCCGCGCTTTACGTGCCCTAAAATGTCATAAAAGTTTCATATTCGGACTGTTGCCCGGATCAAGAAAATAATCCACTATTTTAGTAGGAAACAAGATTTCCTGAAACAAACGAAGGAGAATGATTGGAGACATTTCTTGTGGTTACCGTGCTCGTTGGAGGCTTCGCACTGATCTTTGCCCTGATCGCAAGGGCAGAAAGAGGCGCCACCACCCAGACCACCGCAAACACCAAGCGCAGGTGGGACAATTCGGGAGGCTCCGGCGATGGAGGTGGAGGCTGGTTCGACGCCTCAGGCGACGGCGGCTGTGATGGCGGTGGCGGAGATGGCGGAGGAGGAGACTAAATCAAACTGAAGTCGATAGAATGCCCGACCGCCTCAAGGCGGTTTTTTGTTGCCCGGATTCCAGGCGGGCGAGATGCCGACCGGCTTCTGCGCCAGGCGCGCACCGACGGCAAGGAATAGCCGCTTACGCCGACGCGGCTGTGCAGCCCGGATCAATCCAACGGCATCACAAAGGTAAAGCGCGTCTCCTTGTCATCGGAACTGACCGTGATCGTCCCGCCATGGGCGCGGGCGATTTCCGAAGCGATGTGCAGACCCAGCCCCAATCCTCTTTGATTTGTACCGATTTCGCCCCTGAAATAAGGCTGAAAAAGCCTTGTCATCGCATCGCAGGAAATCGGAGGGCCGCTGTTGGCGATCCAAAGTTCCAGTCTTCCGTCGACAGCTGCCGCCGAGAGCCGCACCGGTTCGTCCGGCGTCCCATGGGTAAGGGCATTTCCGAGCAGATTGGACACCAGCTGGCCAATCCGGCCGCTGTCGCAGTTTATCGGTCCGGCGAATTCGATCCTCACCTCAATCCCGCGGTCGAGATGACAGGAGCGGAGTTCTCCGATGACCTGTCGCAGGATCGGTTCGAGATGCTCCGCTCGCCTCTCGAGCGTGATGCCGCCACCCAATCGTCCGCGCGCGAAGTCGAGGACGTTGTCGATCAGGCCGGACATGCGAACGACGCTGCCCTGCATCAAATCGAGAACGTTAATCGAGCGATCGGTCTGCTCCTCCTTTCGCAGCATGCGCGCCGCGGCGGCAATTGAGGCAAGCGGGTTGCGCAGGTCATGGCCAAGGACAGCGATGAACTGCTCCCGCAATTCGGCGGTTTGCTGTTCAAGGTCGAGCTGGGATCTGACGATGGCGCCGGCTGCGTCCGCGGCTGCGCGCGCCTCGACCAACTCCCGTTCATAACGGCGACGCTCGGCAGCCTGGAACATCGTCACGCGGGTGAAAAGCAGGGCACCGTCTTCTGCGCGTCTTTCCATTGCATTGGCGAGCACGGGCAAGGTTCTGCCGTCGGCCGTCACCAGATCGAGAGCAACCTCATTGAAAAACCCCTGCATGCGCAGCAGAGGCGCAAAATGGGATTCATAGGATATCCGGCCCGACGTGTTGAGCAGGTCGCGAAGTCGTTTGCCGAGGAGCTGCTCGGCAGGGATGCCGATCCAGGTCGATAGCGTTCGGTTCACCTTGACGATGCGCCCGTCCGGCTGCAGCGAAAGATAGCCGCATGGCGCGTTTTCGTACAGGTCCTCAAGGTCTTCCGCCGGCATGACGATCTGCGTGTCGCCACCGGTCATCGAACGGACCGCCGGATTGCAGATATGACCTCGTCGGGAGCGCTGAGGTTAGGGCAGTGGTCACTGGCGTTCAGCGCGACCAATTGACTATTTGGAATATGCTGACGGACGAATTCGCCGACCGGGGCCACAAAGCGCCACATATTTTGGTCGCACCCGAATCCATGCGAAAAGATCATCGCACGCTGGCCATCGCCCCGGACTTGAACATGATTTCGATCGATGACGGTCATCTCGCCCTCTGCCCTGCTTTCATAGCATGTTCCGCCTGTTTTGGATTGAGGAAAGAATTGGGCAATGGGTTCGATGGTCGTGTGCCGCGATGTTCCAGAGGGGCCGCCAGCCGTTTGCTGCATACCTCAGTCCGTCAATTTCCGGAGCTTGAAGAAGAACCGCCGAGGGTCGCCGCGGACGCACATCATTCCGGCAATCTCGTCATCATCAATCCTGCGGAAATAGTCCACGATCGGCTGATTGTCGTAGATCATCGCAGCCGTTTCGATGCCGTCGAGGGCCTGAAGCCGCAACGAAGCGGTCGTGCCTCTCGCTCGAAGCACCTTCTGCAGGTATGAGAACCAGCCGCGGGCGACGAACGTCCGGCCAAAGGGCGCCATCTTGATCGCCAGACCAATCGGTAACAAGCTTGGCTCAAGCGCCACGAGTCGGCCCGGTCTCCACGTGAAGAGCAGGGCGTCCGCCCGCATGTCGGAATGGAAGCGCTTGCCAAACCAGTTGAGATTCTCGAGCACGCCGTCCAGTGGATGGCCAGACGGAATACCGACGCCGCTCCAAAGGCCGACCATGTCCTTCGGTTGGACAGGATCCAGCGACCGGAACCAGGCAGTCATTTCCTCCTGCCGGTCGCCTCGCATGGGTTCTCCTTCAGGGACGTTCATTGCAGAAAAATGAAAAGAAGGTTTGGAAGTTCCCGCATTCATGCGGATCGGGCCGAACGCCTGGTGAAGGCTTTCGCATGGGCTCAATTTCAAACAATCTTATTTGGCCGTCTATGTCTTTAAGCGCAACGGCCCCCGAAGGGGCCGTTGGGTATTCACCAGACAAGACCGCGCCTATGCGTCAGGCGCGCGACGGCAGCAGGGGATAGCCGACCATGACGGCGCGGCCGAGCAGGGCTGCGACGAAAGCCTTGATCACATCACCCGGAATGAAGGCCATCGAGCCGACGAAGGCTTTCGTGAAGCCGAGGCCGGCGACGGTCGCGAGATAGGTGATGCCGAAGGCGTAGAGCACGACGATGCCGCCGACCATTGCGGTGAGGAAGAAGCTCACCGTCTGCACCAGGCCGGATTGCTGATGGTTGACCAGCCGCTCGCTGAGATAGCCGGTGACGAAGGCGGCAAAGATCCAGCCGATCAGGAAGCCGGCCGTTGGCGATGCGAAGATCGCAAGCCCGCCGCGGCCGCCGGAAAGCACCGGCAGGCCGATCGCGACCAGCACCAGCACGATCAGCACGGCAATTGCGCCGCGCCGGGCGCCGAGCACGACGCCGGCCATCATCACCCCGAGGGATTGGGCGGTGATCGGCACCGGAATGAAGCCGAGCGAGATCGGCGGCAGCAGGCCGAGCGCCACGATGATCGCGGCAAAGAGGGCGGTAAGAACGAGGTCGCGAGTGCTCATCATGAATTCCGTGTTTATCAATCGTTAACTCACATGCCGCCGAATGCCGCGCGCGTCAATCGCCGCGGCGATATTTTCCGCATCCTTGAGCGTCAGGATGATCAGCGGCGCAAGCAGCGTCGTCGGCCGCACCTTCAGCCCGCGTGCCTTATGCGCCTCGCGGATCGCCTGATAACGGCCGACGATCTCCGGCACGAAGCGCAGCACCAGCCCCAGCGCCAGGCCGATATCGTCGGCCTGCACCCAGCCGGTGCGTTCGAGCGGGCGGGCAAGCGCCGTGACCTCGTCGATGAACTCGGTGATCGACGTCGTCGCCGTCACGGTGGCGGCCAGAAGCATCAGCGCCGTCAGCCGCAGCAGGGGCACGAGCGCCTCCTGCCAGGGATTGAAGATGAAGTTGAAGAGTGCCACGACCGCGATCGTCAGGAAGACCGGCCGCAGCCGCCGGAGCCCATCCGCAAACGGCAGGCCGATCATCCGGTAGAGAACCGCCATCAGCAGCACGGCGATCGAAAGCAGGATGAGGTTCCCGCTGACGAACAGCACGACGCCGAAGATCGTCAGCGACAACAGCTTTACCCGCGGCGAAAGCCGGTGCATCACGCTGTTGCCTTCGACATAGAGCGACTGCATCAGGCGGCGATCTCCTTGTAGCGGGCGATCGCCTCAGTAGCCGGCGCATCGGCGGCAAGCCGTCCCTCATGAAACAGCAGCACCCGCTCGAAACCGGCGATCAGCTCCAGATCATGCGTGATGATGATGGCGCTTTCCGGCAGCCCGGCGATAATCCCTTCAACCAGCGCCCGGTTCTTGAGGTCGAGCTGGTTGGTCGGTTCGTCGAGGATGAGAATGCCCGGCCCCGTCGCCAGCACCGAGCAGAGGGCCGCCACCTGCAGCTCGCCGCCGGAAAGCTCATGCGCGCGCCGATCGGCCAGCGCCTCAGCGCCGAAGCGGGCCAGCACGCCCTCGACCTTGGCCTCGATTTCCGCCTTGCTGAAGCCGCGCCGCTTCAGCCCGAAGGCGATGTCGTCTTTGACGATCGGCAGGATGATCTGGTTCTGCGGCGATTGGAAGATGAAGCCGACATCGGCCACCGCAGTCTTTTCGTCGCTGGTGTCGCGGCCGTTGACGGTGACACGGCCGACCGATGGTTTGGTCAACCCGTTGATCAGCCGCGCGAAGGTGGTCTTGCCCGAACCGTTCAGCCCGATGATGCCCATGCGTTTTCCACTGATGCCGAGCGTCAGCGGCTGCAGCGCCACCCGCGCCCCGAAACTGACCCCGGCACCTTCGAAACGAATATCCAAACCAATCCCTCGCATCCTGCGATCCCGCTGCAGACGTTTCGCGGCGTGGTACGTCTTCGACGCCTTGCCCCAGGAGATTGCCGCCTGCCCCTCATCCGCCTGCCGGCACCCTCTGCCTGGGTCGAGCCACATGTCTCGACCCGTCCTTCGGACCCCCGCTCGCGGGGAGAAGGGGATATGCCGCACCGGCTCCCTCAACTCGACGCTGCGTTTGGCACGTCCCCTCTCCCCGCAGGCGGGGAGAGGGTTAGGGTGAGGGCAGCCATTGGCTGCCAACCTGACAGCAGTGCTTCTACACGGGGAATCGCGGATGATGAAAGAGCAAATCTCGCTGTCGATATCGGGTGGCTAGGAAGATTTTCCGGATTATGATGGGGTCATGACGAATCTGCTTTCCAATTCCGACGCCCGCCGTGTCTTTCTTGCCAAGCAGGGCCTCAGCGCCCCACCGAACCGCGCCTTGACCAAGGCCGGCCTGTTGCAGCTCATCCATGAGCTGGGTTTCGTCCAGGTGGACAGCATCCAGACGGTGGAGCGGGCGCATCATCAGATCCTGTTTTCGCGCAACCAGACCTACAGGCGCGAACACCTGACCGCGCTGCTCGAAAAGGACGGCGCGCTGTTCGAGCATTGGACGCATGACGCCTCCATCCTGCCGAGCGCCTTTTTCGTCTATTGGAAGCACAAGTTCCTTCATCAGGAAAAGGTGATCGTCGAACGTTGGCGCAAATGGCGCGGTGAGGACTTCGAGGCAGCCTTCGAGGAGACCTATGAGCGCGTGCGGCGCGACGGCGCGATCCTGGCGCGCGACATCAAGGCCGACGGACACGTTTCCGGCGGCTGGTGGAACTGGCACCCGAACAAGACGGCGCTCGAATATTTCTGGCACACCGGCAAATTCGCCATCGCCGGCCGCTCGAACTTCCAGAAGATCTATGATCTGGCGGAACGCGTCATCCCGGCCGAATTCCGCGAGCCCGAGGTGAGCCGCGAGGAATTCGTCGACTGGGCCTGCCGCAGCGCGCTCACCCGCCTCGGCTTCGCCACCCATGGCGAGATCGCAGCCTTCTGGAACCTGATCTCGCCCGATGAGGCCAAGGCCTGGGTATCGGCCCATCGCGACGAACTGATCGAAGTGCTGATCGAACCGGCGCTCGGCGGCAAGGCGCGCCCATCCTGGGCTTTTGCCGATTTCCTGTCGACGCTCGACAATTACCCCGGAGCGCCGCCGCGCATCCGCGTGCTCAGCCCCTTCGACCCGATGATCCGCGACCGCAACCGCACCGAACGCCTGTTCGGCTTCTTCTACCGCATCGAAGTCTTCGTGCCCGAGCCGAAGCGCGAATATGGCTATTATGTCTTCCCGCTGCTCGAAGGCGACAGGCTGATCGGCCGCATCGACATGAAGGCCGATCGCAAGAAATCGACTCTCGATGTCAAACGGCTCTGGCTGGAGCCGGGTGTGAAACCGTCAGCCGGGCGGCTGGAGAGGCTGGAAGCGGAGTTGGAGCGGGTCGCGCGGTTTGCGGGCGTGGAGAAGGTCGTGTTTCTGGAGGGGTGGCGAGGGTAAAGCCTTCGCCGGAGCAGCAGCATCCTGCGCGAAAACCCCTCCCCAACCCCTCCCCACAAGGGGGAGGGGCGGCCGTGTGGCGCCCGTCGCATTTCATTCCTGACGATACGGCATGTGACGGCGTATTTTTGGTGGCAGGACCGGGCCGCGGGTTAGTCCCTCCCCCTTGTGGGGAGGGGTTGGGGAGGGGTCTTTGTCTCTGCCTTGCCGACCACGGGCTCCCCTCAGCAGATCTCCGTCGTGCTGATCTTGATGCCGAAGCCTTCGAGGCCGACATAGTGGCGCTCGCGGCTGGTGAGCAGCTTGATCGAGCTGACGCCGAGATCCCTGAGGATCTGTGCGCCGAGGCCGATTTCCAGCCATTCGCTGTCGCGCGTCTGGGCTTCGGCATGGGCCTCGCGGCCCTGGCTGCGGCCTTTGCGGCCGTTATCGTGGTGACCGACGCCGACGGAGCCTTCGCGCAGATAGACGATGACGCCGCGGCCTTGCTCGGCAATCTTCTGCATGTAGAAATCGACCGGGCTGTTCTTGCCGAAGAGGTCCTCGGCGACATTCTCCGGATGCAGACGGACCGGGATGTCGACGCCGTCGCGGATGTCGCCGAAAACGACGGCGAGATGCTGCATCGGATCCCAGGGCAGCGAATAGGTATGGGCCTTGGCCTTGCCGAACGGCGTCTCGATGTCGAAGCTGGTGCCGAGTTCGATCAGCGTTTCCTTGCGCTGACGGTAGGCGATGAGATCGGCGACGGAGACGAGCTTCAGCCCGTGCTGCTCGGCGAAGTCCACCACCTGCGGTCCGCGCGTCACCGTGCCGTCATCGTTGACCAGCTCTGAGATGACGCCGATCAGCGGCAGGCCGGCGAGCTTGCAGAGGTCGACGGCCGCTTCCGTGTGGCCGGAGCGCATCAGCACGCCGCCCTCGCGGGAGACCAGCGGGAAGATGTGGCCGGGACGAACGAAATCGGAAGCGCCGACATTCGGATTGGCGAGGTTGCGCACCGTCAACGTCCGGTCGTCGGCCGAGATGCCGGTCGTCGTGCCGTGCTTGAAATCGACCGAGACGGTGAAGGCCGTCGTATGGGCGGAATCGTTTTCCGCCACCATGGCGTTGAGGTTGAGGCGTTTGGCCTCTTCCTTCGGCATCGGCGCGCAGACGATGCCGGAGGTGTGACGCACGATGAAGGCCATCTTCTCGGGCGTGCAATGCACGGCGGCGACGATCAGGTCGCCCTCGTTCTCACGGTCATTGTCGTCCATGACGACGACGATCTCGCCGGCCTCGAAGGCCCGGATGGCGTCGACGACGCGCTTCTGGTCATAAGACATGGGGCAAGCGCTCCTATTTCAGGCGGCCGGTCTGGCCGCGGTCGCGAAGATAATGATCGGCGATGGCGCAGGCGACCATCGCCTCGCCGATCGGCACGGCGCGGATGCCGACGCAGGGGTCGTGCCGGCCCTTGGTGCGGATATCGACATTCTTGCCGTCCGCATCGATCGACTGGCGTTCGGTCAGGATCGACGAGGTCGGCTTGACGGCGAAGCGCGCCACCACCGGCTGCCCGGTGGAGATGCCGCCGAGAATACCGCCGGCATTGTTGGAAAGGAAGATCGGCGTGCCGTCATTGCCCATGCGCATCTCGTCGGCATTGTCTTCGCCTGACGTTTCGGCGGCGGCAAAACCATTGCCGATCTCGACGCCCTTGACGGCGTTGATCGACATCAGCAGCGAGGCGATATCCTGGTCGAGCTTGGCATAGATCGGCGCGCCGAGGCCGGCCGGCACACCTTCGGCGATCACTTCGATGACCGCGCCGATCGAGGAGCCGTTTTTGCGGATGCCGTCGAGATACTCCTCCCAGACCGGCACGATCGCGGCATCGGGCGAGAAGAACGGGTTCTGATCGACCTGGTCCCAATCCCAGTTGCGGCGGTCGATCTTGTGTTTGCCGATCTGCACCAGCGCCCCGCGCACCGTGACGCCAGGCGCGACGAGGCGGGCGATGCCGCCGGCGGCAACCCGCGCAGCGGTTTCGCGCGCCGAGGAGCGGCCGCCGCCGCGATAGTCGCGAATGCCGTATTTGAGGTCATAGGTATAATCGGCATGGCCGGGGCGGTATTGCCGGGCGATCTCGCCGTAATCCTTGGAGCGCTGGTCGGTGTTTTCGATCAGCATGGAGATCGGCGTGCCGGTCGTCGTCATCGTCTCGCCATCGGCGTCGAGCATGACGCCTGACAGCACCTTCACCAGATCGTCCTCGCGCCGCTGCGTCACGAAGCGGGATTGCCCGGGCTTGCGCTTGTCGAGCCAGACCTGCAGGTCCTCGAGCTTGAAGCGCAGCCCCGGAGGGCAGCCGTCGACGACACAGCCGAGCGCCGGACCATGGCTTTCGCCCCAGGTGGTTACGCGGAAAAGGTGACCGAATGTATTGTGCGACATGTGTTCCCACGGTGGCGCGCCAAAGCCGGTCGCTGCCGGCCGCGCCATTGCTTGAAAAGGCGCGACACTCATAGGCCAAAAAACCGCCGAGGCAAAAGCCTTTCTTTGCGCCAAACCGGCAGCTCAGGAAATGCTGTTTCCGTCCGTTGTCAGGGACGGGCGGTGCATTGTGCCGCCATTCTCTCTGCACAGGCGGGGAGGGGTCAGGGCTGAGGGCGATCGGCAGGCAGCGGTCAGGACGCCAGCCGCCACCCCGTTCCGGTGGCTTCGTTGGTGAAATCGTCGAAGGAGAGCGGTCGCGAAAAGGCATAGCCTTGCAGGATGTCGCAGCCGAGATCGCGCAGCAGTGCGGCATGTGCCGCCGTCTCCACCCCTTCGGCCACCGTCTCGACGCCGAGCGAGCGGGCGATTTCGATGATCGAGCTGACGAGTGCGCGCTCCTGCGAGGCATTGACGATCGGCTGCACCAGCTGGCGGTCGATCTTCAGGCGCTTGGGCTTCAGCTTCAACAGGCTGACGATCGAGGTATGGCCGGTGCCGAAATCGTCGATCTCGATATCGATGCCGAGCGCCTTGATGCGCTCGAGATTCTGCGAGACGACGTCCTCGCTCTCGTCGAGGAAGATCGATTCCACCAGTTCGAAGGAGATTTCACCGGGA
Source organism: Rhizobium leguminosarum (assembly GCF_001652265.1). GTDB lineage: Bacteria > Pseudomonadota > Alphaproteobacteria > Rhizobiales > Rhizobiaceae > Rhizobium > Rhizobium leguminosarum_D. Next base: position 40,393 of record NZ_LWBS01000420.1, read on the forward strand.
CGGATATGCAGGTCGGCGAGCGATTCCAACAGGCTGCCGTCATGCAGCCGTCGCGCCGAAACATTGACCGAGACCTTGGGCACTACAATGCCGCGCGCTGTCCAGCGCACCTTGTCGCGCAGCGCCGTTTCGAGAACGATCCGGTCGAGCATCTGCACGACATTGATCTCGTCGGCAATGCGCAGGAACTTGTCGGGGGCGAGCCACCCCTTGGACGGGTGCTTCCATCGCACCAGCGCCTCGACGCCGGTCAGCTCCATCGTCCGGGCCGAAAATTGCGGCTGATACCAGGCGGTGAATTCGCCATTGTCGATGCCGGCAAGGATTTCGTCGGCCGTGCGCTTGGTGTTGATGATATCGGCCTGGAGATTGTGATTGAAGAATTCGAAGCGGTTGCGGCCCATGCTCTTGGCGCGGTAGAGCGCGATATCGGCATTGATCAGCACCTTGCGCGCATCGACATGGATGCCGTTGGCGAGCGCTATGCCGATCGACACGCCGCAGCGGCAGGAAAAGCCCTGGAAATCGATCGGCTGGCGCATCTCCTCGATGATCCGCGTCGAAAGCTGCGCCATCTCCTTGTCGCCGACGTCGAGGGCCAGAATGACGAATTCGTCGCCGCCGATGCGCGCGACGATGTCGCTGCCGCGGACATTCTTGGCGAGCACCTTCGAGGCATGCACCAGCATCGCATCGCCGGCCGCATGGCCGAGCGTGTCGTTGATGTCCTTGAAGCGGTCGAGGTCGATATGCAGGATCGAGAATTTCTGCCGCTGCTGGCGACCGTCATGGGTCAGGCTTTCCAGTGCGATATCGAGCTTGCGGCGGTTGGCGAGTGCGGTCAGCGGATCATGCAGCGAATTGTGCTCGATCCTGTTCTTGACAAGCTCAAGCTCGATATTCTTGGCGACCGCTTCGTCCTTGGCAGCCTTCAGCCGGATCGTCATCAGTACGTCTTCGGTGGCGTCGAAGGCGATGCCCATGATCTTCATCTCGCCCGTCCCCGTCTGGTGGACCTTGCCGACCGAGCGCACATAACGCACCGAGCCGTCGTCGACCAGCACGCGGCAGACGAGGGTGTGCGTATCGCCGTTCTTTTTGAAGTGGCGTGCGCTTTCGAGCGCGAGAGCCCGGTCCTCGGGGTGGATGCAGCCAAGCCAGGTCTCCTCGGTCGTGAAGCCGTTGCGCGGGGTGAGGCCGTAGAGTTCGTGCATCCGCTCGTTCCAGATCGAGCCGCCGAGGCCGGGCCGGGCTTCCCATATGCCGCACTGATAGGAATTGAGCGCCAGGTCGAGCCGGCTGGAAAGCTCGGCGAGCTGCCCCTCGCGGCTCGAGAGCTCTTCAAGCGCCAGCTCCAGCTCGGCATTCTTGACCTCGCTCGTATCCTTGGCCTTGCGCAGCGTGTCGGTGATCTCCGCATCGGCAGTCACGTCCCAGACGATACCGATCGTCTTGCTGACGCCGGCAGCATCCGTATAGAAGGCGCCGACCGAGCGCAGGTGGCGGATACCGCCGTCGGCGAGCATGATGCGGTATTGCGCCGTGCAGGCAGCACCGGCAATGCTGCAGCTGAAGAAATGCACTTCGGCGATGTCGCGGTCCTCGGGCAGGACCGCCGCCAGCCATTCGTCGAGCGCCCAGCTTCCTTCCTCAGCCGGCTTGCCGTGCAGGGCTGCGGCGCGCGTGTCCCAGAGCAGGCTGCTCGAATCATCCTGCAGCTCCCAAATGCCGATATTCGAGGATTCCAGCGCCAGATTGAGCCGCTGCGACAATTCCAGCAGTTTTGCCTCGCGCGTTTCCAGCGCGGTAATATTGCGATTGCGCTCGCCGAGCAGAAGGGTCGCGAAGAAGATCGGCACGATGATGATGAAGCCCGCGGCAAGGATGATCAGGCGCAGCTCGGTGCGGTTTTCGGGTATCGCGTTCCAGCCGCTGTTCGGGACCGCGGAAAGCTCCCACTTGCCGCCGGCAAAGCCGATCTTCTGACGCATCGGATGCTTGTCATCGATATCGGACGAACCGAAGAACGGCGGCGGCAGAGCAGCATTGGTCGCGGCCGCCGCGCCGATATCGCGGATGGCGATCGAAAGATGGTCGAGATGCGGATAGCGTTCCCGGTTCTCGCGGTCGCGTGCCGGCATCAGCCCGGTCGCCTGGTAGAACATCGTCTGGTCGATGGCGACTTCGACCGCCCCCCAGAGCCTCCGTTCGCCGTTCTCCCTGACGAAAACCGGGAAGAAGATGGCAAAGGCGTCGCGATTATCAATGCTGATCGGGCCGTAGAAGCGCGCCGACTGGTCGCCGGCCGCGCCGGTCATCGCCTGGCGGAAGAACAGAGCCTCGCGCACGTCGCGGCCGATCCGCTCATTGCCGGACTGCGATGGGTGGATATCGCGGATGATGAAATCAGGCGCGACGGCGATGTGAATGAAAGACGGGTTCTGGATCAGCAGCCAGTTGATCTGGCGCTCCATCTCCTCTCCGTTTGCCGCGCTGACGGAGATCAGGTTCGTCAGGTCGCGGACGACGCTGAGGTCCATATTGATCTCGGCCATGACGCGGGCGCGGATCAGGTTCGTCTCGTTTTCGGTGCGGATATGAAGTTCGCGCACATGAGACGCAGTATAGGCCTGGTCGAGCCCGAAGCCGACCATGATGACGACCAGGGCGACAAGCGACGAAACCAGAAACGAGACGCGGCTATTCTTCAACACGCGCCGCAACTGCTTGCTGTCGCCGAGCCTGGATAACAAAATGAAACCCCCATGTTGACGAGCAACTGTAGGGCGCGCGGGTTAATTTACGATTGCCCGCCGGCGATGCCGAAAGATCGCGGGAAGGGAAAAACAGCGGATTAACGCACCATCTTGATTATATTTAAAATCCTATTCATCAATTGGGCGGGAAAAGCCATTCTTACGGGCAATTTTCGCCATATTCAGGAGCTTATCTGTGGCCAGTCAGTTTCTCGTGCAGCGTCTTAAAAGGATTGTCGCCATGCGTTTCGTCGTCGCCACGCTTTTGGCAACAGCAAGCTTCCTGTCACCGATGAGCGGTTTTGCCGAGAGCGCCGATGTCGAGGCGACCATCAAGAAGGTCGACACGGCCAATCTCGTGCTGACGCTCGATGACGGCAAGACCTATCAGGCGCCCGAGGAATTCAATTTCGACGGCCTCGAAGCCGGCGTGAAGGTGATCGTCTTCTATACCGAGGTCGACGGCAAACGCGTTATCAACGATCTCGATATCGTCAAATAGGCGGCGTAACGCCTAGATCGGCGTATAAAATTCACTTCCATTCCACTACATATGTACACTATGCCACGTCGGCGTAGTGCCAACAGTGGTGCGCAACCTCGTAGGACAATCGTGTCCGCTATGGAGACTGATCGTATGAAGCACGCCTCGATCATAGTGCGCGCGGATTGGGATGAAGAGGCTGGTGTTTGGGTTGCCAGTAGCAACGATATCGAAGGGCTGGCCGTCGAGGCCGACACCCTCGAAGCCCTCGAGCCTAAAGTTGTGGCAGCTATAACCGACCTTTTCGAGCTTAACGGCTTCACCTCGAGTCTGCCGGAAATCCCCGTCCATATCATGGCCGAACAGCTCGTTCGCATCCCCAATCCGACCTACTGAGCGCATGGCCGGCTATCTCCGCGAACTCAAAGAGTTATTGCTGAAAGCCGGCTGCGAATACGTGCGACCGGGAAAGGGTGATCATGAAATCTGGTACAGCCCGATTTCTAACCGCCACTTCACGGTCGACCATGGTGTAAAATCCCGCCATACGGCCAATGAAACGCTAAAACAGGCCGGACTTCCGAAGGCTTTCTGATCGAGGCCAATGGCAATGCCTACAACCAGACGATCTTCCGCTCATTGGTTTCGATCCTGGCGATCCGGTCCTGGGGGATCGCGCCTTCTGCAGCGGTGCTTTTCGGCAGGTCGGCGATCGTCTGGAACAGCGTACGGATGACGCCGCCATGCGTCACGCAGACCGTCGGCCGATCGACTGAGTTTAGCCATGAGCCGGTGCGCCAGGAGAGGATTTCATAGCTTTCCGCGTCATCGCCGGGCGGGATGAAATCCCATTTCGAGGCGTTGCGTTCCGCCACCCGCTCGCGCTGCGTCGCCTTCAGCTCCTTGAGCGTCGACCCCTCCCAGTCGCCGAAGGAAATTTCCACCAGCCTCGGATCGGTGCGATAGGCCAGCGGCGGCAGGTCCATGGCGGTGCGCATGATCTCCATCGTCGCGCGCGTGCGCTGGAGCGGGCTTGCGACGAAATCGAACTGGTCGATCGTGTCGCCGAGAATCCCGGCAAGCGCGATGCCGTTCTGCCGGGCCTGTTCCAGGCCCGTGGCATTCATCGGGATATCCTTCTGACCCTGCAGGCGGCGCTCGGCATTCCAGGCGGTCTGGCCGTGTCTGATCACGTAGATAAGCACGGTCTCGCATCCATATGGAGAAATCAGTCCTTGATGACGGAAATGTCGGGCGCGTCGACCGCCTTCATGCCGATGACATGATAGCCGCTGTCGGCGTGGTGCACTTCGCCGGTGACGGAGCGCGAGAGATCCGACAGGAGATAGAGGCCGACATCGCCGACTTCCTCGATGGTGACGGTACGGCGCAACGGCGCGTTATATTCGTTCCACTTCAGAATATAGCGGAAATCGCCGATGCCGGAGGCGGCAAGCGTCTTGATCGGTCCGGCCGAGACGGCGTTGACGCGGATGTTCTGCGGGCCGAGGTCGACGGCGAGATACTTGACGCTCGCTTCGAGCGCGGCCTTGGCGACGCCCATGACGTTATAGTTCGGCATCACCTTTTCGGCGCCGTAATAGGTCAGCGTCAGCATGGCGCCGCCATCCGTCATCAGCTTCTCGGCGCGGCGTGCGACCGAAGTGAAGGAATAGACGGAGATCTGCATCGTCTTGGTAAAATTGTCGGGTGAGGTGTCGACGTAGCGGCCGGTCAGCTCGTCCTTGTCGGAAAAGCCGATCGCATGCACGAGGAAATCGATCTTGCCCCAGAGCTTTTCGACGTTTTCGAAAACGGCGTCGATGGTAGCTTCGTCGGCGACGTCACAGTGGCCGACGAGCGTCGCGCCGATTTCGGCGGCGAGCGGCTCGACGCGCTTCTTCAGCGCATCGCCCTGGTAGGTGAGCGCGACTTCCCCGCCCTGCGCATGAATGGCCTTGGCAATACCCCACGCAATCGAACGATTGTTGGCGACACCCATGATGACGCCGCGTTTGCCTGCCATGAGGCCGGATGCTTGAGCCATATTTCGCTCCCTAGGATTCTGATCGATCCTGCCTATGGCATAGGCCGTTAATCGGTTCAAGCTTGGCCGGGATCATCAACTGTTAGGGATCGTAATAAAGGGTGCGAATGTCATAAAAATTTCATAGGAACAGGCCTTCGCGCATGCTCCGCATGAGATCGGTGATTTTGTCGTCGGGTTTTTCCCACAAGATAATGCGCAATTCGACAACGAGGTCGCCTCTGCCGCCCTCTTCGCGGGGCAATCCCTGGCCGGGGACCCGGATCATCTTGTCCGAGCCGGACCATGCCGGGATCGTCACGTTCAGCGGGCCGCTCGGCCCTTCGATGCGCGCCTCGGTGCCGAGCACGGCATTTTCGATGCTGAGCGGCAGCACGACGTGCAGATCGAAACCATCGACCGTGAAGCGCGGATCGGCTGCAATGCGAATGTTGACGACGGCGTCGCCGCGCTGCATGCCCGGCAGTTTGAAGCCTTGTCCCTTGAGCCTGATCTCGTGACCGTCCGTCGTGCCTGCCGGCAATGCGAAACCGATTTCGCGGCCCTCCGGCAATGACGCGGTGATCCAGCCGCTCTTCAATACGTCGTCGATCGTGACCGTCGCCGTTGTCACCTCATCCGGTGCTTTCTCGAGGCCGGTATCCTTGGCGCCGGTGAAACGGCGCACCAGGTTTGTCAGGATGCTGAGTGGCAGCGACAGGTTGGCGGCGGCATTTGGTCCAGCTTCGCCCGCTTCCTCGTCGCCCTTGGTGTCGGCCTCGGCGGCATCGCCATCCATGCGCTTGCCGGCGTCGCCCTGGGCGTTTTGTGTCAGCTGATTTTGGGCCTGCTGATATTGCGTCTGCTGGGCGCGACCCTGCGCCTGGCCGCCGGCAGCCGCGCGGGCCTGGGCGCCGAAAATGCGATCTACCATCTCGTCGGCCGCCTCAGCGGAACCTGCCTGTTGCCTGGGGCCGTCGGCGGCAGCCTTCTGGGCGGCGCGCGCCAACTCTTCCATCACGCGCTCGGCATTGGCCTGCGCCGCCTTGGCGCGCACGGCCGCCTCGCGGGCGGCCTGGCGCTGCTGCATGATCGTCTGTTCGTGCTTCTTGGCTTCGGCCATCCGCATGGCATTGTCGAACAGGCTGCGTTTGCGCGGATCCTTCAAAGTTTCATAGGCGCGGCCGATCTCGGCGAACCGGGCCGTCGCCGTCGGATCGTCCTGATTGTGGTCGGGATGGGCCGATTTGGCCATGTTGCGCCAAGCCGCCTTGATCTCGTCTACTGCCGCGTCGCGCTTGACGCCCAGAATTTTGTAAGGATCGCGCATGTTAAAACCGCCGGTGTTGCGATGCGGCAAGCCTCGTCCTTGCCCGGCATCCCCGTCCAATAAAACCTGTGTGGCGCCACCCGCTACAAAGGCAGGAACAGCCACTCTCAACGCCGATCCTGCGGCGGAGTTGCTAATCACTTGTTATTTCTGTGGAGACATGCGGGGTGTTTCGCGGCGAATGGTTAGCTCTTTGCTAAGCATTGGGCAGAAAGCGGTCGGGCGTTAACCTGTCGGCGACGGCGCTACGCGTCTTTTCGAACGCGCAAGGGACGCGGTAATGGTTTGAATTTAGCCTTAGGTGTTTAGTCCCGGCATTTGATGGATAGGATCGATGATGAATCGATCTGGCTCGGAAGTCCATCTTTTGCAGATGAACTCGTAGGGGGTGAGGCCCTTTAGTGTCTTGAGCCTGCGCCCAAAATTGTAGGCGTCGATGAAGTCGGCGAGATGCTTTTTCAGTTGTGCGTGATCGTCGTAGTGGAAGCGCTTGACAGTAGCTTCCTTGATCGTCCGGTTCATCCGCTCGACCTGCCCATTGGTCCATGGGTGCTTAACCTTCGTCAGGCGATGCTCGATCTCGTATTCCTCACAGACTCGGTCGAAGATGTGCTGGAAAGCATTTTGGTCACAGGCCCGGTTGGTGAACTGGATGCCATTATCGGTCAGGATAGTATGGATGGTGTAGGGCACCGCCGCGATCAGGTTGCGCAGGAACTGGGCGGCATTCATCTTGCCAGCTTTGGCATAGAGCTCAGCGAAGGCGAACTTGGACGTGCGATCAATCGCCACGAAGAGATAGAGCTTGCCCTCAGCCGTCTGCACCTCGGCAATATCGACGTGGAAGTAGCCGATCGGGTAGCTTTTGAACTTTTTCTTCGGTTCTTTGTCGCCTTTCACTTCCGGCAGGCGTGAAATGCCGTGGCGCTGCAGACACCTGTGCAGGGACGAACGTGTCAGATGCGGGATCGTCGGTTGAAGGGCATAGAGGCAGTCATCAAGAGGCAGCAATGTATGCCTGCGAAAGGCGACGATGACGGCTTCTTCTTCAAGGGAGAGGATTGTCGAATGCGGGTCCTTCGGGCCTGTCGGAAGATCGGCCAATGATGTCCGTCTCTTCCATTTGGCTATTGTCTTCTGATTGACCCCATACCGCTTTGAAAGCGCTCTCAGGCTCTCTTCACTATTTTGTATTGCTCGACGGATTGCCTCTGTCGTTGTGGCGCTCCCGTGTAGAACCTGGCCCATAGTGCCTCCCTCCATTCTAAGGAAAATAATGCACCATCAAATGCCGGGACTAAACACTTTAGGCGGCGTGGACACTTGTCTGATCGATAAGAAGATGGCAGCGACGCGCGACTACCGACAGACCACGGGAACCGGCGTTCGCTCCCCGGTTTGCCGCAATGAAAGCGATCTGCACCTCCGTGAACTTCGACTTTTCATGCCGAAAACTCCGTCTAGACTGGAATTTCCAGTCTCAATCGGTCCGGAAAATCGGAGGTGTCAAAGCGGCAGCAATGCGTCAGGCTTCACATCACCGATTGATGCGTAACTGTGGGTTTCCCTGACGCCAGGAAGTGGCAGAATGACCCGCTGCAGGAATTCCTGAAACGTCGCCATATCAGCTATTCGTGCTTTGACCAGGTAGTCGAAGCCACCAATCACCATATGACATTCGATGATTTCGGGTGCCTTCGCAACAGCCTCTGCAAAGCGGTCGAAGACGTGCGGCGCGGTGTGATCGAGCCTTACCTCGATAAAGACGAGCGTGCCACGTCCGATCTTTGAAGGCTCGAGCACAGCCCGCACAGCCCGGATAAAGCCTTCACTGAAAAGCCGCTTGATGCGCTGGGATGCGCCGGTGGGTGACAATCCAACGCGTTCGGCGAGGTCAAGAACAGTCCGGCGACCATCTTCTTGCAATAGCCCGAGCAGCATCCGATCGACACGGTCCAAGTCACTCATTTCTGATTCACGCTTTCTTTGGCTAGAATGCGCGATAATCACGCAAAGAAGTCGAAATTACTATATTTCGTCGCGCCGTTTGCCGCAATACGGTTGAAAAAGAACCAAACCCCAACCAGACGAAGGCAAGCAACATCATGCACAGAACCCAACCTGCCTTAAGCACTCACACCAAAGGTGAGATCAAGATTCTCTCGCTGAGCGAAGCGGAGGTCAAAACATGCATCGACCTGCGCAAGCTGCTCGACGCGCTAGCGGACGGGTTCAAAGCGCTCTCCGACGGTCGTGTCGTCAATCCAGCGCGGCCACAACTCGACATTCCGAATGCAGGCTATTCGTTGGCGATGCCGGCCTGGATGAAGGGAATGCATTTGACCGTAAAACTGGTCAACGTGTTCGAAGGCAATATCGCCCGGGGCATCCCCAGTCACCTCGCAACAATACATCTCTTCGATCCAGAAACAGGAATGCCTGTTTGCATTATGGATGGCACCTACATCACGGCTGTGCGCACGTCTGGTTCGGCCGTCCTCTCAGTGCGAGAACTCGCCAGGTGCAATGCCAAGGTCGCGACCGTCGTGGGCTCGGGCGTTCAAGCCAGCCAGCACCTTCGCCTGTTGCCGCTCGTTCGCGATTTCCAGGAAATTCGAGTGTTCTCTAAAGATTTTGCTGATGCGCAGGCGCTGGCTTCACGTCATTCAGGCATCACTGCCGTCGAGGACCTCGAGGCGGCGATACGCTCTTCAGATGTTGTGTGCCTCGCGACGCACTCCTATGTCCCCGCAATTTCCGCAGAATGGGTTGAACCAGGAACGCACGTGTCCTCGGTTGGTGTCGCGCCCCCCGGCGGCGAACTTCCGATCGATTTGATGGCTCGCGGCACCCTCTTTGTTGAGACGCGGGATTCGTTCGCGCCGACACCCGTAGGCTGCTGCGAACTTGCAAATATTGATCCCGAGGCAGGCACCGATCTTGGCGCGATGTTGCTGGGGCAGCGACCAGGTCGGACGTCAGATCAGCAGATCACAATCTACAAGGCCATGGGCGTCGCCATGGAAGATATGGTGACAGCCGACCTCGCTTACCGCGAGGCCAAGCGCCTGGGTGTCGGCCAAGCTATTTCTCTCTAGGTGGCCTGGGCTGTTATCTGATCCATAGGACTGTTGCTACGATGGTGACGACGGTGAGGTCGTTTCTCGCCGTTTTCTCGAAGCGCGTTGCGACTCTTTTGAACTGCTTGAGTTTGGAGAAGCAGCATTCGACCACACGACCTAGTACCACGCCACAGAGATTATGACTCTTTGACGGGGTAAGCTTTACGGAGCTTTTTGCGGGCATTTTCGGTTGTGAACATCCATTGGATCTTTGCGCCGTGGGCGTTGCGTTGCTGCTCCCAGG
>NZ_LWBS01000421.1 GCF_001652265.1 Rhizobium leguminosarum
CATGCGTTTTCTCGAGCGTGTACTGGTCCTTGAGGAAGGCCGTCAGTACCTGATCGGAGGAAGCCGCCTGCGCGTGGGCACGCGAGGTGATGAGAATGGCGTCGGCGTGCGAGCCGTAGGAAATGACGGTCGCATCCTTTTCGAGGCGGCACGTGTCGCCATCGACTTCGACCGCACAGATGCTGTTGCGCAGGTTTCCGCCGATGCCGCCTTCGGTGGTGGCGGATGCGATCAGCAGCTGCTCGGCGGCGATGCGGCGCATGAAACCGCGATGCCATTCGCTGTCGGCGCCGTGTTCAACGAGGCTCGACAGCTTGATGTGGTGCATGGCGAAGACCATGGCGCTTGCGGCGCAGGCCTGGCTGAGCATCGAGCACAATTCGGCGATCTCGGTGATCGAGGCGGATTCGCCGCAGAAATGTCGCGGCACCTGGATGCCGAGCAGCCTTTCGGCCTTCATCGCATCGACGGCTTCCCGAGGGAAACGGGCCTCGACATCGACGGTATCCGCGTGTTTCGCCGCAATTTCGGCGACACGGGCCACCCTTGCGACAAGACCGTCCTGCATGATCTTGACGGGGAAATTCATCAGGCGACCTTCCGGCCGTCCCGGATGAGATCGACGGTCCTGGCGATGGCCGAGATGCTCGCGAAGGATTTGCGGTTCAGGAGATTGTCGGGAAATTCGATGTCGAAGGCCTCTTCGAGGCCAAGCATCAACTGCACAGAAGCAAAGGACGTCAAACCTGCCGCATAAAGATCGGCATCGTCGGCAACCTGGTCGATCGACCCGGGAAGCTTGCCGAATTTAGCTACGAGGTCGCGGATTGCCTTATTCATCCCATCACTCCAAGATTCTCATGATCCCGATCCGGCGTTCATCGCCTTGTCATGAGCGTTCTTTTAGTGCGGAAAACAGAACATTCCGCTAATTTATTGAGTTAAATATGACTAAGGCTCATAGTTAGGATTTTAGCGATCCTTCCCGCACCGTCACAAACAACCATTTTATATCAATAGTTTAAGATAATTTCGCCGTTGCGACACGCTCTGGTTTCCGGCGTGGCGAGTACAGAAATGATACGAAAAGCGCCGCTTTTGTCTCAATCGGCCGGCGGATAGGAATGCTCGCCACCGCGATAATCGGTGACGGAATAACATCCGTCACCTGTCGCCCGGATCGCGCTCCCAGTGACGACGGCCTTGCCGTGACCGCCTGGGATATCGAGGATGTAGGCCGGCTGGCAGAGCCCGGAAATCCGCCCGCGCAGCGCCGCGACGATCTTCTGCCCCTCCTCGATTGTCACTCTGAAATGGCTGGTCCCGGGCGCCAGATCCGGATGATGCAGGTAATAGGGCTTGACGCGGATTTCGACGAAGGCCTTCATCAACTCCGCCAGCACGGCGGGATCGTCGTTGACGCCCTTGAGCAGCACCGACTGGCTGACCATGGCAATGCCGGCATCGACGAGGCGGCCGCAGGCGGCCCGCGCTTCCGGCGTCAGTTCGCTGACATGGTTGGCATGCAGTGCCACATACACCGTCTTCCCGCTCGCCTTCAGCGCGCCGATCAGCGCCGCATCGATCTTCTCGGGGTCGACGACCGGGACACGCGTGTGGAACCTGATGATCTTCACATGCGCGATGCCGGCAAGCGCCTCCATGATCTCGTGGAGCCGGCGCGAGGAAAGCACCAGCGGATCGCCGCCGGTGAGGATGACCTCCCAGATCTCCTCATGACCGCTTATATAATCGAAAGCGGCCTGCATCGCCGCCGCATCGAGCGTGCCGAGGCCCTGCGGCCCCACCATTTCGCGGCGGAAGCAGAAGCGGCAATAGACCGGGCAGACATGCACGGCCTTGAGCAACACACGATCGGGATAGCGGTGAACGATGCCTTCGACGGGGCTGTGGGCATGATCGCCGATCGGATCGGCGCGTTCTTCCGGGGCGATCGTGAGTTCGGCTGCATCAGGCACGAATTGCCGAGCGATCGGATCATCGGGATCGGCGGGGTCGATGAGCTTGCTGATCGCAGGCGTCAGCGCAATCGCGTACCGCGCCGCAACCGCCTCGAGCCTTGCACGATCGGCAGGCGCGGCCAGGCCCGCCTTCACAAGATCGTCGACGCTCTTGATCGGTTTGACGGCATTCATCTTCCAACCTCCGCCACCGGCGCCCAGAGCACCTGGTCGATGCGTGATGCTCCCGTCGCCAGCATCACCAGTCGGTCGAAGCCGAGCGCGATACCGCTTGCCTCGGGCATCAGCGGCAGCGCAGCGAGAAAATCCTCGTCGATCGGATAGGTCTCGCCGTAGACCCGCGCCTTCTCGGCCATCTCGATCTCGAACCGTCGCCGCTGTTCGGCAGCGTTGGTGAGCTCGCCGAAGCCGTTCGCAAGCTCGACGCCGCAGGCATAGAGCTCGAAACGTTCGGCAACCCTCGAGTCGCGTGCCGAGGGACGCGCAAGGGCTGCCTCCGAGATCGGATATTCGTCGAGGATGGTGATGCGGCCGAAACCGAGACGCGGCTCGATCCTTTCCACAAGCACCCGGCTGAAGAGATCGGCCCAGCTGTCGTCATCGGCAACACGCATGCCGACGCGCTTCGTCTCGGCCGCCAGATGGTCGCGGTCGGTCGAACCGTCGGCGGCGACGGAGGCGAGAAGGTCGATGCCGGCATGACGCTCGAACGCTTCGGCAACGCTGATCCTCTCCGGCCCGGCAAAGGGATCGCTCTCGGCGCCGCGATAGGCAAGCTTCCCGGTCTTCACCGTCTCAGTCGCCAGCGCCAGGATCCGCACGCAATCCATCATCAGGCTCTCGTAGCTTTCGCCGGCCCGATACCATTCGAGCATAGTGAACTCAGGATGATGCAGCGGCCCGCGCTCGCGGTTGCGATAGACATGGGCAAAACACGAGATGCGTTCCTCGCCCGCCGCCAGCAGCTTCTTGCAGGCAAATTCCGGCGAGGTATGCAGGTAGAATGGCGCCTTTTGCCCATCCGTCGTCAGCGCTTCCGTGGCGAAGGCATGCAGATGCGCCTCGTTGCCGGGAGAGACCTGCAGCACCGCCGTATCCACCTCGATGAAATCCTCGCGCGCGAAAAACCCGCGCAAGTCCGCCTGGATCGCATTACGCCCGATCAGGAACGGACGGCGGTCGGCATGCACGGACGGGGTCCACCAGGGGGACGCTTTCGCCGAAGAGTTCATTCCAAGCTTTCTTCGCCGGAGAGGCCGGTATGGGGGGTGGCTATTTCCCGGATTTTAGGTTAGTTGCGCCCCAAAGAAAAACATTTGCGTCTTCGGAGCGTCTCGACAGTCATCTACGACGCCGAAAGCCGAGTTACAAGGAAGTCTTATGGTCAAGGTCATCGCCTCTTCGGTCCGCAAGGGCAACGTTCTCGATGTCGACGGCAAGCTCTACGTCGTTCTCACTGCGCAGAACTTTCATCCGGGCAAGGGCACGCCGGTCACCCAGGTCGCCGTGCGTCGCATCGTCGACGGCGTGAAGGTTTCCGAGCGTTGGCGCACCACCGAACAGGTCGAGCGCGCTTTCGTCGAGGACGTGAACCATCAGTTCCTTTACGAGGACGGCGAAGGCTTTCACTTCATGAACCCTGAAAACTACGATCAGGTCGTTGTCGATGTTGCCACGATGGGGGACGACAAGGCCTATCTGCAGGAAGGCATGACCTGCGTTCTGTCAATGCACGAAGGCATTGCGCTGGCGCTCCAACTGCCGCGCCACGTCACGCTCGAAATCATGGAGACGGAACCGGTCGTCAAGGGCCAGACGGCATCGTCCTCCTACAAGCCGGCGATTTTGTCGAACGGCGTGCGCGCCATGGTGCCGCCGCACATCAATGCCGGCACCCGCGTCGTCATCGCCACGGAAGACAATTCCTACGTCGAACGCGCCAAGGACTGATCCTGGTTTCAGCCTATCGGAGAGGCCGGCTCGCGCCGGCCTTTTTTGTATCCGCCGTCTCAATTAAATAATCAGGGCATGATGTCGTCCGAAAACCGCACACACTTTTCGGCATCATGCACTATCTCTTTGTTTTCAGGCGATTCCGGACGCAAAACCGCTACGCACTTTTGCTGGAATTGCTCTAGAGATGCGGGTTGCGCGGCCGGTATTTCTTGACGAGCTTCTGGTTGATCTCGGCGGCACCCGGCATGTTGGCGCTGAGATAAATTGGCGCATCGCCGGATTTCGAAAGCTCCGAGGCGACCTCTGCGAAGATCGCATTGATGACCGTCACCCCGACCGCCGTCGAGACTGGCCCAACCCGAAGCCCCGTGCCTTCGAGATCGACAACGGCGTCACCCGGTGGCAGCCCGTTGTCGAGGACCACATCGGCCACGTCGGCGAGCCGCCGGCGACCATTGGCGATCGCTGAGGAATAGGCGATCGAAGTAATGGCAATCACCTTTGCGCCGATTTCGCGCGCATAGTCGGCGGCCTCGATCGGCGCGGCGTTCACGCCCGAATTGGAGGCGATGATGATGACATCGCCCGGCTGCATGCCGTAACGCTCCAGCATCGGCCGCACCAGGCCCTGCGTGCGCTCATAGACCGAACTGATGACTGCACCCTCATGCAGCATGGCCGAGCCGACGAGTACCGGCACTGTGAAGGCGAGCCCGCCGGCACGATAGTGCACCTCCTCCGCCAGCATATGCGAATGGCCGGTGCCGAAGACATAGACACGCTTGTCGCCGCGGGCAGCATCGAGGATGACGGCTGCTGCCTGCGCCATCGGCTGGGCAAGCGTCTGCTTCAGTTCTTCCAGGCGGCCGATCAGATTGGAGAAATAGGCATCGGTAATGTTGGTCATCCCACTTCTCCTAGAGCATGTCGCGCAAAAGTGTGCCGCGGTTTTGCGATAACGACATGCGTAAAACAATGATCTAAAGCGCGAAGAGCAAATCTGAAAGATCGCGACGCGCCTTTAGCGTTCAGGCCGCTTCGCCGCTGAGCCAGGTGGCGGTGACGGCAAGCGCATCGGTGAGATGCACGAGATCGGCACGCGCGCCCGGCGAGAGATGGCCGCGATCGCCAAGCCTGAGGAACCGGGCCGGATAAAGGGTCGCCATACGTAAAGCCTCGGCGAGCGTCAGGTCGAGATAGGTGACGCCGTAACGGATCGTCGAGATCATGTCGACATCGGAACCGGCCAGCGTGCCGTCCGACAGCACCAGCTTCGAGCAGAAGCCGCCCCTTTTGCGCCGGACGGTGCGCCCGTTCAGCGTGAACGAGTCCTTCTCCGACCCGACGAGCGACATCGCGTCGGTGACGAAAAACAGCTTGCCTTCGCCGCGTTTGGCGCGCAGCGCCGTGCGCAAGGCCTTCGGATCGACATGATGGCCGTCGGCGATGATGCCGCACCAGATCGAGGGATGATCGATCGCCGCGCCGACGAGACCGGGCGCACGGTGTCCCAACTGGCTCATGGCGTTGAAGAGATGCGTGACGCCCCGCGCGCCGGCATCGAAACGTTCCTCCGCCGCCTCGCTCGAACAATCGGAATGGCCGATGCTGACGGTGACGCCGGCTTCCGCAAGCTCGCGCACCTGGGCAACCGTCACCTGCTCGGCGGCCATGGTGACGAGCAGCGTGCCGATCGCCTCGCGCGCCCGGATGAAGGCCTTGACATCGCGGTCCTCCACCGGCCGCATCAGTTCTGCCAGATGCGCGCCCTTCCTTGCGGGCGCCAGATGCGGGCCTTCCAGATGCAGGCCGGCGACGCCGCGGTTCATTTTCACTGCCTCCTTGGCCGCGTCGATGGCGGCAATGGAGGCCTCAGTGGTATCGGTAATCAGCGTCGGCAGCAGCGACGTCGTGCCATAGGGCCGGTGCCCCCCGGCGATGATGTCCATCGAGGCGGTGGAAGGCTCGTCGTTCAGCATCCGCCCGGCACCGCCATTGACCTGCGCATCGATGAAGCCGGCCGACAGAACACCGCCGACAAGCGTCACCACCTCGCCGTCCGGCAGATCATTTCTGGCAGCGATCGCTTCGACGCTGCCGCCGGCAACGATGAGGGCTTTGTCGTCATGGAAGCGATCACCGTCGAAGATGCGGGCGCCGAGAAAGATCTTGCGTCCCATCAGACCGTCTCCGTCACCTTGAGCAGGTTTGCCGGCTTGTCGGGATCGAAGCCCTTGCGGCGCGTCACCGACTCGATCAGTCGGTAATAGACAAGCAGCGACACCAGCGGATCGACGAGGCCGTTGCCCGTCGTCGGCACGCGCAGATGGACACCGGAAAGCGGCTGCGTCGAGAAGCCGACGGTGGTGGCGCCGAGTTTCTGCAGGCGTTCCAGCGCCTGCACATTGTTGGCGAAGGCCGCATCGTCGGGCGCAAAGGCGACGATCGGGAAGCCCGGCTGCACCAGGCGCATCGGGCCATGCATCAGTTCCGCCAACGAAAAGGCTTCGGCATGCAGGCCGGAGGTTTCCTTGGCCTTCAGCGCCGCTTCGAGCGCGATCGCGAAGGCTGGGCCGCGGCCGGCCGTATAAAGCGAGGTCGCGTTAAAGAGCACCTCTTCGGCTGCCGCCGTGTCGATCCCGGCGGTCGCCGACAGTGCCTCCGGCAGCTTGCCGAGCGCGGCCTGCAGATCGGATCCACCGCCGATCGCAGCCGTCACCCCGGAAAGGGCGGCGACCGAGGCGATGAAGGACTTTGTCGCCGCGACGCTCTTTTCCGCGCCGGCATTGAGGCCGAGAACGATATCGGCCTGCTTCGCAAGCGGGCTGTCGGTGACGTTGACGACGGCGATCGTCGTGGCTCCACCCTTCTTCGCCGCATCCTGAAGCGCGACGATGTCGGGGCTTGCACCTGACTGCGAGACGGTGAAATGCACGCCGCCCTTCAGATGCAGCGCCGCACCATAAACGGAAGCGATCGACGGACCGACGGAGGCGACCGGAACGCCACAGGTGATCTCGAAGAGGTATTTGAAGAAGGTGGCGGCATGGTCCGAGGAGCCGCGCGCCGCCGTCGTCACCACGCTCGGGCGCGCGGACGAAAACAGCCGGGCAATCTCAGCAAAGACCGGTTTTTCCTTTTCGAGCAGCGTGGCCACCACCTCCGGCGATTGGCCGGCTTCTTGCAGCATCAGTGACTGGTTGTCATTCATAGGTCATCTCCGATTCTCAGTTCGGCAACGAAATCATAGGCATCGCCGCGATAATGCGAGCGGGTGTATTCGACGACGCGCTGGTCTTCCAGGCGCGAGACACGTTCGATCAGAAGCGCCGGCGCGCCTGATTTGACGTTCAGGATTGCGGCGGAGGACGGGTCGAGCGTGACCGCCGTCAGCCGCTGCAGCGCGCGCACGGGCCTGTGGCCGCTGGCCGTCAGCGCATCGTAGAGCGATCCCTCGCCGCCGGCATCGTGCCCCAGAAACTTGATCGGCACCACGGCGCGTTCGATCGCCAGCGGCAGGCCGTCGGCAAGGCGCAAGCGGTCGAGCCTCAGCACCGGCTCGTCGCCGCCGAGGCCGAGCAGGAAGGATTCCCCCGGCGACGGCGTATTGACCGCCCGCGACAATATCCGTGCGGCCGGCAGACGCCCGCGCGAGCGCATGTCGGCGGAAAAGGAGGAAAGGCGCCACAGCGACTGTTCCATGCGCTCCACGCTGCTTGACACGAAAGTACCGCTTCCGTGGCGCGATTCCAGTGCGCCGGATGCCATCAGGTCGCGATAGGCGGTGCGCACGGTGACACGGCCGAGCTTCAGAGCCTCGGCAAGGTCGCGCTCGCCCGGGAGTGCGGTGCCGGGCTTCAGCAGCCCTTCCTGAATGAGGCCGGTCAGTGTCTGCGCCAGCCGCTTGTAGAGCGGCCCGGTCAGCGCCTCGTCACGCAGGCCGCGGCTGTTCAGTTCCGCTATCAGATTGGTTCTATCCATGGGCAAACAATAGAACCTATATAGAACCAATCGGCAAGGTAGAATCGAACATGCAACGAAAAAACCCTCGCCGACGGACCAGCAAGGGTTTCATAGCGCTCAAATTTGACAGTCGTGCGTCCGCAGCGCCGCGCGTTTAGGAACGCGCGGCGCTGGAGGATGCTCAGTTCTTGGTGAAGATATAATCCGTCTCCTGGCGCAGCACTTCGCCGGGGCGCAGGACCGCATTCGGAAAACCTTGGTGATTGATGGCATCCGGCCAGATCTGCGTCTCCAGGCAGAAGCCGGCGAACGGGCCGTATTTGCGCCCGCCGATGCCGGGAGCCGCGACATCGAGCTTGAAGCCGGCATAGAACTGCACGCCTGGCTCCGTGCTGCGCACTTCCAGCGACACACCGGAATACAGGCTGCGGGCAAGCGCGACGCTCCGCTTGGCGGTACGCTCGCCCGACAGGCAGAAATTATGGTCGTAAAACGCTTGTTCACTGCCGACGAAACGCTTCATCGCCGCCATCTCGCGGAAATCGAATTCCGTGCCCTCGACGGGACGGATTTCACCGGTCGGCACCTGCTTTTCATCGGTCGGCAGATAATGATCGGCGGCTATCATGATGTCATGGCCAAGCGCATCTTCGCGGCCGTCGAGGTTGAAATAGGCGTGCTGGCAGACATTGGCGAGCGTCGGCTGGTCGCTGGTCGATTCGTAGATGATCGACAGTTCACCGTTGCCATGCACCCGGAAAGTCGCCTGGATGGTGCAATTGCCGGGATAGCCGGCGCGGCCATCCGGATCGACGATCTTCAGCACCACGCGGTCGACGTCATGCTCGACGATCGTCCAATTGCGTTTGGCGATATTGTCGCTGCCGCCATGCAGATGCGTGACGCCGTTTTCATTCGGCTCGAGTTGATAGTCCTTGCCGTCAAGCGTGAACCTGCCGCCGCCGACGCGGTTGGCGCAGCGGCCGGGCGTTGCGCCGAAGTAGGACGAATAGAGCGGGTAGCTGTCGAAATCGTCGAAGCCGAGCTGCAGCGGCGCGTCATGTCCCTCGAGACGCAGATCCTGGATGACCGCGCCCCAACTCATGATCTTGGCCGTCAGCCCGCCGCCCTTGATCTCGACCCGATAGACGGTCTCGCCCGCCTTCGTTCGCCCGAAAACATCCCGCTCCAACTTATCCGACATGATCGACCGTCCATTCTATCTCTGCTGCAAATTCCTCAATTCGGAACCGATTTGGGGAATTTGCAGCGATTCAACATGTGAACTGCACGTCCAACGAAGACGCGCGGTGCTGTAGGCTTCAGGACAGGAACCTGCCCGCATTTGCTTCAATCCGCAACGATGGATCGGAAAGAAAAGCCGCGGCATCGATGCGGCGGCACCGGCTCGAGGCGTGATCGGCAACGGTCAGAGATCCGTGCCGATCTCTTCCACATCAAACGGCGTCGTCTGGTAGATTTCGTTGATCCAGTTGCCGAACAAGAGATGCGCATGGCTGCGCCAGCGGTTCTGCGGCGCAAGCGCCGGATCGTTATGCGGGAAGTAATTGTGCGGCATCTTGATCGGCACGCCGGCGTTGACGTCGCGGAAATACTCGTCGGAAAGCGAGGTAGAATCATATTCGACATGGTTGAACATGTAGAGCCGCCGGCCTCTCTTCTCGTGCACGAGGCACACGCCCATCTCGGCTGATTCCATCAGGATCTCCAGGCTTTCGGATTTTTCGATATCGACGCGGCGCACTTCGGTCCAGCGCGACACCGGCACTTCGAAATTATCGGAAAAGCCGTTGAGATAGATCGAGGAAGGTTTCAGGTTCCGGTGGCGGTAGACGCCGAAGGCCTTCTCCTTCAGCTCGTATTTCGGAACGCCGTGAAAATGATAGATCGCCGCCATCGCGCCCCAGCAAACGTTCATCGTCGAATGGACATTCGTTTCCGTCCAGTCGAGAATCTCCTGCATTTCCGCCCAATAGGTGACGTCCTCATAGGGCAAAAGCTCGATCGGCGCCCCGGTGATGATGAAGCCGTCGAACTTGCGGTGCTTTACCTCCTCCCAGGTCTGGTAGAAGGCAAGCAGATGATCCTCGGACGTATTCTTCGCCTTGTGGCCGCCGATGCGGATGAGCGACAGCTCCACCTGCAGCGGCGAGGCGCCGACAAGGCGGGCCATCTGCAGCTCGGTTTTGATCTTGTTCGGCATAAGGTTAAGCAGCCCGATCTGCAACGGTCGAATATCCTGACGGATCGCCAACGTCTCGGTCATCACCCGCACACCCTCCTGAACCAGGGTTTCGAAGGCGGGCAGCGTATCGGGGATCTTGATGGGCATTGCGGTCACTCGATCAAAAACAAAAAACCGGCGGCGAAAAAAATCGCTACCGGTCCGCACGCGGCCCTTTAGCGACTTTTTTAACGTGGCTGCAAGCCGGCCGGCCAAATCACCACAGAGGCCTTAATTAGACCCAGTCGAATTGCGAATCAACTGGCGAATGCATGCAGGAGAGACTCATGCAAGCATCATCACACTTTAATGACTGATAGAATCTGTTGATAGACCGGTAACGCCACCATGTTATTAATGGGAGCATGGGCGGTGTGGAAAAGCGTAATGGCAGATAAAATCGAGAGGAGGCCGGGCATCCGAAGGCAGGATAGGGTAGGGTATGATCTCAGCCTGACATATCGCCTCGGCGTCATGTTCTCAGCATTCTGGAATTCGGAAGTGCGTGGCAGGGTGCTGTTTCTGGCGACCGTGCTGATCCTCGTTATTCTGGCGACGTCTTACGGCCAGGTCATTTTGAACCAGTGGAATGCTCCCTTCTATGACTCGCTGGAGCGCCGCGACCTCGGCGAATTCTTCCACCAACTCGAAATCTTCGCGATGATCGCCGGCACACTGCTGCTGCTCAACGTGCTGCAGGCCTGGCTGAACCAGATGACGGCGCTCTATATGCGCGAAGGCTTGTCACGCGATCTCGTTGACCAGTGGCTGAAGCGGAAGCGGGCGCTGCGGCTCGCTTCCAGCGGCCTGATCGGCGTCAATCCGGACCAGCGTCTGCACGAGGATTCCCGCAACCTTGCCGAAAGCACGACAGGATTGGTTCTCGGCCTGCTGCAGTCGACTATTCTCCTGGTGAGCTTCATCGGCGTGCTCTGGGAACTTTCGAGCGGCTTCATCTTCCGCATCAGCGGCCACAGCTTCTCCATTCCGGGCTACATGGTCTGGGCGGCGATTTTCTATGCCGCTTCCGCCTCGGTGCTGAGCCAGGTCGTCGGCCGCAAGCTGGTGAAGCTCAATGCCGATCGTTTTTCGAAAGAAGCCGAGCTTCGCTTCACGCTGATGCACGCCAACGAAAACATGCCGGCAATCACCGTTGCCCGCGGCGAGGAAAACGAGCGCCGGCGCATCAACACCGACATCAGCTCGGTACTGAGGGTCGTCAAGCGGCTCGCCATGGCCAATACAAACCTTACCTGGGTTTCGGCCGGCTACGGCTGGCTGGTGCTCGTCATCCCGATCATCGTTGCCGCCCCCGCCTATTTCTCCGGCGGCCTCACCCTCGGCCAGCTGATGATGTCCGTCGGCGCCTTCAACCAGGTCAACACGGCGCTGCGCTGGTACGTTGCCAATTTCGGCCCGATCGCCGAATGGCGCGCCACGCTGATGCGCGTCACCGATTTCCGCCAGGCGCTGGTCGAGATGGAAGAGGACTTCGACCTGAAGGACAGCATCGCCTATGAAAACGCCGCGCCCGGCACGCTGACGCTGAAGGATGTGGTGATCGTCGCTAAGATCGGCGAAGACATCGATGAATGCGGCGGTTTCCGCTTGCTTGAAACCGATGTCGTGATCAAGGCCGGCGACAAGATCATGATCAACGGCGATCACAGCGTCAACCGCAAGCTGCTGTTCCAGGCGATGGCCGGCCTCTGGCCGTGCGGCAGCGGCACGATGGGTCTGCCGCCGATCGACGATATGGTGTTCGTTCCACAGGTTGCCTATGTCCCCGGCGGATCGCTGCGCGAGGCGCTGGCCTTTCCCGAAAGTCCGGAGAAATACGAGAAAGCAGCCGTCGAAGCGGCCCTCGACAAGGCTGGCCTGCATTCGCTGATCGCAAGGCTCGATACCCGTGCCCGCTGGGACAAGCTGCTCGACAGCGACGAACAGAAGGCGATCGGCTTCGCCCGCCTGCTGCTCGTACGCCCGCGCTGGATCATCTTCGACGAAGTGCTGGAAGGCATGGAACCGGAATGGCAGGAAAGGATGGCCAAACTGCTCACCTCCATGCCCGAAAGCGGCATGATCTATATCGGCCGCTCCGAGGCCTTTCTCGAGGCACTGAAGCCGCGCGTGCTGCATCTGCAGGCGCTGCCGTCAACATCCGAGGAGGAGGAGCCGCCTGTCGTCCAGACCGGCGCCAGCGCCAGCGCGGGCGCTGCCGCGGTGCCCGCACCGGCGCTTTAATGCATGCCGCCCAAAAGTGTGGAGCGGTTTTGGGATGACGGCATGCATGAGATAAGGATTTGAGCCGCTGGTCACATCGGCGGCGTGATGCCGTTGAGGCCGACGGCGATCTGGCTGGCCGAGATGCTGCCGTCCGCCGCCTTCTCGCCGGTGATGACGACGCCGGCGCCGGGCTTCAGATCATCCTTGGTCGCAGGCGCCAACGTCACGGTCGGCGTGCCATCGGCAATCGCGATGGTCTTTTTCTTGCCCTGATAGGTCAGCGTGATCGTCTGGTCGTCCACGGATTTGACGGCGTTGCTGACGGTCGCATTGGTCATCTGGCTGTTCGGCTGCGCATCCCAGGGACGGTTGCCCTCACCGGTTCCCTTCATCGACGCCGGAAAGATCAGTACCTCGATCGCGCCGTCCGGGCCCGTGCCCTTCGGAAGCGAAGCGACGCCGACGAAATCGCCGGGTTTGATATCCTCGACGGAAGCTTTTTTGATACCGCCGACCTTCCAGCCGGCTTTCAGCGCGACCTTCGCATCGTTGCCCTCGCGCGTCTTGACGACGAGCGTATCGCCGCTGAGGCTTTCGATTGCGCCGCGAACACGAATGCGCTCGGCGTCTTGCGCCTGTGCGGCTTGCGACAGGGCCAGCGCCACGAGGCTGCCGGTAGTAAGTGCTGTGAGAAAACGGGAATGAGGCTTGCGAGACATATGACTTTTCCTTGTCGCCATTGCGATCGGCAATATCCCCGGCTGCCGGACGGCACCTTATGCCGCAGGACGACACACTGACGAATCAAGGAAAAGTGAGCCTTCAGCCTCGAGAAAAATCTCAGCCTTCCAGCTCTTCCCGCAGCATTTCGAGCTCCAGCCACTCCTCTTCCATGTCAGTCAGCCTGGCGCGTAGTTTTTCCATCTCGCCGGCAAGCCGGTTGAAGGCTGCAGGATCGCGCGTGAAAAGATTGGGATCTGCCATCACCTGTTCGCGCTTGGCGATTTCGGCTTCGGCCTTCGCCATTTCCTTCGGCAGGTTCTCCAGTGCGAATTTCTGCTTGAAGGAGAGCTTGACCTTCGAGCTGCCTGAAGCTGTTGCTTGCTGCGTCTTCGGCTTCTCCGCCGCCTTCTCGGCCTTTTTACGCTCCTCGAGCGCGCCCCTGCGCTGTACTAGCATATCCGAGTAGCCGCCGGCATATTCGATCCAGCGACCATCAGGCGCATCCGGCACGGCGGGCGCGATCGTCGAGGTCACGGTGCGGTCGAGGAAATCGCGGTCGTGGCTGACGAGAATGACAGTGCCGGGAAAGCCGGCGACGATCTCCTGCAGGAGATCGAGCGTTTCGATATCGAGATCGTTGGTCGGTTCGTCGAGGATCAAAAGGTTTGTCGGGCGCGAAAGGATGCGCGCCAGCATCAGCCGGGCGCGTTCGCCGCCGGAGAGGTTTCTGATCGGTGTACGCGCCTGTTCCGGCTGGAACAGAAATTCCTTCATGTAGCCGGTGACATGGCGCTGCTCGCCGTTGACGAGCAGGTTTTCGCCGCGCCCATCCGTCAGATAGTTGGCAAGCGTATCCTCGGGATCGAGATCCTCGCGTTTCTGGTCGAGCGTCGCGATCTCCAGATTGGTGCCGAGCTTGACGATGCCGCTATCCGGCGAAAGCTGCCCGGTCAGCATCTTCAGCAGCGTCGTCTTGCCGGCGCCGTTCGGTCCGACGAGACCAATGCAGTCGCCGCGATGCACGCGGATCGAAAACGGCGTGACGATTGCCCGCTCGCCGAAGCTCTTGGTGATCTTGTCGGCCTCGATCACCAGCTTGCCGGATTCCTGCGCGTCCGAAACCGTCGCCTGCACTGTGCCCTGCGGCCCCTTGTGGCCGCGATAGTTCGAGCGCATCGTCTGCAGCTCGCCGAGACGGCGCATGTTGCGCTTGCGCCGCGCCGTGACCCCATAGCGCAGCCAGTGCTCCTCGCGCTCGATCGACTTGCCGAGCTTGTGCTGCTCCAGCTCCTCGGCCTCCAGCACCTGGTCGCGCCAGGCTTCGAAATGCGCAAAGCCTCTGTCCAGCCGGCGCGAAGTGCCGCGGTCGAGCCAGACGGTTGCCGTCGAGACCTTTTCGAGGAAACGCCGGTCGTGCGAGATCAGCACCAAGGCGCTACGTGTCTTTTGCAGCTCGCCTTCCAACCATTCGATCGTCGGCAGGTCGAGATGGTTGGTCGGTTCGTCGAGCAGAAGAATGTCCGGCTCCGGTGCCATAACCCGGGCAAGAGCTGCGCGCCGCGATTCGCCACCGGACAGCATTCTCGGGTCTTCGTCGCCGCTCAGCCCGAGATGCGACAGCAAATAGGTGACACGGTAGGGGTCATCGCCCGGGCCGAGGCCGGCCTCGGCATAGGCCTGCACCGTGTTGAAGCCGGCAAAATCCGGCGCCTGTTCGAGATAGCGCACCGTCGAGGACGGATGGCGAAAGACCTCGCCGGACTGCGCCTCGACCAGGCCGGCGGCAATCTTCAGCAGTGTCGATTTTCCCGAACCGTTGCGCCCGACGAGACAGATTTTGTCACCGGGCTCGATCTGCAGGCCAGCACCCGCCAGAAGCGGTGCGCCGCCGAAGCTCAGGAAGATATCGTCAAGTTTCAGAATGGGAGGGGCCAAAAGTCAGACTCCGGAAAGATCATAGGGCCGGGCGAGCACGATTGCCCGGCCGCTGCGGAGCGAAAAGCGAACGGTGCCTTCCGCAACATTGGAAATGGTGCGCGACGAGCCGAAAGGCAGATGGAAATCCACCAGCGGATAACGCGCATTCTCGATGGAAAGCCCTATCAGCTCGCTGAATCCGGGCACGGAAAACAGGCTGCCCTTGGGAAGGTCGATTTCGATCGTACCGGCAACCAGCGGCACGGCCTCTTCCTTGCCCGAGGTTAGCAGCAGGTCGAAACCCTCTTCCGCCAGACTGACGGCCGACAGCAGATGCTGAAGCGCGTGGTCGGAACGTTCACCGCCGAGCGCGCCGGCGAGGATGAGCCGCCGAGCGCCCCGCGCGATTGCTTCCGCCACTGCGATTTCGCCGTCCGTCGCCGCCTTCGCTGCCGGATAAGGCTGTTTCGGCACATTAGGAAATGCATCGGCGAGATCGGCTGGCGTCGAATCGAAATCACCGACCCAGAGCTCCGGCGTAATGCCGAGTGCGGACGCATGCCGCATGCCGCCATCGGCCGCAATGAAGCGGCTATCGGCGATGGCATGCCGCAGGCGCCCCGTCAGGCTGAGTTCGCCGCCAAGGAGGATGGTGAAGGTGGATTGGCTCATGGGCATTGCCCTTAGCGCAAACGGGGGGTCGAGGGGAAGGGGCGCCGCTTGCCTGAAAGCGCCGCGCGTCCAACACCAATAGGACGCTCGATCACTTTGAACCGCCGCCTAGCCCGGTGTATCCTTGTCGCGAGACAGGAAGACCGCCTCGTAACCGCCGATGAAGCGCTCGAAAAGCGCTGCGAAGCGCTCGACATCTTCCTGCGGCCAGTCGGAAACGATCTCGGAAATGATCGCAAGCTTCTGCGCGACGATCTCGGCAAGCAGGTCCTGGCCGACCTCGGTCATGACGACGACGATCCGCCGCGCATCGGCCTGCGAGGCCTCGCGACGCAGCACGTTGCGCCCAACCATGTCGGCCACCACCCTGCTTGCCCGTGACGGATCGATGCGCAGCATCTCCGCGATCATGCCGACGGTGACCTCGCCGGCAGGCTGCGCCCTGCGCACGGCATCGAGCACGTCGAGATGCGAAAGCTCAAGGCCTGGTGCAGCACTCTGGATCGCCAGCCGGCCGATCAGCCGCCGCCCGGTCATCAGCCGCATGCGCGCCATGCTCCGGCCGATACGCGGCACATTTTCACGATCCGGCTCGGCCGGCTCCGCAGAAAGGGTCTTGGTCAGGATTTCGCTCATCACAGGACCATAACAGAGCCGATTCAAAAATTGAATATGCCGATGTCATTAATGTGCCATTGACAACTATATGCTGTTAGCACATAAAAGCATATCAACCCGGAACGATGCCTTCCATGGACATGCAACTCGCGCCTGCGCCGCTCGTGACGGATCCTCGTCGGCGGCTTATTCTCTTCTTCTTCCTGATGACGGCCATGTTCATGGCGACGCTCGACAATCAGATCGTCTCCACGGCTCTGCCGACGATCGTCGGCGAATTCGGCCATCTCGAGCGCTTCGGCTGGATCGGCTCGGCCTATCTCCTGTCGCTGAGCGCCGTCATGCCGGTCTACGGCAAGCTCGGCGATTTGTTCGGCCGCAAATACGTGATGATGACGGCGATCATGATCTTCACCGTCGGATCGACAGTCTGCGGCCTGGCGGTCTCGATGGACACGCTGATCGCCGCCCGCGTGCTGCAGGGCCTTGGCGGCGGCGGCATCATGGTGTCGATCTTCGCCGTCAACGCCGACCTGTTCGAGCCGCGCGAGCGGGCTCGCTACCAAAGCTATTCAAGCCTCGTGCTGATGGCATCGGGCGCGATCGGCCCCGTGCTCGGCGGCACGATGAGCGATCTCTTCGGCTGGCGCTCGATCTTCCTCGTCAACGTGCCAATCGGCTTCGTCGTGCTCATCGGCCTTGCCTTCATGCTGCCGTACCGCAAACCGCATCGCCGCCCCCAGATCGATTATGCCGGTGCGCTCCTGCTTGCCATGACGACGACAAGCATCGTGCTTGCCACCGACAGCAGCGAATTGTTCGGCGCATTGATCTCGCCTGAGAGCATCGGCATCGTCGCCTTCGGCGTCGTCTGTGCCGTCACCTGGGTGTTCGTCGAGCGCCGCGCGCCGGAACCGATCGTTCCCCTGCAGCTGTTTCGCAATTCGACCTTCAGCCTGCTCCTGGTGATCTCGATCATGGGCGGCGCCATCGCCATCGGCATGGTCAATTATCTCGCTCTCTTCCTGCAGACCACGACCGGCCTTTCGCCGTCTGCCGCCGGCCTGCTCTTCATCCTTCTGACCGGCGGCCTCGTCTGCGGGTCGCTTTCCGCAGGCCGCATCATCTCGAAGACGGGGCGCTACAAACCCTTCGCCATCGCAAGCCTCACCTGCAGCGCCACCGCCTTTGCGCTGATGTCGCAGATCCACGCCGGAACCCCGATCGCCTTCATCGGCGCGATCATGATGCTGCACGGCATCGGCATCGGCCTTGCCCAGCAGGTTCCCATTATCGGCGTACAGAATGCAGCACCCACCCGCGACGTCGGCGCCGCCACCGGCTCGGTGACGCTGTCGCGCATGGGCGGCGCCTCGATCGCCATTTCCATCTATGGCGCCATCATCGCCTCTGAGCTCGGCAAGGTCGGCGTCTCCATTCCCGGCGTCGCCGATATCAAGCAGTTGACGCCGAAAATGATGGCCGCCCTTCCCGAAGCGAGCCGCCAGGCCGTCGCCGATACCTATGCCGCCGCTTTCTCGCCGCTCTTCATGACCTCCTGCGCCATTGCTTTGATCGGCCTTGCGGCCGCCATCATGCTGAAGCCTGTGCAGCTGCCCCGCGCCGGCGAGACGACGAAGCCGCAACCGACGGCGGCGGAAGCTGCGGAATAGTCGAATCACGACAACGAGAGAATGCTTCATCAGAAGGCGCTCCTTCTCGATTGACATATCAAGGGTTGCAATTTTCCCGCAGGATTGTCGCTATCGAGCCGGTTGCTTCAATCGGGCCGTTCTTTTTCCGCGCCGTCGACGAATCTCCGCTTTGTGACGGAACTTTCGCCATAATTTCATCCGAGCGAAGGAGGCCTTAATGCCTGAGGCTTGCCAAAATGCAACGGCGCCACATTTAAACAGAGTCTCGCTATGCAACCGATGCGTAAATCAGCTACAGCAAGGACTTGTATCGGCCGATTGTGCAGTGCGAGATCAGGGGTGCGCACCTGTTGAATTCCCTTTGCCATGGTCGGTCCGAATCTGCGGCAAACCGGCAAAACAGCGACATGATGCGGAGAAACAGACTGGACAGCTTGACGACGTGGAAATCGCCCGCGCTTTCCAGTGATGGCATCTCCGCGCCGCAGCGTTTCGCCCGTCGCCTGATGTTGCTTTCGGCCGTCGCAATGGCGCTGAATGGCTGCCAAACGCTGATCGACCAATCCTATCAGCCGAGTGTTTCGCCTTCTTCCAATCCGCAGATCGTCGACGAGGTGCAGAAGAACGATCCGCGCGCGGCGATGGGCGCTCGTGAGCATCCGCGCATCGTGGCAAGCTACGGCGGCGAATACAAGGACGCCAAGACCGAGCGTCTCGTCGCCCGCATCGCCGGCGCGCTGACGGCGGTGTCGGAAAATCCGAGCCAGTCCTACCGCATCACCATCCTGAATTCGCCGGCGATCAACGCCTTCGCGCTGCCGGGCGGTTATCTCTACGTCACCCGCGGCCTGCTCGCCCTTGCCAACGACGCCTCGGAAGTCGCCGCCGTGCTGTCGCACGAAATGGGCCACGTGACCGCAAACCACGGCATCGAGCGGCAGAAGCGTGAAGAAGCTGAGGTCATCGCCAGCCGCGTCGTCGCCGAAGTCCTTTCCAGCGACATCGCCGGCAAGCAGGCGCTTGCCCGCGGCAAGCTGCGGCTCGCCGCCTTCTCCCGCCAGCAGGAGTTGCAGGCCGATGTCATCGGGGTGCGCATGCTCGGCGAAGCCGGCTACGACCCCTATGCCGCCGCCCGTTTCCTCGATTCGATGGCCGCTTACAGTCGCTTCATGTCGGTTGATCCCGAAGCCGACCAGAGCCTCGACTTCCTGTCGAGCCATCCGAATTCGGCGCAACGCATAGAGCTTGCCCGCACCCACGCCCGCGCCTTCGGCCAGGAAGGGGCGGTCGGCGACAAGGGCCGTAATTATTATCTCGACGGCATAGATGGACTGCTCTACGGCGACAGCCCCGAAGAAGGTTATGTGCGCGGCCAGACCTTCCTGCATGGCGGCCTCGGCATCCGCTTCGACGTGCCGCCGGATTTCCACATCGACAACAAGGTCGAGGCCGTAATGGTCACCGGCCCAGACGACATCGCCGTCCGCTTCGACGGCGTCGCCGACAATCAGAACCAGGGCCTCACCAACTATATCTCCAGCGGCTGGGTGACCGGCCTCGACCCGTCGACCATCCAGCCGATCACCATCAACGGCATGGAAGCAGCCACCGCGCGCGCCAGCGCCGACCGCTGGGATTTCGATGTCACCGTGATCCGCAACAATTCGCAGATCTTCCGTTTCCTGACCGCCGTGCCGAAAGGCAGCGACGCCCTTGAGCCAACGGCCAGTGTCTTGCGCGCGAGTTTCCGCCGCATGACTCCGGCAGAGGCAGCCTCGCTGAAGCCGCTGCGCATCCGCGTTGTCACCGTCCGGCCGGGTGAGAACATCTCGACGCTCGCCGCCCGCATGATGGGCACAGACCGCAAGCTCGATCTCTTCAAGCTCATCAACGCCCTGCCGACGGGTGCAGCCGTTTCTACAGGCGATCGCGTCAAGATCATCGCCGAATAAAAAAGGCCTGGCTTGCGCCGGGCCAGTCTGTGCTGCTGGGGGGGATATGTCGCGCAAAACTGTGCAGCGGTTTTGCGATAACGACGCGCTTTAGGTCAGGCGTAGGCCGCCATATGCGGATCGGCGCTGACGAGCGCGCTGCGAAGCTTCTCCATCGCCCGGCTTTCGATCTGACGCACACGTTCCTTGGAAATACCGAGATCGGCACCGAGTTCTTCAAGCGTGGCACCGTCTTCCGCCAGACGCCGGGCGCTGATGATCTTCATCTCGCGTTCGTTAAGATGCTTCAGCGCCGAGGCGAGCCACACGCGGCGGCGCTCGCCGTCGATCATGTTGGACACCTGTTCGTCCGGCAGGGGATCGTCGCTGACGAGGAAGTCCATCTTCTCCGCACTCTCGGCATCGCCGGAGACCGAAGGCGCCTGCAGCGAAGCGTCGTTGCCGGAAAGCCTGGCATCCATCGTTTGCACATCGGAGAGGCTGACGCCAAGGGCAGCGGCGATTTCCTGGTGAATGGATTGCAGCGTCAGTTGCGTGTCACCCTTGGCGAGCTTGGCGCGAAGACGGCGCAGATTGAAGAACAGCGCCTTCTGCGCCGAACTCGTACCGCCGCGCACGATCGACCAGTTGCGCAGAATATAGTCCTGGATCGAAGCCCTGATCCACCAGCTTGCATAAGTCGAAAAGCGCACGTCGCGCTCCGGCTCGAAGCGAGCGGCGGCTTCCAGCAGGCCAACATAGCCCTCCTGCACCAGATCGCTCATCGGCAGGCCGAAATTGCGGAATTTGCCGGCCATGGATATGACAAGGCGCATGTGGGCCATCGCGATCTGGTTGCGCGCGCCGCGGTCGTCGTGATCCTTCCAACGGGTGGCGAGATCGTGCTCTTCCTGACGGGCGAGATAAGGGGCGGCCATCGCGATTTTGATCATGCGCCGATCTGCAGACATGTTCTTCATTTCGATCTCCCGAAACAGGCCTCTCGCCCTGAAATGAACAATAAAACTCATCTTCCGGAATATTGCTGTCCGGTTGAATGGTGTTCTGAATGCATAAAAGCCTCGCCCCTGGACTTTTCAGGGGGAGGCCCTATTTCTCATCTTGTGCCGGTAAGACGGCTGGGCTGGACCTGTTTCTTCACCTTGCCGGATAGGCAATATAGAAAAGGCATGATCCGCTCCTCATCGAACATTGACGGAATAGCAGTTCGCTCGCTGAGGTATTGCCCGACGAGCAGTCCGCAATTACGTGTGTTAAACGCGGCAGTCGGAAAAAAGTTCCAATAAAAAAACCCGGCGCGAGGCCGGGTTTTTTGATAGAAAAACAGGGTCGCTTTATGCGGCTTCGTCCTGTGAATCGTCTTCTTCGATCGCCTTGCCGCGCTTAGGACCCTTGTTGAGATTGGTCTCGACGAGGCGGACGGCTTCTGTTTCCGACATCTTGTTGACGGCGGCGATTTCGCGCGCCATGCGATCGAGGGCAGCCTCATAAAGCTGGCGCTCGGAATAGGACTGCTCGGGCTGGTTCTCGGCACGATAGAGATCGCGCACGACTTCAGCGATGGAAATCAGGTCGCCGGAATTGATCTTGGCATCATATTCCTGGGCGCGGCGGGACCACATGGTGCGCTTGACGCGCGCCTTGCCCTGCACAACCTTCAAAGCACGCTCGACGAAATCCGTTTCCGAAAGCTTGCGCATACCGATGCTCATGGCCTTGGCGACCGGAACCTTGAGACGCATCTTGTCCTTCTCGAAATCGATAACGAAAAGTTCGAGCTTCATGCCGGCAACTTCTTGCTCTTCGATAGCGGTGATGGTACCGACGCCATGAGCGGGGTAGACGATCGATTCACCGGTCTTGAAGCCGTGACGTGCTGTAGAAGGCTTTTTCTGCTGAGTCGTCATTCTATTCAAAAACTCCCTGTTACGCTTCCGGCGGCGGCCGGAGCCGGGTCAGTCAGGCCCGGGTGAGACGGTAGTATCCGTCGGGTGACTTCACTCTGGTCCCATCGGGCAAAAGCAAAGACTTCTTGCGCTCGATCTTGGGACCCGGCGCTCAAAGCGTTGATATGTCACGGAAACCGTGTACGGATTTGTTTTGCTTTCGTGATGGTTTTGGGCATGCGTCATGCCACAAATGGAACAGTAGACGAAACCTATCATAAAAATATGAGGAAATCAATAATTTGCTTCGCTTGAGTCATGCGGGCAACACATGTCACCCATATGCCTCACGCAGCTTTTAAAACGTTTTGCCCTACGGTCGCCCGAATCCGGAGACCGAATGTGGGCGCTGTCTCAATCGCCGGAACCGGGCTTGTCGGAGAAATATTTCTCGAATTTTCCGGTCTCGCCATCCATTTCCTTGGCCTCAGGCAATGGGTCCTTCTTGACCGTGATATTCGGCCAGATCGTGGCATATTCGGTGTTGATCTTCAGCCATTTGTCGAGGCCCGGCTCGGTATCGGGCTTGATCGCCTCGGCGGGACATTCCGGTTCGCAGACGCCGCAATCGATGCATTCGTCGGGATGGATGACGAGGAAATTCTCGCCCTCATAAAAGCAGTCGACAGGGCAGACTTCCACGCAATCGGTGTATTTGCACTTGATGCAATTGTCGGTCACGACATAGGTCATGAAGAACTCCAGGATTTCCATGCGGATGGGGCCGGGCAACCTGGAACGTCGCGCCTATCCCCGTGCCGGAGGAAAAGCGTGAGCAGGCTTGGGAGGCAAGCACGCTTCCGGCAGGTTGTCAGTGACGTATCGGCTTTAGCGGCGGATTTCAAGGATAAACGATCTGCAAAAACCGCCGCCGCAGACAGAGTTTTCTAATCCTCGTCCGACATCAGCCTGTCGATTGCACGTCTTTCCTTTTTGGTCGGACGGCCGGCGCCGGTCGCCCGGATCGCCTGCTCGTAGGGTGTGAGACGTTTTGCCTCATCGGGCGGCGGGGATTGGTCGTCATAGAGCAGGCGCGCCTCCTCGTAAGGCCCCCGCCGCTCGCCGGCAACGCGCACGACGAGAACGACATCGCGCCGCTCCAGCGTCAGCTCGATACGGTCGCCCGGTTTGACCATCTGGCTCGGATGGTTGCAACGCTCGCCGTTGACGCGCACATGGCCCGATTGGATATGGCTCTGCGCCAACGAGCGCGACTTCACCATGCGCGCGAAGAACAGCCACTTGTCGATGCGCTGGCGCGAACCGCTTGTCGGCTGTGTCTCCCCGCTCATGATTACTTCTTCATCTGCTCCTTGAGAGCTGCGAGCTTGGCGAAAGGCGAATCCGGATCGATCGGCTTCTCCTTGCGCGGCGGCTTAGCCTCGAAGCGCAGCGGCTGTGAGCCACCACGATTGTTATTGCGGTCGTTACGATCGTTACGCTCGCCGCGATCCTTGCGATCACCACGGTCCTGCCGGTCACCGCGCGGCTGGTCGCCGCGTGGTTGGTTGTTGCGGTCGCCTCTTGCCTGCTGCGGCCGACCGCCATCGCCTCCGCCGCCGTCCTTGCCGCGGTTCTGGCGATTGTTGTCGCGGCCGTCGCCACCGCGATTGCCTTCGCCGCCTTCACCGCCGCCCGGCCGGCGATTGCGGTCGCCACGTTCCTGGTTTTGACCGCGCTCCTGGCCCTGGCCGCCACGGCGTTCGCCATGCCCGCCGCGCGCCTGGCGCTGATTGTCGTTGCGACCGCCAAGACGCCACAGAAGAACCGGCTTCGGTTCCGCCGGCTCGCCGGCTTCCCCAGAAGCAGGTACTGCTTCATCGGAAGCCGATACCGCTTCCGCAGGAGCGGAGGTTTCCCCGGCAGCAGAGGCTTCCGCCGGAGCGGATACCTCGATCGCTTCGGCCGGAGCGGGGCTTTCGACCGCTTCCGTCACCGGCGCGTCGGCGACCGCCGAAGCCGCCTCGGTGGTGGATGGCTCGGCAGCAGTCTCTTCCGCGGCGCCATCGGCATCGTCGTGATCGGCCTTCTCGGCTGTCTCTTCCGCAGGCGTTTGCGCGCTGGGGGTAGGCACCGAGGCCGTATCCTGCGTTGCAAGATGTGCCGACGCCTCTTCCGCCTTCACCGCATCGGCGCGATAGCCGAGACCCTTGAGGATTTCTTCCATATCCTCGAGCGTCGCACCGAGGATCGACAGCATCGCCGTCGTCGTCGTGAAGCGACGGCCGTCATAGGCGCCCTCCGGACGGTTGTTCTGACCGGGCTTCCATTGCAGCAGCGGGCGGATGATATCGGCAAGCCGTTCCAGGATGTCGATACGCACGGCACGCTTGCCGAGGAAACGGAAGCCGGCGAGCTTGTAGAACATCCGCTCGAAGCTCGGATCGGTGACGACGGAGGTGCGACCGGCGGCAAGCACGGGAATGAGATCGCCGTAGCCCGGCTTGTCGAGACCGTCGTTCTTCAGCGCCCAGAGCAGCGTGATGAGTTCGGCCGGCGCCGGCTTCAGAAGTGCCGGAACGAAGATATGATAGGCGCCGAAACGCACGCCGTAGCGGCGCATGGAGGCGCGGGCTTCCTGGTCCAGCGACTTCACCTCCTCGGTCACGTCGCGGCGGAACAGCACCCCGAGATTCTCGACGAGCTGGAAGGCAAGCCCCTTGGCGAGACCCTGCAGGTCCTCGGCGCGCGACAGATCATCGAGCGGCTTCAGCACCGTGCTGATATGATGATTGACGAAGCGCTCGATGCGCGCGGCAACGTGATCGCGGGCATTGCCCGTCAGTTGCTCGTCGGCCAAAAGGATCACGCGCGGACGCATGATGTGATCGCTACCCGAAAGCCGCGCCACCGGGTCGCCCAGCCAACGGATCAACCCATCCGAACCGATCGCCAGATCGCTGTTGCCGGCGGCATGCATCCGGGCCGCGCGGGCTTCGAACTCGAGCCCGAGCGCCTTCTGCGACGCAGCCTGAACCGCCTTGGCATCCGGTCCGTCCGTTCCCGCCACCGGCGTGAAACGGAATCCGCTCAACTGCCCTACATGATGTCCTTCAACGAAGACATCGCCATTCACACTGATTTCAGCTTCCAGCATCGCATTCTCTCTCAGGCGCTTCATGAGCACAGATGTCCTGCGATCAACAAAGCGTTTCGTCAACCTTTCATGTAACGCGTCGGACAATCGATCTTCGATTTCCCGCGTCTTTTCCTGCCAGTGTGTCGGATCGGCAAGCCAACCGGGCCGATTCGAAACGTAGGTCCAGGTCCTTATCTGCGCGATTCGCGCCGAAAGCGTGTCAATTTCGCCATCTGTTCGATCGGAGCGATGAACCTGCTCCGCAAGAAACTGCTCGTTCACCGTGCCATAGCGGACGAGATCGGAAAAGAGGGTCGAGATAAGATCGGCATGTTGTGCTGGGGTGATACGCCGATAGTCGGGAAGCGCGCAAGCCTCCCAGAGTTTTTCGACGCGCG
Source organism: Rhizobium leguminosarum (assembly GCF_001652265.1). Classification (GTDB taxonomy): domain Bacteria; phylum Pseudomonadota; class Alphaproteobacteria; order Rhizobiales; family Rhizobiaceae; genus Rhizobium; species Rhizobium leguminosarum_D. The sequence continues at coordinate 25,333 of NZ_LWBS01000421.1, forward strand.
CCGGCCTGTCGGCGAGATCGATGACCTCGGGATAACGCGAAAGCTGCTCCAGCGCCTGCTGGTCGACCGCAGGCAGCGCCCGCGTCAGCCCCGGCACGCGCGGCGCCGCCTCAAGGCTGGCGCGCAGCAATGCGATCGAGGAGAAGTCCATCTCCGTCGTCCGCCACTGCAAAACCTTGACGTTGTCGAATTCGTGCCCCTCGATGCGCTGCACCAGCTCCTCGTCGAAGGGCGAGACCTGTCCGGTGACGCCGAAGGTCCCGTCTCGCACGTGCCGCCCGGCACGCCCCGCGACCTGGCCGAGTTCGCCCGGATTGAGATTGCGGAACTGGTAACCGTCGAATTTCCGGTCCTGGGCAAAGGCGACGTGATCGACATCGAGGTTGAGACCCATGCCGATCGCATCGGTCGCCACCAGATATTCGACGTCGCCCTCCTGATAGAGCGCCACCTGGGCATTGCGGGTGCGCGGGCTGAGCGCACCGAGCACGACCGCCGCGCCGCCGCGCTGCCGGCGAATGAGCTCGGCGATGGCATAGACCTCGTCGGCGGAGAAGGCGACGATGGCCGAGCGCTGCGGTAGTCGGGTGATCTTCTTCTGCCCGGCATAGAAAAGATGCGAAAGCCGCGGCCGCTCGACGATAGTGATGCCGGGCAGGAGCTGCTGCAGGATCGGCCGCATTGTTGCCGCGCCGAGCAACAGCGTTTCCTCGCGGCCGCGAAGATGCAGGATGCGGTCCGTGAAGATATGGCCACGCTCGAGATCGCCGGCGAGCTGCACCTCGTCGATCGCGACGAAGGCGGCCTTGGTCTCGCGCGGCATCGCTTCGACGGTGCAGACGGAGAAACGCGCATTGGGCGGCGAAATCTTTTCCTCGCCGGTCACCAGCGCCACGTTGTGCGCGCCAACCTTCTCGACCACCCGCGTATAGACCTCGCGCGCCAGCAGCCGGAGCGGCAGGCCGATCACGCCGGTCCCGTGCGCGACCATGCGCTCGATGGCATAGTGGGTCTTGCCGGTATTGGTCGGTCCAAGCACTGCGGTCACACCGCGCCCGCTCAGAATCATCGGCTGCGAAGTCAGAGTCATGGGTCCATGCAAATGAGGCGGGTGGCCCCAGGAAAATCTCGGCTCCTCGGTGGAAGCAGAGAACACATGGACAGCTGCCGCCGCAAACGCAAGGGCAGATTTCAAAATGCCTCGGAGATTACGACCCTTGCGAGTCGTGCGGAATACCCGAATTTCCGATTCGGAACAGCGTGAGAACGAATCAGCGACGAATCGCTGACTCCGGCTGATTCAGCTTTTGTTCACGGCTAAGTATTGATTTTGAATCACTTTTTCCCACTAGATGCTGAATCGCGAGACTCTCCCCCGTTTGCATTTTCGAGGTCGCGGGTGACGATTCCCGCCCCTGTTGAACGGGCGAAAATCCGCCCGAAATTAACCTCTCGACCAAAGCCGGAACGAATCGGAGACGAATCGCTGACTCCGCCGTTTTCGCCTTTCGTTCACGGCCACATCTGGTAGCGGCTTCAGGTCCGGGTGCTAGATGCGGATCGGCGGCAGATCCTTTCGCGCCGCCTCGTCGCATCGGCATTAATCTTTCAGGAGCCGGATTTCAGACGGCGTTAAGTCAAGGCGGCCAATATCGGGGTTCCGATCAAACACGGAACGAATCGCTGACGAATCGGCGACATCGCGATTTTCCCGATTTGTTCACCGCAACATATTGTATTTACATGTCTTTTTAACCATAGTGGCAATTTCCGGAAATAACGGAACTTAAACCGTGAATCAGGCGCCGTCACATTTCCGGAGCTTAACCGGGAACAAAAATCGCCAATGTGTGTTTCTCGTCCATCCAAATTGCGGATGAAATGAAGGAAACACACCATGCTTGGCACAATACTTCTTATTATCCTCATTCTGCTCTTGATCGGAGCCTTGCCGAATTGGGGTTATAGCCGTGGCTGGGGCTATGGACCTTCCGGCGGTTTGGGGCTAGTTCTCGTGATTATCATTATCCTTGTACTAATGGGCCGCATCTAAAGCCCAACTAACCTGGGGAGTTACGACATGATGAAGAAGATTGTTCTTATTGGTGCCCTCGTCGGCGCCTTGGCATCCTGCACGGCGACCGAGCAAGGCACGGCGATCGGCGCCGGCACGGGCGCTGTTATCGGCGGTGTCGTCACCAACAGCTGGGGCGGCGCTGCTGTCGGCGCCGTTGCCGGCGGTCTGACCGGTGCACTCATCGGCCACTCTGTAGAACGCCGCGGCTACTGCGTCTACCGCGACCGCTATGGCCGCCGCTACGAGGCCCGTTGCTGATTGGCAAATGCATATCGGACTCCCAACGGGCGCTTCGGCGCCCGTTTTTCTTTTGGCTGCCGCATCCAGTCAACGTGACGTTGACAATTGGTTGCGAAAGTCAAATCTACCGCCGCCAAACGGCCAGGCACATATTTCCTTTACGAGCGCAACGGACAGGCAAAGCCGCCCGGCGCACCGGAAAGGAAACGTTTCCATGATTCACACTTTGCTGAATTCCCTCGTCGCCGTTCTCATCGCGTCAGCTTTCCTGGCGACCGCGATATCAGTCCTCAGCAGCAAAGATCGCTCGCTGCGCAAAGTGCCGGCCAGAGTTCGGCCACAGCGACGTCCATAAACAGAGATTGGCGCGTTCAGCCGGACGCGCCAATTGCTTTGAATCTGATCTCTACTGTCGACTCCAAGACAGAAATGTCTAGGCGAAGAACTGTCCGCCATTGGCCGTCAGCGTCGAACCGGTGATGAAACCGGCATCGTCGGAGACGAGGAAGGTGACGCAGCGCGCGATCTCTTCCGGTTCGCCGAGACGGCCGACGGGGATCTGCGGAATGATGCGTTCATTCAGCACCTTCTCCGGCACGGCAAGCACCATTTCCGTTCCGATGTAACCGGGGCAAATGGCGTTGACGGTGATGTTCTTGTTCGCCCCTTCCTGGGCCAGCGCCTTGGTGAAGCCGAGATCGCCCGCCTTGGCCGCCGAATAGTTCACCTGGCCCATCTGGCCCTTCTGCCCGTTGATCGACGAGATATTGACGATACGGCCGAAGCTGCGGTCACGCATGCCGGTCCAGACCTGATGCGTCATGTTGAACAGGCCGGTGAGGTTGGTATTGATCACCTCGTGCCATTGCTGCTGCGTCATCTTGTGGAACATCGCGTCGCGGGTAATGCCGGCATTGTTGACGAGGATTTCGACTGGGCCGATCTCGCTTTCGACCCTGGCAATTCCCTCGCCGCAGGCGAGGTAATCCGAAACATCCCATTTGAACACCGGAACGCCGGTAACGTCGTGGAAGGCTTTGGCCTTCTCGTCGTTGCCGGCATAGCTGGCAGCGACCCTGTATCCGGCATTTTTCAGTGCCATGGATATTGCCGCGCCGATGCCACGTGTGCCCCCGGTGACCAAAGCCACTCTGCTCATGTTCCGCTCCCCTATTGTTTTTCGCCCGCCGCCTGGCGGGATCTTCAATCAAACATGGATCGTATGCTATTTAAAGCGCTTCAAAGCACATGGCCACACCCATGCCACCGCCGATGCAAAGCGTGGCGAGACCTTTCTTCGCGCCGCGGCGCTTCATTTCGAACAGCAGCGTGTTGAGAACGCGCGCGCCAGAGGCGCCGATCGGATGGCCGATCGCAATCGCCCCGCCATTGACGTTGACGATCGACGGATCCCACCCGAGATCCTTGGTGACGGCGCAGGCTTGCGCCGCGAAGGCCTCGTTGGCTTCGACGAGATCAAGATCGTTCACCGACCAGCCGGCCTTCTCGAGCGCCTTGCGCGAAGCCGGGATTGGTCCAGTACCCATGATCTGCGGATCGACACCCGCCGTTGCCCAGGAAACGATGCGGGCGAGCGGCTGGATACCGCGCCGGACCGCCTCCGCTTCGCTCATCAGCACCGCCGCAGCGGCACCATCGTTGAGGCCGGACGCGTTCGCGGCCGTGACCGTGCCGTCCTTGTCGAAAGCCGGGCGCAATTTCCCCATCGCCTCCAGCGTAGCGCCGTGACGGATATATTCGTCGGCATCGACCGTAACGTCGCCCTTACGTGTCTTGATGACGTAGGGGATGATCTCGTCAACGAAGCGGCCGGCCTTCTGCGCCGCCTCCGCCTTGTTCTGCGAACTGACGGCGAACTGATCCTGGTCGTCGCGCGATAGCTGCCATTGGCGCGCAATATTCTCGGCGGTGACGCCCATGTGATAGCCGTGGAAGGCGTCGGTCAAGCCGTCCTTGATCATCGTGTCGATCATCTTCATGTCGCCCATCTTGACGCCGCCGCGTAAGTGCGCGGCATGCGGCGCCATCGACATGGATTCCTGGCCGCCGGCAACGATGATCTTGGCGTCCCCGGTGGCGATCTGCTGCATGCCGAGCGCGACCGCGCGCAGGCCCGAGCCGCAGAGCTGGTTGACGCCCCAGGCCGTCGCTTCCTGCGGAATGCCGGCCTTCATCGCCGCCTGGCGGGCCGGGTTCTGACCCTCGCCGGCGGCAAGCACCTGGCCGAGGATCACCTCATCCACCTCGCCGGGATCGACGCCGGCGCGCTCGAGAGCGCCCTTGACGACGGCCGCCCCGAGCTCGTGCGCGAGGACCGTCGCGAAAGCGCCGTTGAAGGCGCCGACTGCTGTTCGCCCTGCGCTGGCGATGACGATGGATGGATTGCTCATGGGGACGCTCCTCGTTTTCGTCTCACTTACATAAGTGGAAACTGGCAAAGCTTGGAGCACAAGTCAAACGCGAAGACGGGCCGCCGTCATTTTTAGGCAAAGCCCGTCAAAGCCCGATTCATCTGCTCTGTGAAAGGTTTGCCGCATCGCACAAAGAGATTGTCACCGGGCTTCTTTTGCGTTTACAGTCTCAAATGGAGGAATATCCATAAATCAGACGGGGGTTCAGGAGACTGATATGGCGAAGCATGAGGGTCAGATCGTTATCAAGAAATACGCCAATCGCCGCCTATACAACACGGGCACCAGCACCTACGTGACGCTGGAAGACCTGGCGGAGATGGTGAAGAAGGGCGAAGAATTTACCGTACAAGATGCAAAAAGCGGAGATGACATCACCCATTCGGTGCTGACCCAGATCATCTTCGAACAGGAATCGAAGACCGGCAACACGTTGCTCCCGATCTCCTTCCTGCGCCAGCTCATCACCTATTACGGCGACCAGATGCAGATGGTCGTGCCGAGCTTTCTCGAACATTCGATGCGCTCCTTCACCGAACAGCAGGCCCAGATGCGCGAGCAGGTGACCCGCGCCTTCGGCGAAACGCCGCTCGGCAAGAACCTGCAATTACCGATGCAGATGGTCGAGGACCATGTTCGCCGCAACACCGAGCTGTTTCAGCAGGCGATGCAGATGTTCTCGCCCTTCATGACGCCGCCCGCCAAGGAAAGCCGCAAGGCCGAGGCCAAGGATATCGACGAGCTGAAGGAACAGCTCCGCGCTCTTCAGAACAAGCTCGACAACCTATAATCCGATCGAGACATCCCGCCCGGCGCTCCGGATCGACACGGCAAAACCGCCGATGACATCGATCAGAGCGATCGTCATCAAAATGAAGAAGACCTGCGTCGCTGCATCCCGGACGAGCAGAAACTCGACCAGGAAGGCGATGAACACTAGCATCGACAGCATATGGTTGACGAGATTGCCGGGACCGGTTCTGGTCGCTTTGAGGATTTCGAAGAACAGCACGACAAGTGCGATGACGATGAAAAGATCGCCGAGAGCCATGCTCCAGATCGCGCCCGAGATCATCGACAGCACGATGATATCATGTTGCAATGCCGGAATGCCGCCATCGCCCATCAGGCCCAGCATCGCAAGATTGTAAAGAATAAACGGGATAATCATTAGGGGCATGGCGGCTATCATCGGCAATCTCCCAGCGCATCATGGAAGAATATTGCCGCAAACCGTTGCCTGACTGCAAGTCATTGCAAATATTATATTGTCGAAATGCAAAAGGCCGGCATGACGCCGGCCTTGAAACTTCGATCGGACAAGCCGAATCGGGAAATTATGCGCTTTCCTTCGGCGTCAGGACCTGGCGGCCGCGATACATACCGGTCTTCAGGTCGATATGATGCGGGCGGCGCAGTTCGCCGGAGTTTTTGTCTTCGACGTAGGTCGGAGCCTTCAGGGCGTCTGCCGAACGGCGCATACCGCGCTTGGACGGGCTTGTTTTTCTCTTCGGTACAGCCATTTCTCTTACTCCACTTGCGGGCAAAACATTCCCACGGCCACACCGGCGGCCGAAACGGACATGTCGCGATTTCGGAATTTGGCGCGCTTATACATGCAAGGGGTGACCTTGACCAGTCCCCATGCGTATTTTTTGCAAAGCCGATGATTCCAGGCTCAGACTTCGTCTTCCGGCACGATCCAAGGCTCGCCGCGGGCCGCCTCTTCCCATTTCCGCCAGGTCGGATGCGCCTTCATCGTCTCCATATAGGCCAGCGTATCATTTCGGCTGACGAGATCGTAAATGTCGAACCGGTTGACGACAGGCGCAAACATCGCATCCGCCCCGCTGAACGCGCCAAAGAGAAACGGTCCGCCGGATTGCTGCAGGAGGTCGCGCCAGATCGTCTCGATGCGGCTGATGTCAGCGTCGACACCATCCGGCAACGCGATCTTGCCCTTTGGCCGGCGGATATTCATCGGGCAGGCGCTGCGCAGCGCCCGGAAGCTCGATAGCATTTCCATCGAAACCGAACGGGCGAGCGCCCGCTCGGCCCGATCCCTCGGCAGAAGGCGGGCGTCCGGATAAAGTTCGGCGACATATTCGATGATCGCCAGCGATTCCCAGATCTTCAATGCGCCGTGCTTGAGAAGCGGCACCCGCCCGGTCGGCGAAACCGCCTTGATATTGGGATTGCCACCCGCATCGTCGAAGGGGATCAGGACTTCCTCGAAATCGATTCCGGCAGCCGTCAGCGCCATCCACGGCCGGAACGACCAGGAGGAATAGTTCTTGTTGGCGATGTAAAGCGTCGGTTTGTCCATGGGCCTCTCCCGTTCAGGCTTCGAAATCGAAGATCAGCAATTCGTGGAAATGGTTCATATCCTCGAATACGCAGAATGCCGGCGGTGTCAGCTCGAAAACAGCGGCCTTGCGGCGGATATCGTCGGCCACGTCATCGAGCATCGCCTGCCAGCGCGGCAAGGCTTCGTCCTCCAGCCGTTCGATCGCATAGGCGAAGGTTATGTGGAACTTATAGTCCTCATGGTTCGGCTGGCGATAGCCGAGAAGATCGGCCAGTGCGCTGCGCCAGGCGCGCATGACCTTGCGGTCGTTCGCCGTCGCCCCGTCGACGAGCAGGCCCGACGGACGCGCTTCGACGATGGCGACCTTGAAGGGATCGAACACCGAGAAACCTTCGAGCCGAGCCGCCATCAGCTCGGTCATGTCGTCGATCGGCGTATCGAGAGGGAGATCGCCCGGCCAGCAATCCTGCCGGCGCCGGGTCTCGATGACACCTTCGAAAAGCGTCATGTGAATGCTTGATATCGGCGTGAAGAGGAACTGCGGGGCCTCGGGCATCGCCAGATATTTCTCACGCGCCTTGATCAGCGCCGTCTGCGTCTGCGAGCCCTTCTCGAGATGGCAGACGATAGTGTTGCCGGCTTCCGGCAGAAAGCCGCCGACCTTGCCATAGCGGCTGCCGAGATGGGTGGGCGGGGTCGGATTATGCGTCTTCGAATAGGAGAGAAGTTCGGACGAAAATGTCGTGATGGTCATGGGCGACTCGGGCTCTGGTTGGACTGCATTCGCCCATATGGCAGAACCAAGAATGTCAGATGACACTTGCCGCTTCTAGAGCATGATGCCGAAAAGTGTGAGCGGTTTTCGGACGCCATCATGCTCTAACTATATAATGTAGAACAGGATTCAGATTTTAGGCCGACCCGGCCTAAAATCATCCTGTTCTGATGACAAGTACTGATGTCAATCATAGATGCATCTGATGTAATCGCCCGAACCTTGCGCGCGTCTCTCGATGACGCCCGCGAGCCGGCGAAGGCCTCGTCCGGGCTTGCCGGCATTGCGGTCGATTGGGTTTGGCAGCGAGACGGCAAGCAGCGATGCCTGGCGCCGCGTCAGCTTCGAGGCGGGCACCTTGAAATGATGCTGGGCCGCCGCCTCGATACCGTAGATGCCGGGACCCCATTCGGCGATGTTGAGATAGATTTCCATCAGCCGCCGTTTCGACAGGACGAAATCCGTGGTCACCGCGAGCGGAAGTTCCAGCGCCTTGCGCACGAAGGAGCGGCTGTTCCAGAGGAAGAGGTTCTTCGCCGTCTGCATCGGGATCGTGCTGCCGCCGCGCGTCGCCTGGCCTTTCAGCGTATCCTCGACCAGCATGCGCATTTCCGCCCAGTCGACGCCGCCGTGAAAGCAATACTGCCCGTCCTCTGACATCATCACCGACTGCACCACAACCGGGGCGATATTATCAAGCGACACCCATTGCCTGTCATAACCACGCAGCAGCACGAGATCGCGCAGCATCAGTGTTGAGACGGGGTGAATGAAGGGCAGCAGATAGAAAAAGATCAGCGCATAGGGAAGGATCAGCAAGATCAGCACGGCAAGAACAATGCGTTTCAACACACGCCGGTCTTCGAACCATCGCCGACGAGCCGGCATGTCGACGCTGTCCTCTCTCTCCGGCGCTATATCCAATGTCCCCAGTCCGATTTCGCTCCTATCGTTCTCATAACGCCTGTGCAGGGCTTATGCCAGAGTGCGTGGCAAATCTTGCTGCCGCCATCGACAATTCCGTTGCAAGCCCGGGGGCGCTCATGCCAAACAGCGCCCATGGACGCAAACCGGGACACTTTCGAGACGAGGCTGAAGAACAACGCCCGCGATATCGAGGCGCTGCTCGACGCATTGCTTTCACCGAGCGCCCTTTCCGATGAAATCGCCAGGCCCGAGACGCTGCGCGATGCCATGCATTATGCAGTGCTGAACGGCGGCAAGCGGCTGCGCCCGTTTCTCGTCGTCGAAAGCGCCGCCCTTCTCGGCGGCGACGCCGAGGCGGCACTTCGCGTCGGCGCCGCACTCGAATGTGTCCACTGCTATTCTCTCGTGCATGACGACTTGCCGGCCATGGACGATGACGACCTGCGCCGCGGCAAACCGACGGTGCACATAAAATTCGACGAAGCGACGGCAATCCTCGCGGGTGACAGCCTGCTGACCTATGCCTTCGACATCATCGCCGCGCCGGAAACGACCCTTCCCGATTCGAGCAAGGCATCGCTTGTATTGGCCCTTGCCCGCGCAGCCGGTCTCGGCGGCATGGCCGGCGGCCAGGCGCTCGATCTCGCGGCGGAAAGGCAGGTCCCCGACGAGGCCGGCATCATCCGCCTGCAGGCGATGAAAACCGGCGCGCTGATCCGCTTCGCCTGCGAGGCAGGAGCCATCATCTCGGTAAGCCCGCCGGAAGATCGCCGCCGCCTGCGCGCCTTCGGCGAAAAGATCGGCCTTGCCTTCCAGTTGGCCGACGACATTCTCGACCTGACCTCGGACACCGAGACCATGGGCAAGGCGACCGGCAAGGACGCGGCCCGCGGCAAGGGAACGCTTGTGGCTCTGCGCGGCCTGGAATGGGCCGAGGCTCAGCTCCGTGAGCATGTCCGCGATGCCGAGGCGCTGCTGGCCCCCTATGGCGCCCGCGCCTCGACCCTTACCGCCGCGGCGCATTTCATCGCCGACCGGAAGAACTAGAGCCTTCCTGGTCAGGCGGCGAATATCTCCTCGAGGGCGGAAACCAGGCGGGCACACTCCTCGTCCGTGCCGATGCTGATACGCAGGAAGTCCGAAATACGCGGCTTGGCGAAATGCCGGACGAGAATGCCGCGCCCCCGCAGGGCGGCTTGAAGCGCTGCCCCCGAACGGCTTTCGTGCCTCGCGAAAACGAAATTCGCCTGCGACGGCAAGACCTCGAAACCCAAAGCTTCAAGTTCAGAACCGAGGCTTTCCCGGCTGGCGATGATTTTCCCTCGGCATGTCTCGAACCACGCCTCGTCCTTGATCGCCGCCGTCGCAGCAAGCTGCGCCAGACGATCGAGCGGATAGGAATTGAAACTGTCCTTGACCCGCTCCAGCGCCTCGATCAGCGGCCGCTGTCCCAGCGCGAAGCCGATGCGCAGGCCTGCAAGCGAACGGGATTTCGACAGGGTCTGGATCACCAGCAGATTGGGATGCGTGGATATCAGCGGGATGGCACTTTCACCGCCGAAATCGATATAGGCCTCGTCTATGACGACGACTGCATCCGGATGGGCGGCAAGAAGTGCTTCGATGCCGGCAAGCGGCAGGCCGATACCGGTCGGCGCATTCGGATTGGGGATGATGATCGCGCCGCATGATCTGTTGTAATCTTTCAGCCGGATCCGGAACCCATCATCAACAGGTACCTCGATGGCTTCGACGCCGTATAGCAGGCTATAGGTCGAATAGAAGGCGTAGGTCACATCGGGGTAGAGAAGCGGCCGCTCATGTTTCAGCAGCGCCTGGAACGCATGCGCAAGAACCTCGTCGGAGCCGTTGCCGACGAATACTTCTTCCGCCGTCAGGCCGAAACGGGCCGCGATCGTCTCGCGCAATTCCGTAGCAGTGGGGTCGGGATAGAGCCGCAGACGATCGTCCGCCGCTTCCCTGATCGCCTCGAGCGCCTTCGGAGACGGCCCGTAGGGGCTCTCGTTGGTATTGAGCTTGACCATGTTCGCGATACGGGGCTGCTCGCCCGCGACATAGGGCCGAAGCTTGCTGACGATGGGCGACCAGAACCGGCTCATGCGAACGTGCGGGCGCTCATTCCGCCGCCGTCCGCTGGCCGAAACGCTTCTCGATATAGTCGACGACAAGCGCTTCGAAGTCGGCGGCGATATTGGGACCGCGCAGCGTCAGCGCCTTCCGGCCGTCGATGAAGACGGGGGCAGCCGGTGTCTCGCCGGTGCCCGGAAGCGAAATGCCGATATCGGCATGTTTGCTTTCGCCCGGCCCGTTGACGATACAGCCCATGACCGCGACGTTCAGGGCCTCGACGCCGGGATATTTCTCGCGCCAGACCGGCATGTTCTTGCGGATGTCGTTCTGGATGTTCTGGGCAAGCTCCTGGAACACCGTCGACGTCGTGCGTCCGCAGCCCGGACAGGCCGCAACGACGGGTATGAACTGACGGAAGCCCATGACCTGCAGGATTTCCTGCGCCACCTGGACTTCGCGCGTGCGGTCGCCGTTCGGCTCCGGCGTCAGCGACACGCGGATCGTATCGCCGATGCCGTGCTGCAGTACGAAGCCCATCGCCGCCGACGAGGCGACGATGCCCTTGGTGCCCATGCCAGCCTCGGTCAGGCCGAGATGCAGCGCATGATTGGAGCGTGCGGCAAGCATGGAATTGACGGCGATCAGGTCCTGCACCTGGCTGACCTTGGCCGACAGGATGATTCGGTTGCGCGGCAGGCCGATCTCTTCAGCAAGGGCCGCCGAAAGCAGCGCCGACTGCACGATCGCCTCACGCGTCACCTGCCGGGCCGAAAGCGGCGATCCGGCTTCGGCATTCTGGTCCATCAGCGCCGTCAGCAGATCCTGATCGAGCGAGCCCCAGTTGACGCCGATGCGCACCGGCTTGTCATAGCGGATCGCCATCTCGATGATCTCGGCGAACTGTTTGTCCTTCTTGTCCTTGAAGCCGACATTGCCGGGGTTGATGCGGTATTTCGCCAGCGCCGCGGCACAATCAGGATGATCGGCGAGCAGCTTGTGGCCGATATAATGGAAGTCGCCAATCAAAGGCACGTCCATGCCGAGGCGCAGCAGCCGCTCGCGGATCTTCGGCACGGCGGCCGCACTCTCATCGCGGTCGACGGTGATGCGCACCAGTTCCGAGCCCGCCCGGTGGAGGGCGGCGACCTGCGCGACGGTCGAATCGACATCGGCCGTATCGGTGTTCGTCATGGATTGCACGACGACCGGCGCGCCGCCGCCGACGATGACGCCGCCGACATCGACGGCAACGGAAGCGCGGCGTGGTTTCGGATCAAAATCGGCGGCTGACAACATGAAGAGTTCTTGCACCCCTAAAGCATGTCGCGCAAAAGTGTGCAGCGGTTTTGCGATAACGACATGCGAAAAATAAAGACCTAAAGCGCGAGGAGCAAATCTGAAAGATTGCGACGCGCTCTAGAAACAGTGCCTTTCAGGTGGATCATGACCGCTTTCTTGTCAACCGCCCCTGATATCACTTTTGTTGGGAGGCGGCTCAGTGACCGCCTCCAGTCGTGCCATCGGCATAATGGGCCAGCTTGGAGAGCAGGAGAACGACGATGAGCAGCACCGGCAGCGCCATGAAAACGACGGCAAAGCCGATATGCTCGGCGATGAAGCCGATCAACGATGGCGCAACCAGCATGCCGGAATAGCCTATGGTCGTGACCACCGAGATGGCGATGCCAGGCTTGAGGCCGGGTATGTTGCCCGCCGCCGAGAAGGCGATCGGCACCATGTTGGAAATGCCGATACCGCAACAGGCAAAGCCCAGGATGGCAAGCTCGGCATTGGGCGCCAAGCCTGCAAGCAGCATGCCGACAATGGCAAACAGCGTACAGATGCGCAACGTCTTGACGCCGCCGAGACGGTCGCGCACCAGGTCGCCGCCAAAGCGCATGATAGCCATGGTCGCCGAAAAGGCCGCGAAGCCAAGACCGGATAGTGCCACGGATGCATCCATTTCCTGCCGGAGATAGAGCGCGCCCCAGTCGAGTACCGCACCTTCAGGCACCATCGAGAACAGCGCCATCAATCCGAGCAGCCACGGCAGCGGCACCATCGGCAGCTTCGTCTTTTCCTTCTTGGTGTCGGGATGCGGCGGATCCGCAAGGATCATCGGCCAGGCGACGGCAAGGAAGATTGCCCCCAGCACGGTCGCCAGTTGCGCATGGCCGAGAATGCCGAATTTGGAGATCACGATGCCGCCGAGACCGGAGCCGATCAGTCCGCCAAGGCTCCAGAAAGCGTGGCAGGACGACATGATGGCGCGGCGCATGGACTTCTCGACCGACACCGCATTGGCATTCATCGCCACATCCATCGCGCCGATAAAGCCGCCGAACAGGAAGAGCGAAATTGCCCCGGTCAGCACATTTGGCGCGAGCGTCAATGCCAGAAGCAACGGCAGCATGCAGACAGCCAGTACCTGAACGACGACACGCGAGCCGTGTTTGGCGATCTGCGCACCGGCGATCGGCATCATGACCAGCGAGCCGACGCCGAAGACGAGGATCATCAGCCCAAGCTCGAACTTGGTCAGCGCCAGACGCTCGGCAAAATCCGGAATCTTCGGCGCCCAGCAGCCGACAACAAAACCGTTCATGAGAAAGAGCAGGGAAACCGCCGCCCTGCTTCTGGTAATGAACCCGCTCCGGGCTCCCGGCGTACTCACATGACTATCCATTTCCGGTCTTTCCTCATTGCCGGGCTTGCTTGGCCCGGTTTCCCAAAACTCTGTGATGGCGCCTCAGTTCGCTTTCTCGGCGAGAACAGTCCTGCATCCGCGCTCGCGGTAACCGGCGAGAACGGCCGGATCGGCATCGTGCTCGACGACCAGGCATTCGCAATGAGCAACCGGCAGGATGCTATGGGGGGCAGCAGTGCCGAATTTCTCCGAGGTTGCGGCCACCAGCACCCTTTTGCTCCTGGATGTCGCAAACCGCTTGAACTCCGCATCCTCGAAGCCGAACACCGTGATGCCGGCCTCGAGATCGACGCCGCAGGCGCCGAGAATGCAGAGATCGGGCGAGATCTGCTCCATATCCCGCAAGGCCTTGGCGCCGAGCGAACCGCCCGTCTGCCGGTCCACCATTCCGCCGATCAGGATGACGTTGACAGCAGGCTTGTCGATCAGCGCCGCGGCAATCGCCGGCGCATTCGTCGCAGCCGTCAGTGCTAGGTCGGCCGGCAACGCATTGGCAATCGCCAGATTGGTGCTGCCCGCGTCGAAGAACACTGTCGAGCCGGCGGCAATCTGCTTTGCCGCAGCGCGCCCCAGCGCCTGTTTCCGGTCAGCGGCAAAACCGATGCGCTGCGACAGGCTTCCATGCGCCGGTGAGACCGGCAATGCGCCGCCATAGACCCGCTCGCAGAGCCCTGCTGCCGCCATCTCGCGCAGGTCCCGCCGTACAGTGTCCTCGGAGACACCGAATTCGAGCGCAAGCTCCGTCGCGAGCACGCGGCCATTCAGCCGCAGCCTCTCGGAAATCACGCCTTGGCGCTCTCGCAACAGAAAATCCTGCATGTTCCTACCGGATCGAGATCTCATAAACCGAAAACGTGCATAAACGCTTATGATCATGCAGGCAATATGCACGGTCACACGTTTTCTGACGTTCGGAAACAAAGCTGCACTAGTAGAGCGAACATGCCCTATTGACCGGTCCGAGAGGCGGGAAAATCGATTGGTCATTCCGATTTTTCGAAGGCATACGTCGGGCGCCCGTCTCCGTGCCCGCGCCATTCGAATACAGCTCTCTCGTCTGGGCTTTCCTCCTGCGGTATCTGATCTGGGCCGGGATCCCGACACAGAATGTGGTCGTCGGCGCCGGATTGATCATCATCGTGAGCGAAAAACTGCACCGCCGCATCGCCGCCTGATGCCCGTTTCTGCCGGATTCATGGTTCGAGCGGCCGTTTGAGAAAAATATTTGCAGTTGCTGCTTTTATTCGCAGTTTTCTACGCTTCCGGCGCCATAATTTTCTGCCAACTATCCCCATCCGAAACACCTCCCAAGGATGGATGAAACAATGAACTGGTTGAAAAACGTCGCCGCCGCCGCCCTCATTCAGGCTGCGGCCCTCCTGCCTGCCCATGCCGGTGAAAACCTCGCCGCCATCAAATCGGCCGGCGTCTTCAAGATCGGCACCGAAGGCACCTATGCGCCCTTCACCTATCATGACGAAAGCGGCAAGCTCGTCGGCTTCGATGTCGAGATCGGCGAAGCGATCGCCGCCAAGCTCGGCGTCAAGGCCGAATTCGTCGAAGGCAAGTGGGATGGCCTGATCGCCGGCCTCGACGCCAAGCGCTACGACACGGTCATCAACCAGGTCGGCATCACCGAAGCCCGCAAGCAGAAATATGATTTCTCCGAGCCCTATATCGCCTCCAAGGCCGTACTGATCGCCCGCGACGGCGACGACAGCATCAAGACCTTCGCCGACCTGAAGGGCAAGAAGGCCGCCCAGTCGCTGACCAGCAACTTCGGCAAGCTCGCAACCGAAGCCGGTGCCGAGCTCGTCGGCACCGACGGTTTTGATCAATCGATCCAGCTCGTGCTGACCAAACGCGCCGACGCCACGATCAACGACAGCCTCTCCTTCCTCGATTTCAAGAAGCACAAGCCGGATGCGCCGGTGAAGATCGTCGCCGAGCAGGAAAATGCCGACTACTCCGGCGTCATCATCCGCAAGAACGAGCCCGAGCTTCTCGCCGAAATCAACAAGGCGCTTGCCGACATCAAGGCCGACGGCACCTATAAGAAGATCGCCGACAAGTATTTCGGCCAGGACGTTTCCAAGTAAGTTCAACTGAAGAAAAGTCCCCTCCCCAACCCCTCCCCACAAGAGGGAGGGGCTTAGCCGGCGGCCTGCCTCATCTCCAAATAATCGTTTCGGCCTGCCGCTCGGTCGCTATTTCTTGCGAGGCGGCACCTGGATAAATCCCTCCCCCTTGTGGGGAGGGGTTGGGGAGGGGTATTTCGAGTATCACGACCCAACCGACGAGAGAGAACCCCCTTGGCGCACTGGCTCCAACTGATGGCGGAATCGCTGCCCTCGCTCCTGTGGGCGGGGCTGATCTTCACCATTCCGCTGACCCTGCTATCCTTCGTCTTCGGCCTGGCCCTCGGGCTCGCCACCGCAATCGCCCGGCTCTTCGGGCCGATGCCGCTCTCCGCCATCGCGCGCTTCTATGTCTGGGTCATCCGCGGCACGCCGCTGCTCGTACAGCTCTTCGTCATCTTCTACGGCCTGCCGAGCCTCGGCATCCTACTCGATGCCTTCCCGGCCGCCCTCATCGGCTTCACGCTGAATATCGGCGCCTACAGCTCCGAGATCATCCGCGCCGTCATTTCCTCGGTGCCGAAGGGCCAATGGGAGGCCGCCTATTCGATCGGCATGAGCTGGCGCCAGGCGATGAGCCGCACCATCCTGCCGCAGGCCGCCCGCGTCGCCGTGCCGCCTTTGTCGAACACCTTCATCTCCCTGGTCAAAGATACCTCGCTTGCCGCGGCCATCACCGTGCCGGAGCTCTTCCAGGCGGCGCAGCGCATCGTCGCCACCACCTATGAACCACTGATCCTCTATATCGAGGCGGCGCTGATCTATCTCGTCCTGAGCTCCGTCCTCTCGCAGCTGCAGGTGCGGCTGGAACGCCGCTTCGCGCGTTATGGCGGCATGCTGGAGGCAAATGCATGATCGAGCTTTCCAACATCGAAAAGCGCTTCGGCGACGCCATCATCCTCAAGGATATCAGTATCCGCATCCCCGAAGGTAGCGTCACCGCGCTGGTCGGGCCTTCCGGCGGCGGCAAGAGCACGCTGCTGCGCTGCATCAACCTGCTCGAAATTCCGACCGCCGGCTCGATCCGCCTCGGAGAGGAGAAGCTGGCCTTTGCGCCAGGCAAACGAACGAGCTGGCAGGCGATCCAGAAGATCCGCCGCCAGACCGGCATGGTCTTCCAGAACTTCCAGTTATTCCCGCATCAGACCGCGATCGAGAATGTCATGGAAGGCCTGGTGACGGTGTTGAGATGGCCGAGGGAAAAGGCCCGCGAGCGTGCGATGGAATTGCTGACTAAGGTTGGCATGACGCACAAGGCCGATGCCTGGCCTTCGACGCTGTCGGGCGGCCAGCAGCAGCGCGTCGCGATCGCCCGCGCACTGGCGCCGTCGCCGCGCGTGCTTCTCTGTGACGAGCCGACATCCGCCCTCGATCCCGAGCTTTCGGCCGAAGTGGTCGATGTGCTGGGCCAACTTGCCAGCGAAGGCACGACGATGGTGATGGCGACCCACGATCTCCGGCTCGCCTCCAAGATCGCCAATGACGTGGTTTTCCTGGAAGCCGGCAGCGTGGTGGAAACGGGCAGCGCCAAGGCGATCTTCAATGCGCCGGCGCGCGAGCGCACCAAACGCTTCATCTCGACGATCAACGCCGCCCATACTTACGATATCTGAGCTAGAGCATGATGCCGAAAAGTGTGAGCGGTTTTCGGACGACATCGTGCTCTATTTCTTTGATTTAGATCCGGATTCAGATTTTAGGCTGACCTCGCCTAAAATCATCCGGATCTAATGCCGGGATGCGAACATCCCGGCATTGCTGGAATTCCAATCAGGAGGCGGTGACGACGGCCCGCGCCGCCTTTAGCGCATTGCCCCACCAGGTGAGCTGGTCGAGCTGGTTCTTCGCCGCTTCGTTGAGATGCGCGTATTCGCTGAGGCTCTTGCCTTCCTTGAGGACGCCGAGATATTCGCCAAGCGCGATATGCACGCCGGTTTTCACCGAGGCCGCCCCCATTTCCACGAAGATCAGGCGAAGATGCTCGACCGCACGTGCGCCGCCGACGCCGCCGTAACCGACGAAACCGACCGGCTTCTGGATGAACTCGCCGAGATCGATGGCGTTCTTCAGAACGGCCGTCGGAGCGTGATTGTACTCGGCGACGGTGAAAATGAAGCCGTCGAACTCACGCAGCTTCTTTTTCCAGCGCTCTGCCGTTTCGCTTTCAGCGGTCGTGGCGCGCTGCTCACCGAAAAAATGCATGGGGTAGTCGAGCAGGTCGAGAACCTCGACCTCGATGTCCTGCCGCTCGGCGGCGATAGCGGCAATCCACTTGGCCGGATGCTCGGCAAAACGGCCAATACGCGTGCTGCCGACGATGACGGCAATCTTCAACTTGCTCATTGATATTGTTTCCTGGATTGATTTTGTGGACGGATGGCGGAAGGCCAAGCTTATGAGAAAGCCTCCGCGCCGGACAAGGCGCGGAGGCTGCTAACTATCAGCTTTTTAACAGGCGGATCGTACACGATCGGGTGAATGAAGCCGGTTCGCAAAGGCGCTCAAGGGCGCTGTTCAACGACGGGCACTTGCTGTTCAACCTGCATAGACGACGAGCAGGTCCTTGGCATCGATCTGATCGCCCGCCCGCACCAGCACTTCGGAAATCGTGCCGTCCTTTTCCGCATGCAGCGCCGTTTCCATCTTCATCGCCTCGATCGAGACGAGCACGTCGCCGGCGTTGACGGCCTGGCCGGGCGAGACGAAGACACGGCTGATGACACCCGGCATCGGCGCACCGACGTGAACGGCATTGCCCGGTTCGGCCTTGCGGCGGACAGCGGCACCTGTCGCCCCATGGGCTCGGTCCGGCACCTTGATGCGGCGCGGCTGGCCGTTGAGTTCGAAGAAGATGGTCACCATGCCCTGGCTGTCAGTGGCGCTCATCGCCTGGTTGACGATGACGAGCGTCTTGCCGCGCTCGATATCGGCAAACAGTTCCTCGCCGTCCTTGAGACCGTAGAAATAGGCGGGCGTCGGCAGCACCGAGACCGGGCCGTAGGTATCGGAGGCGAGCGCGAAATCGGTGAAGACCTTCGGATACATCAGGTAGGAAGCGAATTCGAAGTCGCTGATCGCGCGCTCGAGCTTCGTCTCGATGACTTTACGCTCCGCATCGAGATCGGCCTCCTTGAGCAGCGAGCCGGGACGTACCGTATAGGGCTTGTCGCCCTTCAGCGCCTTCTTCTGCAGCGCTTCAGGCCATCCTGACGGCGGCTGGCCGAGATCGCCCTTCAGCATCGAGACCACCGATTCCGGGAAGGAGACTTCCTTGTCAGGGCTGACGACATCGGCAACCGTCAAGTCCTGGGACACCATCATCAGCGCCATGTCGCCGACGACCTTGGAAGACGGCGTCACCTTGACGATATCGCCGAACATCTGGTTGGCGTCGGCATAGGCCTGCGCCACCTGATGCCAGCGGGTCTCGAGCCCGAGCGAGCGCGCCTGTTCCTTGAGGTTGGTGAACTGGCCACCCGGCATTTCGTGCAGATAGACTTCGGATGCCGGGCCCCTCAGATCGCTTTCGAAGGCGGCATATTGGTTCCGCGCCGCTTCCCAATAGAAGGAGATGCGGCGGATCCATTCCGGATCGAGGCCCGGATCACGCTCCGTGCCGCGCAGCGCCTCGACGATCGAGCCGAGACAGGGCTGCGAGGTATTGCCGGACAGCGCATCCATGGCGGCATCGACGGCATCGACGCCGGCATCGACAGCGGCAAGAACGGTCGCGGCTGCAATACCCGATGTATCATGCGTGTGGAAATGGATCGGCAGGCTGGTCGCCTCGCGCAGCGCCTTGAACAGAACCTTCGCAGCCGCAGGTTTGAGAAGGCCCGCCATATCCTTGAGCGCGATGATATGCGCGCCGGCCTTCTCGAGTTCGACCGCAAGCTCGGTATAGTATTTCAGATCGTATTTCGGACGGGCCGAGTTCAGGATGTCGCCGGTATAGCAGATCGCCGCCTCGCAGAGCTTGTTCTCCTCGGCAATGGCATCCATCGAGACGCGCATGTTCTCGACCCAGTTCAGGCAGTCGAAGACGCGGAAGAGATCGATGCCGCCCCTGGCCGCCTGGCGGACGAAATATTTGACGACATTGTCGGGATAATTGGTGTAGCCGACGCCGTTGGCGCCGCGCAGCAGCATCTGCAGCAAAAGGTTCGGCGCGCCCTCGCGGATCAGCGCCAGGCGCTCCCACGGGTCCTCGGTCAGAAAGCGCATGGAGACGTCGAAGGTCGCTCCGCCCCAGCATTCGAGCGACAAAAGGCCTGGCAGCGCATGCGCATAGGTGCCGGCGATGCGGGCGATGTCATAGGTGCGCATGCGGGTGGCGAGCAGCGACTGGTGGCCGTCACGCATCGTCGTGTCGGTCAAAAGCACGCGCTTCTCGTTGCGCATCCATTCGCCGAATTTCTTCGGGCCGAGCGTGTCGAGGAGCTGCTTCGTGCCGTCCTTAACCGTGTTGCCGTTGGCGTAGGGGACCACCGGCTCGGCCGCGTTATCAAGTGGCCTCGGCCTGTCCTTGGCTTCGGGGTGACCATTGACGGTGACGTCGGCGAGATAGGTCAGGAGCTTCGTGGCGCGATCCTGGCGTTTGACCTGCTGGAAGAGTTCCGGTGTCGTATCGATGAAGCGTGTCGTGTAGCTGTTATCCCTGAACTTGGGATGGCCGATGATTGCTTCGAGGAAGGTCAGGTTGGTTGCCACGCCGCGAATGCGGAATTCGCGCAGCGCCCGGTCCATGCGGGCGATCGCTTCGGAAGGATTGGGCGCCCATGCCGTGACCTTGACGAGAAGGGGATCATAAAAGCGGGTGATGATCGCGCCCGAATAGGAGGTGCCGCCATCGAGGCGGATGCCGAAACCGGACGCTGAGCGATAGGCGGTGATACGGCCGTAATCCGGAATGAAATTATGCTCCGGATCTTCCGTGGTGATGCGGCACTGCAGCGCATGGCCGTTGAGACGGATATCCTCCTGGCGCGGCACGCCCGATTCCGGCGTGCCGATCGCAAAGCCATCGAGGATGTGGATCTGCGCCTTGACGATATCGATGCCGGTGACGACTTCGGTCACCGTATGCTCGACCTGGATGCGCGGATTGACCTCGATGAAGTAGAATTTTCCGGTATCGGCATCCATCAGATATTCGACGGTACCGGCGCCGATATAATTGGTCGCGGCCGCGATCTTCAGCGAATAGGCGGCGAGTTCCTGGCGCTGCGCCTCCGAGAGATAGGGCGCCGGGGCGCGCTCGACGACCTTCTGGTTGCGGCGCTGGATCGAGCAGTCACGCTCGAAGAGATGCACGACATTGCCATGCGTATCGCCGAGAACCTGGCTTTCGACATGGCGGGCACGCTCGACGAGCTTTTCCAGATAGACCTCGTCCTTGCCGAAGGCAGCCATCGCCTCGCGTTTGGCCTCCGTCACCTCGCGGGCGAGATCCTTCGGATCGCGGATCGCGCGCATGCCGCGCCCGCCGCCGCCCCAGGAGGCCTTCAGCATGACGGGATAACCGATCCCTTCCGCCATCTTCGCCACTTCGGCCATGTCCTCCGGCAGAGGCCCGGTGGCCGGCACCACAGGAACGCCGACCGAGATCGCCAGGTTGCGCGCTGCGACCTTGTTGCCGAGCTGGCGCATCGTATCGGCCCTTGGGCCGATGAAGATGATACCGGCCTTGTTGCAGGCATCGACGAATTCGGGGCTTTCCGACAGCAGGCCATAGCCGGGATGAATGGCATCGGCGCCGGAGAGTTTCGCAACGCGGACCACCTCCTCGATCGACAGATAGCTCTCGATCGGACCCATGTCCTTGGAAAGATGCGGGCCGCGGCCGACCTGGTAGCTCTCGTCCGCCTTGAAGCGGTGCAGCGCCAGCTTGTCCTCTTCCGCCCAGATTGCCACCGTTTTTATTCCAAGTTCGTTGGCCGCACGGAACACGCGAATGGCAATTTCAGAGCGATTGGCAACGAGAATCTTGGAAATGGGCAAAACGGTCTCCTCAGACGTTCAGACGCGGGCATGCTGCACCCGCGAAGGAAATTCTTAACTTCTTGTCACAGAAAGTTCAATTTATCTTGCGACTGCGAAATGCAATTTTTCGACATTCTGGAGCAGCTCCAGAAAAAGTGCGAAGCGGTTTTCCGTCCGGAGTTGCATCAAAATAAAAAACCAGAGCAATTCCGCTTCGATGAGAAGCGGAATCGCTCTAACTTATCAGTCCATGACGGAAGGCAAGCGCCACCGCCTGCTGCCTGTTTTTCGCCTTTAGCTTGTCCTGCAGGCCGTTCATATACCAGTCGACCGTGTGGTTTGAGATCTTCAGCATCTTGCTGATCTCGATCGACGTCATGCCTTCGGCGAGATAATGCAGGATTTCCATCTCGCGCCGCGTCAGCGGCGTATCGGCCGGCAACACGGTTTCCAGCGCCGGCGCCTCGCCTTTCAGATCGAGCAGCCGCCAGAAGGCCTTGCGCGCCACCGCCTCCAACAGTGCGATCTCCACCGGCGACAGCTCGATCGGCTTGCCGGCGAGACTGAGGCTGGCGAGAATGCCGTTGCGTCCGTGGATCGGAAAGATGTAGCCATCCTCCATTCCATGCCCGAAGGCATCGACCATCATCTGCTCCATGCGGCGCTGATGCGCATCCTTGTGGAAGGCCACCATCGCCTCACGCCAGCGGAAAGGCCGCTGCGCATGAGCGAGATAGCGCACCATCGGATCAATCAGAGCATATTTTTTCGCAGTATATATTTGCGGCCATTGTTCCGGCCAGCGGCCGGCAAGCGCCGCAGCCCAGGGCTCTGGATTCTGCTGCACCGGATTCCGCGGCACATGGCGCAGCAGACCGTAATATTCGAAGCCGCAACCGTGGAGGATCTGCTCCAGTTCGGTGACGACAGCTTCAGGATTTGAGCATTCTTCCAGAATTACAAGTAATTGAATTAACAAATTAATATTCACAAAAATGCCCCTTGCCCGGACCTGATGCCCGCCTGAGGCCGTCGGCGGCTGGTCAAACTGGTCGCGAAACGGTCTTCAATAAATGCAGTCTGTAATTTAATGCTGTGCTAAACATTGAATAAAATGCAAGTGCAAATTGTTGCGAGATATAGCCGGATGGCAATTTCGACGCCACGGCCATCCCGTCACGTCCTGCGACAGTACCATCGCGTCAGTCATCACATCGATTGAACTCTGAATACTCCGTTAATCGCCCGTTCAGGTAGCCTTTTGTAGCATCGCATCATCCCGTTTTCGCAGATGCACAAGAGGTTCGACGTGACGCTATTCAAGGTCTATGCAAGGGCTCTGCGCTATCTTGGCGCCTACAAGCTGCGCGTATCCCTGGTCGTTGTCGCAAACATTGTTCTTGCGACGATTACCATCGCGGAGCCGATCCTGTTCGGTCGCATTATCGATGCGATTTCGGGCAAGGGTGAGGTCAAGCCCATCCTCTTCATGTGGGCGACTTTCGCCGTCTTCAACACCATTGCCTTCGTCCTGGTGGCCCGCGAGGCCGACAGGCTGGCCCATGGCCGGCGAGCGACGCTGTTGACGGAAGCCTTCGGCCGCATCATTTCCATGCCGCTCGGCTGGCACCATCAGCGCGGCACCTCCAACGCGCTGCATACATTGCTGCGCGCCTGCGAGACGCTGTTCGGCCTCTGGCTGGAATTCATGCGCAACCATCTGTCGACGGTCATCGCGCTTGCCCTTCTGATACCGACCGCAATGTCGATGGACCTGCGCCTTTCCGCCGTCCTCATGGTGCTCGCCATCGCCTACTGGCTGATCGGCCGCGTCGTCATGAGCCGCACCAAGGACGGCCAGGCTTCGGTCGAGAACCATTATCACACCGTCTTCTCGCACGTCAGCGACTCGATCAGCAACGTTTCTGTCCTGCACAGCTATAACCGCATCGAGGCCGAAACCAGGGCGCTGAAATCCTTCGCCGACCGTCTGCTCGAAGCTCAGTATCCGGTGCTCGACTGGTGGGCGATCGCCAGCGCACTGAACCGCATGGCGTCGACCATCGCGATGATGGTGGTCCTGATCATCGGCACCATGCTCGTCCAGGCCGGCCAGCTGCGCGTCGGCGACGTCATCGCCTTCATCGGCTTTGCCAACCTGTTGATCGGCCGTCTCGACCTGATGCGCCAGTTCGCTACGCAGATTTTCGAGGCCCGTTCCAAGCTCGAGGAATTCTATGCGCTGGAAGACTCGGTGCGTGAACGTGAAGAGCCGGCGGGTAACGGCGAGATCAAGGACGTCAGGGGTTCGATCGAATTCCGCGACGTCTCCTTCGGGTTCGGCAACAGCTCGCAGGGCCTGCATAACGTCTCCTTCTCGGTGAAGGCAGGCCAGACGGTCGCGATCGTCGGTCCGACCGGCGCCGGCAAGACGACGCTCGTCAACCTGCTGCAGCGTGTCTACGATGCCCAGGGCGGCAAGATCCTCGTCGACGGCACCGATATCACCAAGGTGACCCGCAAGTCGCTGCGTCGCCACATCGCCACCGTCTTCCAGGATGCGGGCCTGCTGAACCGTTCGATCAGCGACAATATCCGCCTTGGCCGCGAAGGCGCCAGCGAAGAGGAAATGCGCCGTGCGGCCGAAGCCGCCGCCGCCGCCGACTTCATCGAGACCCGTGAGGATCGCTACGATACGCATGTCGGTGAACGCGGCAACAAGCTCTCCGGCGGCGAGCGCCAGCGCATCGCGATTGCCCGCGCCATTCTGAAGGACGCGCCAATCCTGGTGCTCGACGAGGCGACCTCGGCGCTCGACGTCGAAACCGAAGCCCGCGTCAAGGCCGCGATCGACAATCTGCGTGAGAACCGCACCACCTTCATCATCGCCCACCGCCTGTCGACGGTCCGCGAAGCCGATATGGTGCTCTTCCTGGATGACGGCCGCGTCGTCGAACAGGGCAGCTTCGATGAACTCAGCCACAGCAACGGCCGCTTCGCCGCCCTGCTGCGCGCCAGCGGCATCCTGACGGACGAAGAGGTCCGCAAGGCCCACGCCACCGAAGCCGCCTGACCGTTCGGGTTTCACGATAAAGGCCGGAAGGTAACTCCTTCCGGCCTTTTTTGTTTGCTCTGGGACTGAGGACCAATCGACATTCAGGATTGAACGAAGCCGCTTTCGCGGCATTTGGAGCGCGGGATTTGCATGATGCGCTTCTGATTTGAAGGATTGGGCTGTTTTAGCCCAACCTTTGAACAGGAGATGACGATGACAGAGATAAGCCCG